>NZ_JBEPEI010000029.1:0-85861 GCF_040300765.1 Streptosporangium sp. NPDC000239 | reverse complement strand
TCGCCACATAACGTGCGAACAGCGCCGACACGGTCGTCTTCCCACTGCCGCCCTTACCGACGAAAGCCACCCTCACGACGACGATCCAATCTGATCAGAACGCGTTGACTACGAACGTGCGATCAGGTTGCCATCGTCGGTCAATGCGGGCATACCCCGCACTTGACCATCATCCAGCGGTATGGCCGGGGGTCAGCGGTCGCGGCGGGTGACGAGCCGGGCGAGTGTCCTCAGCTCGGCGGCCGCCCGCGCGACGGGACGCGCCTCATGCAGGTGGCGCAGCGCTCCGGCCAGCAGTTCGTCGGCCTGCTCCTGGCTCCAGGCCCGCCCGCCGACGGCGTCGACGAGTTCGGCGGCGTGGGCCAGGTCGGTGTCGGTCAGCGGGTCTTCCTGGTGGTAGAGACCGGCCAGCTCACGCCCGGCGGGGGTCGGGGAGGCCAGCGCGGCCACCACGGGAAGCGACTTCTTACGGCTTCGCAGATCCGAGTAGACCGGTTTGCCGGTGACCTCGGGGTCGCCCCAGATGCCCAGCAGGTCGTCGACCAGCTGGAAGGCCAGTCCGAGGTCGGCCCCGAAGGAGCGCAGCCGTTCGACCTGCTCCGGGGTACCGCCGCCGGACAGGGCGCCGAGCGCGCAGGCGCACCCCAGCAGGGCGCCCGTCTTGCCCGCCACCATGGCCAGGCACTCGGCCAGCTCGACGTCCTTGCGCCCCTCGAAGGCCACGTCCGCGCTCTGCCCCTCAAGCAGTTCCTGGATCGTGACCCCGAAGATCCGGGTCGCCTCCTGGACCGCCGGATGCCCGCCCGCG
Source organism: Streptosporangium sp. NPDC000239 (assembly GCF_040300765.1). Taxonomy (NCBI): domain Bacteria; kingdom Bacillati; phylum Actinomycetota; class Actinomycetes; order Streptosporangiales; family Streptosporangiaceae; genus Streptosporangium; species Streptosporangium sp. NPDC000239. The sequence continues at coordinate 85,053 of NZ_JBEPEI010000029.1, read as the reverse complement.
GACAGGGCGTCGTAGGCCAGCGCCAGCAGGGAGTCTCCGGCCAGGATCGCCGGGCTGACCCCGAAGACGCTCCAGGCCGTCGGCCTGTGCCTGCGGGTCCGGTCGCCGTCCATCACGTCGTCGTGCAGGAGGGAGAAGTTGTGCGCCAGCTCGACGGCGACCGCCGCGGGCAGCGCGGAGGCGGCGGTCCCGCCGACCGCCTCCGCGGCCAGCAGGACGAGCGCGGGCCGGATCGCCTTGCCGCTGTCGGCCTGGGTCGGTCGGCCGTGCTCGTCCCACCAGCCGAAGTGGTAGCCGGAGATGTGCCGCATCGACGGGGGCAGCGTGTCGATCGCGGAGCGAAGGGCCGGCTCCACCGTGTCACGGCTCCAGCGGAGCACCTCGCCCGCCGTACGCCCCTCTCCTGCCTGTCCGGCGGCCGGGTCCCGCCTGGTGGCCGTCCCCGCCGACGGTCGCCGCCCGGTGACCACCGGCCGTTCCCCGGTGACGGACCCGGTCAGATCTGGCATGTCGGCCGTGGTGTCCGCCGTCTGGCCCCTGTCAACCGCCGTCATGTCTTCACGCCCTCGTAGCGGTCGGTCATGAGGTCGAACTCCTCATCTGGCGTGTCCGGGTGGGTGTGCGCGTGGAAACCCGCCCTTCATGGCGCCGAACGCGCGCGGGTCCCGGGTGAGCATGCCCGCCCGGTAACACCCGTATTCGGATGCTACCGGCCTGCACACCCATTTCTCGATATGCGTGAGCGCCATTCTCCGACGAGCTTCTCGGCTCCACGGACACGACAGGAAAAAACCGGGAGCTCGAAAGACCGCGTGTCCGGTTCTCAGTGCCCGAGTTCGACGTCTTCCAGGATTCCGAGGGCGTCGGGAACCAGAACCGCGACGGAGTAGTAGGCGCTGACCAGGTAGGAGATAATCGCCTTCTCGTTGATGCCCATGAAACGGACCGACAGGCTGGGCTGGTACTCGTCCGGGATGCCCGTCTGGTGCAGACCGACGACTCCCTGGTCGTCCTCGCCGGTCCTCAGCGCGAGGATCGACGTGGTGCGGCTGCCGGTGATCGGGATCTTGTTGCAGGGGAAGATCGGGACGCCTCGCCAGGCCGGGACGGTGTGCCCGCCGAACTCGGCGCCGATGGGGTAGATCCCCCGGCGGGTGCACTCCTGGCCGAAGGCGGCGATGGCGCGCGGGTGCGCGAGGAAGAACTGCGTCCTCCTGCGGCGGCTGAGCAGCTCGTCGAGGTCGTCCGGGGTGGGCGGGCCGGTCCGGGTGTGGATGCGCTGCTTGAGGTCGGCGTTGTGCAGCAACCCGAACTCGGTGTTGTTGATCATCTCGTGCTCCTGCCGCTCGCGCAGGGCCTCGATGGTCAGCCTGAGCTGCTGCTCGACCTGGTCCATGGGGTCGTTGTAGAGGTCGGCGACCCTGGTGTGCACCCGCAGCACGGTCTGGGCGACGCTGAGCTGGTACTCACGGGGGGCGAGCTCGTACTCGACGAACGTGCCCGGCAGGTCGGGCTCACCGCTGTGCCCGGCGGCCAGCTCGATGGCGGCCTCGCCGTACTTGTTCTGCGGGCCCTTCGGGGCCGTCTCGAATTGACGCAGATGGCCGCGGAGCGCCTCGGAACGGTCGGCGATCTCGCGGAAGGCGTCCCCGGGCAGGACCAGAACCGTGCCCGCGGTGATGGCCCTGACCGTGAACTCCCAGTCACCCCGCTGCCCGGTCAGCGTCTCGTCGCCGAAGTGGTCGCCCCCGGCCAGCACGGTCAGGACGACCTCGTCACCGTACGGCCCCGCGCCGACCTTGTTGACCTTGCCGTGCGCGACGAGCACCACCTCGTCGGCGGGTTGGCCCGCCTGGACCAGCACGTCCCCCGCGGAGAAGTCCCGCTGGGTGAAGCGCTCGGCGAGCGCCTGCAGCACCTCGGAGTCGTCGAAGTCGCGCAGTGAGGGCAGCTCACGCAGCTCAGCGGGCACGACCCGCACCTCGGAGCCGGTGCTGGTGAAGCTCACCCGCCCGTCGCCAAGTGTGTAGCTGAGGCGCCGGTTGACCCGGTAGGTGCCACCGGAGACCTGCACCCACGGCAGCATGCGCAGCAGCCACCGCGAGGAGATCTCCTGCATCTGCGGAACCGTCTTGGTCGTCGTCGCGAGATTTCGCGCCGCCTCCGTACCGAGGCTCAGCTGCGACCTTCCGGGATCGAGCTCCGTCACAACACACCATCCATCCGTGTCGGATCGAAAAGGGCCGGGGACCTGAATCAGAGAAAAGAGAGCGAGGGGATTGACCGCGATCGAATTCGCAGCGCCATTCCACCCCCTGACACGGGGGATCAGGCACAGGCCGCCATCGCGGAGCGCTCCAATCCTGATGGTTCGTTAAATAGGTTGTCAAGCATTAAACATCATTCGGTGAAATACAAAAATCGCCATTGTCGGAAAATTCGGATCGAACGGCTATAACGGAATTTTTGGGTTGAACTATAAGTCATCATGCCCTGTATACACATAAGTGATCTTTTACAGGCCGCCGAGGACCCCCGGGCGGGCGGCGGCATGACGCGCCGCACAGCGCCGTACAGTGGCGAGATGGGCATGGTCGAAACGGTCGGACTGGTCCTGCATCCGCGCCGCGACTCGAAGACGGCCATCGACACCGTCATCGGGTGGGCGCGCGGGCGCGGCGTCACGGTGCTCGGCCTGCCGGAGGAGGTCGGGCGCATCGACTGCAGCGCGGTCGCGGTGGACGCCGAGACGCTCGTCGGCCGGGCGGACCTGCTCGTCAGCCTGGGCGGCGACGGCACCATGCTGCGCACCATGCGCCTCATCGCGGGCCGGTCGACCCCCGTCCTCGGGGTGAACCTGGGCAGGCTGGGCTTCCTGGCCGAGATCGACGTCGACGGGCTGCCCAGGGCGCTGTCGGCCATCGACGGCCACCGTCACACCGTCGAGCCCCGCATGGCGGTCCAGGCCTCGCTGCCGGGGACCGGCACGGTGACCGCGTTCAACGACGTCGCCCTGGTGCGCATCCCCGGTGACGGGCTGTCGGCGGTCGCGGTCTCCGTCGAGGGGCACCCCTTCGTCCGGTACGCCGCCGACGCCGTCATCGTCGCCACCTCGACGGGATCGACCGCCTACAGCTTCTCCGCGGGAGGCCCCATCGTCTCCCCCACGGTCGAGGGGTTCCTCGTCGTACCGGCCGCCGCCCACTCGTCGTTCAGCCGGGCCATGGTGCTCTCCGCCGACGAGGAGGTCACCCTGGAACTGCTCCCGGCGAGCGGCACACTGGCCGTCGAGGTGGACGGCGCGGTCGCGGGCCATCTGGCGCCGGGAGACCGGCTCACCGTCACCGCGCTGCGCGCCGCCGCCTGGGTCGTACGGCTCGGCGACACGACCTTCTACGAGCGTGCCCGGCGCAAGCTCCGCGTCAACGGCAGCGCGGAGGTCGAGGAGCGGGACTCACCGGTGTGACCGGCGGTCCCGCCCCGGTTCTCAGCCATGGGATGAGCCGTTGACGGTGAGGACGCGTTCCTGCTGGGTCTCGATCGCCGGGAAGGTGCCGGTGTCGACGATCCCGTGCTCCCTGAAGGCGGCCTCGATCAGCGCGTGAGCGCGGGGCTCCAGCTTCCACAGAGCGCGGTACTCACGGGCGGTGGCCAGCGAGATGCCGATCTCGTGAGCGATGTCGGACGCCCTGGGGACGAACTTGCGCTCGATCTGCTTGTCCCAGTACTCCCTGGCGGCGCGCAGCAGGGCGGCGCGCTGGGCGGTGTCCACGACAGGGGGCGGCGAGTCGAGCATCTCGACCTCGCCCTCGTCGTCGTCGTCCATCGCCGCCGCGGGCAGCGCGTGCGTCAGGCGCGGCGGCTCCTCGGCCTCGGGGGCCCACGGGACCGGCGGCGTCAGGTCGATCAGGGCGGAGGTGTTGTAGAGCGCCCCGATCTGGGACAGCAGCGCCTCCTGGCGGGTGCTGTCGACCGCCAGGCCGGTGTGCTCGACGGCCCGGTCCATCGCCTTGTCCAGCTTGGTGAGCGCGCCGCGCATCTTCCTGTCCGAGGCTCCCGCCTCACGCAGGGCGCGGGCGCGCTTGGCGGCCAGCGCGACCCTGGTCAGCCGCCGGTGGGCGTCCACCTCGCTGGCCGTACGGTCGCTGACCTCGGCGAGACCGACGCGGACCAGCATGCGCTCGGGGGTGAGCCGCCAGTTGATGCGGTGCCGCCCCGTGATGCGGTGCCGTTCGATCGCCATGCCCCGTTCCCACAGCCAGGCGGCGACCAGCGGGGCCGCCAGGCGGAAGACGGCCTCGGCGAGACTGCGGGCGTCCATGCTGGACAGCACCGCCGACAGGCCGGTGAGCGTCCACACCGCGATGCCGTCGATGCCCGCGGAGTAGTTCTCCCGCATGTTACGGCGGGCCCGCACCGCGCTGGTGATCACCGCGACCTCGATGAACGCGAAGAGCAGCAGCCTCAGCGGGCCGTCGAAGCCGAGCACGTCGCCGGAGAAGCGCCACATGCCCTGGGCGGACACGCCGGTGGCGATGCTGGCGGCCACGATGGTGAGGATGTCCTCGGCCGGACGGGGCGCGACGTAACGGTGGAAGAACTGGTTCGCGGCCCGGTAGAGGGCTCTGGCCGCGAGGTAGGCCACGCCGAGGAGTGCTAGGCCGATCACGCAGATGATGACCGTTACGACCGGTTTATCCGACGCGAAGGCGGTGATTTCGTCGATGGGGGGCATCTCACTCACTGTCCGTCAGTCTCGATCTCCGACAGGATATGAACGCGATCATTCCAGAATGTCGGCAGCTTGTTCGCCAAACAGAGGCCTACATCCGTGACGAGATCGAACGAGAGTGACGTTCGCGGCGTGTGTGGGGCCTCTCGCCCCCTGGAGGCCACTCCCTGCCGTGACGGCCCGAACAGGCGAAAGGCCGCCCCCGGACGAGAAGTCCGGAGACGGCCCTCAAGGACCGGTCAGCGGCCCTGCAGTGCCTTGACGTTGTCGCCGAAGCTCCAGCTCCTCGACCCGTCCCAGTTGATGGACCAGGTCATCAGGCCCTTGAGCTGGCCGTTGAAGGCATTCCAGCTCTGGGAGACCAGGGAGGGAGACATGTAGCCGCCTCCGGCGCCGGCCTGCGCGGGCAGACCGGGAACCTGCTTGTCGTAGGGAACCTTGATCGTGGTGCCCTGGATGACCAGACCGTTGTTCAGGCAGGTGGTCTGGGCGGTGAAGCCCTGGACCGTGCCCGCGGAGTAGGAGTCACCGGAGCAGCCGTACATGCTGCCGTTGTAGTACTGCATGTTCAGCCACCACAGGCGGCCGTTGTCCGCGTACTTCTTGATGATCGGCAGGTAGGCGCCCCAGATGGAGCCGTACGTCACGCTTCCGCCGGTCACGTAGGCCGTCTCGGGAGCCATCGTGAGGCCGAAGTTGGAGGGCATCTGGGCGAGCACGCCGTCGATGATGCGGATGAGGTTGGACTGCGAGGCCGACAGCTGGTTGATGTTGCCGCTGCCGGACAGACCGGTCTCGATGTCGATGTCGATGCCGTCGAAGTTGTACTTCTTCAGGATCGGCACGACGGTCGCGACGAACTTGTCGGCGACGGAGCTGGAGCTGAGGTCGATGCCGGCGGTCGCGCCGCCGATCGACATCAGGATCGTGGCGCCCGCGGCCTTGGCGTCGCACATCTCAGCCGGGGTGGAGACCTTGACGGTGGCGTCCATCCCGTCCTCCCACAGCACGGTGCCGTCGGAGAGGATGACCGGGAACGCGGCGTTGATCACGTTGTAGCCGTGCTGCTTGATGCGGGGGTCGTTGATCGGCGTCCAGCCGAACGGCGGGTGCACGCCGTTGATGGCGCCGTCCCAGTTCTCCCAGTAGCCCTGGATGACCTTGCCCGCGGGCCGCGACTTCACCGCGCAGGTGCTGCCGGTGGGCGTGACGGTCGGGGTCACGGTGGGCGTGACGGTGGGGGTCACCGTCGGGGTGACGGTCGGGGTCACGGTCGGGGTGACCGTGGGCGTGACGGTCGGGGTGACGGTCGGCGTCACCGTCGGGGTGGGCGTCGGTCCGGGCGGGCCGTCGACGCTGACGTCGTCGACGTAGTAGGTGCCCTGGCCGTACCAGCCGTGCAGGAAGACCACCGCGGTGGTCTGGTTGGCGCCGGTGGTGAGGGACACGCTGAGCTTCGTGTACGACGACGCGGAGGCGGTCCAGGTGGAGGAGCCGCCGTTGACGCCGAGGTAGACGTAGTTGCCGCGCACCCAGGCGCTGACCACGTAGGTCGAGTTCGGCTTGACCGTCACGGTCTGGCTGCACTGGGCGGTGTCCGAGCCGCTGGCCGCACCGGCGAGCGCGCCGTTACCGGAGTGGACCGGGGTGCTGACCACCGAGCCGAGCCCGCCGGTACAGGACCACGGCGCGACGGAGCCGGCCTCGAAGTCCGGGTTCACGACGACGTTGTCCGCCTGGGCCGACGTCTGCGTGATGAGGACACCTACCACTGCCAGCAGGAATGACACTGCCAGCGCCAGTAGGCGGGGGGTTCGCTTCATGGGGGGTGACCCTTCTGTCGCCCGGCACGACAAGTCGCCGGGCATTGACGACGCGGCGGGTTACGGGCCGCGTTGGTGGGGGTTGCGAACAACAGGTACAACGAAACCGAATTATCGAGACAAATTCTGCCAATGTCTACGAAAAGTTCTATTTCGGCACTGATGACTTCATTTCGGCGCTGTTGACAAGCCGTTCCCCCACCGTGGTGAAGTGCCCTCCGTCAGGCCTCCTCCGCCCCCTCGGTTTCCCCCTCCTCGGGCTCCCCCGGCTCCCCCGGTTCCTCCGGCTCCCCGGCGAGGACCTCCAGGATCTCCTGGCCGTACTTGGCCAGCTTGTTCTCGCCGACACCGCTGACCGTGCCCAGTTCCGCCAGGCTCGACGGCGTCCCGGCCGCGATCTCCCGCAGGGTCGCGTCGTGGAAGATCACGTACGCGGGCACCCCCTGCTCCCTGGCCGTGGCCGCACGCCAGGCGCGAAGCCGTTCGAACACCGGCACCGCCTCCTCGGGCAGGTCCGCCTGGGTCATCCGGCGGGACTTCGCGCCCTTGGCCCGCGTCTCTCCCCGGGCCCCCTCGGTCTCCGTCCGCGTCTGCCGCTGGGGCTGGGGCTGGCGCCGCATCATGACCTGCCGCCTGCGCCCGAGCACCTCCGAGCTTGCCTCGGTCAGCAGCAGCGTGCCGTAGTCGCCCTCGACCGTCAGCAACCCCTGGGCCAGCAGCTGCCGTACCACGCCACGCCACTCGGCCTCGCCGAACTCGGTGCCGATGCCGAACACCGTCAGCGAGTCGTGGTTGTGCTGGAGCACCTTGGGCGTCCGCCTGCCCAGCAGGATGTCCACGATCTGCCCGGCGCCGAACTTCTGGCGCCGCTCCCGCACGAGCCTGAACACGGTGGACAGGACCTTCTGCGCGGCGACCGTGCCGTCCCACGCCTCGGGCGGCGACAGGCAGGTGTCGCAGTTGCCGCACGGCTCGCCTCGCTGGCCGAAGTAGTCGAGCAGGCGCACCCTGCGGCACTGCACGGTCTCGCAGAGCGCCAGCATCGCCTCAAGGTGGGTGCCCAGGCGCCTGCGGTGCGCGTCGTCACCCTCCGAGGTGTCGATCAGCTTGCGCTGCTGCACGACGTCCTGCAGGCCGTAGGCCAGCCAGGCGGTCGAGGGCAGGCCGTCCCGCCCGGCCCTGCCGGTCTCCTGGTAGTAGCCCTCGACCGACTTGGGCAGGTCGAGATGGGCGACGAAACGCACGTCCGGCTTGTCGATGCCCATCCCGAAGGCGATGGTCGCGACCATGACCATGCCGTCCTCCCGCAGGAAGCGCGCCTGGTTCTCCGCCCTGGTCCGCGCGTCGAGCCCGGCGTGGTACGGCAGCGCCTGGACGCCGTTGTCCGTCAGGAACTCGGCGATCTTCTCGACGGAGGACCGCGACAGGCAGTAGACGATGCCCGCGTCACCGGGGTGCTCGGTGCGGATGAGCCGCAGCAACTGCCGCCTCGGCTCGTTCTTCGGCTCGATGCGGTACTGGATGTTCGGGCGGTCGAAGCTCGCCACGAAGTGGCGGGCCTGACCGAGGTTCAGCCGGGAGGCGATCTCGGCGTGGGTCGCCGGGGTCGCGGTCGCGGTCAGCGCGATGCGGGGCACGTCGGGCCAGCGCTCGTGCAGCGTGGACAGGGCCAGGTAGTCGGGCCGGAAGTCGTGCCCCCACTGGGCCACGCAGTGCGCCTCGTCGATGGCGAACAACGAGATCTTGCCCCGGTCGAGCAGCCTCAGCGTCGTCTCGACCCGCAGGCGCTCCGGCGCCAGGTAGAGCAGGTCGAGTTCGCCCGCCAGGAAGGCCGACTCGACCGCGGCGCGTTCGTCGAAGTCCTGCGTGGAGTTGAGGAAACCCGCCCGCACCCCGAGGGCCGTCAGGGCGTCGACCTGGTCCTGCATGAGCGCGATGAGCGGCGAGACGACGACGCCGACGCCCTGCCGTACGAGGGCGGGGATCTGGTAGCACAGGGACTTGCCGCCGCCGGTCGGCATCAGCACGAGGGCGTCGCCACCCCCGACGACGTGCTCGATGATCTCCTGCTGCCCCTGCCGGAACGAGGCGTACCCGAAGACACGCCGCAGCGTCTGTGCCGCCTCGCTCTCCCAGGCCTCGTCCTGCGGGTGATGGTCAGGACCGTTCTCGGAGGTGGGCACCGCGCCATTGTATGAGGACACAGTGCCCACACCGGTGGGAACCGGAGAACGACCCCTCGGTCAGGCGTGACCGAGGACGACCGTGGCGATCCGTTCGACGGCGCCGAAGTCACCGGCCGAGATCCGGTTCTTCATCACGCCGACGCTGAGGCCCGTCGCGGTGTCGGCGAAGGCCGCGGTCCCTCCGCTGCCCGCCATTCCGAACAGCGTCGGCGCGGCCACGGCCGGGGTCAGGCCGATCGAGTAGCCCAGCCCCCAGCTGGCCGGGGCGCCGGTCACCTCGTCCACGCCCGTCGTCGCCGGGGATGACAGCTCGCGGAGCCGCTGCGGGGAGACCAGCTCCCCGCCGAGTAGCGCGTCGTACATACGGGCGACCGCGCGGGCCGTCATCGTGGCCCCGGCGGGGATGTCGGAGCTCAGCACGTCGGCCCGGTTGCTGAAGGCCGCGTCGGGCATCGCGGCGAGGGGCGCCGCCGTGTAACCGTCGACCACCCTGAAGAACGGGATCTGGGCCAGTGTCTCGGCGGGCAGCTCCATCGGGGGTCCCGCCTCCTCGATCCTGGCCAGCCTGCCCAGCTCGGAGGCGGGAACGCCGAAGAACAGCTCGCCGGCCACCCCGAGCGGTTCCGTGAGCTCCTCGCGGAGCACCTGTGAGACGGGCTTTCCCGTGACCCGGCGCACGACCTCACCGAGGATGTAGCCGTAGGTCTGTGGGTGGTAGCCCGACCTGGTTCCCGGCTCCCACCACGGGGTGGCGCCGGCGACGGCCGCGCACATCCGGTCCCAGTCGCACAGGTCCTCCGGTGTGGTGCCGACCGGCACCCCGGGGACACCGGTCGCGTGCGTCAGGGCGTGCCGTACGGTCGCCTTCTCCTTGCCGTGGGCGGCGAACTCGGGCCACACGTCCGCGATCGGGGTGTCGTAGTCGACGACCCCGCGCTCGGCCAGCACGTGCACGAGCGTCGCGGTCACCCCCTTGCCCGTCGAGGTGGCGTAGACCGGGGTGTCCGGGGTGAGGAGATGGCCGGTCTGCGGGTCGGCCACGCCGGAGACGACGTCGGCCAGGAGTTCGCCGTGGCGGTAGACGGCGACCTGCACACCGCGCTCGGCCCCCGACTCGACGAGTTCGTCCGCGACGGCCTGCACGTCCCGCTGAAGATCGGTCATGGTTGTTCCTTCCTCGATTGCTCCCCCGTATGACGAGGGCCGCGCGAAAAAGGAATCGGTCCCCTCCCCGGGTCAGAGCGAGGACGGTAGGCCGAACCTGGGGAAGACCTCGTCCCCGTAGGTGGTGATCTGGGTGACCAGGCCGTCCTCGACACGCAGGACGCCCATCCAGGAGGGCGAGAAGACCGTCTCGCCCGGTCTGCGGAGATACGCGGCGGCGGCAGGCTGCCGGTTGGCCCGGGTGGCGACCACCCGCCAGTCGCCCCACGCCTCCGGACCGACCATCGCGGGCGTCCACGACGCCAGAAAGGCCGTACGGCCGAGCAGCCAGATCGGGGCGGGCGGCATCGTCTGCCACACGTCGGCCCTCAGCACCTCGGCCAGGGCGGACGGGTCGGCCTTCTCCAGGGCCTCGACGTAGCGCCGCAGAACCGCCTGGTCCTCGGGTACCGACTCGGCGGGGGCGGTCCAGTCGAGGCGCCGTGCGGGCAGGTGCTCCCTGAGCACCGGCCTGGCACGCTGCAGGGCGCTCTTGACCGCCGCGACGGTCAGCTCAAGCGAGACCGCGGTCTCCTGCGCCGACCAGCCGAGCACGTCGCGCAGGATCAGCACCGCCCGCTGCCTGGGCGGCAGGTGCTGGATCGCGACGAGGAAGGCCAGCTCGATCGTCTCGCGGTCCACGACCTCCTCGGCCGCGTCCAGCAGCGTGTCGGGATAGGGCTGCAGCCACGGCACGGCGCCCGAGACGGGCGGCTCAAGTCCCGGATCCGCCTCGATCGCGGGTGCGGGGCGCGGCTGCGGGTGTCGCGGATGCGCCCTGAGGTGGTCCAGGCAGACGTTGGTCGCGATCCGGTACAGCCAGGCGCGCAGCCCGCTCTCCTCGCGGAGCGTCCCACGCCCGCGCCAGGCCCGCAGGAACGTCTCCTGCACCAGGTCCTCGGCATCGTCGAAGGAGCCGAGCATGCGGTAGCAGTGCACGTGCAGTTCACGCCGGTGCTCCTGCATCCGCTCGGCGAAGCCGTCCGCTCCCGTCGTCGTCAGGCCTCTCGGGCCGGGGGCCATGGGAGCACCGGTGCCGGTCATGAGCGGGATTCTAGGCGGCCACGACGGCCGCGGCGGAACCGCCGCCGCGGCCGTCGCGGCTTCTCTTTCCGAGCCCGGAGAGCTTCCGGATTTAGGGAGCCTTCCGGGGCCGGGGAGCCGGGATCAGGAGCCGGGCGCGGGGATCGGGGACTGCGGGAGCGGAGGCTCCGTCACCGTGGCGGTCGGCTCGGGGCCGGGGGTGGTCGGAAGGTCCGTGGGTGTCTCAGTGGGTGCCGTCGTGGGTGTCTCGGTGGGCGTCTCAGTGGGAGGCGCGGTGGGCGTCTCGGTCGGGAGCGCCGTGGGAGACGCCGTCGGCGTCGGGCAGAGGGCGGGGGTGTGCCGCCTGTCGCCCAGCCGCCACAGCGGAGACGACCACCAGTTCCCACGCCAGAGCTTCCTGCTCGGCCGTGACAGGTCGAAGACGTGGGCGGCCGTGGCCGTCTCACCCGTGGCCGTCGCGGTCACCGAAATCCAGTCCCCCTGCCTGATTTCGTTGCCCCGCCTGCCCGCGTAGACCTTGGTGGAGTCGTCGATCGCGTACACCTTCTCGAAGCCGTCCTGGCTTCGCACGGTGACCGAGTCCTCCGTCAACGTGGTCGCCTCTCCCGTCTGGGAGAGCACCGTGAATCCGCAGCCGTCCTTCGCCGGCAGGACGAACTCCCCGTGCAGGACCTGCGGGAAGGCCACCCGGGGGACCTTGGGCGCCGGGGCGGCGGTCGGGAGGCCGGTCGGGGACGGGGACGGGGACGGGGGCGGGGGTGGCGTCGGAGTCAGAGTCGGAGTCGAGGTGGGGATGTCGGTCGGAAGAGGCTGGGTCGCCGTGGGCGTCGGCGTCTCCGGCCCCGTGGGAGCGGGGGCGGGCGACGCCGAGGCCACGGCTCCCCCGACGCCCCCCGACGCCACCAGCACGACGGCGGCCGCGAGACTCAGCGAGTGCGGAACGCGCCGTCGTGTCTCATCTGGTCTGTCATCGTTCGTTGGCTTCACGTGTCCTCCATCGGACTTGACGGGAAGTGCTTCCACCGGCCCCACCGGGGACGGGCACGGCGGAGCACGGCCTTCCCCGATGAGGCGTGAGGAGACTTCCCTCTCTCATCCGCTCATATCGCCCCAAATCCCAATCGACCCTCCGAACCCAGCGTTCTCCCAGGTCATCCCACTCATGCAAAATATTGATAAATCAGGAAATCGGAACTTCCTCCAACGGGAGGCCGGAGCGTGACATGCTCGACGGGGGCGGTGCGCCCATGTTTCACACGAGCCGCTTCCCGTAATTCGGCCACCCTTTTTCCGGGGCCGGCTATACGACAAAAATATGGGAATTCATGGGGTTCTGCTCTTCGGCAACCGATGTCACCGTTGGGGCAGCCCTGGCCGGCCACGGCTCCTTGCGGACAAGGAGTCACAGCGAATGAACCCTAGAGCCCCCAAAGTCAAGGTGGGAGCGACCGCTTTCGTGACGGTCGTCGCCATGGGCACGTCGGCGTTGGCCGGTCTTCCCGCGCGGGCCGCGCCCGACGCCCGATCGAGCGACGCGCAGGCCCCGTCCGCGTTCGCGCCGCCCGGAGCCGAGGCCCGTGAACGCGCGGCCTCGGGCGTGGCGAGGATCCTGGCGGAGCGGGCCGGGGAACTGCGCGTGGGGCCGGGAGACGCCTTCGAGCCTCCCGTGATCACATCCGGTGTGCGGGGCCTGCAGTACCTGCTGTACCGGCGCACCCACCACGGGCTGCCGGTGTACGGCGGCGACGTGATCGCCTCCGCCGACAGCGGCGGCACCACCGTCGGCCCCGTGACCACCGGCCAGCAGGTCTCGCTGGAGGGCGTCGGCACCGTGGCCAGGATCAGCGCCGGCGACGCGGCCTCCGTCGCCAGGGCCCAGGGCAGGGCCGTACGCGAGGTGGGCACGCCCCGCCTGCTGGTCCACGCCACGACCACGCGTCCCCGGCTCGCCTGGGAGGTGGCCGTCACCGGCGGCACGGAACAGGCCCCCGAGGTGCTGCGCGTCTTCGTCGACGCGCTCGACGCGAGTGTCATCGGCACCCACGACCAGGTCAGGTACGGCCTCGGCAACAGCTTCTACAACGGCAACCCGGTGACCATCCAGACCACGGGCTCGGGCGGCTCCTTTGTCATGCGGGACCCGACCCGTCCCGGGCTGGCCTGTGGCGGCCAGAACGGCACCCCCTACTCCAAGTCCGTCGACACCTGGGGCAACGGGACGGGCACCAACCTGGAGACCGCCTGCGTCGACGTGCTGTTCGCGGCGCAGAAGGAATGGGACATGCTGCGTACCTGGCTGGGACGCGACGGCCTCGACGGCGCAGGTCACGCCTTCCCGGCGCGCGTCGGTCTCAACCAGGTCAACGCCTACTGGAACGGCTCATACATCTCCCTGGGCCACAACCAGTCCAACACCCGGCAGGCCGCCTCGCTCGATCTGGTCGGGCACGAGTACGGCCACGCCGTCTACCAGCACTCGGGCTCCGACGACGGCGGCACCCCCGAGGCCCTGTCGCTCAGCGAGTCGTCAGGCGACATCTTCGGCGCGGCGACCGAGCACTACGTCAACCACGCGCCGCCCCTGGACCCGCCCAACTACCTGATCGGCGAGGATCTGGGCTTCGGCCCTGAGGCGGTCCACAACATGTACAACCCCTCCCTGCAGGGCGAGCCCAACTGCTACACCGCGCTCTCCACGAGTCCCGGGCCGCAGGATCACTGGTTCTACCTGCTCGCCGAGGGGACCAGCCCGCAGAACGGCCCCCCGAGCCCGGTCTGCGGCGGCCCGACTCCGCTGACCGGCATCGGCATCCGCAAGGCCACGGAGATCTTCTACAGCGGCCTGCAGTACAAGACCGCTCCCTGGACCTACGCCAAGGCGCGCATGGCGACCCTCAGAGCCGCCAAGGCTCTCTATCCGAAGAGCTGCGCCGAGTACAACGCGACCAAGGCCGCCTGGACCGCCATCTCCGTCCCCGCCCAGCGTGGCGAGCCCGGCTGCCTCTGACGTCCGCCGGCCGTTCGAACGCCGATCATTCGAACAGGGTGTGCCCGTCGCCGCGCCGGCGGCGGCGGCGGGCCACCACGACCAGGTCGATCAGCGCGACCAACGCCAGCACGGCCAGCACGATCGTCGGCCAGGTCAGCCCCGCCGTACCGGCCAGGAACGCCAACACCCCGCAGACGACCAGCCCGAAGGTCGCCAGCGCCATCCTCAGGTTGAGCGCGCTGCGCGGCCGTTCCCCGGTCGGGGAGATCTCCGACCAGATCCTGCTCGGTCTGGCTTCGGGTTCTTTCCTCATGACGGCTGGACCTCTTCGGATCGCCTCTCGCCCCGTCAACCCCAGAACACGACGGAACGGTCAAAAAGGCCCTTCCCCCTCTTGTCCCTCCTACCCACACCGCCAGGAGTCAAGGGGCCATGGCGGCTCGCCCTAGGAGAACGACGTCCGGCAGGCGAGTGGTGCATGAGCGATGTGGCCAAGGCGTCAGACGACATCAATGAAAAGACCCTGACCCTTGGTGCGGGTCAGGGTCTCGCTGTGGGCACTACTGGGTTCGAACCAGTGACATCTCGCTTGTAAGGCGTTATGCCGTGAACGACGTAGCCACCTGCATGCTCCCACCTGGGCAAAGAGCGAAAATGGCAAAAGCGAGATGTGTCTAAAGGATCTTCAAATCGCGCCCCAAACAGGCTTCTTGGAGCCCCGTACGTCATTCAATAGTGAACAAACAGCAACAATCATGAACCCTGACAGACGACCACCTGCTCATGTACTCTCCGATGGCTGGTCGCCAGCAGGCGAGGGGCGAGCAGCCGCACGGTCATGCGGCCCATTCCCCCGGCGTTCCGCCGGCCGTGCGGCGAAAAGAGCGGGGCCCCGGTACAGGACTTACCGGGGCCCCCACCCTCACGGAGAGTGTCCTGGTGACCCTCTCCGAGCTTAATGATCACTCAACGATCAGGGATGTCCTGTCTCCCGGAAGCACCTCGGGCTCCTCCCCTGGCCGCTCAATCACGAAAACAGGCACTCCTTCATCGAGGCCCATCGCGCGTCGTTCCGCCTCGGTGGGGATGCGGGTGGTGACAACTACACCCGTAGAGATTTCGACCATGCTGACCTCGCCTGGACCGCGAACGTAAGATCCGGCGCCGACGACGGTACGGATGGCGCCTTCGTGCTTGAGGACACGTAAAGCATCCCGCACGCTGTTGCGGCCAAGCCCGTAGATCTGCCCCAGTCGCTCCTCGCTCGGCAACCGCTGGCCGGGGGCGTATTCGCCGGCATCGATCGCGGCTTTGATCAGCCGAGCGAGCTGCCGGTACACCGGCGTATAGCTCGTCGGGTCGATGGTCACGATCATGGACCCTAAGCCGACCTGTTGGGACAGGGGCCTGTGGGCCTATCCCAACAGATTTATGTCCAGAGCTGCCCTGATAGAGGCGAATTACGTCGTGGCAGCTAGGGCAGATGTCCCTACACGGCAAAGACCCTGCACCGTAGCCTGAGGATGTCGAGTCGTCAGGAAGTGCAGGGTCTTATGAACGACGCTACCACGGGCCCCATGATCAGGCAGCAGCGCGAGCAGCGCGGCATGAGCACCACGGCCCTCGCTGCCCGAGTCGGCTGCACCACCCGACACATTGAGCTGCTGGAGCAGGGCAAACGCACCCCCTCGCTCCCGCTCCTACGGCAGCTCGCTCTAGCCTTGGGCGTCCGCACCGCGGTCCTGCTGGGCGAGAGCCCCCGTGATTCACACGAGCCGGGGCGCCCCCAGGTCGTCGACATCGAACGCGCCATGTTCGCCCGCAGAACAACAACCGACCTCGAACCCCCGGACGCGGCCCAGGTCGCGGAGCGCCTCACTGCAGCCCGTCAGTCCTGGTACAACTCCCCCGCGAAGTACTCCATCATGTTGCGGACGCTGCCGGGCCTTATCGGCGACGCGGAGGGACTCCTCCTTGACAGCGGCGACCGGCAAGCCGCACACCGCACCGCCGCGGACACCTACATCCTGGCGCGCGGAGTCCTCAAGCACCTTGGCCGGATCGACCTGGCGCACCTCGCTGCCGACCGGGCGATGCGGCATGCGCAAGAAACTGCCGAGCCGCTGATGGTCGGGTGGGCGCACTGGAACCTCGGCCAAGGCCTCCTGTCCGACGACATGCATGACATCGCCTACGACGTCGCCCGCCGCGGCATGGAGCAGATGAAGCGCGCCTTGGCCGACGGCGACGAGCGGCACCTCAGCGTCTACGGGGGGCTGCACCTGATGGCAGCCATTGCCCTCACCCGTTCCGGTGACGACGCCGGCGCGCGAGACCTCCTGAGTGGCCCCGCGTATCAGATCGCCCAACGCGTCGACGAGCGGCAGCCGATGTTGGGTCTTTTCTTCGGGCCAACAAACGTGGCGATTCACCTGGCCAGCGTGGAGTACGAGATGCGGCGCCCGGGGGCGGTCATCCGCCTCGCAGACGGCATTGACCTCACCCAGGTGGTCTCCACCGAGCGGCGCACCACCCACCTGTGCCAGGTCGCCAGGGCGTGCGAAGACTCAGGTGACGACGCCGCGAGTCTGGTGCACCTTCTGAGAATTGAACGGGAGTGCCCTGAGGAGCTGGACCATAAGCGCTTGCTGCGGGACATGGTGCGGTCTCTGGCCCGCCGGGCACGCTCTTCCTGGGCGCCGGAGGTCAGGTACCTGGCGGAGCGGCACAAGATCCTCCTCTGACCCACCTCCACCCTTCAACTGGGGCTTTGTGGGCGATTCCGGGTACGAGACGAACTGAAAGTTCGTCGTCGGCGGTTCGGTTACAAGCGGTCACGCAGCCTTACGGTTCTAGTCATCACCCCGGACTCCGGAGAAGCGATGACTACGAGCACCCACGACAAGGTCATGGCGCGCGTATTGGACCAAGCGCGCCAAGAATTCCCCGCCGTCAAGTTCGGCCGCGGCGACCTCGGCACCTGGACGGCAGTGGTCGGCTCTGGCGTCTTGACGGCCACCAGCGTCTCCAGGCTGCTCGCGCAGCTCCGCCTCAAGGAAGAACTGGCTGCCGACCACCCGGGGTGGAGCATCTGGATCTCCGACGGTGGGCGCTGGTACGCCACCCGCCGCGCCGAGCTCACCAAGCCAGAGATCGACGCCGGGTGCGCGAGGACGGTAGAGGCAGAAGGGCCTGGAGGGCTTGCCGAAGGACTGGAAGACCAGACCCGCCGATCCGAGGGGACAGCATGACCGACAAAGACCACACCCGCCAGGCCAGCCGGAAGCGCCCCGAGCAGCTTGGTGTGCCCTTGGAAATCTTCGCGGCCTTGCCTGGGTCAACCACCAGCGTGGCGCTCCCGAACCCCGGGGCCTTCAGGCCCGACGAGACCCCTGACCCCCGCGACCGCAGCGGCGGTAGTCAGGCGTAGAACCTCATGGGTGGTCGCGCAGGACCACCCATGAGACCGGGGCGCCCGGGTTCTCTTTCTGGAGGGGTAAGAGGGCCACACAGAGGCGCCCCTCGCCTCGGCATAGATGGCGCCGAGGCAGGGCCTCCGTCGACACCGACGGCGGAGGCCCACCCGAGCTGGCCTGTCAGGAGGTTGCCCCCGTACCTCCTGGCAGGCCCCACGAAGGCCCCCGCCTTTCATCCCAGGCGGGGGCCTTCGACGTTTTTGCCGCCTTTAAAAGGATTCGACCTCTCCAAGACAGAGGCGTCCTTTTCTGCCATTTCTACAATAAACGTATAGTTTTTGGAGAGACATCTCCGAGCCAAAGCAGCGAGATCACTGGTAATTTCGTCTCGGTTCACAAGTGCCAGACCCGCTCTTCCCTCACCGCCTCAGCCGGTCTTCGGGGGATCGACTGGGAGGGCCGGGGTCATCCCCCAAGGGCATACCGGCCCGAAAGAGGGTTTCCGTGGCGAAGCACGCGAGAACTGCCAGATCAAGCCGCCCATGCTTGCGGTGCCTCCTCCTCGGGGGAGCTGCCGTAACCATGGCGATCTGGCTGGTTAGGAGGCGCAGGCCCAGCTAGCCGTACCGGCCAGCTGGACCCGCGGAACGAGGCCCCGGCTGACGTTTTCCCCACGCGCCGGGGCTTCGTGCTATGCGCGGGCTTACCAAATGCCGCGAAAACGTGGCACTAGTCGCGCTGCACCACAGTAAACGATTCACGGAGGCTGTAGCGCCTCCATTGCATAACGGACCACAGATCGGTCACGTCGCGCAGGCCGGGCAAGCCACCATCGTCATCGTCCGGTGATCCACGCTCATAACCTGGCGCGCCCCGAGGCAGTGCCGGCACGGCAACGCTGCGGACACAGCAGGGTCTTGCCATACCCGGTGTTCCCAGGCCGGTGGCGGCCCGTCGGGAGGTGGCGATTCGTCCCGCTCGGCGGGCTCATTACGGCCTCCGACCCGGCCGAGCCCGCCGCAGAACTGGCACGTCAGAAACAGGTCGGCGCCAAAGCGCTGCCCCCTGCGACCCTGGCATTCCGGGCAGGCGATCGGATCCGTCACTTGCGGCCTGTCCCCTTGCAGGACTTGCACGCCACCCACACGCTCTGCTTCGGCCCCGTCCCGTTCCGGCTGATCCACTCCCCCTGTGCACCCAGGCAGGTACCGCAGATCGGCGACTCTTGGCTTTCGTCGTTTTCAGCCATGCCTCGACGGTACGACGCAGACGGGCCCCCGTCACGTGGGTGCCATAGCTGGGGTTCCACCACGCGCCAGCTTGGCGGCGAGGACGATCACGTCGTCCCGGGCCGCGTAGTCGCCAAGCTGCTGGTGGGCGAGGGCCATCAGGTTGAAGGCGTCCCCGCGTCGGTTCAGCTCGTCCCTGGCCGCGGCAACTTCAGGAGGCCCGTCCGAGGCTTCGCGGGGGCGCATAACGCGGACAGGCCCAACCGCGGACCTACGGCGACGCGAGCCCTGAAGCCCTTGCAGGAGGACCTTGGTGGCGGCGATGGTGGCGTCTCGCTCCTCGGGTGTGGTCTGCGGCACCTCGTCAGGGTCAGGTTCAGGCTTGGGTGGAGGCGTCGACCGCCGGGCTGCCCGCTGTTCCGCCTCGACACGGACGCGGTTGAGGAGGTCGGGCAGGTCTCCGTTGTCGGCCATGCGGGAGACGTACGCGGCGAGGGATCTCGGCTGGTTCTCTCTCTTGATCAGACGAATGATTTCTCTCGTCTCTTCCACCGTCGCGTCAACGACGCTCATGACCTTCCGCTCCGGCCCGCTGAGAGATGGATCTCCTGGATGGGATGGAGTAGGCGGGACTGTGGTCCCGCCAGGCGTCCCTCTCGTCCCGCCTGACCGCCCTGTAGTCCCGCCTTCAGGGACTGTGGTCCCGCCTTGCTTCGAAGGCGGGACAGGAGTACCGCCTTCATTGACCTGCAGGTTCTCTTCAAGGCGGGACTGTGGTCCCCCCTTCGGCTCCTGACAACGCACGCACTCACAGCCTTCCGGGGCCGGGAACCGGGGAAGGCGGTACGCAGGGGAACGGCCAGGCACCGAGTAGTACGGGCGACCGTCCTCGCCCTGCCCGAGGGGCACCCTCACCTCGATGCCTCGCGCCGCGAGTCGGCTCAACGCCTTGCGGATGCCGCTCTGACTCAGGCCGCGCGTTCGTCTGGTCATGGTGCTGCTGGGGATGTCGCGCACCTCGCCGGGCCAGCGCGTCTCCTCAGCGATGGCGATCAGCACAAGGCCCTCGGCGGGGCTCATGGTCGGGGCGTGGTCGAGGACTTCCTCGACCAGCTCGTACCCCATCAGGCGTCACTGCCTGGACGCGCGCAAGCGCACGCGTGCGCGCACGGTATCGTGCCCACTGGTCTCTCCTGGCGCAAGCAGGGGTGGATCAAGGGCTCGTCGGGTGTACCACCACCCGGCGAGCCCGCATGTTGTTATCTGGCTGGTAAGCGTTAGGCGTTGTCGCCCTCCCACTCGTACCGAAGCCGCCACTGCGACAGGTTCAAGACGTTCACGCACACCTCTACGGGGCGGCCATCCGCCCCGGTCGCTATCCGGGTGACCTCGAACACGAACTGTGCCTCCGGGATCGACAAGAACGCCGCCTCGTCAGGTGTGGGGCGCCGCCCTTCGATCTCCTCAGCGAACAAAACCGGCCCGTGCCCGCGGTCCCGCAGCAACGTGTAGAGCCCGGCAGGGTTGGTTTCCACCTCCGCCGGCTGCAGATCTTCGGCAATCCGCCAGGGGATATAGGAGGTGGCAAGCTGAACAGGGCGGTCGTCGGCGAACATTCGCCGAGTGCGAACCATCACCTGATCGGCCCCATCGAGTCCTAGACGTGCAGCAATGGCCGCTGGGGCCTCTACAGGGCCGACAACAGAAAGTGTTGTTCGGGGTTCCAGCCCTGCGGCCCTCATCTGCGCCGCGAACCCGCTCGGCGTCCCGGCCGAGGACGACTTAGGAATCGCTCTGACCCGCTTCGTAGTGGGGGCGTCAAGCACGAAAGAGGCCGCACCGAACTCGCTGCGGATGAGCCCTTCGCTCCTCAGAAGCTCCATGGCGCGTGCGATCGAGGTCTGGCTGAGTTTGAACCGCTTGGCCAGTTCGGGCTGGCTCGGAAGCCGTTCCCCTGGGGGCCAGACGCCACTGCGGATCTCGCTCCGCAGCACGTCAGCGACCTGTGCGTAGCGCGGGCGCGGTTCTTGGATAGTCATACCTCTCCCCTCGCGGTTAGGTTCCGAGCCTATACCGGGGTGTCCGGTTTCCTTACTCAGGAGTAGTACGCGCTTCACGGGCTTGCCTCTCGTCAACCTATCGGTTAGGTTTCCCATAGAACCTAACCGATAGGCCCTCGTAAGTAAAAGCCCCAACGGAGGTGGTGCTCCGCTGGGGCATCGCATCGAGATCGGAGCTCAGATGCCCAACAAGGCTACGGCCTCTCCCCCCGCACCCTTGCTCTCCGGCCTCACTATCGAGGCCCGGGGCTCTTACTGCTACGAGCATGACACCTGGGTCTGCACCGCCCGCCACGAGGCGAAGGGCAGCTTCAAGTGATCGGGCGCACCGCAACCATCCGCATCATCCCCGGACTGAACCCCGGCAGCTTCCTGTACCTCATCACCTACGTCGAGAACGGCCAGAACGCTGGCCGGTCGGTCGTCCGCGCCGACCAGATCGACTCGTGGAAGGCCGACCTCGTCGCCAACGGATGGACGATCGACGACCTGACCGTTCAGGGCGGTGAGGCGTGATGTCTGACGAGCAGCCGACCCTTCAGGAACTGGTCTCCCAGATCAACCGCTGGCAGTCCAGGCTGCTCACCACGCCGAAGCCCTCCCCCGTGGGCGACGGCTCCGACGAGGAGGAGTAGCCGTGGACGAGAAGCTCACCGCCGCGATCGTGGCCGACAACGCCGCCGAGGACGCCGGGATGCACCCCGACCTCCGCGCCACCTGCTGGACCCACCGGGCGTGGGCCGTGGACTGCGCCACCGACCCGATCCACGCCAACCCCAGCGTCACCCACCACTACCGCCCCGAGGAGGGCCACTGATGATCGTCGAAGACGGAACCGGCCGAGAGATCGACCTGCGGGACGACGACCGCGACCTCGACCCGCCAGACGAGAGCGAGCCGCCTCTCGACCTTGCTGAGGTTGAGGACGCCTACCAGGTCGTGGTCCCCACGATGGCCGAGCTCGGCCGCAGCGGCGAGCGTCTCGCCGACGCGATCCCACTGCTCCTCGCCGAGCTGCGTACGGCCCGCGAGCGCCTGGCCGGCGTCACGGCCATGCCGGCCGGGTACCGCTACGCCGCGATCTCCACCCTCTGCCCCGACCCCGACGACCCGGACAACGCGGCTCCCTCGGCCGAAGCGGCGCTCGCCGAGGTGCCCCATTGGAAGCGCGGCAAGGCTCTGCGCCGCACCGTCTACCTCGGCCCGTGGGAGGAGATCTCCGCCGAGGCCCCGTTCTGATCCGCCTGTAGCGCACTGTGCGGGTGCTCGCCCGGCCTCCTCGGTCGGGCGGGTGCCCGAAGCAGACGCTCCCAGGCGCACCGCGCCCTCACCAAAGGAGACAGGCCATGTCCACCTACCGCACCAAGGGCGGCTCCACCGTCACCTGGACGCCCTCCTCGGCCCTGACCGTCCCGATCGGCACGACAGGAAAATTCGCGCAGGAAGTCACCGCCTCCAAGTGGGTCTGCCGTGGATGCCACAACCACGAGGGCGGCGAAAAGACCCAGATCCGCGGATCCGGCTCCACGAAATGGAGCGAGACCGGCCCGACGGAAGCGGAAGCGCAGCGCCACGCCAACCAGTGCACCGCCCGATAACCCCCACTGAGAGGAGATCGCCATGAAGAAGATCACCGAGGAGGAGCTGGCCCTCATGAGGGAGATCATGAGCGGCTGCGCCCGCCACCACCAGATCGCAACCGAAATCGGCACCGGCAAGCGGCCATGGGAGGGCGGCAACGTCCACGCCCAGGCCGGACGTGAGCTCTCCGCCGAAGATCGCCGCAACCGGACGAAGTAAGCGGTCCCGGGCTACGACCTCACCGCAGCCCGGGACCTCAAATCCCCAACCCCACCAGCGCAACTAGCAGGAGAGGACATGCCGAACCTTATCGACGAAGTCACTGTCTTCGCGTCGAACAAACCGGTCGTGACGGCCATCATCTGCGTGATCGGCCTGACGCTCCTCGGCGTGGCCTACCTCGCGGCCAGGGCCCTCTACCGGGCCGCGACCCGGTTCTTCCACCGCTACGTCGCGGCCCGTCCGGCCGAGGACGCCCTCACCATCGTGGCCGCCGCCATCGCCACCGGCGTGTCCGCTCAAGGCATGTGGCAGTTCATCGACCGCATCATTGACATCCACTGGATGCTGCAGGCGGCAGGGTTCGCGTTCATCGAGGTCGCGGTGATCACCAGTGCGGTGCGGGCGCGCCGCAACATGCGGGAGAACTACTCCGCGGGCATCGACGGCATCGCGGTGTGGGCTCTCACCGGCCTGTCGGCGGTGCTGTCCGCCATGGAGGCCGCCAGCCTCCCGGAAGCCGTCTTCCGCCTGGCCGCCCCGCTGGTTGCGGCGTGGTTGTGGGAGCGGGGCATGTCGATCGAGCGGCGCCGCGCCACCGGCCGTAAGCGCATCAACTGGCGGCTCACCCCCGAACGCGTACTGGTCCGCGTCGGCTTGGCCGAGACGCAGGACCGGACCGCTGCTGAGGTTGACGCCCAACGGCGCCTCACCAAGGTCGCACTCGCCGCCGATGAAGCCCGCAGGCGCCGCGACAACGCCGCCTCGGATGGCAAGCAGCGCAGGGCTTTGGCCCGGATGCAGACCCTCTACGCCGCGGCCCACGCCAACACCGGGCTCGGCCGGAACGAGGAACTGCAGCGGGCTCTGGCCGCCGAGGTCGCCTCGCTGGGCTCCGCCCCCGCTCTCCTGGACGTCAAGCCCGCCTCCGCGTGGATGCCCGAGGCGGAGCCGACCGAAGACGAATTCAGCCGGCTGGCCGACGAGACCCGGAACCTCAGTGACGCCCTCGGGGTGCGGGACGAGCTTCGCGCGATGCGAGACGAGGTGCGGGCCGCCGAAGCCAACATCGTCATGCTGACCCGGGATGTGACCTCTCCCGCGACTCGCGCCGAGGTCACATCCCGGGTCGCAGCCCCGGTCACGGAGTCGCTGACTTTCATACGCGAGGGGTGGGCCTCCGCCGCGCCCGCCGTGACCCCGTCCGCGACTCCGGCTGCGACCTCCGTCGCGGTCGCGGAACCGGTCACGGATGAGGTCACATTCAACATCACGGATGCTGCGGCGTACGACATCACGAGGGCGCTGCTCGACGGCTTCTCCGTGACCTCGACTGCGACTCCCGTCGCGACCTCCCTCGCGGTCGCGGGCCGGGTCACGAAGAAGCTCACATTCCCGCCGAAGGCGGAGCGCCCCCTCCTGCCGAAGACCGTGATCATGCGCCAGTACTGGGACAAGGTCCGCCAGGAGGAGAACCGCTACCCCGGCCCAGTCGAGATCTCCAAGGCCGCTGGCGCCCATCACAGCCTCGCCTCCAACCTCCGCGCCGAATGGGTGAAGGAACTCTCTGTGTGGGAGCGCCGTAAGGCGACCTCCAAGAAGGTCGCCGCCGTCAACGGATCTCGGGGTGGTTCGACGGCCGGTGAGACGCGATGAACGCCGCCATCCTCACCGCAGTCGCGACCTTCGCCGCAGTCTTTTGCGCGCTCTGGGCCGCTCACTCTGTGGGCGACCACTGGATCCAGACCCACCACCAAGCGTGCGCCAAGGGTGCGCCTGGCTGGACCGGACGGATCGCCTGCGTCAAACACGTGGCCACCCTGACCGGTACCAAGGCCGCCGCGCTGGCTGCGCTCGTGT
Source organism: Streptosporangium sp. NPDC000239 (assembly GCF_040300765.1). Classification (NCBI taxonomy): domain Bacteria; kingdom Bacillati; phylum Actinomycetota; class Actinomycetes; order Streptosporangiales; family Streptosporangiaceae; genus Streptosporangium; species Streptosporangium sp. NPDC000239. Next base: position 60,711 of record NZ_JBEPEI010000029.1, on the reverse strand, counting down.
GGGTGACCGGCCTGCACCTCAACCCGCTCACCGTGGTCGTCGGCCTCCTGGTTGACGCCGTCTCGCACTACTGGGCCGACAGGCGCACGACCCTCGCCCGGCTCGCAAAGACCCTCCGCAAGAGCGACTTTCACCAGCTCGGCGACGGAATGGTCGCCCCGTGCGGCACCGGCGCCTACGCCCTGGACCAGTCCTGGCATCACCTGTGGCTCTTCATTACGGCCTTGGCCATCGCCGCCGGAGGCACCGGATGAGCGCCTCCACCCCGGACGTCACCATGTCGGAGCCCGAGGCGGATCGGTGGCAGCCCGTCGAGCAGCCCGAGCCCGCCCCCGCCGAAGAAACCGCGCCGAAGCCCGAACCCGCTTCGGAGGAGTCCGCGCAGCCGGCGGCCGAGCTCCCCGGCACCCCGGCCGGGCACCTGCTCCTCGGGGCGGCCTGTGTCCTGGCGCTGGGCGGTGTCGGCCTGTACAGCGCGGTCGGCCCAGTGGGGTTGGCGGTCGGCGCCGGCGGGACCGTGGCGGCCGGTGCCGGATACCTGTCCTGGAGGATCAGGCGCAAGCGGTCGCCACGCGACCGGGCCGCCAGGGAACCGGGGCAGCGCTTTGCCAGCGGCCGGGGTGGGCGACGCCTGCCCGGAGTTGACGGGCCCGGCCGCCGCACCTCGTCGTCGGCCCGGACGCCGTCCGCCCGCCCGCCAGCCGGAGGTGCGACGCGACGACCGGCGGCCGGTGCGCCCACGGGAAACGGCCGCCAGTCCTCCACCGACCGTGGGGGGCGCAACACCACGCCCCGCGACCGCAGCCGCAAGAAGGACCGCAAGCAGGGCATTGCCGACCAGGCCCGCCACTACGCCGGTGTCCCCGCCCGGGGCGCGCGTGCTGTTCACCGTGCCGCGCGGGCCCTGCACGGCAAGGCCGCCCCGCAGCTCGCCCGCCTCCGGGCCGCCTCCCGGCGGGTGGATGAGGCGACCGGGCAGCTGGTCAGCCGGGCCCGACACCGGACCCGGAAGGCAGCACACGCTGCGGGCCGCCGGGCGTTGAGCCTTCTGCGAGGCGCCGGCGGGTGGGTCGATCGGCGGACCGGCCGCCGCCTGTCATCCGCCTGGGTCGTGGCCGCCGCCGCGGCGGGATTCCGGGCCGCGCGGCGCGCCGTACTGGCCGCACGCGCCGAAAGGTCCCGGTGGGATGCCGAAGCCACCGCCGCGGTGGTGGCGGCGTGGGCGTGGCTCACCGGCCCGCTGCGCCGCCGCTGGGCCGCCCGCCGCGCCGCGAAGGCGGAAACCGCCACCCAGCCCGCCGCGGCGGAGACCAGCTCGGACCAGCCGCCTCCTCCGTCTTCTTCCCCTACCTCCTCGCCCGCCCCCGACCCTCAGGGAAACCCCATGACGAACGCCCTCATCGCCCACGCCATCGAGATGCCGACGGTCGCCTCGGCCTACGAGTCCGAAGACATGATGGAGGTGAAAGTCGACCTGGAACTGCTGCGTGAGATCCCGCTGGCCGTCGCCGCGGCGATCCGCATCTGGACCGAGAACCTGGCCGCGGACTACCCGCTGCACCAGGACGTCGTCGAGCAGATGATGACCCTCTACGAAGGGTTCTGCACGCTGGCCAACGACGCCGACGAGGTGTCGAACACCTTCCAGAACGCGCACGCCGACGACATCCGCCGCCGCCTGGAGCCGCGCGTCGGCGAACGGAAGTGGAACGCCCGCTAGCTCAGCCCTCACGCACTCCAGGAGACGAACGTGCCCAGCACCAAGCAGCAGAACACGACCACGCGTCTGGACTGGTCCCTGCGGCCTCGCGGCCCGATCAGCGCCGCCGGGCAGGGAGCCCTGGCCCTGGCCGCCATCGGCGGTGTCGGCCACTACCTGGCGGCCCTGCCCTGGGGGTGGGCGGCTGCGGCGACCGTGGCCGGCATTACCGGGACCGTGCTGGCCGGGCAGGACCGGACGCCGATGGCGCTGGCCTACCGGCTGGGCTGCTGGCTGGGCGGCGGCGCCTGGGTGGGGTGGGTGTGGGCCTACGGCCTGGCCGACCCCGCCGCCGCCGGGGCGCTCGGGGTGGGGGCGGTGGCCGCCGCGGTGTTCTCCCCCATCTCCGCCCGGACCCGGCCGCGGCCCTCGGTCACCGGCGCCATGCTGGGAGACGCCCCCATCGGGTCCGACGTGCCCCGTAAGCAGGTGCCGCTGGCCCAGGAGTGGGTGGCCCGCATCCGCCGGGTGACGCGCGTGCGCGTCGGTATCGACCGCATCGAACCATGGCCCGGCCGGGCCGGGTTCAGCGCACTGGTGCTGCAACCCTTGGGGGCTTCCAGCAGCCAGCAGCTGCACAACGCCTCGATCGGGCTGGCCGAGGACGCACGCCTGCTGAACGGGTGCGGCGTGGAATGGCGGCCGGGCCCTTTCCGCGGCAGCCTGTGGATGGACGTGTCCACCAGCAACGCCCTGGCCGAGGTCATCCCGCACCCCGGCATCCAGCTGGGCGGGTCGATCACCGACCCGGAAGCGGTCCGGCTGGGCCGCTACCGCACCGGCGCCACCACCACGGTGGGGCTGCGGGAGAACACCATGGTCCTGGCCGGGCAGAAACGCTCCGGCAAGTCCGGGGCGCTGCACAACATCTCCGCTGACCTGGCCGCGGCAGACGACAGCCTGCTGTGGCAGATGGACCTCAACGGCGGCGGCATCAGCCGCTCCTGGCTGCGGCCCTGGCTGACCGGCCGCACCGACCGCCCGGCCGTCGACTGGGCCGCACCCTGCAAGGAGGAGGCGGTCTTGATGGCGCACGCCAAGGTCGCCATCGCCATCGACCGCAAGTCCGCGCACGCCGAGCTCAAGGCCGTCGAGAACGTGCAGCTGCTGCCGGTCTCCCGCCGTATCCCGGCGATCGTGACCGTGCTGGACGAAGGCAAGGAAGCGCTCGGGCAGAAGGTGACCGACCCGATCGTGCGCCGCATTCGCGCGCTGATCGAGCAGGCCGTCGACATCGGCGGCAACGAGGCCTGCAACTACGTGCTGAGCGTGCTGCGCAGCACGGCCACAGCGCTGGCCACCGACCTGCTCAAGCAGTGCACCATCAAGGGCACCATGCGGGTATCGGCCCGCAGCGAGCTGGACTACCTGTTCGACTACTACCGGGGCATCAGCCCCGCCGACGCCCCCGAACAGGGGTCGGGGTTCCTGCAGATCGCCACCGACCCGCCCCGCACCTTCAAGGCGTTCTTCATGCTGCCATCCGACATCGAGACCGCCGCGGTGCAGATCGCCGGGCACTGCCCCGAGCTCGACCCGGACGCCGTACGCGCCGCCGGCCACGCCTACGCCACCAGGTACGAGCGGATGCGGTGGCTGTTTTCCACCCCCGAGCAGCGCACCCGCCTCACCCCGCCGGAGCCGATCGAACTGCCCGGCGTCACCGACGACCGCGGCCAGCCCATCGTGTGGGACCCGGCCGTCACCCACCCGGCCGCAGGAGACGCCCGCGAGACGGCCCGCAGCCAGGAGACCGCGATGGAGAAGCGTCGCCCCGGCCACCTGCGCCTGCTCCGCGACGGGGCGACCTCTGGATGGGGCGACCCGGAACAGGTCGCCGCCCGCGCCCGCGCAGGCCAGCCCCGGCCGCACCGCGCCTCGTACCCGTCCGAGCCGCGGCCCCGGCTGCGCGCCGAGCAGGTCCACGAAGTCCCCGCCGAGCAGGTGCCGGTGCCCGAGCTGCTGACCCGGGCCATCGCCGCGTTCGACGGCGACGACCGCATCCACTCCGTCACCCTGGCCGACCGGCTCGGCGTCGACCAAGTCGAGCTGGCCGAGCTGCTGCGCAGCGTCGGGGTACGCACCCTGCAGCGGGCGTTCATGCGCGGCGGCGAAGAGCGCCGCGGGTACGGCCTCCAGGACCTGGAGGCTGCGGCTGCGGCGATCCGCTCCGGAGACCTCCAGGTGCCGCCCGAGGTCGCCGACTGGCCCGCCGCCTGACCCCGGACACCCCGGACATCCGGGTCCGACGTCGGACCCGGACACCCCCCGGACACCCGGACATCCCCCGGACGTCCGCCCCGGACGGCCATCCACCTGCAGAAATGCCCCACTGTCCGGGTGTCCGGGGTGCCTGAAACACCCCCTCCAGCAGGCCTGAGAGCCCCCAGACCCTTCCCTGACCCCCTTACCCGGCGGCCTGTCACCGGGCCGCCGTACCTGCACCCCACTCACCAAAAAGAGGACCCGATGGCCCTGCTCAAGCAGACCGACTGGAACGGCCGCGAGATCTACTACCACGTGAGCGACCTCGTCCGATATGAGTTGCGGCTCGCGCGGCTCCGCGGCGAGGTCGCCGAGATCCGTTCCGCCGTCGCGGCCATGCGCGTTCAGGGCGGGGCGTTCCTGGACGAGGTCGCCGACTTCCTGGACCGTGAGGCCCTGCAACTGGAGAGGGCCAACGAGGCCGACGGGGGTGTCGAGATCGACGGGGACAACGACACCCGCGAGCGCGACGGCTACGTCCCCACCACCGCTCGCCGCGCCCTGCTGATGGCCCGCGCCTTCACCAGTCCCCACCCTTCGTGCTGAAGACAGACCACTCATTGACCTTGGCGGCCTGTCACCGGGCCGCCGTACGCTCACCCCACTCCCTCACCCAGGAGGCCCCGTATGAGCCCGAGCGATCTCGCCGTACTCGACCAGCTTCTCGCCCACGGCCACAGCATCACCCTCTCCATGGACGGCGACAGCGCCGACGTCGACCCCAACACCGGCGCCATGACCAACCCCGGATGGGGGCCCTGCGTCCGGGTCGTGGTCCGCGACCACACCGACTGTGTCGTCACCGACACCTACGCCAGCACCGTCGCCAACGCCCTGGCAGTGCTGAGCGAGGGGATCTCACCCACCCCGCTGAAGACCGAGCAACTCGCACAGCCGAAGGACCGGATGGGGGCCGGTCGCCTCATCGACAGCACCGGCCGGATCACCGAACTGCGGACGGACAGCCAGGTCGCCACGCCATCGTCGGACGACCCCGGGTACCGCCAGGCATGGGGGTGGATCGTGAAAGGCGACCCCAAGATTGGGCGCGGCCAGCAGGTGCGAGTGGAGTTGCCTGACGGCACCGTGCTGCAAGGGCGCGGGACGGTGGAGGTGGAGCGCCGTCTCGGCCGACGCCACCTCAAGGTCTACGTCTACGACTGAGTCCACACGCCACGGCGCCCCCGTCCTCCGTAGAGGCGGGGGCGCCGTCATGTCCGGACCCTCGAAGGCAGAAGTTGCGATCCCTCGCAGGGCTGATGAGGACTATTGGGCCGAGGAAGGAATCCACAGAGAGATGTGTTGCGAACCCTTGAAGGGGCGATGAGAGTGAGCTAAAGGTCAAGGGTGACAGACTAGACGTAGTTGCGATCCCTCACAGGGTGATGAGCCACCAGTCTGCCCCCGCGACGCCGACGGCCGCAAGCAACGGCACCCCCGTCCTCCTGAGTGGGCGTTCTGCTGTGCGCCTGCGCACGATCACCCCGCCGGGCGACCATGAGCGCGTGGACGACTTCGACCAGCTGATCGCCGACCTCGCCGACCTCGACCGGCGCGCCGCCCGGGCCCGGCTCTGTCTCGCCGCAGGCGGGACGCGGGAGGAGGCGGAGGCCATCATGCTCAGCCTCAACGACACCCGCACCAAATGATCTCTTGCACACAAGACGGGACAAAACCGATCAATTTCGAATGGTGCGATATAAACCGCCATCCGCCATAGGTAAACCGCCCCCCACCCGTTACCGTCTTAGGTAGGTGTCCGCTCGGGGGAGAAAGGAGCGTCAACGTGTACCGCCCCGTTCTCGCTGCCGCGCTCTCTGGTGCCTCAATGGGCCAGCTGAGGCATTGGCGCAAGAACCCGCCCGTCTTCGAACCCGAGCACCGAACACCTACCAATCGGGTCCTGTACTCCTACCGAGACGTGGTTGCCCTGCGCACCATCGTCTACCTGCGGCAGAACGACGCTACGTCACTGCAAGGGATCCGCAAGTCGATCCGCAACCTTCGCCAGCTCGGCATGGTTGATCACCTGTCCGAGTACAAACTCGTCAGGGTCGGCGACACCATCGTCCTGGTCGAAGACGAAGAGGCAATCGACCTCCTCAAGCGTCCCGGCAACAGTGTCCTGGCAGAGCTGGTCGACGTCTTCGGAGAGTTCGAGGGACGCGTCGGCCAAGTGCTGCCGTTCCAGCGGCCCGTGGCTGGCGTCCTGGTTGACCCAGAGGTCCGAGGCGGCTTCCCGGTTGTCGAAGGCACACGGGTCGGCTACGACCAGGTAGCTGGCTTAATGGCAGACTCCGTTCCGGCCGAGAAGATCTCTCAGTTCTTCCCTTCGGTGACGACTGAGGCCGCCCGCGCAGCGCAGCAGTTCGCTGCGTACGTGGAGAAGTTCGAGGTTCACTCCGCCGACCGAGTCGCTGGATGAGGATCCTTCTCGATGAGAATGTCCCCCGGCAGCTAGTTGATCCACTGTCTTGGCTTCTGCCTCTACACGTGATCGACCAGGTCAACCAGCGCTTCAAGGGCATCAAAGATGAGCAGCTGTACGGCAAGGCCAAGCGGAAAAACTACGAGTTGATCATCTCGGTCGACAGTAACCAGCTCTATGACGAGAAGATCTGCAAAGCCATCCAACGCTCTGGCCTGCACGCTGTCTTCGTAGAGACAGGCAACAGCAGCCTCAAGTCACTGGCAGCTGCCGCTGGGGCGCTGATCCACTCCATCCGGGACATCGTGGTCCGGCTGGAGAAGGTGGATGTCCAGCACGTGACCATCATCCCCATGCTCCGCGGAGATCCTCGATACGACTTTCATGACCCGCGCCACAGTGCTCCCTCCCCGATATGGCCTCGCAAGCAGCACGGCGAGCACAAGCCAAGCCGCCCCCCGAGGAAGTAGCCAGTTTCACGCAGCCTGAACCGGCCCCAGACTGCGGCGCCCCGCCGTCCCGAAGGACAGCGGGGCGCCGCAAATCACCACCTGATACAGCCCGGCGGACACCTATTGCCCTGCCGCGAGCGCCTTCTCGCAGCGGGCTAGACGCTTCTCCAGGCGCTCCCGGAGGGCCTTGCCTTGTGGAGGATCAGCCAACACCTGCCGAAGGGCATGCGCCGCTTCGGCGTACCTCCCCTGTTTCAAAAGCCAGATGGTAAACCGGTCCATGACCGGCGCTTCTGCTTTCCCAGTGGCGGCTGCCCGCCTCCATGCGTCCGCCGCCGCAGCGAAATCTCCGGCTTTCTCCGCTTCCGCCGCCTGAACATCGTTGAAGTGGGCGATGCTCACCCCGTCTCCCTGCTGTTCCGCGACGCGCAGGAGGACCGCCCGAAGCTCCTCAGCCTTCTGCGGGTCCTCGACACGGGCCCTGCTGTAGCCGCTGAACGCAGCCTCGAAACTACCCCACAACTTCGGCCTGACCTCGAACGGGACCCTGCTGAAAACCTCAGCAAGAGTGGGGACATGCGGGGCGAACGACGCGTAGTCCAGCAGCTCCTGCCACAAGCGGGCGTCTCCGCGGTTGTAGTACAGGGCGCGAATGTAGGCGTCGAGGGTGTCGTCGCGGCGCCCGGACTGGTAACGCACAGTCTGGGCGAGGGTCAGCCACGCCTGCCCGACCTGGGGATCACCTGCTTGCTCGAATTGGTCGGCGATGCCGCGCAGGTTCTTCTCCGACGACCGCCACGCGGCGAAGCGCTTTCGGGCTTCGGTATCGACACCGGCCAAAACCGGGGCGGGATGGTCCAGGCGGGGAAGAAGCCGGACCAGGGTGACCGCGAAGTCAGGCGGCGCTTGAGAGCGAAGTGAAGCGGTCTTCGACTTCCGAGTCAGCCAATCCCATAGACGCATGCCTCTCGCCTTCAGCCGGTTCGACGAACACGATCGTGTTCTTTCGGCTACAGGACGTTCATCCGTGCGGGAAGGAGCACAAGGCTGGCGTAGCGAGAGTGCAGCGCTGCCGTGAAGGATCATCAGGCTTTCTTGATCACTCACCGCAATGATTTCCAGACGAAGCGGATACATATGTCCAAATGTGGACATTCCGCAACTCATAGATACCGCCAGCCGTCTTACACAACGTCCTGCACCACCCCCGAATGGGAGGGCTCGTGTTCAGACGTCTGCTTACCGCCGCCGCAATCGGCTCGACACTCATCATCCCGACCGCCGTCGCCTACCCCGCGGCAGCGACGACCGCCGGATCGTGGGTACGGTACAAGGCCCACGAAACGATCACCGCTGACGGTGTCCCCGTCACCACCTACTTCACCAACCCCACCACCCCGAGCGGCGGGCAAATCACCGGAGTGTCCCTACTGGTTCAGCCCTACCCCCAAGGCCCCGGAGTCGTCGAAACGGTTGACGTCTGCTACCAGCAGCCCGGCACCACCGTCGACTACAAATGCAAGGGCGCGACCACCATCACTGGCAGCAGAGCAATATGGCTTCACATTTTCGACGGCCTAGACCCTAAGGGAACGATCACCGTCGTACACACCCTGACCGGCGGCACCTACCCCGTAGCCAGCACCACGTCTGACCGCGCCACAGTGGACTACCAGTACTAAAACGAAAACGCCCCTCGTCCAGTCGGACGAGGGGCGCAGTGTTCTGGGTGGGGTCTCAGTCGAGCGGCCGCACGTCCAAGACCCCACGCCCTGAGGCTACAGGGCAGCCAGCCGCGAGTCGCCGCCCCCAGTTAGGGACATAACAAAACCGTGTATTTTCACGAACCAGCCTGGCAACCCAAACCAGCCAGGCGTAGACCGGACCTACGGCAGAAGGCCCCCTCGCGCCAGCATGGTGGCGACACGAGGGGGCCTTTCTCTTACAGGTCCGCCAGGTTCCGGCCTGCGTGCCCGCCCGGGTGGTAGCCCGCCGTTCCTGCGGCCGCCCCGGTCCCCGAGGCTCGCACGAAGCCGGGCGCCGGATCCGCGGCCGGCGTCACCGAGTTGGCCAGCACCAGCGCCAGCACCATGTTGAGGGCCGCCACGATCGCGCCTGACGTCTCCTCCGACAGCGGCAGGCCGAAGAACACCAGCCCTGTCAGGACCGTCCTCACCGCACCGGTCAGTGCCGTCACCACGAACGGCCGTGTCGCTATCGCCTCCACCGCGGCGAACACACCGGACACGATCACCATGATCCACGACGCCGCGTCCGCAGTGAGCCCTACCGCCGGGATCGTCACCAGAACGGCGAGCACCGCCGAGATAGCTCCGAGCCAGACAACCGGCTCACGCCCGAGAACCTTCACGTACCCCTCCTCAGGGATTGGCCCCTCCCAAGGGGCACAAAAAAGACCAGCCCTCGGCTGGTCAGTTCGTCTCGTCAATCAGGCCCGGGACTCGGGCATCTTCAACTAGCGGTGGTCCTTCTCCAACAACCGCCGAGGTTTCCCCAACTGGCGTTGGAAGCGCTCCTGGTAGTTCCAACCCCGGGGCGGGTTCCGTTGGACGGTGGCGGCGCCACAGCAGCCACAGCAGGAGGTCCTCGATCATGCGACGCGTAGCAGCACCGGCCAGGTGAGAGGACCAACGATCCCGTCGGCCTTCAATCCGGCCGCTGTCTGCAGCCCCTTCACCCCAGCTTCATGGGCGGGGCCGAAGACCGTGTCGTCCACGGCGGGGTCGAGCGCGTAGTCCCGAGCAAGCAGCAGGTAGTGCATCGTCTTGACGTGCCACTTCAGCGGGTCGCCGTCCTTCCGGCCGTCACCGAGCTGCAGGGTGGGGAGCTTCTTCACCAGGGCCTCCGTGGGGTTCGAGACGGGGATGGGGATGGGCTTCTCCGCGTTGACCAGGTGCATGAACTCCTCCCACGGGAAGTTCGGCCCAGGATCGGAGTGGTCGGTCTGTCGGAACGCGTTCGACACGTCCACATGGCCGCATACACCTTCGGCTCCTGCCCGCACCTGGGCCACAGACAGCTTCCGCATCGGCAGGTCGAACCGCAGGCACAACTCCCGCGTCCGGGCGGCGGCCTCCTCGACCGCAGGCCACACCTCGGGTGACAGCCACTGTTGGCGTGTGTAGGTGGCCTCGCCGCAGATCTCGATGCCGATGGATCGGGTGTTCGGAGGGGCGTGCCAGGCGATGACCCGGTCCGGGACACAGTGCTGCTCGTCCCGGCTGGAGTCGTACACGTAGTGAGCCGACCCGCCCGAAGAAGCCATCTGGAAGTACTTCGCCGTCCCAGATGCCGCGCCCTTCTTCGACGCCGCCGGATAACCGACACCTGGGCACGTGGCGTGGATGACGATTCTTCGAGGCGGCAGGTTCCCGCCACCCGAGTCGTGAACGGCACGCCTGGTGATGGGCGGTTCGCCTGCTTTCATTGGGGGTCCTCCCGCCTCTGCCGGCGCCCACGGCGCCAGGTGTAGATGATGATCTGCAGCCGCCACGCCAGCACGATGGGCACCAGAGCGAACGCGGCCAGCCGTACGGCCTGGAACCAATCCCCTTCCGGCACCAGGAGCCGAAGCGCCCATAACCCCAACGTCAGAGCAAGCACGCTCTGGAAGGCGAACACGTGACGGCCAGCCCCTGTACGCCACCACCGCGCTAATGCCGCCTGGGCTATCACGCACGCCCATGCCACCGCAGCGGACACGACTACCAGCACACTGCCGAGAAGCCTCAATCCCTCACCCACGGCCACCCCCGAAAGCGTCTTCCATCAGCGGGCCGAACCCGTTGTCCTCCCGCAACTTGCGCAGTCGACGAGCCAGCGACAACGCCCACCGGGCCCTCTCTCGCGCCTGCTCACGTTCGGCCTCAGCTCGACGCCGGGATTCCTCAGCCAAGCGCTCAGCCTCGTCAAGGGTCAGCTTCTGCTCGTCTGGTGTGCTCATGGCTACGCCTCGATCTGCCGGGTGCGGATCTCCGTCAGCAGGGCTGCGGCGATCTGCGCGCCCTCGGTACTTGCCAGCAGAACGGCCCGAGTCTCCTCGGCGTAAGCCTGCCGGGTGGCTTCGTGTGCGGACCGCTCCTGCTCGAACAGGGACCTCCACTGCTCGGCGTCCTTCTCGGCCTCGGCGACCCGCTCATCGCGGTCCTTCTCCGCCTGAGCGATACGGGCGTCCCGGTCTGCGCGAACATCCTCAACGTGGGAGCGCGGGACCAGGTGGCCTTTGAACACCATCCAGAACCCTGAAACGATCACCGCTAGGGCGAGGGTGACAAGAGAACCCTGCACCCAGGGGATCGCTGCGAATTCCACACAGTCGCCTTTCTATGGTGCGGTTCGCACCGCATACGTAGGTGCCGCCCACGTACCCCTTTGCGCATCCACGCGGGCGGCACCGGTCAAAGAGAAACCGTCGAGGCGGTCGCCTGGAAGTCGAGGTGAGGGGTGGCGTAGTGGCGCAGCGCCACCGAATGCCCCTCCCCTACCAGGCCTCTCGCGATAGCGGCGGCGTCAGGCGGGGCGACCGTGAACGTTTGCGTCGGCCAGCCGGGAGTGTCCCGGGAGGTGAAGGCGTACAGCAGCCACTCAGGCGACTGACCGGTTCGAGTGGCCCGCACGCAAATCAGCCACAGGTCTGGGTAGTACATCGTCATGGTGCCGCCCGACCAGACGCCGTAGCCAGCGAACAGATCCTGGTTGACGCGGTAAAACTGCTCAGCAGCCTTGTCCACCTTGGTCAGGTCCGGGCCGCCGCCGACGTCGTCTCCGATGGAGCCGATTCCGAGGCTGTCGTGCTGGAAGTAGAACACTCAGGCTCCTTTAGAGGTGAACATGTCGCGGGTCACGCCGGGCAGGCCAGGCCCCAGCAGTGCCGTCGCGCGACTGTGGGGCTGCTGGTCACGGGCCTGCATCCAGGCGAGGTAAGCCCGTAGGGAGTCGATACGGGCCGGGTCCAGTCGCACCGCCCCAATGACCGGGTCCAGAGGGTGCGGCTCCGGCGCCCGGTCGTAGTACGCCACCTGCGTCTGAGGAGCGGCTGCGGCCACGAGGTCGAAAGCGCGGGCAGCCATCGCACCGGCCCGGTCGTCGTAGGCGGCCGGGTCCATGGCGGCCAGGTGCTGCCGGACGGCCGCGACGCGAGCTGCGGTGCAGGCGGCTTTCTCCTCGCTTGGCATGGTCAGGTGCCGGGTGGGGTCCGGGATGTCGGCGGACGCCTCCAGGAACGCCGTGGCGCCACCGTGCTCCCACGCGAGTGGGTCGTCTGGGGACGGCATGAGGTGCCAGTGCAGGATCGTCTCCACGATGGTCTGCACGTCCTCGGCGTCGACGCCGTTCTGCACGACGGTCGCCTCCAGACGGGCGTGCGGGATGGTCAGGCCGCCGCACTGGGCCACGTCCGGCCGGTACAAGAACACGCTCCACTGCGGCTCAACGCTGCCCAGAGGGGCGCGGGCCGCACGGTCGCCCGGACGAGGCTGGTAGGAGTAGGCGCCGCTGGAGTCGTAGATCTCGTACAGATCCATCAGGGCAGGCCTCCATGAAGGTCAGTGGCGGAATGACCAGAAGTAGATGGCGAAACTTTCAGTCCCGACCTGCGACATGGTGAAGCCGGATGTCGAGGAGGCGGTGAGGCACCAGTAGAAGTTCGGCGTAGACCTGCGAACAGTCGCGACGGGCCCCATGTTGCTGGCCATGGAGGCTGGGTACGACACGCCCCAGAAGCTGTTGCCGCCCGGTACGGTCAACGACCCCGGCACGATTCCGGCGGAGGAGCCGAGCGGCTGGCCGTAGTCGTTCCACTGACCAACATGGGAACTGATCGACGACGGCGAGAAGCGGAAGAAGTTATTGGTGGAGCCGTTGATGTAGCCGAAAGCGGCCAGGTCATAGCCCCAATACGCTTGCCCGCCTGCCTCGCCAGAGCCGTCGGCGTTGTGCACGCTCATGTTGATCTCGCCGCTGGCCACATTGAACTCGGCTGAGGTCGAGCCCGCCGCGCTGAGCACGTGGAACGTGGCTTCGCTGGGGTACCCGGTCGTAACATCCGCGACCAGCCGGGTTGGTTCCGCACCCGCCGCAGGGATCAGCCACACTTCGGCGCCGTCATCCCCGGTCGGGATGAGCTTGATGTGCGGCCCCGCAGGGTCGCCGATCGTCAGGGCCGCGGCGCGGATCGTGTCCTGGGCGGGGCGGGTCTGGGAGGAGGTGTACAGCTGGTTGAGCAGCCGCTCCAGCCGGTCTACCCGGACCGGGAGGTTCTCCGGGAACGACAGGGGCATCAGGCCACCTGCTCTTCGAACAGCAACTCGGCTTCCTCCACAGAGTTGCCGCGCTTGGGCGGCCGGATAGCCATGCCGATCACCCTCCAGCTCCGCACGAAGCTCGCCACCCCGTCGACTCTCGGGTAGCGCTGGTTGACCAGGCGGATCGTCGCGTAGTCCCCGAGCCGGTGCGGCGTCAGGCTGGGGTTGTCGGCTAGTCGCACGGTCACTGAGTGCAGCCGTACCGGCCCCGGCGAGGTTGTCGCCCAGTAGGAGGCGTACTGCTGCAGCGCGGTCAGGTCCGCGGTGCCGGGGCGGTCCAGGGTCCGGTCCAGGCGCGCCCACCCCGCGGTGTGGTAGTCGGTGGCGTCCGCCGGGTCCGACAGGGTGGGCAGGCTCTCCCCCGTGATGTCGGAGTTGGAGGTGTCGCCGCGGGCGACGTAGCTGGTGCCGCCCCGAAGGGCATCCACGTCTTCGGACCACTCCAGCACGTTGCCTGGCTGGCTGAAGTCGTGGCGGGTGCTGATCTCACCGAGCCTCGGATATGCCCAGTCGAGGATCCGTACGCGTTGCCCGGCCTCATCCAGGCGGGTGTCGAAGTGATACTCGAAAGCTCCTTCGGCGAGCTTCTCGAACGCGGCCCCGTAGCTCTGCTTGTCGGTGGGGCGGATGATGAGGTCCTGGGTGACGCCGGTTGTTCCTGCGGGCATGGTGACGCCGATGTTGGCGTAGGGCCTGGCCAACGCGGTGGTGAGGAGGTCTCGTCCGATGGTGGCCACGTCGGTGCTGAGCCGTTCGAAAACGTCGCGGGCCTCCACCTGCTTGAGGTAGCCGTCGAGCCCCATGCCGTTGAACTCGATCTTCGGCGGCCCGGCCCGGCCCTGCGATGTCTTCGCCCGCCACAACCAGTACGAACCCCACAGGTCGTCGGGGCGGCCGGCGCACTGGCGGATGCAGTGCAGCACCAACCGTCCCGGCCCTGCGGACAGGTCATTGATGTCGCGCGGTACGACCTTGTCGACGAGCCGGTTGATGCGCTGGTTGGGGATCGTCATGGACGCGGAGATCACACCGGCCTGGTTGATGCGGTGGTCGTACTCCTGCACGACCAGCGGCAGATCCGCGATGAACGCGTCGGTCAGCAGGTCGCACACCATCCACCGGTACCGAACTGCCACAGGTCCCCCCTTCGCGAGGAGAATGCGGGCAGGTCACAGGTGCGAGTGCCGCCAAAACACGTCCACTCCGCCGGCGCCGCCGGAATCGGGGGCGTAGGTGATGTTGGTGTCTCCGGGCGGCAGTTCGAAGTCCGCGATGGGCACCGAGAAGCTGTACAGCGGCACGTAGTCGACGTCCCCGACGATGGTGTCCCCGGTGCGGCAGTCGACGTCGAAAACCTCACCGGCCAACAAGGTGATGTTGAAGGCCAGGATCCGGCCTGCGGCGTGAACGCGCGGGACGGTGGCAGGGCCGAAGAACCGCAGCCGTGGCCGGGTGGGGACGTCACCGGTGTTGGTGGCCGTGCCGGTCGTCGCGACATGGATACCGACCTCGTCGAGGCTGTAGCGGCGCGGGTCGGAGCAGACCCACTGCACGGCGATGTCGGCGGACCCCACACCGATGAGGTCAGACGCAATCTTACGGTTTTTGATCTTTCCCCAGGCGAGGAGCGTCTCCCCACGAGTGCGGATCACCAGCGGATATTCGGTCTCGTCCTGGCCCGGAGTCAGCAGGCCACGGATGGCTCGCAGGCTGTCCACCCAGGTGGGTGAGTCGTCTCTCAGCTGGATGGTCGCCGAGACGTAGCGTTCCTCGGAGAAGTCCGCGCCCGGCCACGAGCCGTGGTCCTGGGACTTCTCCGCGTTCCCCGACGACAACCCGGGTAGGTCGTCCCACCCCTCCAGGTTCGCCTGGGGCCGGAACTGATTCAGGGGCGACCACAGGGCCTCCCGCCATTCGATTTCCCCGTCCATCGTGATGAGCGACCCGGGGACGAACGGCACCTCCACGTCCAGCGTCGGAAACGCCACCTGCAGGGACAGGACGCCGAGCGGGATCGTTGCCGGCTGCTGAATGGCCATATCCAGCGCCGGAAACACCGTCTGCAGAGACAGGACGCCGAGAGGGATGTTGACGTCCGGGGTGACCACGTCCAGCGCCGGAAACACCGTCTGCAAAGACAGGACGCCGAGATCCGCTTGGGCGTCTGCCCGGTACGGCTGCCGCAGCACACGTGAGCGGATGGGCTGGCCACGACCAAGACGGGCCATCTCTCACCCCCTCAGATGAACGCGGCGCGGTGAACGGCCTGCCGTAGCCCGGTGACCATGGGGCGGGGCGGCAGGGAAGCGGACGCGGTCGCAGGCCCCAGCCAGTCGGTGTCCGACCAGCCGACGTCGTCGAACCACGTGTCGGCCTCGGCAGTGAATCGCCACGATGCTTGCGTCCAGGTGGTCGACGTCTGGCTGCGGGACCCGGAGATGCTGTCACTGGCCGTCGTGGAGTCCACGCTGTTGAAGAGGCGAGCCTGTGCCGAGCCTGACGCGTCGCTGGCGCACTGCATCTCCACGCGTATCCACTGGCTTGTGGCGGGCGCCACGGTCCCGGTTGCGATATCGGTGGTGGACGTGCCGTTGTAGTGCCTGAGGGCCATAGACGATAACCCCAGCTCCAGGCTGAAGTACGACCCTGACGTCATCTCCGCGTACATGAGAGAGAACGACTCGCTCCAACTCGTTGACCAGACGCACGCCCGGAGCCACCTGGTGCCGGACCCGGACATCGCCAACCCGGCGATGCCTCCATCAACGGTGTCGATCAGCATGGAGAGATTGCCGTGCGCAGCCCGCAGCGAGGAGTATTTCGGCGGTCCATCGATGTAGCTGAACGCCGTCCCCGATGCTCCGCCGGAGTTGCCGGTGCTGACCGCCGTACCGTTCGTGCCGCCCTCGAAAGTGTTGGTGGCGGTCGTCACGTCACTCTTCCCAGATCACGTAGGTGTAGGCGTTCACGGCTGCCGCCGCAGTGACGCGCACCCGCAAGAACTTGCTGACCGGGACCGTGAACTCCCGCCCGAGCGGCCACTGTTTGATGTACGCCGCCGTGGGCGGGATCTGCTGCAGGTCGCCGTACCGTGTGGCGGTGATCGTCCCCTCGGCGGTGGCCGTATAGCCGGTCGCTGACGTGCCCAGCGTCATCAGCGACGCGGGGGCGCCCGCATCCGAGTACGGCTGCACACCAGCCGCCACATGGGCGGTCACGGTAGCGGCCACATCCGTCTGGACGAGCTCGACGTTAATTGGCGCAGCCGCCACGAAGCCGCTGAAGGAGATCCCCCACTCGACGACTCGGATGCCGCGGGTGGAAGGGGTCGCGATCTGCAGCAGGGTCTTGATGCTGGTGCCGGTAGTGACCGGGCTCAGCGCCGCGGTGGTGGGCATCGCGCCGTTGGCGGCCCAGTACAAAGGCATGACGACTCTCCTGGTCGGGTGAGGGCATGAAAAAGCCCCGGCCAGGCGGGGCGTCAAAGATGAACGGGGTCAGAGGATCGGACCCAGCAGGCCGATCTTGAAGATGCCGTCGGCGTGCAGATTGATCGCGAACGTCCCGTCCTGGGTGCTGTAGTCCTGGCCGAACGACCTCAGCAGCAGCGCCACGTTGGACAACCCCGGCACGTAGATGAGCGCAGCCTTGGCGTTCGTGATGGTCGAGGACGACCAGGAGATGTTCGCGAAGTCGAACCGCACCGTGCCTGCGGTGCTGGGCAGCTCCTCGAACACCGCGCTGGCCAGGGCGATGCCGCCCGCGGTGTAGCCAGGCCCCGACACCTCGTTCGCGTTGTACGGGCTGGACCCGTACGCCGGACTCACCGCAGAAAAGTCCGGCGTGAGGGAGTCGGTGAACATCGCCAGCTTGAACGCGCTGGCACTGGACAA
Source organism: Streptosporangium sp. NPDC000239 (assembly GCF_040300765.1). Taxonomy (NCBI): domain Bacteria; kingdom Bacillati; phylum Actinomycetota; class Actinomycetes; order Streptosporangiales; family Streptosporangiaceae; genus Streptosporangium; species Streptosporangium sp. NPDC000239. Next base: position 43,591 of record NZ_JBEPEI010000029.1, on the reverse strand, counting down.
GTTCAGCGCGATGGTGTTGGTGAGCGCCGCCACCAAAGTGGAGACATACAGACCATCCCGAGTAATCGCCACGTCACGGCCTCAAGTTGATCGTGACATCACGGTGCTCCCGGCCGTCCGGGCTGGTGCGGTCAGTGACGTCGTGGCCGTTCTCATCGCGCACCGTCCGCTGCACCGCGGTGTCGACAAGCACCTGCGGCTTAGTCGCGTACGTGCGCCGCATCGACCCGACGCCCTTCGACTGCAGCCACTGGGCGTACGTCATGGACCCATCAGGGCCGTATCCAGGCATGACGGGGCCGCCTCCTCTCTGAGTGGGAATGACGAAGGCCCCAGGCGGGTGCTGCCTGGGGCCAGAGGCGGAGCGGTTAGCGGCGGTCCATGAAGTTCAGCTCCTCGGCTGTCTTCCGCGCGCTACCGCCTTCGGCCTCGTAGTAGTTCTCAATGTGGAGAGTCCGGCCAGGGGTCGACCCGCCACCTGACCCGCCGGACGAGGGGCCGGTGAAATCACCCGCGTTGAAGCCCGCCACCATCGTCATCTTCGGTGCGGACTGCACCGGCTTGCTGACCTTCGACGGGTTCACGATGCCCTGCACCGGAGCCGACACCGTGGACCCGTTCAGGATCTGAATCTTCCCCCCTGTGCTGGCCTTCCCTCCGGTCGCCGCGGTCTTGGCTGCGCCAGCTACCGCGCCCGCGCCGAGGACTGCCCCTGACAGGCCCTCCACCGCGGAGGTGAGCGCCGCGAGCTGGGTACTGAGCGTGGACGTCATCTGCTGTAGCGCGCCGGTGACCGACCCGGTGTCGCCCAGGGTCGTGTCCACAGCGGAGGTAGCGTCAGCCAAGCCGCCGGTGAGGGTCGTGGCAGTGGAATCCAGGCTGCCCTTCAGCGCCTCGACCCCGGTCACGGTGACCGACGCCGACGACCCCGGCAGCGACCCGCCGCCAGTCCACGACGGCGCCGACGACGCAGCAGCCTGCTGAGGAACAACCGCCATCCCCATAGCCGAGGCCGCCGCACCCAGCACATCCAGGCCGCGGGACCGCTTGCTAGGGTCGAGCGGAATGAACGCTTCCCAGCCGGCTTCTCCGAAGACCACGTCCGGGCCGGACCGGCCCGAGATCATGTACGGAGACGTGGCGATCATCGCCTGAGGAGAAGCCCCCGCCGAGCGGATACCGCCCGACGCCATCAGCTCCACACCAGACACATGGGAGATGCCGCCCTGGGCTTTCTTCTTTGGCGCCGCGATCCCCACTGGAATCGTCGGCGAAGCCAAGGAGAAGCTCTTGAGCAGCGACTGGAACTGCGCTTGGGCAGCCTTCGTGTCCAGGTCGATTTTGATCTGCTTGCTCTTCAGCTGGGCCAGGACGTCTCGAAGTTGCTTGCCGCCCTCCATGGCCTTGAGGGCGTCCGTCCGGGAGATTCCGTAGGCCTGAGCGAGAAGAAGAACCTGCTCGCGCGCTTCCCGGTTCTTGCCCGCCAATGAGGCGAGCTGCGGCAACTGCTCCAAGACCGCCTTAGTGGCCTCGTAGCTACGCCCTGACAGGGTCTTCTGTCCTTCGGCGGCCTGGTGGACCGCGTCGACATACGCTGAGAACTTCTCACGGGCCTGGATGACCGCGTCCCGCTGCTTGTCGGTCATCCCACGGTGGATCTCAAGTGCCCCGCTGGACGCCTTGATCGCCGTCGCGGCATCACGGTAGGCGGTCTCCATGTTGCGGGTCGCCTGCAACGCATCAGTTCGACCGGCGAAGGTGTCGAGCCCCCGGTTGAGGTCATCGACGGCCTTCCCTGCTTCGCCGGCCTGCCCTCCCATGCCGCTGATCGAGTCGCCAGCGACTTTCGCCTTGATCGCGGCGATGTCTTTCTGGTGGTTCAGGTCGTCCAGGTGCTGCCTGAGGGCGTCGACCTTGTCGCCGGCTTCCTTCCCAACGTCGGTGAAGTAGAGCCATTCGCCGATGTTGGGGCCTTGGAGGTCGAGCTGCTTCTGGAGCGCCTCGTTGGTGAGCTGGATTTCCCTGTCCAGGTCGCCGCCTGAGGCTGCGGTGACCGTTTCGACGTACTTGTTGGCGGCTTCCGCAGCTTTGGCGAACCGGTCTTCCAGGATGAGCAGGCCGCCAGTGAGAGCTACGCCGCCGACGATGCCGCTCACCCCGCCGAGGGATTCCCCGAGGTTGCTTACGGCAGTACGGAGCCCTCCCGTCTTGCCCTTGACCTTCTCGAAGGAATCGGCAAGGCCTGACACCTTGGTTCTGACTTCTCCGACCTTGCCTGCCATGTCGGTGAAGAAGGAGGCGACACGCAGCCCTGCCTGAGCTGTCTTGACCGCGACGATCGCCATGGCGATGAGCTGGATGTGCTGCGGGTCCATCCCGGCCACGAGCTTCGCCAGCAGGTTGAGGCCACTCAGAGCACCAACGCCACCCCCGGCAGCCAGCGGGGCAACCGCCTCGACCACGTTCCCAAGGGCCTTGGCGACGTTCTTGATCAGCTCCCACACCTGCGGGGCGTTGGCCTTCACATACTCGATGAACTCGTGGAACTCTGGGCTGCTCTTGAGGTTCTTCCCCCACTCGGCGAACTCCTGAGACGCCCGCTCGATCCCGCCGACCACGGTCGGCTCGAAAGGCAAGAACGCATCGACGATCCCAGCGACGCCAGTGGTGACGTTGCCCAGGGACCTGCCGAGCCCGACCACTGCGTCCGGCATGTAGGTGCCGACCTTGAACAGGAACTGGTCCCAGAACGGGTCCTGCAGGGCAGCCCCGGCGTCCCTCTCCAAGGTGACGAGCGCCGCCGACAGGCCCCGCACCAACGGTGAGACGCGGGGAAGCTGTGACGTCATCAGGTCCAGAGCGCCGGAAATCACCGGGAAGGTGCTGCTCTCCAGGGACTGCTGCCACTTGACGTACGCGTCCTGGGCAGCCTTGATGTCCTTGGCCAGCTCCCGCTCGGCCTTCGACAACTCGGCCATCTTGGATGCGGCACCGCCGCCACCGCCCGCTGCGGCGCCGGCCTGCTCTGCCGCGGCCTTCTGCTGGAGTTGCTCCAGCTTCAGGCGCTGTGTCGCTCTCAGGGCGTCCCGTTGGGCCTCGGTGACCTTGCGCTGGGCATCACCGACGTCACGCATGGCGTCGCGAACGTCGCGTTGCGCCGCGGCAACATCGCGAGCTGCTCGTGCTGCATCGCTCTGGGCCGCGGCGACGTCACGTGCCGCCTGGCTTCGAGCCTCAGATACGGCACGCTCGGCATCTGCCTCACGGCGGGTCGCCTGCTCGACGGCTTCCTTCGCCGCTACAACCTGATCGCTGCCCTCAACGCCCTTGGCGTCAGCCTCGGATCGCTCCTTGGCCAGGTCCGCGTTGGATTCCTTGATCCGCTTCAGCGCGAACTCGGCCTCACGCACCGACAACTCGGCGTCAGCTTTATCCGTGTCGCTCGCCCCGGACCCTGGTTGGGTGATGCGGGCGAGATTCTGCTGGGCACGCTTCAGGGAGATCTGCGCTCTTTCCTCGGAGAGAGCGCCGCCTTCTGTCGCGAGGGCCAAGTCTTCGAGCCGTTCCTGAGCGGCTTCACGTGCCCGAGTCAGGTCCTCCACTGCCCGCTGGGTAGCGCGGTGGGCGTCCTGGACGGCACGTTCGGCGTCTGCGATCCGACGGGCGCCCGCCTCGGCTACCTCTCCAACGCGAGAGCCTGCCAGGGCTGCGGACTCCTGGGCCTGCCGGAGAGCGTCCTGTTTGTCCCGGACGTCCTGTAAGGCATCGCTGACGCCTCGCTGGGCGTCCTTGACGCCTTGAGCGGCATCCTTGACCCGGTCCTGCGCCTCCGCCAGTCGCAGGGCGCTGGACGCGGCTTCGGCTGCCTTCTGTGCGGCGGACTTCACCGCCCCACCGGCGCCGCCCGCTGAGCTCGCTGTCTCCTTAAGGGCGTCATTGACGCGCCCCAAGGCGGGGTTGGCGGCTGCGCCGAACGCGACCGCGGCTAGGCCCGCGCCAGCGAAGGCCGCTCCAAGCCCGGCAGCCCCAACCCCAATGGTGGATACGGCAGGTAGGGCGGCCAGAGCGGCACTTACCCGGGCGATGCCAGTGAGCGCGCCTGCCACGTCCGCGTCGACACGCACCTGGGCGTTGCGGCCGTCGAGTCGGGAAACCTCGCTTGAGATGCTGTGCAGCTTGGACAGGGCCTCGCCTGCGTCGGCCCGCAGGTCGATGGTGGTGTCGCGCCCCAGGCCGCGCAGTTCGGATTCGAGCGCGCGGATCTCCGACATTGCGGAGGCCGCGTCCAGGTCCACGCCGACCGTGCGGCCGGACAGGGACTCCAGACGGCCCCGCAGGTCGGCGATCTGTCGCTGAGCGGGCGAGGAGTCAGCGTCGATCGGGATCTTCGGCAAGGCGCGCGCTGCCGCCTCGACCTGGGTGCGTACCTTCTGGGCGAATGCGCCGCCCTCGGCGGGTTCGAGGCCTACATGGACCAGTTGGCCGTCGATCCGCTGGATCTCACGCGCCACGTCTTGGAGTTGGCCGAGTGCAGCCTTGGTGTCGGCCCGCAGCTCGAAGCTGGTGTCCTTCTGGATGGCATCCAGGGCGGCCTGGATCTCCTCCACCTGGGCGAAGGCGGAGGCGGCATCGATGTCGACGCCGATTTCCTTCTTCGCCAGGTCCGCCAGCTTGGCCCGTAGTTCGGCGACTTGCCGTTCTGCGGGGTGGGTGTCGGCGTCGACCTTGATATCGGGGAGCCGCTTGGTCGCGGCTTCAAGCTTCTTCCGGAAGCCTGCGACGAATCCGGAGGTCTGCGTGAACTTGCGGTCCAGGGCTGAAAGAGCCTTTTCCGCGTCCTTCTCGCCGGAGGTGAAAGCCGAAGTGTTGAGGCGAAGTCGGACGGAGACGGTGCGGTCCGCTATTGGACTCACCTCCAAGGCGATGGCCCAACGACGGAAAACCCAGATTGATCTTGTGTGGATGCGCAATGGTGCAAACGGGCGCCACGCGTGGCGCGTCCTACACACCTACGCACAATGGGAACGGGAGCTACCGTGGTTCGACGCCGACACCTGATCGCCGCCATTGCCTTAACAGCAGCAGTCGCGGGCTGCTCTGCGGAGACCCCTGACGCCGCTCAACCCAGCACGGCAGCGCCCACCTCGGGCGGCAGCTCGACGCCGACCCCGAAGCCCTCAAGCGAAAACATCTCTGAAGGCCTCTACACCACGCACGCTGAGGCCCTGTACGTGAAGAGCCTCGGCTACAAGTACAACGCCTACGGCCCCATCAACCTGCCGAAATCCGTCCTGGACGACGGCCACGAGTACTGCGACGGGCCGCCATCGGTCGGCTTTCTCATTGAGGCCATCGACCGCGACGACACCGACCTGGACCTCTACAAAGCCGCAACCCGCTACTTATGCCCGAAGTACCTGCCAGCCTGGCGGGCGGCCACCCGCGGGTTCACTGAAGGCGACAAGGAAATCGGCGTTGACATCAAGCCAGGCGTCTACCGGACCGTGGACCGCAAGGTGAAGGACTGCTACTGGGAGCGCACCACGAAAGGTGGAGACACGATCGCCAACCGGTTCGTGAACTTCGCCCCATCAGGGGTGACGGTCACGATCGCGCCTACGGATGGTGGATTCACCTCGCGTGGCTGCGGGAATTGGGCGCCTGCTTAGGTAGCTGCTTTCGCACGTGGAACAGGTACCCGGGGTCCTTGTATTCGGACTTCCGCTTCTCCAGCGGGACGCAGGCGAAGCACATCACGGGGAGAGGTGCTTCGTAAGAGCCGTTGTTCGCTGGGTCCGTGGTCTCCGGCATTGGCAGCCCGCACCCTGGGCACAGTTCCGCCTTGTTTCGGCGCCGTGCCTGCGCCCAGGCCCGGTCGTCGTCAGTCCACTCGGCGTCATGCACAGTGGTCGAGCGGACCAGACGCCCGGTGGCGTCGTCGTACTCGTACGTCGTCACCGACACCCGCTGACGGCCGAGCCACACTGACCGAGACCTGCCGTAGGCCTCGGCCAGCGCTACTTCTTCGTCGAGGTCCGGAGCTTCGCGGAGGCGAGACTGGATTTTGGGACGCTCACCGCAGTCCGGTTGATCCGGCCGAGGGCGGTCTGTAGCTGCTCCCACTGGCCCTCGGTGATGGCGTCCACCAGCTGTCCGGCCTGCTCTTCGCTCATCTTCGGCTCAAGACTGCAGGCGGCTAGGACGGCGACGCCAAACGTCTCAGGATTCCATTCCTCATAGTGGCCCTCGCGCGGCGGGTTGGCGGCCTTCAGGTCCGACCATCGGCGGGTGGTAACCGCTCGCAGCCGGAAGTCCACGGTGGAGGCCTGCATCTGCTCCTCGACCGCGCGGACCCGCTCAGCCGCCGCAGCGACCTCCTTGCTAGTCCCAGCGAGAGAACCACTGGCCTTGAGATTCGCGGCCTGCAGAGCCTTCTCAGCTCTCTCCCACTCCACCTGCAGGTCCGCCCGCAGACACAGCGGTACCACTTCCTCAGGCAGCTTGATCTGCCCGAGGATGTCGCTGATGTCCATTAGGCAGCCACCACCGCTTCCGAGTCGGCGGTCGCGTAGTTGAACAGCTTCGACTTGAACGTCTGCGCCGTGTTGAGCGCGGGCGGGTCCTTGCGCTGCCGGCCGCACCGCACCGGGTACACCTCGACAGGGTCGCCCGCAGCATAGTCGTCCTCGTGGGGGCGATTCCGCCGCACGACAAGGTAGCCCTTCTGCCGGTCGGCCAGCGTGGTGGTGCCGATGTCATCGGCGGTGAGTTCCTGAATCTTGACGGTGAGTTCAAGACTGTACTTGACGGTGCCAGCGTCTTCGGTCTCGTCCCTGCTCGCGAGGCTGGTGTTGTCGACTGCGGCCTGGTCAGGCTGGATGTCGAGCCCTTCCTTGGTGATGACTTCCTGCAAGTCGACGCCTGCGTTGCACTCGGCAGCCGGCGGGTTGGAGACACTGGACAGGGTGAGGCAGAAGGTCACCTTGATGTTGCCGTCGCCCAAAAGGTCGGACACGGGTTACTCCTTGTCGGTGGTGGCCGCCGGGCGCGGCGAGCGGGAAGCAGAACGGGAAGTCGATGCGTCCTCAGTGGCTCCGGGAGCGGGCTTGGCCTCGGGCTCCGGGGCTGGGGTATCGGGCTGGTCGAGGCGCTCGTAGGCGGCAGCGAACAGCGGGTACGCCCGCTCCGACACTTCAGTGATGTCGCCGGTGACCCGGTGCCGGACCTTGATCATGCGGCGGGCCATCAGCCGATCACCGCCCACGTCACAGTGGTCGTCGACGACCACGACAGGCTGATCAGGTTGGAGTCCGCGGGGTCCCTGTAGGACGGCTTGAGCAGCAGTACGAAGTACGCGCCTGCAGCGATCGTGTACGTCTTAGCCGGGTTGGCAACGCCGTATTCGGTGGTGCCAGGCGGGGTGATCGTCAGCGTGATCGATGCGCCAGACGCGTTGTAGACGAGCATCCGGGTGTCGCGCTTGATGCCGCGGATCTTGTCTCCGGCAGCGGCGGCGTGCATGGTCACCGCCGCGCCGTTGATGACCGCGACATTCGGGTCATAGGTAGCCACGAGGGCCTCCTTCAGGCATGCGAAAGGGCCCGGTCACGCATAGGCGTGCGGGCTACAAGGTGGGTGGGGTCAGGAAGGCACGGCCTGGGACCGGAACGCGATCTCGACCGTGGCCATGTGCACGGGCGGCACGACCGAGTTGTCAGGCCGGACGGGCGGCCCGCCCGGCGAGGTCACCGGGTAAGTCGAGCGGCCCACCACTGTCAGGCGCCGGCCGATCAGGGCGCCTCTCACCGTGTCAGCGACCTGTACCGCCTGATCTTGGGTGACGCCGAAGCAGTTGATCTGCCCCGAGTAGTCCAGGTACTCCAGCGGCTCCGCGGTGTTGCCGTCGGCCACGCCCGGGGACGGGTAGACAACCGCGTAGGGGACGTAGTTCGACGATCCGGGGTTGCCCGACCAGCCAGCGCCGGACGGGAACACCCCGCGGCCGACCAGCACCCCAGCGGCGGTGATGGCCGCTACCACCGCGTCGGTGTGTGGCCCTGTCGCAGCAACGGAGATCCTCATTCTTCGAGGGCCTTCGCGGCGAGCTGGGCCAGCACCTGCTCAAGTGGTGCCGTGGCCTGCTCGAAAGCAGGCCTCATGTACGGCTGAGGTGCGGTGCCAGGATGGCGGACCCGTTTCACTGGGTGCTCCGCCCCTGGCCACCACAGCGCCTTTGCGTCCCGGGGGACGATGACGTGCGCCGCGGTTCCGTATTCGACGTCCGCGCCGTAGTTGGCGGTTGGGCCTGCAGTGAAGCCGAGCCCGTCCTCGTCGAAGTCCGCGCCGATGCTGTTCTTCAGGTTGCCGGTGTCGACCAGGACGAGAGCCTGCGCCCCTGCCACCGTGTCGTGGCCGACCTTTGCCACCACAGCCTTGGCGAGGGTCTCCGCTTTGCTGCCCGCCTTGCCCAGCTCAACCTTCAGTTCCAGCAGCTCGTCGAACTCGAAGTCGCCGCCGCTCATCTGATGTCCCGGTTGGTGATGTCCTGGCTGCAGGTCAGGACGCGTTCCCACTGCTGGCTGGCGCCTCCGCCGACCGTGTCGGTCACCTGCAACAGACGGCCGGGCAGGAGCGGGTCGGCTGCGGTGAGGACTTCGACGATGTCGCCCTCCAGGATTTCCGGGGTGTCCCACCGGACCATCACCTGGTAGTCAGTGAGACCGACCCGTTGGTCTCCTACGACGGGGTTGGAGACCGGTCCAGGTGGGGCGATGCGGCACGGCCCCCGGTACACCTCCGTGCTGGTGGGCGGGTGCCACACCCCGGCGGCATCCAGAGTGCCCTCGCCTGCGAGGCGAGTAATGAGGCAGGTGCTGGTCTGGGTGGCCGTCGCCGTAGGACGGTGATGCTGCGACCAGAGCGGGTGGATAGGAGTGTGGCCAACGAACGGCATCAGGCCACCTCCTACCTGACGTAGCCGAAGTAGCCCTGATACGGGTCGAAGTCGACGACGTCGAAGCCGACACTGTCGTCGCCAAGGCCTTCAGCGACCTGCTCGCGCAGCCCTGTCGCTCTGGCTCGTAGCTCGGACGCCACGGCAGGGCCGTTGATGCTCAGGCCGTTCATGCTGATGACCTTGGAGACGAGCGCCTCGCTGCTGGCGATGGAGTCGAGCGCCTGCGCGGCGGCCAACTTGACGTTGCCCTCCATCTCCAGGAAGCCCTCAATCTGCGGGTCGTTCAGCAGCTGCGTCGCCGGGTCGGTGTCGGCGATCAGGAGTCGCACTTTCCCGACGTCGGTGGAGTAGTCGAGCGCCACGGTTCCTCCTACGCGGTGAAGACCGTGACCTTCCAGGTCGAGCTGGCCGGGTCGATCGCGCCCGCGGTGCCGTTGAGCACCCGGATGGTCACCGTGTCGGCGGCCGACACGAAGCCGCACACGACCAGGCCGGCGTTGAGGTTGCCGGGCGGCGCCACGAGGGCGAAATCGCCGGTGCTGGCACCGGTCACCGTGACGGTTAGGGTGCCGACCGCGCCTGCGGCGATGGACGCAAAGTCCAGCGTCGCGGAGGCGGTGAGGCGGGCCTGGCTGGCAGGTACCCGGCCGTTGGTGTCGAGGGTGGCCAGCCCTCCGGCGACGCCCTTTGCGGTGGAGCCCATCAGGCGTCCCCTTCCTTCTTCTTGGTGGTGCGTCGCCGCCCCCGCGCTGGGGCGGGGGCGGGTTCAGCCAGGGGCTCAGGCTCTGTGGCCGAAGCAGCCTCCGGGGAGGGGGCTGGTTCGGTGATGGCACCGAGCGCCTGTGGCTCGCGTAGCTCTACCTGGTCCGTGACTGGTTGAGGCTGCTGTTCAGGGAGCCGGTCACGGATCTCCCCCAGTACGTCGTGTATCGCGGCGAGGTAGGACTCTGTGCCGTTGATCGGTGGCGGCAGGTTCACCGTGATCCTCCGTTCAGGGATCAGGGCGTCCCGGTGCCGTTGGAGGCCACGGCGCTCTTCGGGTCCATCAGGGTGCCGCCAAAGACGTGCCTGACCTTGTGGTCGACCGCGTCGGTGTCGAAGTCGCCGTCCATGGGGTCAACGAGGCCGCCGCCGACTCGGGTGGCGTTCGGCATCTTCATGAACAGCTCAGGCGACTCGTGGCCGGACAGGAAGCCGATCTCCATGGCGGGGCGACCAACGCCGGGGTCGGCGAACAGGTACCAGCTCGTGTTGCCGTTGGTGGTGGAGATGATCGGCAGCCACGGGTTGACCAAGACCCTGACCCGGTTGCGCATCCAGTTGGTGACCCGCAGCTGGTTGGTGCCCGTACCATCGCCGCCGCCGTCCGCTGCGAGGATCTCGGTGGCGTTGATGATGTTGTTCGCGGTGATCTCCAGCGCGGGCGGCACAACGAGCCACACGGCGTTGACGTAGATCGGGTTGCCGTCCGTGTCGACCTGGGCGGCCAGCACGTTGAGCGCCGTGGTCAGGCCAGCGACGGACAGGGTCGGGTTGCTGGTGACGATGTTGGCGTTGCCGGAGGCGAAGAACGTGCTGTCGGGCCCGGTGGTGCCGGCGTACAGGTCGGTGGCGAACCGCTCCTCAGAGAACCGGGCGGCGTTCGCGAGACGGGTCGGTAGGTCTCGCAGCGCGCCCAGGTCGTCGTTGACGAACGACTCCCAAGTGAAGGGCAGGCGCTTGCCGTACTTCTTCACCGCGTACTGGTAGCGGCCATCCACCACCGCAGCAGCCGGGTACTCCGACGCCTGCTTGACCTCGCTCAGGACAGCCTCGCCGCCGTCGAGGGTGAAGCGGTCGACGCTACGGAAGTCCCGGACGACACCGCGGCGGGCGATGCTCTGCCACAGGACAGGCATGTGCTGGTACGAGGCGAGCATCTGCCGGTCAATGATGTCGCCGAACAGGTAGGAGAAATCGCTGGTGGTCATGGCCTCCTGCAGGCGCCAGAACGGGGTACGGCCGTTCAGGACGCCCTCGTACAGGTTGGCGGCCTCCAGCAGGGATTCCTTGTACTGGGCGGTGTTGCGCCCACCGCGCACCCGGCGCCCCTCGCGGGCGTACAGCCGTTCGGTGGAGGCGTCCTGGGCGTGGTAAGTCTCGATCAGGTCGAGGAGCTGCATTCTGCGTTCCTTGTCTCAGGCGCTCCGCGCCGGGGCATGCGAAAGCCCCCGGGCCGGACGGCACGGAGGCTGAAAGAGGAGAAGGGGCGCCAGGGGCGCCGACGTCAGTAGCCGATCTTCACGCGGATCGTGGCAGTCGCGCCCGAACTGACGGCCTCAAGGGCGTAGCCGAACCGTACGCCCGTGTTCTTCTTGCTGAGCTTCGGGGTGTCGCCAGTGACGTAGTAGAGGATGTCACCAGCGGCAACGGCGGAGTTGCCACCGCCGTCGATGCCCTTCACGCTGAGGGTGGCGACGCCGTTGGTCTTGATGGTCGTGACGCCATCAGCCGCCTCATCGATGAGGGCCACACCGGGAATCTGCCCCACCAGGACCGGGTCACCCGACGCCGGAGTAGCAGGGTCAGTCGCGGTGAGGGCGAGCTGCGTGCCGTCCTCGAAAACGATGTTCTGCGCCATGGGTCAGCCCCTTCCGTACGCCGCGGTCTGAGCGGCCTTGTCGTCCATGCCGAGCCCCTTGAAGGCCTCGGTGAGCCGCTGATCGAGGTCACCGCCGTTGTTGCGGTCCGTGCGGGCAGACTCGCCCAGGCCCCGCACCTGACCCGCGCCGGCGTCCTCGGCCAGACTGGCGAGGTAGGCCTTCTCGGCCTCGGCGGCTTCGGTGACGGTCTTGCGCAGAGCCTCCTCGTCGAGGCGTCCGTCGGCCAGCGGGACGCTGTCAGCAGTCACGGTGGCCAGCAGCCGGTCCTGTGCCCTGCCGGGCAGGCCAGACTCAGCCAGCACCGTACGGACAACGGGGCGGGCGGCCTCCAGCGCTTCGAACCGCTGAAGCCGGTTCTCGGCGGCTGCGGCACGCTGCTCAGCCTCGTTCTTGGCTGCCTCAGCGGTGGCGTTCGCCTCCCGCAGGTCGTGAGCCTGCGCTTCGGTGAGCTCGGGCATGCCTTCCTCCTTGCTTGTGGTTGCGGGCGGGCTGCCCGGCTCGGTAGTAGCCGCAGCCGAGGAGGGGGCCTCCTCAAGCTCTTGGCTGTCGTCGTCGGGCTCTTCTGGTGAGTCCCACACGGCGCGCTGGTACAGGCGGGGGCAGTCGGCCTCCACCCGGGTCACAAAAGCCTTCAGGCCGTCGCCGACGGCTTGGGAGAGGCCGATCCGCTCCTCGCGGGTGAGGCGGCCGTCGCCGTACAGCTCATCTGCCAGCTTCGTGAAGCCGAGGTGCATGCGGGCTTCGAGCCACTGGCCGAGGCTCGCGCCTTCTGTCAGGGAGGCGGCTTCCTTGGCCTTCAGGAAAGCGGGCTTACCCTTCCAATCGCCGTCCTGTGCCTCGTCGTCCTCGCCGTCGAGCTCCTCGTCGACCTCGGGCTCCTTGGCAGAGCCTCTCTTGACGGGCGGCTGCTTGGCCTCCGTTGCGCGCCGCAGCAGACCAGAGCCCTCGCTGCGGGCGGACTCGATCAGCTCCAGCACTCGGCCTCCTGCACCGGCCTTGGTGACCCAGTCCACGGACACCCCCTCGTCGAGACTCGTGACGATCGGCCCCTCGCGGCCAGCAGCTTCGCCGTACTCGACGCGCCCGCTCGCGCGGATGGACAGGCCGACCTCGCGGGCGAACTCCTCGTTCAGGAGTTGCCGCCACTGGGGGAAGACCTGCACCTCAGCCACCAACCCCCTCTGAGCGGGATCCCAGACAGGGTCAGTGGTGGTGATGGATGCCCACGACCTGACATCGCCCTCGGGCCGTTCAGCGGCTTCACTGACGGTGGGGTGGTTGAGGTACATGTGGGTGCCTTTGGGCCACACCTGCGGGCCATCGCGGCGCAAGACAGCCTCGGGGTAGTAGCCGCTGGTGCCCCACCCCTCCTTGATGAGGAGGACCCGGAAACGTCCGCGCGAGTCCGAAGTCTGCTGGATAGGCGCCACGCCGGTGGCCTCAGACAGCGACACTTGGCCAGCAGATAGGCGGCGGGATCCAGCCGACTCCTCCAGAACGCCAGCGATTGCGCTCAACCACGCATCCATGTGCGGCCCATCAACGACGACTCCCCAGTCGCCTTTCTCAGGCATCATTGAGAGGCTGCTGTCGGGCGCCCCCCATTCGCCTTTCAGCTGTACAGTCACGTTACCGACGTTGGTCTTGACCGTCTTACTGGCCACACCCGAATCGGGCGCGTTCGGGTTGGTATCTTCCTCATCAAAGCCTTCGAAGACGACGTCAACTGCTTGGCCGAGCTTCCTCCAGGATCCGGCGTTAAAGGTCGTTTCCAAGGGCTTGCCATCGTCACCAAGGTGGCGAACCCCTACTTTGCCACCGCCAGTTGAAAAGACATCGATCTTGCCGAATTCGGTGTCCAATCGTTTTGCGGTAGAAAGATCACTCCCGGCCTGTTCCAATCGCGTAGCGTCTTTGGGACTTAAGGTGAATGCCCGCTTTCCATCGATCTGGACATCATACCGGTCGGATCCGACTTTCATAATTTGCCCGAACAGGAACCCCTCTTTGTCAACGAGCCCCTCATTCTCGCCGACCTTAAATTCACCGTCATCCATGTCATGGACCCTAAAGTAAACTTCGCGCACCTCATCATCGGTGAGTGCATAGGTCTGGCCGTCAGCAGTGGTGACGTGGGTATAGTCACTACCTTCCTGACGATGAAGCGTTAGGCTTCCGCCGCCAGTAGTGCGCATCTGCTTGGAAGCGATCGTCGCAGACATGCCACGCTCATCTGGTCCAGTGACGCTCGGCGGCTGTCCGGAAGCGCGACGTCCGACGTCTGCCGGGTTGGCTCGCCCGGCTGCTATATTCGCTTGCCGGGCTGCATCCTTAGCCGCCTTCTCCTCTTTTTTTACATCAGCCCGATGCTTTTCCATGGCGCCCGCAATGCTGTTCGCCTGTTTGGCAGTGACCGTAATCGCGGGAGCTGCGGATATCTCATCCATGGTGGCTCCCGGCCGAGGCCTGAATCGCACTTCGAATGTATCGCTTCCAGTGCGTTTGACCATTCCAAGAGGAGCCGTTGTCTCATCCGCTGGCATAGGCCGCTCTTTGCCGACCGTGAATGCCCTGGCAGTTTGCGTGAGCCCTGAGGGGACCATGCTGGTGATGCTAAGCTGCGAGTAAGCTTCATGGTATTCGTCGGCGTTGGCGAGCTGAAGCGTGACTCCTGCAGCGTGAATTGTTCCACTGCCGTCTGAGTTCCGGGTGACAGTAACGGGGCCGCTTTTAGTGTCGACGGAAGCAGATCGGCTACCGCCGGGGGATGTTGAGTGCGAGCCGCCTCCCCCGCCATGTCCGCTGCTGACACCACCGGTGTGGGTTCCACTGGAGTGGCCGAACCTTCCGTCCGGTGCGCGAGGGTGGTCTTCCTCCCTCCACGCGGAGTGGCGGCCCTCGGCCAGCCAGTCAAACTCGTCAGACATGGGTCCTCCTGTCAGAGGTCAAGAGGCGCGGAGGCCAGCAGGAGCAGGGTCAGCCCGGCAGCCAGCAGAGCGAGCGGCCAGGCGCGTGTGATGGCTGACCAGATGGCGCAGGTCAAGAAGCAGATGAGAGCAAGAAGCACGAGGACGTTCACGTGGGTCTCCGAAGAGTGAGTGTCGGCCGCCCCGCCCAGCACTGGCAGCCGACACGATCAGGTAGAGCGGGCGAGGCGTTCCAGGTCTTTCACCGGCCTCGCTCCGTAGCTGTCTCGCCAGCCGGTGGTGGTGCGGCGCTGGGCGAGGTCAGCCCAGTCGATGGCGCCCGAGTCGAGGAGTTCGAGGCGGCGGCGCCCCATAATCTTCAGACGGTCGGCCTGAGGGAGAGCGTCGAACACCGCTCGGGCATCCGGGGTGGCATCGGCCGGTTCTGGAATGTCGAAGCCGAGATCCGCCCAACTCTTGGTACGGGGCGTCCTACTGCATCGCCCCTGCTGGTGGTCGATCGGGCCCGGCTCGCTGAGCGGGTGCAGGGTGCCGTGCTTGGCCCAGCAGGAGGGACAGGTGCGGACGCCGTCGAGGCGGGCGTGCCACACCCACCCGTCCAGGACGTCAGCGTGGTCGGCCTGGCCGATCTCAGCGGCTTGGCGATGGGCCTCGATGATTTCAGTGCGGCTGAGCACGAGAGCCCTGGTCAGACCACCATTGAACTGGCCTTCTAGCCCTTTCAGCATGCGGGCGGCTGCGGTACGCGGGTTGTCTCCCACAACGACCCCACGGATGAGTTCCCGTTTCAGGGCGGCTGTCGCCTCGTCGGCGAGCGGCCAGTGAGCGGCGTTGACTTGCTCAGCTGTGCGGCGCACGATCGCGTCGACTGTGTCGGGCTGCTGCCGCCGGTAGCGGGCCGCCAACCCGAGCGTGGACCCGTACGGCAGCTGGGACGCAACCAGCTCGCCCTGCCCATCAAGAGCGATCCGGGCGGCTTCTGCAGCGCCCGTGAGGGTCTGGGATCGGGTCAGGTCCGCCAATCGGGTGAGGGCTGCGGCGATGACGTCCAGCGCCCGCATCATGCGGGAGGTCCGCTCGATCACCCGCCGGGCTGGCCACTGGCCGTCGCCCGCCTGGAGGACCTCGCCTATACCTGCGGCGACCTCGACGGCCATCTGGTCCCAGGCCCCCACCCAGGCAGCCACAAGGAGCCGGGTGACGTTGTCGACGATGCTGTTGACGGCTTGGCGCATCCGCTCGACCAGCTGCAGCGTTTCGTGGGTGACCGGCATGCGATCACCTCTTCGGCTGCGACTTCTCGCCGACGTCCTCATCGTCAGAAGGCTGAGCGCCCTTCGAATCCGTTCCTTGCTTGGTTGGCGCACGTCCGGCCAAGAGTGCGGCCGGATCATCTCCTCGTCTGAATGCGTCCACCGCGGCCTGCCCTGCTTGGCCACCAGCGCCTTCGGGCGGTTTGAAGTTGCCGTCCTCGTCGGTGACGGCTTCGAGGATCTTGTCGACATCTTTGATCCGCAGCGCCTCCAGGAGTACCCGCAGCGTCACCAGCGGCGGCACGTATCCGGTGCTGTCGGCCTTGGTGATCGCGTCGATCAGCGTGGCGATCGGCACGTCGTCGATGTCGGGCCAGGAGATGTCGATCGTCGGGTCGAGGCCCTTGGCGAAGGTGACGGTTTCCTGCCCGTCGAAGTCGCCCGGCGCGACAGTGCCCTTGAGGGCGCCTTGGGGGGCGCGGACGGATTCGGTGATGACGTGGGTGAGGATCTGCCGCAGCATCTCGCCCCACACCGCACGCCGCAGCTCCATCGCCCGCTCAGTCGGTGTATCCAGCGTTTCAGCGGTGGCTCGGGCGCCGGTGGTGCCTGGGTCTCCGAGCAGCATCGTCACCGGAACGTCGAGGGCAGCGGCCACCATCGCAGCCAGCGGCCGGCCGGAGTCCGAGTCGATCGTCGCGCCACTCTTCGGTACCGCTTCGAGCGCCATGTCCGGGCTCATGATGGCGGTCGCCCCGGCGTGCTGCGGATCTCCGGTGTAGCGGTCCGTGCTTGGCCCGGCGGCGATTCTGGCCCGGACTTGCGCCTGCTTCGACCCCTTGGAGGTCAGCCGCCACGCGAATCGGGAAAGCGCCTTAACCAGTTTCGCCCAGTCAGTGAGGAACTCCCTGTACGCCGCCGCCCAGTCCAGTGCGGCGTAGACGTCAGGCACACCCCACTTCCAGCCCGCCAGGCCGCCGACCTTGACGTGGTAGACGGGGGCGTCCCACATCACCTGCCCGGTGCCGGCCGCGTCGGTGATCTGCTTGATTCGCACCTTGGGGCGGTAGCCGAGCGCCGGGTAGTAGACGATCTGCCGGCGGGTGATACGGGCGCCGGACCGCAAATCGACTTCGTCGATCCAGGAGTCTCGGCGGTAGAACCACGGCTCGGAGGCGTCTTCGGGGTTCGTGATGATGTCGGTGATCTCATCCCACGGCACGAGGCGGGCCTTCACCCGGCCGGTCGTGGGGCTGGTGAAGCACGCGACGACGAGGTTGCCGTCGGTGCCGAGCGCGCGTTCCAGGATCTCGTGGGCTTGCTCCCCCGCCAGCACCCGCCGGTTGCCTGGGTCGTCGAGGAAGGCGCGGACGACGGCGTTGACCTTCTCGTCGCGGGCCGAGATGTTGACGCCCTGCCCCCACACGTAGGCGGCGCGCAACGCTAGGCCGCGCTTGATCAACGGGTTCTTGATCGCCATCACACGACACACCACAGCGAGACGGCCGAGGCCCTCCCGGGTGAACTCCAAATCGGCCCGAGCGGTGAGGTGCTGCCACCCCGGCTCATACATGCGGGCTTCGAGGTCGGTGAGGGCCTCTTGGAAAAACTCGGCGGTGCGGCGCTCCTTGCCGAGCTGCTCAGCGAGGGCCGTACGGCCGGTCACCCGATACCAGGACTCCTGCAGGCGGGAGGCGATCCCCATGACGGCCTCCCTCGCCTAGTAGTCGCTGATGCTGTAGCCGTCGAGGTCCTCATCCAGGTCGTCGTCGTCGACGATCTGGTCAGGTGGCGGCACGTGGGCGTAGGCGAGCATCACGCCATCAGCTCGGTCCGGTGACGGAAGCCCGCGCTTCTTCATGTCGTCCTTGGACTCGATGAGGACCTGGCCGCGGGCGGTGTACTTGTACTTCATCGCCCCCAGTTGGGCGGCGAGTTCGTCGTCTTCCGGGTCGAGGTCGATGTCGCCCTGCTCGAAGCGTTCGCGTAGGCCCCACCACCACTCGGCGCGGGCGTTGGCGAAGTGCTCACGGTCGAGGGCTGCGGCGCCGGACTGCATGTCGAGGACGTCGTGGCCGGCGTCGAGGAGTTCGTCGACGACGCCGGAGCCGACCCCTACGCCGTCGACGCGGATCTCGTGCACGTCGTGCTCGCGCTTGGCGGCGATGACCTTGCCGGTCGTTTCGGTCGTGCGGGCGTGAGCGTGGTCGCCGATGATGCGGGCGACCGGGCCACGGACCAGGCAGAACACTGACCGATCAGAGCCGAAACGGGCCACGTCCACACCGAGTACGTTGCGCGGGCCAGGGGTGCACGTGCGGGCCTGGGCGGCTTCGATCCACCGAGGTGAGATCAGCGTGTCATCGCCGACCTCAGGGAACTCCCCCAGCACCTTGGCGACGTAGCGGGGTGAGGTCTCCCCCCACCGGCGCCGCTTGTCTTCCACCCACTCCGGGGACAGCATGAGCGGCCGGAGCCGGTCGGGGAACGGCTCGTCGGTGAAGTTCGGGGTGTCAAAGCCGGAAATGCGGATGACGTTCCAGCCGGAGCCCGGCTTGCAGACGTTGCCGAACTCGGTGTTCGGGTCGTCGGGGTTGCCGATCGCGAGGATGCGGCAATCGGCGCCGGTGGTGATGGCTTCGACGGCGACCCAGAGCTGTTCGGGGATGCCGCATGCTTCGTCGAGGATGACGAGGACGTAGCGGCGGTGAATTCCTTGGAAGCCGTGCTGGTCGTTATCGGCTGGCTTGCGACCCCAGCCAACGAGCGTGCCGTCGTCCAGTTTCCATTCGTCTGACTGGAGCACTCTGCCGGGGAGCGAGTCGCCGTTCGGGTTTTTGGCCGCCTTGCGGATCTCTTCCCAGAGGATCGCGTGAACCTGCGCGTAGGTGGGGGCGGTAGAGACGATGAACGCCTCGCCGGGAGGGTGGACGTCGATCCACCAGCAGGCGATCTGCGCGGCGAGGAAGCTCTTGCCGGCGTTGTGGCAGGACTTCACAGCGGTTCGCCGGTTGATGACGATCGAGTTGGCGATCTCCTGCTGTTTGGACCAGAGGTAGCCGTCGAGCCGTTCGCGAACCCACCCAACAGGGTCATTCAGATAGGGATTGGGCTTCGGTGGCTCAAACGCGCGGGCAGCGTACTCGAATGCAGCAAGCGCACTCATATCGCCCCCTGAGAGCTATAGAGGGCTAGCGAGCACGAATCACGTTACCTATGGGTAACCGTACAGAATGTAGAGTCTGTACGGTAAGCCGAGCCCCTGACCAGCGAAAACGCAAACTGCGCATTTCGCCCACAGAATTTCCGCCCGAATGTCCGTTTATGCAGCCGTCATGCATCGACCATGCATGGCCGCTACCCGGCCACCGCCCGAAGGTGCCGCGGCACGACCTCCCCCACTCGGGCCCGCTGGGTCGCCGACAGGTCGAGATCGTCTAGGATCCGTCCGATCACCGACGCGATCAACGCGCCCTGCTGTTCGGCAAGGCGCACCTGCCGTTCGGCGATGCCCGCCGCGATAGCCGCCTTGCACACATCTGTCAGGTGCTTCCGCTCCCGCTGGTAAAGATCCAGCCACACGTTCGGGACGGACTTACGAGTGACGTCCGTACCGGTGAACTCTGTCGCGGTCTTCTCGACCTCTTCGACGACGCCCCAGACGAGATCCTCACGCTCGAACCCAGCGACCACCTCGGCGAGCCAAGCGACGTGGCCAGCCGTACGGTGGACCTCCTCCAGCAGAGCAGTCGCCGGGTCCACCTCACGCGGCAGACCGTACGTGTCGACCGTCCGACGAGCAAGGTCTTCACCGACCCGCCGCTCGGCCGCGTTCTTGGCCTTCTTCGTCGCCGATCCGTGCATGCGGCAGGTCTTCGCCCCCGGGATGGCCTTGTTCTGACACTGCTCTCCTGAGCGTTTGGACTTGGCTGAGCAGCGTTGGCGTTCCACGGCTCACCTCCAAGGGGATGTCGCGCGCGAGGGGGGTTCATGAGGATCACTGGTGGAACGCTGGGTCAGCGAGGCCGATTCGGTGTGCGCCGCAGGAAAGCTCTCGCCGCAGGCACCGGCCTGGCGGATAGTGGGTTCATGTGGAACCTGCTTCTGCCGGTGATCGTCGGTGGCGCGTTGTCTCTGGTTGGTGGCGTGGTCGGCCAGGTGTACGCGGCCCGATCCCAGGTGCGTTATCAGCAGCGTTTGGCGGAGGTGACCGCGTGCGAGGAGCTCTACGCCGTGTTGGGGAAGTTGCGGACCGAACAGATCGAGGAGTCGCTCTATCCGCCAGCTCGGCGGAGGGATCCCCGCCCGTTTGAGCAGCAGGAGATGGAGGACAGCGAAGTCAACGATTCACTGGAGCGGCCTTGCGCTCGGATACGGGATCGGGAGTTGCGTGCAGCTATTCGGCAGTACGCGACGCACCGGGGGCCGCTGACGGACCCGGATCAGCACATAAAGCTGCTTGAGCTGTTGCAGGAGCGGTGCGGTGGGGTGATGCGTGGAGACAAGCGGCTGGTGGACTTGTCGGAGGTGCACCAGGCCACGCAGAGGAAGGCCCTAGGTCAGTAGAAGTCATCCTGCGGTGATTACAAACGGTTACTAGCCCGGCGTCTCCCACCGGTGACGAGTTGTACCGAGCGTGACCGAAAAGGGGTCGTGGCCGTTCAGGTCACCTCGAAGGGAGTGCCTTCCAGCACCGGTGTCTCCTGGCTGGTGGTGACCTTCACCCACGGGACTTTCGTACCGGGCGCCAGGGAGAAGTCGAAGAGGCTGTCAGGGCCGATGAGAATCTTCGCGATGGTGTTGCCGTCGTCGTCGGTGTCCCATTCGGCGGGTTGCCAGCCGTCTGTCGTGGGGCGGACGCCGTAGGGCAGGACCTGCATGTGGACGGGCAGGGTGTCGAGGCTGGCGTCGCCGGTGATGATGACGGTGAGGTATTCGGTGCCCCCCCGAGGAAACTGTTCCACTGCCGTCACCTCCAGGAGGTCAGCGGTGGCCGGTGCGAGCTGACCAGCGGCGTCGTACTGGGCCGAGCCGAATGGTGACGTCTCCGGTAGCTGGGGTGGAGGCGGCGAGTTCGGGCAAGGCCACAACCATGGCGCCTCGGAGAACGGCCCGACCGGCCGATGCCACGGTGAGGCCATCTGGGCTGATGGCGGCTGTGCCGGAGGTTTTCGCGGTTCCCGTAGTGGTGGCAGTGAGAGACGGCAGCGTGGTTATCGGAGCGCCAGTCGTGGTGGCGGTAGCAGCTACGGCAGAGTCGAGGGTGGGCAGGGCGGCTGTGAGGATTCCGGCGACAGCATCCAAGAGGGTGCTGGAACTGTTGCCGGCGGCGCCGTCCCATGAGCCGCCCGGGCTGGTGTCGCCGTCGAAGTAGGTGTCGAGGCTGGCGGCGGGCTCGATCAGCACAGCGGTGAAGTGACCTGGGCTGATCGGGAAGTTCACGCCGTCCACGATCACCCTGGCGGCGACAGCTCCAGTTGGGGCGACCGCGGTGACGGAGACGCGGGTCACTGTGTTGGCGGCCACGCTGTAGACGGCGCTGGGGTAGCCGAAGCCTGTTCCGCCCGCGTTCACCCATTCGACGTACACGCTGCCGCTGTTGACGTTGAAGGTGTTGCTTCGCAGGTAGAGGCTTACTGTGTAGGTTTCGCCCACTGTGATGGCGCCGACTTGGGTGGCTGGGGTGGAGGCGAAACTACCGGTGGTGTACTCAGCGACGAACGGTCTGACGAATCCGCTCGCTGCCACGCGAGTCGGGGTGCTACCCCCGCCCCAGCCGGTGCCGTCGTTCGTCAAGCACGGGTTGAGGCAGAGGTTGTGGCGAGCCATCAGCCTGCAGGCATGGTGACGGTGCCAGCAGTGACCTCCACCGTCAGGCCGACCGAGATGCTGGTGGTGGCGAGTTCGAGCTGGCCTCCACCGCCTGTGGCTGTCACCGACCCGTCCAGCACTGTGTTGCCAGCGGAGTCCTTCATGCGAAACCAGCCTGCGGTACCAGCCGCCACACCTGTAGCTGTGCGGGGAGTGCTCGCCATAGTGGCCGCGCCTGAAGACGCCGACCCGTATGCGGGGTCGGCCAAGGTGAGGGTTGCCAGCAGCGTCCCGGTGGCGGTGTCGTTCGCCGTAGTTGGCTGGGTGCCGGTACGGATCTCCACGATGGCCGGCCCCGATCCGGCGTCGAGGAGGTCGACGACGGCGTCAGCGGCTGCGTTGCGGGCTGTGGTGGACAGGCGGGTGGCCACGGCGTCCTCCTATCAGGCGGTTTCACCGCTCACTGGGGGCAAGGTGGAGACAGTCAGGGCCTCAGGACTGGTGGTGGGCGGGTCAACCGGGTCGCCGTTCTCGTCCAGCTCGAAGACATCGAAGACGGCGCTCAGGTCATCCCAGACAGTGAGCCGGTTACCGCGGGTTCGGTCGATGCCCTCCGCTATCAGCCAGTTCGTGAACAGCGTCTGGGGCGGGCTGGAAAGTTCGCCCGCCATAGTGCGGGGGCCAGCGATCAGGTACACGGCAGACACGGGACTCCAGAGGTTGCTGGGTAGGCGAAAGGGCCGCCCGGATGGACGGCCCTGAAGGTCAAGCGACGCGGGTGCGGGTCCTGCCGCAGATCCTGCAGCGTGTGGTGGTCACCTTGCCGATGGTCTCGACGACCTCCCACCGGTGGCGGAGATGCACGGCGCCTCCCGCCCGGGTCAGGTAGCGGGTGGGGAGATGACGCGCGGGACGCGGGTGTAATTCTCGCCGTCGATCTTGGTGATCTCGTCGGCGGTCGCCCACCGCTCCACGACGTAGGGGCGGTTACCGTCGTTCTCGGCGTAGAACACCAACGCCATCCAGTGCACCTCACCGCGGCGCCATACCTGTAGCCAGGCCAGGCGGGAGCCGTACCACACCAGAGGCGGGCGAGGCGGAACAGTGGACACGCAGGTGAGGGTACGGGGCGGTACTGACAGATCAGGTGAGGCGTGTGGCCTACTCCCCGACTTCCTCAGCGACAACTCGGAAGGCGGCCGTCAGTACGCTGACCGCCTGCTCGGGCTGTAGGCCGTAGCCAATGAGGTCAGCGGCCAGCGCCACGTAGTCGTCGCGGGCGGCGTAGTTCCACCAGCCCTTATCTCCGGGGATCGCGACGATCGCGGCTCTGGTCTCATCGGAGAGGGGCACGGGGCCTCCTGGGGGTGGTGCCGGGCGGGTGACCTGTCTCACCGCATGCGTTCGGTTGGTTTCAGCCACCCGCCCGGAGATGATCGGCCTGCCCCTGGACCCCGTGGACGAGAAGGGCAGGCCGAAGTTCGTGTTGATCTAGCGCTCGCCCATCCTGACCGCAACCCACTCGTCAGGCATCGGTCGCCTCCGTTTCGTCCTTGGCGACGATTTCCAGCCCGGCTTCGTCGAGGGCGAGCAGGAGTTGGTCAGTGAGCCACCCAACCCTGTGGGCGGGGTCCTGGGCGAAGAAGTCGTTCTGCCTCAGGGCGTCGGTGAGGATCTGCCGGGCGGTGGGCTTCCGCCCTATGGCGAAGTTCAGTTGCTGGGCGGTCTGTTGGGGGTCGTCCTCGTCGGTGGAGGCGATCACCCACATGAGCCCGAACGGCCCTGGCTCGTACTGGGACGCGGGTTCGTCGAGCGCGTAGAAGGCTCCGCTCTGTCCGTGTCGGCCGACCAGCCGCAGGGTGTAGCGCCTCTTCCTGGCAGTAGGGGCGGCGTGAGTGACGACCCACTCGTCTCCGGGCTCAGAGAGCGCCCGGTAGGGGCGGCGGTCCTCAGGTTTGAGCGTCATGACTCCACCTCGGGGGCGGTCCACTCCAGCTTGTCGCAGTCCCACACCATGCCGAGCGTCCTGTTGCTCAACCACTGGGCGCGGAGCTCGCCGAAGACTTTCCGGATCCGTTCGATCTCCCAGCCGCAGACTTCGAGGTGGCCGGAACCGCGTTCGCCCCACCCTCGGGCCCAGCGGTGCTCAACCCGGTTGGGGTGCCCGTCGTAGTCGCGGCGTTCTGGGCGCATGTCTTCGTAGGGGTTGTACGGCCCGTCGCCTTCCCACGTGTCCTTATCTGGATGGTCGGGGTACCAGATCAGCTTCAGCCAGGCCCGAACCTCTTGAGGCCCTTCGTGGACGTCGTACTCCTCGACGTCCTCGCCGAGTTCGTACGCTTCAGCGTCCTCCTTGCGGGCGAAGACGCCGACCACCCGGTAGGTGGAATACGAGCCTCTGCTCGCCAGGTAGACCTTCATCGGGTCACCTCAGGGGCGGTCCGCTTCTGGAAGCCGTACCGGACGCGGTCGGCCGTGAGGCGCTGAGCGATCGCCGCGACAGCAGCTGACACCCAATCCCCTGCCTTGACCGCGTCGTCAGGCACTTCCACCCCGGAGCCCCAGACACCGCCGCGGTCGCCGGGCTTGGTCGCGATGCCGCCTTCGCAGTTCCAGTCGGCGTCCCATCCGACGGTCTTGCGCCCGCGACGACGGCCAAAGGTCCGGCTCTGGAGCTGCAGGGTCACCTGGTGGTCATCGCCGTGGGGCATGCGGACGGTCGCAGTGACCGGTTCGCCAACGTTCTCGTAGGAGTAGTACTTGGGGCCGAGAAGCTGCTCGACGGGGTTGAGACTGATAGAGCCGTGCATCCACCAGGGGTCGGTGCGGGAGTAGTGGTCGCGGCGGGCCCACAGCTTCCAGCGGACCTGCCAATCCCCCACGGCCAGGCTGATGAGCCGGGAGTCATAGCCGGTCGGGTTCAGGCGGCGTTGCAGCCAAGTGCCGAACCGTTCGGTGTGCAGGTAGAGGGCGCCGATCGGCCAGATGCGTAGGTGAGCGGCGAGCGTCTGTTCACTTCCGGCGTTGCCGACCTTCACCTCAGCTTCGAAGACGCCGAACGTCTTGCCGATCACGAACTGCCCGCCCACCTCGCCTTCGGACCGGCGCGGCCACGAGCCGGGCGAACCGTGGACGCGGACGAGCGGACGCTTCGCGGCGGAAGGTTCCCGGCTATTCGGGCGGTCCCGGACCACGAGGGCGCCGTCGAAGGTGCCGGTGTAGCGCTGGCCGACGTCCCACTGGTCAGGGTCGAGGTTGCCTTGGGGGTCGGGGCGGACCCCACACCGGTCGCAGCACACCCACCGTGCGGCGTCCAGGCCCGGTCGGTGAGGGCCGTAGCCGTCGACCACAGGCCGGTGGCCGAGCAGGCGGCACCAGATGAGCGGCCGGGGAATGCCGGACAGCCAGAACCCGCGGTTGACCAGGCGGCCCCGGGCAGGGCCGTCTTCCTTCAGGTAGTCGACGGTGTGCCAGTGCATGGGTTCTCCAGGGGGTGTTGGAGGTGGGGTGTGTGGCCCGGTCTTCCCTGCACCCCCTGCGGGGAGACCGGGCCACGTGCGTGGCGAGCGTGTCGTCGGGGGACCCCACTGCTCTGCGTCACGCAGCACGCCGCCGTGAGGGGGCGTGCGTTTTGGGGCGGCTGGCCGGGCCGCCGCGCCCGAACCAGCCGCCAGGAGCTCGACGCGGGGCGCACGGGGAAGTCGCCTCGCGGAGCAGCGCACCCCCGCCAGGTGGTGCGCGATCAGGAAGTTCAAAGACCTACGCTGCGGACCGCACCTGAGCGCGGATCTCGTCGCGTGCCTCAGGCGTGGCTGGCACCCTCAACCCGAGGCGAAGCTGCCTTTCGATCGTTGCGAGGTCGAACCAGTCGTAGTAGACGGTTTTGCCGATCTTCATGCACCGACGGGCATGGTGCCGAGACGCCCACACGCGCACGGTTGGCTCCGGCTTGCGGAGGCGGGCCGCGGCGGCGGCGATCGTGATGGGTTCTCGTCTCTGCATGCCGGGCACCTCCCAACATGCGAAAAGGCCCTCGGCGAGGTGCCTGAGGGCCTTTTGCTGGACGATCGATCCCATTTATAACAGGTCGTGGAGTTAAACGCTACTTCTGGACAGCCGGATTACCCTGCACACCGAGCTCCTGGCGGACCAGGCGCAAGTACTGCTCGAACGCCGCGTTCAGAGGGCCGTCGTCCGCCTTGCCGTCTGTACCGATCCAGTCGTGGAGACGGTCAATGGCGACAGACGCGGCCTGACGGGTGGCTGGTGACGCGAAGACCCGGACTGTTAGGAACAGGAGAGGGAGGTCGCCGGTCACTCGGTAGTCGTACATGGACGGGGATTCCTGGGTGTAGTCGGAGTCAGCTACCGCGGCACGGATTTCGTTGAACCTGCGAGCGAATTCGAGGTGAGCTGTTCGACGCTGCTCGTAGTGGCGGGCTCTTTCTTCGCGTCTGATCTGGAGCCAGTGGGTGAGCAGGGTGCCAACGATGCCGCCGATGATGGCGAGTAGTCCGCCGAGGATGACATTGCCCATACGACCTCGCTTCGCGAAGGGTGGTGCTGGTCACCCTTGATGAGGTCAAAGAAGCCGACGGTAGTCAAGGTGCGCTCTGCCTTACGCTGCGGCAGACAACGGGAGTAGAAGGAGCGGCCCCGCCCCTTCTACTCCCCTGCGTCTCCTTTCAGGCTCGGCGCGACAGCACGTCGTCTCGCGACGCGGAGCGCAGAGCGCGGCGGCGGGCACCAGAGGCGCGGATCGGTGTGACCTGGTCGATGGTGAGCGCCTTGTAGGCGTCGGCGTCGTACCCGGCCCTGCAGGCGTCGCAGGAAGCGCCAGCGTGCTGGCCGTCTCCGTCGAGGACTTCGTACAGCTCGGTGTAGCCGCACGCCCCGCACGGGACGCCGCTCATGTGCCGGCGGCTGGCAGGGGTGTCGGTCAGGAAGCTTCGGCACCGGGCGGCCAGGGCGAGGATTTCCAGGCCAGCGTCGGCGCCGGACAGGGTGAGCAGGACGTCGGCGTACCCGGCGGCGTGGTGGACGAGTCCGGGCGTGCCGGGCGGAAGGGCCGCGGCATCACGGAGGGAGACGGTGCGGGCCATCGGCTCGGCGGGCAAGGCGAGGAGCGCGTCGAGGTGGGCAGCGAGGACGGTCCACGCCTGGGTGAGGATCACACCGTCTCGGCGACGCCGGGAAGCGCCGGTGGAGAGCGGGGCCAGGCGGGCGACGACCCGCACGCGCTCCTCCCATGAGGTGAGCACCGCCAGAATGTGGCGTGCCAACTCGTCCGCAGGCAGGGACACCGGGACCGGTGCGGTTTTCGACATGGCGACGACGGGGCCCACACCGGCTACGGCGAAGGTCTTGTCGATGGCCTGGTGGACACGGACGTACAGCGCCGGCAGGGCGTCGAGGGCGCGGGCGATAGCGGCGTGGTCAGCCAGGCAGAAGGCCCGCGGGGTGAGGGCGGGGAGGTAGACGGTGCGGCCGTTCGCGGTTTCCGTGCGGGGCGCTGCGCACCGGTCGGCGCGGGCGCATTCCCGCATGCCGTGGTCTCGCCAGTAGCCGTCGTCGGCGTTGGGGTCCGAGTGAATCCATGCAGACATTGAAGCCTCCCCGAGGTCGTACGCTTGCGGTGAGGTGAGGCTTCGCGATCAGGCAGGGTCCGGAGCGGTTGAGATCGGCAGGCGGCTCTCCGTTGGGGCGGGGAGCCGTTTCGCTGTCTAGCGCTCTGAGGCGCCCGATTCTTCCCGCCCGAGCTGAGTCAGCCATTTGCCGACGTCAACGAGCTGGCCTGGGGTGAGCTGTAGAGCCCCAGTGATGAGGTAGAAGATGCCAGTCGGGCTGCGGTGGAGAACGGCCCCCGGCACCTCAGGGTGCGTGTAGACCGAGGGAGGGGAAGCAATCATGAGAAGCCATTCTCCCAGGTTGCGCGGTCACTGGTGGACGGTCGGGACTTCCTTGTACACGGTCCAGGGTTCGTCGCCTTCGTGGACGCAGTGCAGGGCGAGCCGTACTGGGGTGCCGTTGTACCGCTGACGCCACCCTGCGGAGTCGGCCCACCGGGGCGGTGGTGTCCGTTCCACGGAGAGCGGGCGGCCGTCGCTGAGGAGCAGGGTGATCGGGGTGACGGTGCGGCTGCCCTCGGAGCCGCCGTCTACTCCGTGGATGAAGCGGTAGGGCCCCCAGATTTGAGAAGTGACCTCCTCCTGGGTGGGTCCGCCCGCGAGGGTGGATTTGCGGTCGGGCCAGTCGTCTCGGATCGTCGGGGTGACTGTGAGCTTGGTGAGCCCTGGAGGGCCGACGAAGCGGATGCGGAGCTCTGCCCGGTCCTCGCTGACCTGGTCCCCCATCGAGAGAGGGACGCAGGTGATTTCGAACTGAGGGGTCATGTCAGCGTGCCAGCGGCGGGCTTCGATCCGGGTGAGGTCCACGGTGGCCTGCTTGGCGAGGTATGCCGTCCGCCAAGCTCCGCCGGTCCCTGCCAGGGCGAGGCCAGCGATGAGTGCGGACCAGGTCTCGGGGGTCATGGCGGACAGTGTTCCGCGCGGCTAGGGCGACGCGGGGGCATACAAACAGATCGTTGCCTACCTGTCCTCCCAGCGCGGCTGCTGATAGCGAACACTGAACGGTTTCCAGCGCACCTGCACGCCGTCGAACGTGTGGAAGAGCTCCCATAAGCCTTTTGTGATCTTCTCGACGAGGCTCATGCTCTGGTGGGGGTTGTGCGCGCCCTTCGTCTTGAGGAAGGGCGCAGGGTTCGCTTCTCTCCATCCCTCGTTCGGGACGTGCACCCAGCGGCGGCCCTGCTTGTCGCGGTAGCCGCCCTCCCAGTTCTCTCCTGCTGGTGGCCAAGTCACGGCGCCCACTCCTGCAGGTAGCCGGGGTGGTCGGAGAAGCGGGCGACTCTGTCTTTGATGACGGTCAGGAAAGCCCCTTCCCGGAGGAGGGCGTCAGACCAGTCCTTGTAGGCGTCGGCGTACTCCTCAGAGGAGGACCCCCACTCGTCGCGGGCGACCCTGAACGCCGCGAGGGCTTCCTCCTGCTCCTTCACGGCCTCCGCATATCGGGCGAGGAGTTTGCGGTCAGCCGAGACATCCCGGAGTACCCGGGCAGGGTCGTGGCGGACGATGTGACCTGCCACCGAGGACTCAACCCCCTCGGCGTGGCCGATCGGCGAGGGTTCTTGGTCAGGGTTCTCGACGCTGCGCAGCGAGATGCCGTAGCTGTCCTCGTCCAAGCATTCTTCTTGGGCCGGGTTGGCGGTTACTACCTGGTCGTCCTCGCTGCGGACCCACTGCCAGCGGTGCCCTTGGCAGGCTTCCGCCCAGGCCTGGTCCTCGTCGAGGCGGGCACCGAGAAACGCGATCAGGTCGTTGGTCAATGGTCCTCTTTGGGAGAGGCGGGCGCCTCGGGCCAGGCCACGAGGATCTCGACGCGGACAGCGTAGCGGCGTGCACCCTGGCCGGAGACGGCTCCAAAGCGCCTCCGGCCCGGGACGGGCTACCACTCTGGTTGCGGTTCCATCGGCGCCCACGATCGGCCGTTGTCGTCGCTGAGGTACCACACCCGCAGGGTCATCTCCCCGTGGCACCGTTCGCAGGTGGTGCGGATCGTCTCTGCGTAGGTTTCCATGACGTGCTCACCGCGCCCTTGACACTGCCCGCAGGTGACTTCCCACTCCTCATGCATCCTCATGGCTTCCTCCTCCTTGGTGCCCTGGTGTGGGCTTCGGGGTGAGGTCTACATGGGCACGGCGCTTAGGTCAGGCCTCGTTAGCGGGGGTTCCGAGACCGGCCGGGATGCCGATCGCCCGGCAGCAGTGGGCGCATCTTGGCATGCCGAAGCGACTCCCGACCCCGGCGTAGGTGAGGTCTACCACCAGCCCGCAGGCTGCCCGAAGGCTGAGTGGTCCGCCCCAGTCGATCGCGTCAGCCAGCCGCTCTGGGGTGAGGGCGGTTGCTGGGACGGCGTGGAGGCGGCGCCAGGATGAGCGTGGGACCAGCCACCACATCGAGTGGTTCTCAGGGACGGGGTGAGCGGTCACGGACGCTCCTCAAGGCTGCAGGGACGTCTCCAGTGTGCCGGTGCCGGCCCGCAAGAACGGGCTGGCACCAAGACGGTAATCAGGCGCGCCAGGCGGTGAGCCAAGCCACGGGCCATTCCTGCGGCGGCTGAGGGGCGAGGCCAGCAGCGTCCCGGATGGCCTCGTCCTGGCAGCACTGGCCGCAGATTTCGATGTCACGGTTCGTGGTGGTACGGGACGTTCCGGGCAAGGTCATGGTGCGTCCGCAGCGAGGGCAAGTAGACATGTCGCTCCTTTCAGGAGTTTGCCGCCTGGAGTATTTCAGCGGCTTTCCCCGTGTCTGGTTCGTAGAGACACGAGGAGAACAGAAGGTCAGTCGTCGTTCTGGCCGATCCGGCGCGCGCAGGCCACTCGGAGGAGGTCGATCTCCCGGTAGGCGGCTTCCAGCCTGGCCACGAGGAGCGGGATCATGTCCAGCGCTTCATGGACCCGGTCAGGGTCCGGTATCGGGTGGCGCCCCAGGTGCTCACGCGCCCCCGCGAGTTTCACGCGGGCCACGTCGGGGCTTCCGGAAAGAGGGGTGGTCATATCGCCTCCATGGGTACTGTCCGGCCAGAGTGCCGGAGGAGAGAGCTGGGTGGATCAGTACGTCTTGATGGGCCACGCCTGGCAAACCGTGACTGGAGTGCGCCAGTACAGGGTGATGTCCAGCGAGTAAGGGCTGTCGTGGGGATCCCAGTCCGGGCTGCCTGGGGCGGCCTGAAACGTCTCCAAGGCCTCGTGGACGCAGAACTCTGCCACGGCGGTGCCAGCCAGAAGGAGCAGCGCCTCCGCGGGGTTGTGGCCGTTCTCCAAGTGGCGTAGAGCGCGAAAGGGGAGCATCGGAGCGGCGATCACGCCCTGGTCGGTGAAGTACGGCGACTGGGTGGGGTCGAGGTGAGGCTCGGTGCCGGGTTGGCTGCGGTCGGCGCATGCAATGAGGAGGTTCCCGCCGTTGCGGGCGAAGACCATTTGATCGATCTCGTAGGCGGTGTCCGGGTGGAGCCAGCGGCCCTTGAGCTCCCAGGGGGCGGAGATCAGGTCGATCCATGCCGGGTGCCACGGATCGTGTTCGGCGTCCTCCAGGGAGGCGTCGAGGACGGCGGCTGGCGTGGGAGTGGCGAGCAAGCGGTGGTCGCCCCACAGCGGGAAGGTAGTCCCGTCCCCCAGAGCCGCAGTGACTGCGCTGATGAACGTCGACAAGGGAGCGCCTCCCCAGGTGAAGTCCTCGGCTAGCCAGGTCTGCAGGAGGCGGTTGGCGTGGCGGCGCCAACCCTGCAGGTCGAAGTCGATCGGGTGGGCGGGGGCGGTGAGCTGAGCGGTGACCATCGAGGGCTCCTTCCGGATCGGAGGGGAAAGAATCTGGCTGGACGCTCCGCAGGGCGGCCCTCCCCGTAGGGCCGCCAGACGCAGCAACCGGTCAGGGGCAGCAGGGGCAGGAGTCGGTCAGGTTGTAGCCGTGGCTGCACTGCGTGGCCTGGGCCTGAGCCCGGCCGGGGCCGAGGATGTAGTAGGCCGGGTAGGCGGCAACGATCGCGGCCGTCAACGGCTGGGCGAGCACGTCAGCGGGCGGATGCGGGGCGGCGGCACCGACCTGGTCGAGGTGGGCGGACAGTCGGGCGCCAGCGGCGCGGATGGCGGACATCGGGGGTCTCCTTCGAGATCGGTGGATCTGGCCGGTCGTTCTGCATGCCGCTCCCCCGCGGTGGGAGCGGCAGACACAGCGGACGGTCAGACCGTGGAGGTGGGCAGTACACCGAGAGCGGCAAGGAACCGGGTGGCGGGTCGCTGGTCGAGCGCCTTGGCGAGCGTGTTGGTCGGCGCGGAGACGGAGGTGTCGGCCTCGTCGTTCGCGCGGGGCAGGGTCTCACTGGTGCTCACGGGTCCTCCAAGTGTGTTCAGGGGGTGGGGTGCCCGGGGTCTCCCCCGGGCCGGGACGGTCAGTGGCCGATGATGATCTTTCGGAGCGCCCACCAGCGGGGGTTCGTGTCGTGGAGGAATCCCATCTCCGCACGGGCCCGGGCCTGCTCCTCGGTGCCGTAGCACCGGAGCTGGCGGACATAGTTGCCGGCCCGGTCGAAGACGTTGACGGTCTGGAAGCCAACGCCGGGGCGGATGCGCTCGGCGGGGATGGTCTGGGCGGTGTCAGTCATTTCGATCTCCTGTTTCGCAACTCGCTTACGCATCATCATGCCCCTCCCGACTAGGTTTCGCAACCCTCTTTCGGTATTCTCTTTCGCATGACCGAGAACGATCCCGTCGTCGCAGCTAGCGAGCGATACCTGAAGCTCCAGCAACAAGCAGACGAGGCCAAACGAGACTTCTTCGCCCTGTGCGCCGAACGGGTGCGCTCCGGCCAGGACAGCGCCGACACCCTCGCTCTGCGTACCTTCTCCACCGCCGTCACCATCCGGAAGGAGCTTCGAGCGCGAGGAGTGGAGGCCCTCCCCCCGGGCCCCAAGGGGCGCAAGACTTCCCCTGGGGAGTAGCTACTCCTCCCCCGCGAGAAGGTCCTCCTGCCCTGGCACGTGCCCGCCGGCACGGACCCGGGTGAGCCGTATGAGGCGTGGCCCTTTCGTGAGGCCCAGCGCTGCCCGGCAGTCCGGGCCGATGCCGTACGCCTGCGACACAGGGTCCTGGAGCTTGTGTCGGCAGATTCGGCATCGGCCTCGGCGCGGTTTCTCCTCGCCCGAGTCCTCAACGTCAAGCTGAGTCACGGCGTCGCGCCCGCTGCTGGTTGAGGAGGGCCATCGACTCCCCCGGCCAGTACGCCTCGGGGGCGAGGCCGAGGATCGCGGTGGCGATGTTGTCGGCGGCGACGAGCTGGTCGGCCTCCAGGCTTCGGGCGAGGTCAACGACCCGCTGAAGCGCCTGCTGGGCGTCACAGCAGGGCTCGCCGCCGCGGTGGCGGAGGGCTTCCGCGTCCTCGGGGGTGACGTCCTGGCCGCGGAGGTCGTCCACGGAGGAGAGCGGGACGGGAAAGACCTCGCGGGCGATGCGGGCTGCGTCCATGTAGTCGCAGGGCACCTGGTGCGGCTCGTCCGGGGTGGGGCAGGCGGAGGCGATGCGGTGGGCGATCGCATCGGCGAGAAGCGGGATGGCGGCATCCAGGGCGGCGCGGGCCGCTTCCTCCGCCTCACGGCCGGACAGCATGACGGCCTTCCCCGCAGAAGCGGCGGCGAGAGCCCGCTCCCCCAGACGGAGACGTACACGGGATCGGATGGCGTCCTCGGCCGTACGGAGAAGAGTGTCGGGGATGTCAGGCACCGGACCTCCCCTTTTCGATCTTGTCGGCGATGGCGAGCATCACGGCCGCGACAACGGCCCCGGAGGCGTGGTAGGCGTGATGACCAATGAACTCGCGGTCCTGAGCGCTGAGCGGATCGTCGCTTTCGGCGAACGTCCGGAGGTCCTCGACGATGGCGGCACGTTCCTCGGCGCGGGCCTGCTCGGCGATGAACGGGGCTGCGGCTTCCACAGCGGTCCGGGCCATCGCGGTGAAGGTGAAGTAGGTTCGGTTGCCGTCTTCTGCTTCCATCGCCTCGGAGGCGGCCTGGAAGGCGGCGTCGGGGATGTCAGGCATGGCCGCCCTCCCCGAAAGCCGCGCGGGCGATGCGGGCAGCTCGACGGAGCCCTCCCGCGTAGGTGAGGTGCTGTCCTCCACGGGCGCCTGCTTCGCCAGTGCGAGCTTCGGCGTCAATCGCTGCCACGATCGTCTTGGCGATGAGCGGCGCGGCTACGGCGAGGACGGCGGCCACGTCCCCCTGGCAGACCGCGCACTCGGCGTCGTAGGTGTGGTCCTGGTGGGCTGACCGAGGAGAGTCCTGCCACGGGTGAGCGAGAACCGCAGCCGTAGCGCCTTGAAGGGCGTCAGAGGTGGTCATCATCGCCCCCAAGAGTCCGTGGGGTTTCCACCCAGGTGTCTCCGTGCCGGTGAGGGCACGGCAGCGGGATGACGCTGGCGACGTCTGCCCATTCCCGAAGGACCGCGGTGTGCCGTTCGCAGTCGTGGACGTGGCCGGACTGTCCGTGGAACGTGATCGTGTAGACGGCCAGCTCACCGCAGTCTCCTGAGTCGCAAGGCCATGAGGGAGGAAGCGTCTGGTCCTTCGTGGACGAGGAGGTCTCAGCCACGGTTGTCTCCTTCGGCGAGGGCTTCGGCCACGGTGTGGCCGTTGAAGGTGGTCATGTGCGGTGCGGCCTGACGGGCGAGGCGGAGGGCGGTTTCCTCGTCGTGCCCTACCACTACCGAGTCGTGTGGGCATGAGAACCACCCGGCGGTCAGTTGCTCCCCACACTTCAAGCACAAGCCCGCGACCACCTGGCCGTAGGACTCGACCTCGACCGCAGTCTCATGAGAACAGCCAGGGACGATGGACTTCCGGCGTAGCCGGGCGAGTAAGCCAGTCGTGTCAGCCACGGTGGTTCCTCCTGCGTCGGTGGTAACTGGCCTTCACGCGGGACATGACGGGCCACTGGTGGCGGAGCATCTGCCAGCGGCGGCGCTCCCGGGCCAGACGCTCAACCTTGGAAGGCTGGCTGGCGAAGAACTCGCGGGCGAACGAGTACGGCCCGAACGCTTCGCAAGCTGCTGCCCAGGAGGAGCCGCACTCGGCGGTCAGGAGGGCGAGACGCTCCAAAGTCTTGTCCTCCAGGGCGACGTCGGCCTCGTCGAAGGTCCAGGACGGCAGGACGGGGCGCCGGACCGGGAGGGGCGACCCGACGTTGCCCGGGTCCGTGGCGTGCCAGTACTGGGCGTTGCGCTCCCACATGGAGGAGAGCAGGCCGGGGTTGATCACGGGACCACCTCCCCAGTGGGAGCGGGGAAGTCACGCTTCTTGATCTTCGCCATCCTGCCGTCTGGTCCGTGCCAGACGATGCCCTCGTACGGGCGGGCGTGCAGCCACGCGGCGAGGCCGTCGTAGTCGCGGGGGGCGGTCTTCACGTCCTCACGGATGTTGAGGGGCGCCCAACCGTGCTCCATGAGGACATGGGCGTCGAAGCCGTCCGGGTTGCCGTTGATCTTCGGGCCGACCAGCTCATAGGTGCCGATCTTGTTGCCGAAGGGCACGTTGACGACGGCCTCACGGAAGTACTTCGCGAAGCCTGATCGGTCGATCGGCTCCCAGCCGGTCATCTTGCCGGTCTCCCCGTCGGTGCCGGTCGCCCAGAATGCGTCGGGCCTCGGCTTGCCTGGCTTGATCTCGCGTCGGATGTACCAGGCCGGTTCGCCTCCGGTCTCGCTGAGGATCAGGTAGCCGACGCAGACGCCGTCCCACTTCACCGTGGGAGCGCCTTCGCCGTCGAAGACCCAAGCGCACTCAGGGTTGGGCTCGCGGGTGACGTGCTTGGGGTTGTTGTCCCAGTCTCGGATGAAGACCGTGGGGATCTTCTTCATGGGTGGTCTTGTCCTTTCGGGGTGAGGCCCGCCCCACAGAAGGGGGCGGGCGGGGGAAGGTCAGCCGTAGTAGGCGCAGAGCAGCCAGCCGGGCCGCTCCTGCTTCGGCGTGATGCCAAGAGCTGTCAGCGCGGCAGCGAGTTTGTCGTCCCACCCGCGCTCGGCGGGCTCGGCCATCAGAGTTGGCAGGTCGAGGACCTTGGACTCGCCCCATTTGACGGTGATGGTCTTCGTCACGAGGGCGTACATCTGGCCGGCGTCGTAGCCGTGGCCGTAGAACTTCACTCCGAGACTGGACTTCGCCTCACGCTCGCGAGCGAAGTAGCCGTCTACCCGCCAATCGGTCTCGGTGAATCCCAGCAGCGTGGCGAGGAGGCGCTTCTCCGCCTGCCCCATGAAGTCGTCTTCGCTGTCCTCGTCGTACCAGGTGACCTTGGCGGGGTCGATGCCGTCGTACTCGTCGACCTCAACGAGGTCCCAGCCGTCGGCACCTCCAAGGGCATAGCCGTAGGCGAGGGTCGCTTCGGGTGCACTACCCATTGATGATCTTGCCCTTTCGTTGGGGTAGGCCCGCCCTCAGGTGAGGGCGGGCGAAGGGGATTACTCGGTGAGACGGCGGCGGATCGCCAGACGCCACTGGCGGGCAACGGCCTCAACCTGAAGCAGCTCGTTAAGGAGCCTGTCAGGGTCGTCTTCAGCGAACGCTTCGGCGACTTCCTCAAGGAGGATGTCCCGCCACGTGAGGTGTCCTGCGGCGGCCAACTGCTCAACGGTGCTGCGTGCGCTGTTGGCGACGTAGGTGGCAGGTCCGGTGCAGGCCCACGCGACGTCGGGTCCGGTGCCGTCCGGGTGAGCTTGTTCGCCCCATTTGGCGTCCTGCCGGGCGAGTTCCGCGCGGACCTCTTCCTCTTCGGGAGTCAAGGCGTTTGTGGAGTCGGTCATGCTGCTGCTCCTTCGAAGAGGGACGGCTGGTAGGCCGTCTCGACAGGGGGCGGGTAGATGCCGGCCAGGTAGTCCCTGACCGGGGTCTCCCAGTCGAGGCCAAGGGCGGCACCGAGCACTGCGGCGGCGACCGGCGGGGGCACCACGTCAGCGGCCTGCAGAAAGCACTTCGATCGGGCTCCGCGCCACGGGTAGTCCGTGGGGAACCCCGTGAGCAGCCCCGCCTCGGCTGCGGTGAGCTGGGTGCCGTCGGAGACGCGCCGCCAGGAGCGGGCCTTCTCTGTGAGGCACCAGGCGGGTTGGTCGGCGGAGAACTCGTTACCGCCGGAGGTCTTGCGGACCCCGCGGGTGTTGATGCGCTCCCCCGCCGGCCAGCCCAACGCCTGCGCCATCGTGACCGCAGAGATGCGGCGCCCCGCCTCCGGGAGGAGGTTCGTCGGTGCGGCGTACTTGCCGCACGCCCACCCGTCCCGGAACGGCAGCCCGTTCAGGTCGGGGATCCGGTGGCGGGTGGCGATGACGAACGTTCGGGTGCGGCGGGACGCCAACCCCAGGTCTTCGCCGTGGATCGTGAGGACGAAGCAGGCCAGGAAGTCGTGGCTGGTGGCGAGTTCGGCGCACATCTCCTGCCAGATCGGGGTGACGCCGGGGACCTGTTCGCACACCAGCCACTGCAGGTGTGGCAGTCGGAGCGCGAACCGGGCGGCCTCCGCAACCAGGGCGGAACGGACATCCTGAACCTGGGCGTATACCTCGGCCCAGCCGTCGTCAGGGCCCACTCCGGCTTGGCTGTCCCCCAGGCGTTCGATGGCCTTCAGGATGTGCGGCAGGTCGCCCAGGCCGGTTCGCTTGCCGGACGTGCTGAACGTAGGGCAAGGCGAAGTGATCACGGCACCCGTCACGCCGCGCATGCCGTCAGGGTCGAGGTCGAGCACGGAGGCTTGGGTGCGGGCGAACCCGGCCGCCATCGCTGTGGCGCAGGCGTCGGCGTCGATGTCGTAGCCGTGGATCTGCCCGGTGAGGCCGAGGATGCGGGCGCCCATGTCCACCCCGCCCGGGCCGGCGAACAGGTTGATGATCACTGCACGTCCTCGACGAGCGCGTACCCCGTACGGCGGGCCGCGCCCGAGCGGGTGGTGGCGCTGGCGTGGAGCTGGCTGGTTTCGATGTTGCGGCGGCGGGCGCCGCGCCCACCGGTCGGCAGCGACTCCACCAGCACCTTCGTGTTGACAGGCATGCCGACGACGCGGATGCGGCGCCCCTCGTCGAGGGGGTGGCAGGCCTCGTAGACCTGCCCGATTGAGATAGCCATGCCGGCGCCCTTTCCGTTGTAAATCGATCATTGATTCGAGATCTTGGTCAGATTTCGTAAACCAGTTCAGCTCGGAGAGTCGTAGAGGCCTGAGACAAGATCAGATTCCTTGGCCCTCAGTCGTGGACCCAGGGCCCGCCTACGCCCGCGAGCGTGAGCGCTAGACGGCTTCCTGAGCCACTCCAGCCCCTCCGGCCACTGCACCCTCTGCGGTCTCCCCGCCCTGAGGGCGGACATCGGCCGAGATGCGCTCGACGTGGGTCAGGGCGATACCGCCCGCGATGCCCTCGACGGACACCACCGGGGTGCCGTGGCCGAGAGTCCAAGCCGGGGTACGGGTCACGGTCGTCAGCGGCTCCTCGTCACGGCTGCCCGGCCAAGCCAGGACCGGCGTGGCGATCGGGTAGGTCGCGTTGAACTCGTCAGCGGTCATCGGGGGCTCCTCGGTGGTCTTGTTCGCGGTGTGCTTGGCGAGGTACGGCCAGTCCCCTGCCGGACATGGCCCCGCCTCCTCGCCCCTTCGCCGGGCGACCCGGCGGACAAGGAAGCGCTCCAACACATCCGGCGGGATCGTCAGGTCCTGGGCGGCGGACCACATGTCGACGGCGGAGTCGTCAGGAGTCAGATCGGCGCTCACGGGTCAGCCCTCCCTGACGCGGACGGCCGGGCCGTCGTCGATGCGGGCGCGCCGCTCCAGTTCGCGGGCCCACCCCTCGTCGGAGGAGCGGACCTTGATGGCTTTGGCCACTGCGGCTTCTTCGGCTTCCCGGGCGGCGTCCCACCGGTAGCGCTGGTACTTGGCGTCCAGCCCGTACAGCAGCTGCCACCCGTCGAGGTGGTCGAGTAGGTCCCGCACCACGTCCGACAGGACCGTGTACGTCAGCGGCGACCAGTGCCACGTCGTGAGCGCCGTCGGGTCGGCTTTGGCTTGCCGGCCGATGTCAGTACGGGCGTGCCGCAGCGTGAACATGCGCGACGACATCCGCATCTGCGTCCCGTCCAAGGCGTTCAACCACACCGAGAAGTCAGCCCGGCGAGTGCGGGCGGTCGGGGCTGGCTTCGGCAATTCCTCGGCGAACCGGGCGATCTCCGCCGTCAGGATCGGGCGGGCCGCCTGGGCAAGCTGGACGTTGAGGCGGTTCATCTCCGCGACCTCGTCGGCGGTCAGGTAGTGCTCGGCGCCTTCGGGGACGCGCTCCAGCGGCAGGCACGCCGTACGAACCGACCGCTCGGCGGCGGCTACCCACTCTTCGCGGGAGGGCCAGACGCGGGTCACAGGGTCTCCTCGGTGGTCTTGGGGGTGGGGGCGGACAGCGCCGGGCGGGTCAGGGCGTCTTCCACAGCCGTGTCCCCAACCTGGGGACACACGGGGCCGCTCACGCGACGTCCTGAACGTTGCCGCCCGAGGCGAGCGCATCGAGGAGCTGCTGCTTGAGCTCCTCGGCGTTGCGGGCCGCGTCGTCGGCGTCGGCATAGCTGCCGTCGACCACCAAGGCGGAGTCGTAGCTGCCCCACTTGTTCTGGACGACCACGACCTGCAGCCAGTCCTTGCGGCGGTGTAGGAACTCGACGAATTCACTGGGCATGGGGATGGTCCTTTCAGTTGACGGCGTGCAGGTTGGGGCGTCCGTCTCGGTGGTCGCGCTCGAAGCCCATGGCGCGGGCGTAGTGGCCCTGCCAGGCGAGGGTCACGACACCGCGGGGTCCCTGACGGTTTTTCTCGACGATCACGTCGATCTCGCCCGCCCGGGGGGACTCCGGTTCGTAGGCGTCTTCGCGGTGCAGCAGCAAGATCACGTCCGCGTCCTGCTCGACGGCGCCGCTCTCACGCAGATCGGCCTGGGTGGGGCGCTTGGTGGCGCGCTTCTCCGATTCGCGGTTGAGCTGGGAGCCGACCACGACCGGCACCTCGAACTCCTTGGCGAGGATCTTCAGGTTGCGGCTCAGTTCCGACACCTCGGCCTGGCGGGATTCGGTCCGTTTGCCGGTCGACATGAGCTGCAGGT
Organism: Streptosporangium sp. NPDC000239; assembly: GCF_040300765.1. Taxonomy (NCBI): domain Bacteria; kingdom Bacillati; phylum Actinomycetota; class Actinomycetes; order Streptosporangiales; family Streptosporangiaceae; genus Streptosporangium; species Streptosporangium sp. NPDC000239. The sequence goes on along the minus strand of NZ_JBEPEI010000029.1, from coordinate 4,279 downwards.
AGTCGACGACCACCAGGGCGGGCGGCATGTTGTTGCGGCGCATCCGGCGGATGCTGGAGCGCAGCTTGGCGATCGTCATGGACGCGTCGTCGTCAATGATCAGGTCGTTGTACTCGGCGATCCGTCCGGCCCAGTCGGCGACGCGTGACCACTCGTCGTCGCCCAGGTCGCCTCTTTGGAGGCGGGCCAGGTCGGCGCGGGCCTTCTGGGCGACCATCCGCAGAGTGATCTCGTCCTCGGACATCTCCAGGCTGGCGTACAGGACAGGCAGGCCGAGGTCGATGCGCACGTGCGCCGCCAGGTTGGCCATGATCACGGATTTGCCCATGCCCGGCCGGGCGCCGACGACGATGAGCTGCCCGGGCCGGAGCTTGGTCAGTTTGTCGTCCAAGTCGGCCCAGCCCGTTGTCACCCCCGCCGCGGGGGCTTTCGACCCGAGCCGGTCCAGCAGCGGGCCGATCACGTCCGCGACCGACCGCAGCGGTGCCGACGACGTCAGCCGGGTGGCGTCGTCGATGAGCGAGCGAACCGCGTCGACCCGGTCGTCGAGGTCCACCTCCCGGTTGCCCATGACCTGCCCGACCCGCATGGCCGCCATGAGCGTGTGCCGGGTCACGGCCGCTTCCCGGACCTGTCCCAGGTAGTAGCCGACATTGACGGCGGTCGGCACGGCCGAGGTCATCTCGTGCAGCTTCAACGCGCCGCCGGCCTTCGCCAGCAACTGGTGCTTGTCGAGCTCGTCGGCGACCGTCAGCGGGTCGATGCCCATGCCGCGGTTGGCCAGCGCGGAGATCGCCTCGAATACCAGCTGGTGGCCGGGCCGTTTGAAGTCGCGGCTCGACACCGCCTCCAACGCCCGGTCGACGGCGTCGGGGCTGATCATCATGGAGCCGAGAACCGCGGTCTCGGCGAACAGGTCGCGTTCGTTCTGCTGCTGGTCGAAGTCGTTCATCGGGCGGCCCGCAGGTCTTCGCCTTCGAGGATCGCCTCGATCGCACCGTCGCCCAGGCGGGACGTCAGGCGGGGGCCGAGGGCGTTGTCGAACTCGTCCATGTTGGAGGTGATCGCGGTCGGGCGGCCGTGCTGCCACCGTTCGTCGATGACGCCGAGCAGGATCTCCCGCTGCCACTCGTTGATCCGCGACGACCCCAGGTCGTCCAGGACCAGCACGTCAGCGACGCGCATCTCCCGCAGCCGGTCCCGGTCGGCGGGCGGGCCGACGATGTCCTGCCACTCGGCGGGGGTGGCGAACAGGATCGTCCCGGCGTAGCCGACCTTGACGGCCCGCTCCAGGACCTCCCACATGTTCCACGTCTTGGCGGTGCCGATGTCACCGACCACAACCAGGTTGCGGGCGGTGCCGTCGAACAGGCGGCTCCCCCACTCGGCGACCTCGTCGTTCAACCGGCCGGGGTGGCGCAGCAGGACCGGCCTGCGGGCCTGGAACGCCTCAACGCGTCCGCGGAGGCGGTCGGCGCGCCACTCGGCGAGGGCGTCATCGTCGTTCACGCTGTCTTCTCCCTCTTGCTTCGGAAAACGCTCTGGCGGGGACCGCGGGGAGGCACCTGGGAGCCGGAGCCGTTGCCAGGGCGGTCAGTGGCTGGCACCTGAGGCTGGCTGGCGGGCTCGGGCGGGATCTCGTCGTTCCAGCACTCGTTGTTCAGCCAGACGGAGGGGCCCTTGATGTAGCCGCGCTTGACCCTGGGATCGTGGGCGGCGTACCGCTTGGCGCCATCGATGAGGATCTGCGCGTCGCCGACCTTGGCGATGGCCCGGTTGAACGCCTTGACTGCGTCAGGGCGCTTGTCTCGCAACGGGTAGGCGGCGTACCACTCAGCGAAGCGGGGGTGCTCGTCGGTCCGCGGCTTGGTCGTGCTGGAGTTTCCCCCCGCACCCCCCTTCCTCTTCTTCGTAGAAGAAGAGGAGTAGTTCTCCGTAGGAGAACTACTAGCGCGGCCAATTTGGCCACTGGTCAATTTGGCCACTGGATCCGACCTGGGGGTATCCGTTTCGTCCCCTTCGCCTACCGGCCAATCTGGCCACAGGTCGGTTTGGCCACTGGCCAAATTGGCCGCTGGCTCCGAACTGGGAGCATCCGGATTGTCCTGATTTCCTACCGGCCAACCTGGCCGGTGGTCAGAGTCCCTACCGGCCAGATTGGCCATTGGAGTGACCTGCCTACCGGCCAGATTGGCCGGTAGGTTTGCGGCCGGATTCAGACGGCACAAGTCGGGCAGTCGATGCCCCTTCTCGTCGAATCTTCTCTGTCGCCGGATGCGCCCGTCTTCCTCCAGCTGCTCCATGTGGCGACGAACAGAGCGAGCAGACAGCATCGCGTCCTCCGCGATCTCCTCCTGGCTCGCCGTGCACTCCCAGATGTCGTCCACGCGGCGGGCCATGCATATCAGCACGATCCGCGCCCCCGGGTTGTTGGTGATCGGCTGGGCCCAGGCCCATTCGACCGCCTCGTGGTCCAGGCTCACAGGCCCACCCTCGGCGGCCTGTGCGGCAGCCTCGGCGTTTCCCCTGAGCGTTGCGTCGTTCACCTGGACGGTGTCTCCCTTGGTGCTGTTCAAGCTCGTACGTGGACGGCGAGGGCTGGGCCTGTCTTCGGCGACACCCCCAGCTCTTCCGCCCTTTCTCTCGCGTTCGGCGCATGCCGAAATCCACCACTCGCGAAAGGCCTCCCTTGATCGCGGTGTACGTACACCTTACACTCAGGTGTACGTACACCAAAAGGAGCCGGTTTTGAGAACTGCACGTACACCCCGCAGACTGGGAGGCGTGCCTAACCAGCCACGCACCCAGCACCGCTCGGTCCGCGTCGACGACGACGACTGGGCAGACCTCGACGCTGTGGCCCAGAGGATGGGCACGAATCGCGCTCAGGTCATCAACGCCTACATCCGCTGGCACCTGCGCCGGCCAGATGCGAGACGGCCTGAGCGTCCTACGCGGGAGCAGCTTGGACTCCCTCGGGGCGATCGCACCTCGCTCGACGATCTCCTCGACGACTTCTGAGCCAGCCCTACTCCCCCGGCTGACCCCTCTTGATTCCCTCCCCGGGAAGGGGAGGGAGGAGGAAGACGTGGGGGTCATGAGGCCACCGCCTCGGGGTCCGGAGCAGGCCGGAGGATCCCGCGGACGAGACGCGACAGGTAACCGTCGGAGAATCCGAGATCGCGAGCGATCACGGTCAAGGGTTCGCCAGCGGCCTGGCGGCGGCGGATGTCAGCGAGCTGGCTGACCGTGATGCGGCGCCGGGCTTGAACGCCTCTGGCCCGGCGGCCTCGTTGAGCTTTCTGGGCTGCGGCCTGGGTGCAGGGGCCGCATCGGCAGCCGTGGTTGCTGTAGGTGGATGCCGCGCCGTGGTCGAGTTCGTGCACGGGTCGCCCCGTGCGCCGGGCTGCGACGCGGGTGACCGGGCGGCGTTTACCTCCCTCGGAGGGATCTGCGTACGAGCCGACTCGCCGGTCGGTCCCCCAGACCCGAGAAGGCTGCTCGCCCTCGTGCCATAGCGCGAAAAAGGTGCGGCGGGCTTTGCTGACCAACACCCTGAAGGTGGCCGGGGTGACGCCGAGCGCTTCCGCTGCCGCCCGGTAGTCGTCGTGAGCGGCGAGCGCCAGCAGGGCCTCACGTTGCCGGTCGGTCAGGCGGGGCCAGATCTGCCACAGCGCCGTGGCATCCACTACCCGCTCTTCAGGTGAGGGCGTGCCTCTGCCGAGGCCGGTCCAGTAGGCCGCGAACCGAGGCGCCTGACCGCTGGTGTAGCGGAGGCTACGACCGTGGTGGCGCATGTCGATACGGAGGTGCTCGGCGATCGCTGCTTGCCCGGCAGCGATCAGCTCACCAGGCTCAGGAGGCTGGTCCGCGGCGTAGAGAGCTTCAGTGATCGCTGACCAGGCCACTTCGTGCCGGGTGTGGTAGTCCAGGCTGCCGCCGAAGGTGCGGCCCATCGAGAACCTGGTGAGGCGCTGCAGGTCGGCCAGGTTGTAGCCGTACCTGAGGGTGTGGACATCCTCCGGCGCCGGCGTCCAGGCCGGGCCGTCGTTGTCGTCACGGTCCCAAGGCGCAACGTAATAGGTGAGCTGGGCCATCAGCACCTCCCTGCAGACTCAGCGGCAGCGGTGTGACACTCCTCGTGGCGGACGCAGAAGTGCAGCCCGGCGAAGGTCACTCCGCCTGGCATCCACGACAAGCACGCCAGCGCGGTGACGGCTTCGACGAACGTGTCGACGCAGTGCCTGCCGCCGAACTGCAGCTGATCGCCGTACTGGCC
>NZ_JBEPEI010000028.1:0-86173 GCF_040300765.1 Streptosporangium sp. NPDC000239 | reverse complement strand
TCGGGGTAGCGGCTGGCGGCGAGGGCGGCGGCAATCTGGCGGGTACGCGACTTGTCGTCCATCTCCCGCAGGCGCTCGATCTCCAGCGGTACGGCCACCGCGAGCACCAGCAGCAGGGGGTGGAGTGGCGCGCCGGTCGCCGCAAGGTTCAATGCGGGATCGGTCATCGTGTGGCCCCCGTCGCTGGATGAGGGGCGGCATCGAACCTGGGCCAGCGAGCCGCGAGTTTCCGAGCGTGTCGTGGCAGGTCATCAGCGAAGGTGTCCGCGATCACGATGTTGTCGTCCATGAATGTGATCGGGGCGTCGCCGTTGATCTCCAGCCAGCACACCGACTTGGCGAGATCCACCGCCACTTCGTCCAGGTCGATGCCGTAGAGGCACTCGACCATCACGAACGGAAGAACAATCTTCACCATCCAGTCCGCGGGTTCGGATTCGGCAAGCTGGGCGGCGTACCAGCGGGCCAGGTAGCGGGCGCAGTGGACGATATAAATGCCAGGGCCGCAGGCTGGGTCGACGATGGTGATGTGGTCGAGGGCCCGCGGATTGCCCGCGAGGCGGTCCAGTCCCGCCACCTGCATCGCTGACCGCACCTGGAAGTCCACGATCTCGGGCGGGGTGTACACCATGCCGTGCGCGTCGCGCTGCCGCGCCGAGGCAAGAGCGAGCCGCGCCTCCCCCAGTTCGACGACACCCCACCTAGCGAGGTCACCGAGAGGTTCCAGACCGGTGGCGGGCGGCACGTCCCACGGCGGGGTGAGGCCGCGAGCGTCAGCGACCGCGTTGACGAGCTGCCGCATCACGGTACGGCTGTCGCCGTCGGCGTGGTCGAGGAGGGTGGTCAGGGTGGCTGTTGTGGTTTTGCTGGTCATGCTGTGGCCTCCTTGGGGAAGGCGTTGTGCTCGTGCAGGGTGTTGCCGGGCTCCGGCTGGCCCGCGAGGGCGGCCGGGGTGTGGCGGGGACAGCGGGGCCCGGCGATGTAGGGCCTCACGCCGCTGGTCGTGCCGCAGCGGCGCGCCTCGCGGGCGATCCAGTACCTGCAGGCCCGGCCGCGGGTGGCGGCCGGGCTGGAGGCGATGGTCCGGTCAGGCACGGAGGTCCTGGGCGATGGTGGAGGCCTTGGGTCCCAGCGGCTCGACGCCCGGATAGGTGAGGTGATCGGGGGCGGTCGGCAGAGTGCGCGCGGTGGTGGGGTTGCCGAGCTGGGCCTTGTAGGTGTCGGCCTGTTCCTCTAGCCACGCGATCGCGTCGAGCGTCGGCGGTTCCTCTTCGCCCTGGCAGGCCCGGCAGGTGGGGACCATGGCGTCGGGCGGTACCGTCTGCCACAGTTCGCCCGGGTCGGTGGTGTCGAGGCCGCAGATGGTGCGGTCGGCGCCGTCGGGGTGGTGGGCGTTCACGAGGGCGCGGCGTGCGGGTGCGATCCGGCCGGTCATGCGGGCACCCCGGCGTCTTGCTCGGCGGCCCACGCCCACGCGCGGGTCATGGCGTCGGGGTTCATGCGCCGCCCGCCGGAGAGCTTGCTGAGCACCGCGTCGGACACGTCCACGACTTGGGCGACCTGGTGCCACGTCCAGTCGAGGCGCTGGCGGTGACCGTCCAGGACCTGACGCAGCTCAAGCGCGTCGGGCTTCGGGGCGGCGGCCGGGGTGGCCTGCCTGAGGAGGATCGCGCGGCGCTCGTCAGGGACGAGGCCGCCCCAGATGCCTTCCGTTTCGCCGTTCTCAAGGGCGTAGGCGAGGCAGGCCTCCAGGATGGGGCAGCCGCGGCAGACCTCCTTGGCCTCGATCACCTCGGGGATGTGGGGGCCATAGGAGATCGGGAAAAAGATCTCAGCGTTGGCCCCGCGGCACGCGGCTCGCTCGACGCCTTTCACGAGGCGCTCCCCTGGTGCTCGGCCTCGGTGGCGATGACGACGCGCTCGTCGCCCCTGATGACGGTCTCCCAGCACTGGCCGCAGGCGACCTGCCCGATCCGGCGGCGGGCGGTGTGCTCCCGGGCGTGGCACAGCCGGGAGGCCTTCTTCGCGAGCGGGTGGGTGGTGGTCAGGTAGTCGGGCTCCCACGACCACGCCGGAACCGCGGAGGACCCGGCGGCGCGGGCTTCGCGGGCCTTCTTGCGCAGGCGGCGGACGGCGGCGACGGCGTCGGTGGCGGTCAGCTCCCCGGTGCGGACCCGCTCCTTGGAGGCGTCGTCGAGTTCTAGGAGCGCCAGGAGGTAGGAGACGGTGCCGGAGGCTATGCCGGTGCGGGCGGTGATGAGGGCGCCGGAGTAGCCCTGGTCGCGGAGTGCGCCGAGGGCTTCGGCTTTCTCGATCGGGTTGAGGTCGCGGCGCTGGACGTTCTCGACCAGCATCACCTCGATCGCCTGGGCGTCGGTGACGTCGTGGCGGACGACGGCCGGGACGGTGGTGAGGCCTGCCTGGAGGGCGGCGGCGCGGCGTCGGTGGCCGGCGAGCAGTTCGTAGTGGCCGGGCTTGGCCGGGTGGGGGCGGACGGTGAGGGGCTGCAGGAAGCCTTGGGCGGCGATGCTGGCGGCGAGCTCGTCGAGGTCGCCGACGTCGTCGCGGATGTTGCCGGGGTGGTCGTGAATCTTGCTGAGGGGCAGGTCGACGGCGAGGGGGCCGTCGACGGCGGCGGCGCCCTTGACGGGGCGGGGGCTGCTGGCGGCGGGGGGCTTCGGCGGGGCGGCCGGTGTCGCGGGGGTGGGTGCCTGGAACTGGATGGTGCGGGGGGTGCCGTCGAGAAGGCTGCGCGCCCAGGTGAGGTCCTCGGTGGGTACGTCGTCGGGGACCTGGACTTTGTACTTCGGTTTGCTGGGGTCGTAGACGCGGCCGTTCTTGTCGATCATCCAGCCCTTTTGGCCGTTGGCGAGGCCGCGGACGGCGGAGATGGGCCAGCCGGTGTGTTCGGCGACGGCGTGGATGGTGTGGCCGGCGGCGAGGAGGGCGAGGGCACGGCTCATGTCGGGTCGCATGGCGGTTGTGGCGGTCATGCGGCGGCGCTCCTTTCGGTGGTCTGGGTGTGGCGGTGGGCGGCGGCGTATCGCTGGATCTGCCGCTCGCCGAGGGACAGCTCCCACCGGATGCGGGCCGGGGAGGCTTTCGCGGCGACGAGTTCGGCGTACTGCGCCAGAAGGCGCTGGCCACGGGCGCTGACGGGGGTCCAGGTGGGGGCGGCGTTGACGCGGGGGTAGCGGTCCAGGGTGTTGCGGAGGCGGTGGCGGGTGTAGCAGGCGGTGGTGAGGCCTCTCGCCTTGTGGGTGCCGGGCCTGCCGCAGCAGGCGCAGGTCACGGTCGGCATCACGACACCCCTGCCAGCAGTCCGGGGAGCTCGACGACCTCGTACCGGATCGGCCGCTTCGGCCGCATCGGGTTCAGCTCGGGGGCGTGGGCGACGTCGCGACGGTGGTCGCAGGGGCAGGTGCACTGCCAGCGGCACCGCCTGTCGGCGATCCACACCATCGCCAGGTGTGAGAGGTGCCAGCCGGTCGCGCTCGCGGTGGGGTGCCGGTACGGCGTCGGGAACGCGGCGACCGCCTGGCCTCCGCGGACCTCGATGACCGTCTCGTAGTAGGACATGGCGACGCCCATGTGGCATACCTCGTGCACGCCGGGGCGGGCGTCGTTCAGGCAGGGGCCGTTCCACTGGCAGGAGCAGGTCAGGTAGAAGCCCGGGACTTCCTTGTAGGTCTTGCGCATGGCGCCGGTCCAGGCGTGGTCACGGACCCAGGTGGCCTCGGCTGTGGTCATCATCGGCCTGCCGCCTCGGGATCGAGCGGCTGTCCGTATCCGATCCCACGCAGCAGGAGGCTGGCGTGGGCGAGCTGGACACGGACGGGGAAGTCGGGTCCGGCGGGGTGGACGGTCATGACGTGCTGGGCGCGGAGGTAGGCCCACCAGCGGTCGGCGTTCTTCGGGCCGACGCCGTGCCGCTGCAGGACAAGGACGCCGATGTCGGCGCCTGCGTTGCGCCGCTCGACCTCGGTTTCGGCCATCCAGGCGGCGATCTGCTCGTCGGACGGCGCCTTGGTCTGTCGTCCGCCCTTGACCTCCCAGACGATGCCGGGGGTGCCGGTGATGTCGCCCAGGTCGTAGGCGCCGGCCAGCGCACGGCGTTCGGCGTGGGGGAATCCGAGCCGGGCCAGGGTGCGGACGACGGCGGTTTCGGCGGCGGTGCCGATGTCCTTCGGCCTGCGCCGGGTGCGCGGGGTGGTGCCCGCCGCCGGGCCCTGGTGGGGTAGGGCTCCGGCGGCGGGGGTCGTGGGGGCGGTCATGCCTGGGCCTCCAGGACGGTGTGCGGCGCCGGGGCGGGCTCGGCGGCCGGGGTCAGGGTGAGGGCGGTGCAGGCTGCGGCAACGACGCAGACGGTGAGGGCGACTGCGGTGCCGCACAGGGTGCGGGCGCGGGTGGCCCAGATGGCGGTGGCGGCTGCGGAAACGGTGAGGGCGCTGTAGAAGGCGGTGGCGAGGCTCACTGGGTCCTCCGGCGGATGTCGTCGAGCGCGTCGGGGACGGGGATGCGGTCGGCAAGGTCGCGCATCTCGATGAGCGCGAGCTCGGCGTTGAGCTCGTCGAGGCGGGGCTGCTCGGTCACTGCCGCCTCCACTTGTCGAGGGAGACCAGCCCGTCGTAGTCGTCGTCCGGGTCAGCCAGTCGCTCCAGCGGCGGGCGACGGCGGGGCATGGGCGGCACCAGGAGGTACAGCAGGGCGGTGATGGCCAGGCCGCAGAGGAGGGCGAAGGCCCACAGGAGGAGGTCACGCATCGGGGGCCTCCTCGGTGTCGTCTGCGGCGACGTTCAGGAGGTCGACGGGGTCGAGGTGGTAGGCGTGGCGGTGGCTGCGCTCGATGAGGGGTTCGACGCGCCTCCACCGGGCGGCGTCCTGGCGGGTGGCCTTCAGCTCGGCCAGGGCCTCGTCCCGCTCGGCCTCGGCGCGCTGCCGGGCCTCGTGTGGGGTGAGCTTGCCGACCCGCTGCACGATGAGCGCGTACCGCTCCGGCTCGCCTGCCGGGATGACCTCCATGGACACGGACGGGTAGGTCACCGGCGTCTCGCTGTAGTTCGGGGCGTCGCCGAGCATCCCCTTGGCGCAGTGCGCCCAGACGGCGGCGATCTCCCGGGGCGGGATGAGGGACAGGGTGGCGGTGCCGTCTTCAACGGTCAGGCCCTTGACGAGGGTCTGGTCGGCGAGGGCTTCGGCATCGGCCTGGTCGCGGCGCTCTAGCTCGGCACGCAGGGCGTCCCGTTCGGCTTCGGCCTGGCATGACGGTGCGCAGTGGCCGACCTTGCCGAGTGCCCGATGGAGCGCCCCGGCTGTGACCAGGTAGATGCCGACGTAGCCGGGGTCGTCGGGGATGTCGCCGTAGGGGGTGGCGTGGGCGTCGATGTCGAGGATGTGAGCACGGAGCCGCTCGACCTCGGCCACCAGCTCGGTCACGTCCTGGTGGGCATGGACCGCGAAGGCCAGGTCGGCCTCACCGTTCTTGTTTCCGGGTGCTGGCAGTAGGACCGGCATGCGGTCGGTATCCACCGCCACGCTGGAGACGTGCGGGTCGTCGTCGCCGGGCCAGTAGTACGGCCCGTCGAGGGCCCAGGTGCCGGGGGTGGTGGCGGCGTGGCGGTCGCGGATCTCCGCCAGTCGGGCGTCGGTGAGCATCACGCACCTCCGTTCGGCGCGTCGACGAGGCGGAGGTCGGCCCGGCTGAACCCCTGGGCGGGTGCGGGCCGCAGGGAGGGCATAGGCGCGTCGGCTTCGGCGAGCTGGGCGGCGGCCTGGAGCTGCTCGGCGCCGAGGAGGGCGTCGCCGACGGGCAGTGGGGTGACGACCGCGCGGTGGCAGTGGGGGCAGTCGTCGAGGAGTTGGACGGTGCCGTCCTCGACGAGGACGTCGAACGGGCCTTCGGTGACGGCCGTGGCGGCGGGGGTGCGGGTCACAGGGCACCGTCCTGGGCCACCGTACGGCGGTCGATTGCCTCGATCCACGCGACCGCGACGGCGGCCACCTGGATCAGCTCGGCACGCAGCGTGGCAGGATCGCCCTCGGCGAGCGCCTCGTAAACCTCCTCTTGGAGGATGTCCCGCCAGGCCAAGACGCCAGCCGCAGCGGCGCGCTCGGCGTGCTCCCGGTGGCGGTGGGCGCTGTGCTGGTAGATCGGGAGTCCGGTCCCGTCGGGGTGGTTCTGCTCGCCCCAGCGGGCGTCCTGGCGGGCCCGCTCGGCACGCAGTTCTTCCTCGATGTGGGTGAGGGCGGCGTCGCTCATCGCGTGGTCCTTCCGTGGTGGGGTGCGCGGGGGTGGAGTCGGAGGCCGCGCCAGAGGGCGGCGAGGGTGGCGCGGGCCGTTCGGGCCCGGCGTGCGGCGGCCTTGGTGATGCGGCGGCGGAGGGCGGGCCGGTAGTGGAGTCCGCGGGCGGCCAGCAGGATGGTGAGGGCGGCGGCGAGCAGCCATCCCCCGCCGGTCAGCACTGGTCGCCGCCGTTCAGGACGGGGTGGACGCCGGTCGGGGTCGGGTCGACGTACGGTTCGCGCCCGACCGCAGCGGCGCGGAGGCCGAGCGGCTCCTCCTCGACCGGCGTGGCCGGCTCTTCGGCGGGCGGCATCGGCGACTGCTCAGCCTCCAGGGCGTGCGCGGTGGCGAGCGCCGCGGTGGCCAGCTCCCGCCACCAGGCGGGGTCCTGCGAGATGAGTTCTTCGGCCCACCCGAAGGTGACCAGGCCGAACAGGCCGCCGCCGTCGGCGGGGCGGACGAGGTCGCCCGCGACGGGGCGGGGCAGCTCTGCCCAGGTGCGGCGCACGAGGCGGCCGGTGGGGTTGTCGTGCACGTCGTTCTCCAGGTGTGAGGAGCCCCGCCGCGTCTGGGCGGGGCCCGGGTCGTTCAGGAGGTGGAGGTGGGGGCCGTGTAGGGCACGAGCGGCCACTCGTCACGCACGCCGTCGACGGCCTTGCCCTGCCGAGTCAGGTAGGCGCGGAAGCTGGCCGCCTGCTCGGCCTTCGCCCGCACCTGCAGGGCGTGCAGCTCAGCCAGCGGCATCTGCGCGATCTTCGGGAACTTCTGGCACAGCCGGTACGCCACCCGGGCAGACGCGAGCGCGTCTGCTTCGGCGCCGTGCGCGTCCTCGCCCACCGGCACCCGGTAGTGCTCGCTGACCGCGGTCAACGTCCGCTTCCCCGGCCGGTACTTGTCCAGAGCCTTGTCCAGCACGAACGGGTCCACCACGGTCGCCGTCGCGGCGCGGAGACGGTCCTCCAGCGGTTCCAGCCCGTAGCGGCGGGTCTCGCGATCAATCAGGGAAAGGTCGTACGGGGCGTTGTAGACGATCAGTGGGATTCCGGCGTGCACCGGCGCCATGACGGCGTCGGCGATCTCCCCGATCGCCGCCGCGACGTCCTTCCGGCCTTCCGCCCGGATCCGCGCCGTGTCGTAGCCGTGGATCTCGGCGGCGGTGGCCGGCACGTCGATGCCTGGGTCGAGGACCCAGAACGTGGTCTCGCGTGTCCGCCGTGCCGGGTCGATGGCGATGACGGCGGCGGTGAGGATCCGGTCGGTCTCGATCGAAATCCCGGACGTCTCCGTGTCGGCGCTGGCCATGGGGGCGAGGTGCCAGCCCATCAGAACGGCACTTCCTCGGTGGCGGCGCCGAGTTCGCCCGCGCGGAGCTTCTTCAGGAAGGCGTCGAGGTCGGCCGGGGCCGCGTCCTCGGGGGCGACACCGCCGGTGAAGCGGGTGATGGCGTCGGTGAGGGCGGTCATGCCGCCGGACCAGGTGGCGACGATCTGCTGCCACAGCAGGTCCACGTCCGCGCCGGGCGCCTCCGGGGCCGGGGCGGGCGGTGCGACGGCGGGCGGCTGCGGGTTGAGCAGCTGGTCGCGGCGGCGCATGAACGCGGCCGCGACCGGGTCGCCGGGGTTCTGCAACTCGTGGGCGAACCCGGCGTGCTGGGCGGCCTGCAGGTTGGTGCTGAGGTCCTCCAGCGTCGCCGAGCCCTCGGCGGCGGCGATGAAGTCCTCCGCCGTCGGAGAGGCCGGGGCGGCTTCGATCGCCGTACGGCTACCGCCCGCCACCGCAGGCTGCTGCTGCCCCTGTTCGACCGCCGTGGCGGCCGCCCCTTCACCGGCCAGCAGCTGCGCCGGGGTCACCGCGACGTCGAGCTTGGGCACCATGAACCGGGTCGTCTGGCCGTCGTCGCGGACGACCTGCTTCTCCTCCATGGTCAGCCACGCGTCCACGTAGCCGCGGGTCTCCGCCAGGAACTGGGCGACCTCCGGCAGTTCGACGGCGGCGTAGTAGCCGTGGGAGGTGAGCAGCCACACGCCCAGGCCGGTCACGTTGCGCAGCATCACGTTGAGGCGGGTGGTGATCTGGCAGGCCCGCTTGTCCGGGTCGCACAGGCACGGCCGGTCGGACTTCTGTTCGGTGGCGCCGTCGCAGCGGCGCACGCACTTGGAGCCCTTGTACTGCTCGTACCACTGGGTGACCGGCTCGCGCGGGGGGATCAGGACGGGCAGCCGGTCGGCGTCGGTGTAGACCTCCCACTCCGACGGACCGCCGTTGGCGGGCGTCCACGGCTGCACGGTGCCGCCGTACAGGGCGGCCACCTCGTCCAGCAGCGGCTTACTGGCGGAGGTGAGGCGGAAGCGGTTGAGCTTCGCGGGCCGCAGGATCGGTTTGCCGGTGCGCTCGCTGACGCGGCCGGTGTCGACGGCGTGGCCGATGCGGATCTCGCCGAGCTGCCGCATGCGGCGCTGAAGATCGATGATGGGCATGGGTCAGGCCACCTTCCTGGCAGGGGCGGACGGGGGTACGAGGGCGGGGCCGACGATGGTTTTGGCCGGGCCGGTCTGGAACTCGGCCACCCGGCGGATGAAGGTGAACGTCTCGAACACCTCGTCGCCGCACCGGACCGGGTAGAGGCGGTAGCCCTCGGGGCGCAGGTGCAGGACGACGCCGATGTCGTGGCGGGGCGGCATCTCGACCCGGGTGCCGTCGCGCAGCCACCCGTACTTCGCTTTGCGGTAGGCCGACATCTGGACTCCGGCCTCGGGGTAGACGCCCTTGACGCCGCCGTCGTAGGTGGTCTCGTCGAGTTCACCGCCGGTGTTGTGCGTCGGGATCATCGCCTCGGTGCACAGGTAGGTGCGGTCGGGTGAGTTCACCGCGATGCACTGAGTGGCCACGGTCAGCGTCCGCTCGACCTTGGTGATGACCCGGCGGCTGGCGCGCGCGGTGGATGGCACCTGAACAAGACCGGCCTTACGTGACATGCGGAAGGGGTTGATGCCACGCGGAGTGAAGACAACGCGGTAGGAGGTGCCGGTCTTGCCGAAGCCGTTGTAGGGCGCTTCGATGAACAACGCGCGCTGGCCGAGGGAGATGACCAGCTCATACACCGCTTGGGCCAGCCGCTTATCGACGCAGCCGAACAGCGCCTGGTGCCGTGTGCGATGCCACGTTCCGTCGGTGTCCATCAGCCCCTGGAGCAGGGCCAGACGCTGTTGCCGGGATGCACGGAGGTAGAGGTCAGGGATGTGCTTGTTGCCGAGCACGCCCAGGATTCGGAGGTCGCCGGCAAGACCAAGGACTGATCGGACCTGGCAACGATCCTTCGTCTTCTGTCGGGGGCCGACCTCGTAGCCGCAGGCGACGATGTTGTCGTACAGCTCATCGTCGGGCTTGGTGATCTCACCGCTGGTGTGCTTGCCGTCCCCGAGCCAGACCCCCAGGACATACGGCTCAACGGGCAGAACAGCGTCGGGCAGGTTGAGCGGCTCTGCGACTGGTACGCGGTGTTGCCGAGTGCCGTACAGCTTGAGGGTCTCCGCGAGTTCGATTGTGGACCTGACGCCGATCTTCTCGCCGTGCCGCCCGCTGTGGGTGAGCCAGAGGTGTTCGTCGTCGCAGATCACGGAGTTGCCATCGTCGAAGGTGACGCGGTAGCAGTCGCGGTAGTGGACTTCGGACTTCTGGGTGACGGTGCAGGGCTGACCGTTGGAAGAAAGGACCTGGTCGCCGACTTGGACGGCGCCGATGGTTGTCCACCCGGTCGGGGTTGGCAGCGGAGTGTCGAGCGGCAGGCCTTTCGTGTCGCCGGGGATGTCCATGTCGGGCGGGCAGCCGAGTGCCTGGGCGAGGAGGGGGGACTGCAGGAGGTAGTCGAGGGTGCCGGCGAACTTGTGGTCGTAGTCGGCGACGACCATCTCGGAGGCGGTGAAGGTGATCTGCCAGTCGGCGACGAAGGCCTCGAAGTTCGCGATGTAGGGGGCCATCTCCGGGTTGGTGAGGATCGCCTCGGGCATCGGCTCGTTGAGGACTTTCGCCTCGACGATCTGGTGGACGGCGGTGCCGAGGTCGGCCCGCTCGTCCTTCTTCCTGGTGTGGGCGCGGCGCAGCCAGTCGTAGGCGTCCTTGGCGGCCTGCGGGTTGCGGCTGGCGCGCACGAGCTGGGGCAGGTGTTCCATGGCGGTTTCGGCGACGAGGTTCCCGGCCCAGTGGATGAGGGCTTCCTTCGGGGATCCTTGGGTGAGGATCGTGGTGACCGAGCGGAGAAGCTCGCCGGTGGCGGGGTCCTTGTAGAAGCCGGCCGTTGAGCGGCGGGGGATGCGGGCGGTGCCGATGGGCTGGCCGGATCCGGTACAGGTGAGGACGCCTTGCTTGTGCTTGCGGAGGGTGCCGTCCTTGTTGACCTGCTGGTCGATGCCGCAGTCGGGGCAGGCGTGCCGGGTGGCCAGGTCGGTGATCACTCGTCGTCTCCGTCCTGCTCGTCGCGCTCGTCGTCGGGGGTGTCGAGGTGGCCGTCGTAGTCGGCCTTCTCGCGCTCGTACTGCTCCTCGTCGTAGAGGTCGAGGAGCGGCTCGTCGGCGGTCATGCGGTCCCTTCCTGCTGGTAGGGGTCGCGTCCGGCGTGGTCGGGCGGCCTGATCGCCGCGAGGTGTTCCGCAGCCTCGGCGTCGGCCTGGGTGCGGCGCTGCTCCCACCAGCGGGTGAGGTAGGCGGGCAGGGCCTGGGCCGTCCACTTCACTGGGCGTCGCCCTTCGGCTTGACGTCGAAGTGGAGCAGGATGGCGCGGGCCATCCGGTCGGCGTCCATCTCCATCAGGCCGTGGGAGTCGCCGAGCGTGTCCTTCAGGTCCCGGAGCAGCGCCGGGTCGGGCTCCTCCTTGGCGGCCTCGGCCAGCTCAATCAAGACGCGACCGATTCCGTCGGCGGTGTCCGCGTCCAGTTCCCTGCCGAGCACGTGGATGAGACGGCCCTTCCGCTCGAGCTGGATGCCGTTGAAGGAGCGAACGGTCTTGAAGGAACGGGAGGTCAGGTCGACGCCGTCCCAGCTCAGGCGGGGGCGGATGATGTGCGTCTGGTCGGAGATCACCGCGGCCTCCTGGTGCAGCTGCCGATGAGGTCGATCTCGAACCCGGGGTCCACCTCGGCGAGGTGCGCGGGGTGGTGGGCGCGGGCGTCCTGGTAGCGGACCGCCACCCGGCCGCGGCCGGTGTGGGCGGACAGGATGAGGACCGGCTGGCCGTCCTCCCACTCCGAGCAGGAGACGATGAGCCCGGCGTGCAGGTCGTGGGCGACCATCACTCACCCGCCTTGTGCAGCAGGGCGGTCAGCGGGGCGATCGCCACCTCGGTCGGGACCTCGTCGCCGTCGATCAGGCCCCACAGCTCGGCCATCTGGCCGTCGTCGTCGCTGTACCAGCGCCACTCGTCCTGCGCCCCTCCGAGGGACGCGGTGCCGAGCAGTTCGGCGCGCCGTACCGCGGCCGCCTCCGTGGGGCACGGCATGACAAGCTGCCAGCTGGTGACGGCGGGGGCGTACACCGGGCGGCCGTCGTGGGTGCCGATCTGGTCGTGGTCGCCGAGGAGCACAACCCACGCCCCCTCAAGGGAGGCGCCGTCGGGGACGAGGGCGGTGAGCATGAGGGGCGACAGGGTCAGGGTGATGGGGGCGTTCACTGCGCCACCGCCGTCCGGGCGGTGACGAGCGGGTACGGCATGGGCCGCAGACCGGCCCCGGCCTGTTCGACGCGGGCCGCGTGGACCAGTTCGGCGGCGTCGAAGAAGGCCTGACGGCCGTCGGCGCCGGGCTCGCGGAGGAGGTCCTCCAGGGTGATCCACGCCCTGTGCTGAGCGCGGTCGCCAGTGAGCTCCAGGTCGGCGATGCGGCGGGCGAGCGTCATGGGGTCGGCGGGGGCCGGGCTGACCGGGGCGATGGCGAGGGCGGTCACAGGTCACCGCCCCGCGCGGCCTTGGCCTGCTCCAGGACGAACTCCTCGTCCGCCTCGATGGCACGCTCAAGGTGGCGGCGGGCGCGGATGAAAGCCGACGCCGCCTCGTCCGCCTCGGTGTACAGGCGGTCCGCCTCGGCGCGGACGCGGTCGGGGAGGGCGATGCTCGGCAGGAGCGCCGTCTGGTGGACCTGGGTGCCGATCACGGTCGCGACGCCGCACAGGCACTCGGCCGCCTCGACGAGCGCGGTGAGCAGGGCGCGCCGGTCCTCGGTCGCGATGGGGAGCTGGGCGAGCCGCTGGGCCTGCGCGGAGATCTCCTGCGCGGTGGTCACGGCCAGGGAGGGCGGCGGGGTCTGGCGGGTGGCCGCCAGGCCGAAGTCGGGGATGATGGTGGTCACGATCTCCGTCCCTTCAGGATCGGGATTCGGTAGGGATGTGGGGTCGAAGCGGGGCCTGGCCAGGGCACGGCTGGGCCCCTGCGCATGTCTGGGGTCAGGAAGCGACGTCGCCGCGCTGCATGTAGGCGAGGGCGTCGCGACGCGCGACACGCCTGTTCCAGCCGATCTTTCTGCTGGGCAGTTCACCGCTGGCGATCAGGACTTCGATGGTCCGCTTCGAGACTTTCCACAGCTTCGCGAGCTCTTCGAGCTTCAGGAGTTCCAGGTCGTCGTCGAGAACATCGACGGCGCCGACTCCGGCGTTGGAGTGGCTCATGCCGTAGACACTACGCGGAATTACGCGGAATTCAAGCTTGTTACGCGGAATTCTGCATCACTCTGCGGAGTCAAAGATCGCGACAGGTAGTTGTTGCACCGAGGGGCTGGGCGAAGACCCCAGCTCCTGCTACGGTTACGCATAGTTCCGCAGAGTTCCGCAGAGTTCCGAGAGGTCATGCAGTGCGAGGGAACGCCGAGGAACCGCCGGCACCGCCAGAGGCCACACTCATCAGCCAACGCCGCCGAGCGCAGATCCCACGAATGAGCCACCAGAAGGCCGCACAGTTGGCCCAGCAGCTCACTGGAGCCTCGTTCTCCCCGTCTACCTGGGGGAAGATCGAGTCCGGGGCAATGCCCGGACACGCCGACCGCATAGCAACGATGGCGATGGTCGTGGGGGCTACCGCCGCCGAACTCGAACAGGCCGGACGGCCGGATGCCGCACGCCTGCTGCACGAGGAAGTGCAGCGGAGGGCGAGCGCCGAGCCCGCGCTGGCGGGGGTGGATCCGGACACGCCGGAGGCGGTCCTGCAGCTGATCTTGCAAGGGCTGGATGAGATCCGAGGCCACGCCGGGCTAAGCGATGCGCAGAAGGCGGCCGTCGAGGCGAGCCTGATCCGGTCCGTTCTCCAAACGGTTTCCACTCAAATAGATCACATCCGCATGGTTCTGGACGCCACGGCCGAAAGATCTTCATGAGGATTGCCGATAGGACAAAATTTCTTCCAGGTCACATTTCTGTATCCGCCGTTGACCGCTCAATCGTTCGAATTATGGTGGTCGAGTGCTCCATGAGGGTCAGCAACGGGAGAAGTAAATGTCCACCCGAAAAAGCGTCGCCGTCGCCGCAACCGCCGCCCTTGCATGGCTGGGAGCCGCAGGCATTGCGATCACCTACGCCGACATCCACAAGCTGTTCATCCTCCTTGTGGCGGCGGCTGCCGTGCTCACGGTCAGTCCGCGCTCTCATGGGAGCGCTCCAACCTCCACGGATGCAGCGGCGGCCGTCTCCGTCCCGGCCGCTGCTGTAGAAGCAGCTCACCAGCTGGGCATCGCGCAGGGTGTCCGCCTCGCGAAGATGCAGGAAAGTCCGGAGATGCTTTCAGTTGAAAGCTTTTTCTTTACGCCGCCGAATTGACAGGTGCAGGTGACTGAATGGCTAAGCGCCCAAAAAGCCGACGCCGCCAGCGCGGCGAGGACAGCATCTACCAGCGGGCCGACGGGCGCTGGACATGTCAGATCTTCCTCGGCACCCGACCCGACGGGAAACCGGACCGGCGATACCTCTACGGGGACAGCCCCGAAGAGGTCATCGAGAAACAGCGCAAGTTCCATGAGCAGGCAGCCGCCGGCTTCGTCCCCACCAAGGGCCGCGGCCAGACAGTCGGCGAGTGGATGTCCCACTGGCTGCACCACATCGCCAAGGCCGAGATCCGAGAGAACACCTGGAACCGGTCCTACCGGTCCAAGGTAGAAGGCCATATCATCCCCGGCCTGGGGCGCCTACGGATGAAGAGCTTGGCCGAACAGGGCGCCGAACAGCGCATCGAGGAGTTCTACGCCCGCCTCCGCGACGAGGCGGGCCTGGCGCCCGCGAGCATCCTGCAGATTCACCGGATCCTGTCACGCGCCCTGAAGGTCGCCACGATGCGTGGCCTCATCCCCCGCAACCCGTGCCAGTTCATCACCCCACCGGCGCTCGACCAGGTTGAGGTCCTCCCGCCAGAGCGCGAGGAGGCCACCGCGATCCTGGAGACCGTTGCGGGACGCCGCAACGGTGCCCGCTGGGCCCTCGGGCTGGCCGCCGGCCCCCGGCAGGGTGAGGCGCTCGGCCTGATGTGGTCGCACCTCGACCTGGACGACCTCGACCACGCCAGCGTGCGGATCGCATGGGAGCTGGTGCGCCTGCCCTGGAAACACGGCTGCGATGACCCGCACTCCTGCGGCGCCAAGCGTCACCGGCTCCCGTGCCCACCGGACCCGGCGGACTGCGCGAAGGCGCAGCGCACCTCAGGGCGGCGGCACATCTGCAAGCGGCCGTGCCCACCCCGGTGCCGCGAGCACGACAAGTGCCCGACGTTCTGCGGGTCGGACTGCGCTGCCCACGCGGCCAGCTGCCCGCAGCGCCAGGGCGGCGGCCTGGTCCTCACCGAGCCGAAGTCGAAGAAGTCACGCCGGACGGTGTCCATCCCGCGGGAAGTTGCCCGACTCCTGGTCACGCACCGCACCGCACAGAAGGCTGAGCGGCTCGCCCACCCGCGGTGGGTGGGGTGGGGGCACGACAAGGACGCGTGCGACCGAAGGCCGCGGGCCCGGGAGAGCGTCTGCCCGAAGTGCCGACTGCCGGTGAAGCCCGATGCGCTGGTGTTCGCTCAGTCGTCCGGTCGGCCGATCGATCCTCGGCGAGACTGGCAGGAGTGGACGGACCTGCTGGAGGAGCTTGGGCTGCCGCACTACCGGCCGCACGATGGCCGGCACTTCACCGCGACCACCGCCTTGGAGGCTGGGGTGGACGTCGTGGTGGTGCAGGAGATGCTCGGTCACGCGACGCCGGGGTTCACCCAGGAGGTCTACCAGCACGTAACACCGCGGCTGCAGAAGGACGCCGCCCAGCGGATCGGCGGGGCGCTGTGGGCTGACAGCTTAAGTGACAGCGTGAGGGCTGCGGATCCGCGCGGATCTACGCGGAAGCGAACCGGCTCTACCAGGGATTAATGCGGAACCTCGCGGACCGGTTCGGAAGATCGTTTTAGGGTGCCGAGTACTTTTAATCCGTAGGTTCTGGGTTCGAGTCCCAGGCGCCCTACTCTTCAACCCCTTGCCCAGCAGGGGGTTCTTCTTTTCCCGGCCCCATGGAATCCGTAGGGGCGATCGCACGCCTAGGGGAGACCACGGGTGTCGGACGCCTCCCCACGATGGCCTTCCGCGGCACCAGGGCTGCGGACGGTGCCGTGCGCCACGCCGTGTTCCTGCCGGCTTTCGGTCGTGGCCGTGTACCAGAAGTACAGTTCAGAGCCGATCTGGCTGATTCTCGTGGTGTCCGCTCCTGCTGCGGTCGCGGCCACAGTGGGGTTCGTGCAGGAGAGACGGGAAAGGCGACGGCGCCCCGAACGGGCAGCGGAGGATCCCGGTGAGGTTTTGCGGCGTCGCGTCGAGGCCGTCAACGCGGCGTTCACCGATGTCCGCTTCTGGCCAGGGAGCGGGACCGCTCTCCCGGGTTACCTTCGAGGCGCTCCCCCGAACGGTCTCGCCAGCCTCCTCCGTGGAAGGGCACCCCCATGTCCTTGATCAAGCGCCTCGCTGTCACTGCTGCCGCCGTGGTTCTCGCTTCCCCGTTGGCGGCGATCCCGGCCGCCGCTTCCGCCAGCTCCAATTTCGTTTGCGCTCAGGGGAGGTGGGAGAGCGGGGAGCCGCTTTTCCACTTCTTGTGGCTGATCGGAGAGGACTGTACGGGGACCGCGGACCCGGCACCCGGTCCCAACGTGATCACTGTCACCTCCTGGAACGCGACCTATAGCTGCGCGAAATTGAGCACACTTGACGGGAAGCGCGTGTTCGCCGACGCAAAGAAATGCGTCCAGGTGTAGCGGCTGCGTGACTTCATGACGGCGCCCCCGCCCAGGAGGACAGGGGCGCTGTGGCGTGCCGGGTGCCGGACTCATCGTCAGCGGGGGCGGAAGCGCAGACCCTGGCGGTGGCCGGTCACGGTTCCGGCGTGGTGGCCCAGCCGGTAGGCGATGAGCGACACCGGTCCGGCCACGACCGCACGCAGTCGGGAGTCATCGCCTTCGGTGCTGTCCCACACCTGTCGGACGGCGATCAGCATGTCCTCCGCCCTGGAGGACTCGATGCGGGCCGGGCGGACGACCGTGTAGCCCTCTCCAACAGCGTGGCGAGGGGTGTGCATGCCAACCTGGTTTCCGTACTCGGTGCAGAGCTGGCCCGCGCCGAAGGGGAGTCGATCGCGAGGACGCCAACCGTCGAAAAAGAGGCGCCCCGTTGGCGCTCCCGGAAATGAGTTCCGTCGGCCGGCTCCCGTCACCGGCCACGAGGACTCCCGAGTGATCATCGGGCTCTTGCCTCGCACGCCAGGATGTGTCCATGACTGATCCGACAGACGACCTGACGGTCGAGGTCATTGAGCGCTACGCGGTCGCCGCGCCGGAGCATGAGACCGCCCGTTACCTTGATCTTCTTCA
Source organism: Streptosporangium sp. NPDC000239 (assembly GCF_040300765.1). Taxonomy (NCBI): domain Bacteria; kingdom Bacillati; phylum Actinomycetota; class Actinomycetes; order Streptosporangiales; family Streptosporangiaceae; genus Streptosporangium; species Streptosporangium sp. NPDC000239. The sequence continues at coordinate 69,039 of NZ_JBEPEI010000028.1, read as the reverse complement.
TGGCAACTTCGTCGACCTGGCCGACCAGGAGCGAACCAGGTTCCTCCGCTCGTTGGGCCACGACGCTCGGCAGATCACCGACGCCGACCTTGAACGCATGCTTCGACGGGGAGAGTTCTCCGGTTGGCGGGAGCGGCTCGCCGCGGCGTGGCTCATCGGCCTCGACCGGCGTACCCGGTTCCGTGAAATCCTGGCCGACCTCCTCCTGGAGAGCGACCTCGTCTACGCCGGTCAGGGGTACAGCTTCGCCATCACCCGATTCGGGCGACCGGAGGACGCCGGCGTTCTCACCGCCTACCTGGAGAGGTACCTGCCGCAGCGCGACTGCCATTACGACCAGGACTGGGTCCTCGGCGGCCTCCTCCACCTCGACGAGACGCTGGGCACGGACCACGCCCCGGGATTCCTCACTCCCGACGGCCTCTGGAGCGGCTCCTCGTTCTCACGCCAGGACCCGGCCGACTGCCACCGCCGGATCGCCGGACTTCTCCGTTTCGCCGACCAGGCGATGAAAGCCGGCGCCTGAGACCGCCACGGCCCGACTCGGTCAGATCCTGGCGCACTGTTGTGTCCATGCGCTTCGCGCCGAGCGTCAAGACCGACGGGGAATCCATGTCCCTCATCCGTGATGACAGACCCAGGCCATCATGTGGGCCGACGAAGCCCTGGACTACGGCATGGAACCGGGCGACCGGCGCGTCATCTCCTGTGTCCTCATGCGCAAAAGCGCCATCGCCGGCAAGTTCGGCGACCACGGTCCCGGCCTGACCAATGCCAAGGCCGCCCGATGGCTCTGTTCCCCACCAGGGAGGGCTCGCAACAACCGCATGATCTCTATGCTGCGGTACAGCGCAGCGATCAGAGGAGGGCCGGGGATGTCCGAGCGAAGCACCTGGACCATGCACCACTTCTCCCAGGCCAACCCGGAGGGGCCAGAGCAAGGAGATGTGCCCGCGCTCCTTCGTAGGGTCGCAGATTCCATCGAGGAACTGGGCGATGTCGAAGTCCACGACGTGATCATGCACAACGAGATCACCAAGGACGGCGACTGGCCAAGCCTCACCGTGTACTTCGACTACCGGACCGATAGTGCCTGACCTGGAGTTTGGCTCTGATCGTCGTGCAATTGACGGATATCAACGGCGACCAGCTCGACTTCCCCGACGGCCCGTCTCCAGCGCTCTGGCCCTTGCCGAACGCACCGCGGGCGTCCATCTGCCTCCCGCCCGTTTCGCCCGTCCGGCTCTGATGGAATCCACCGGCCACCTCCATCCCTACCGCTGACGCCCTTGGCTCATGAAGATCCGGCACATCACACCCGATGCGGCGCAAAACCTCAGGTCACGGCACCACACGCCGCATAGGAAGCCCTCCACTTCCGATCCGTAGGTTCGAGATGGTCACCTTCCTGCCAGTCGCCGCTGAGCTGACTCCCATGGCCGCATCTCGCCGTCTTCATCGGCGTCCTCCTCGTACCAGCCCGTTTCCGAGAGCCAGGTCTCCAGCCAGCCGGTCAGGCTCTCGGAGTCGACGTACCAAGCGTGGTGCCAGTCACCGCTGATCCCGTTCGGTTCGAAGAGCAGCACGACGCCTTCGGGGCTACGGCAGTCCACGGCGGCATACATGCCGCATCCCCAGTCCAGGATGGGCAGCACGTCCGCCGGCCAGTGGGCGTCACCGCTGGATTCCGAGGTCTCCCGTTCCTCGCGGTAGTCGCTTACGGCGGTACGTCCTTCTCCCACGAGCGGGAGAAGCTGATAATCAGGGCCGAAGCCGCCGTTGGCCACTTCGAGGTAGAGCCGCGCGAGCACAGGAGGAAGTCGGAAATCCAGGATGCGTTCAGCCTGTGCCACCTCCTCCGCCGTCGCGGGGGAAGGCAGGTGCTCCACGGTCGCGCTCGCCTTCGCGGACACTCGCCGAAGAAGATCATCGATGTCTGACACGAAGGTGATCCTGCCATCCGCTCACGACAGATCTTCATCGACGGCCAGCCGCCGTGAGGTCGCGTCCCCGGTTGCGACGCAAGACCGTTCAGAGCCGTTCAGGATGAACCACGCATGCCTTCTGACCTGCACCGAACCGTATGGAACGACCCGGGATCGATCTTTTAATCCGCAGGATCGCGAATGCTGGGCGGAATCTCGATGGTGAGGAGGTTTCCCCATCTTCGTGGTCGGGGGACCTTCCCGGAGGCGCAGCCCAGGCACGTTCAGTCGTCGAACGGTGCCCGTCCCGGCTGCATCGCCACCGCTTCCGGCCCGACACCGCCAGGGGTCAGAGAGTGGCGCCGAGGATGGGGCGGTGAAGGTGGTGGGGGTTGATCGTGACGCCGGTGATGCGGCCGGCGAGGGCCAGGGCCGCCGGGATGGGGTTGTCGACGCTGTCCTCGGCGGTCGGATCGATGCCCAGTTCGCGGAGGTGGTGGTTGAGCCGGTCGGGGTCCGTACCCCACCTGTCGATGGGAAATCCCGGGTTGATGTCGGTGATGAGCCGGCCGTCGACGGCATAGGCGACATGGTGCCGGGCGTAGTCATGCCGATGCACCGTCACGGCCTCTCCGCCGTCGTGTGACAGGGCGCCCAGAGTCTCTCGTCGTGCGCCGCGCCAGCCGCAGTCCTCGACCGCGACGGTCCAGTCCCCGATTCGCCTCACGGTGACGATCTGTGGTCCCTCTGGACAGGAGTGGTCCCCGTCTTCGATCAGCCGGATGTCCTCGTCCGCGGCGCCGAGTCGGCGCAGCACCTCGTGTTCGTCGAGCCCACGGACGAAGACGATCGTGTAGACGTCCCCGAGCCGGCTGTTCCCCTCCCACGCGTAGTCCTCCGGCGACGGGCCGGGGGTTCTCGCGGTGGCGTGGACCATCTCGAACGTTCTCGCCTGCTCGACGACCTCGGGATGGGCGGTGAGGAAGGCGTCGATGATCTCCTGTGCGACCCGGCCACGCCAGCTGACGGTGTAACCCTTCGCCTTCGCCCATGTGCGCATGCGGAGGGAGGTCTCGCGGGAGAGCCCCACGCGGTGGGTGACGCGGAGGGGCGTGAAGTCGGCATCGGACATGATCAGAAACTACCGACGGGGTTGATGTCCTGCCTCGCCGTCCAGGCATCGTGCTTCTCGCTGCGGGCCATGGTGACGAAGCGCACTCTGGCGGAAAACGTGAGTTGACGAGGTCTTCGGCCGCGACACCCCATCCCAAGATCCGGAACATACACGGAGCTTTCATCTCGCTTCACAAAGTTGAGGCGAGATGATCCTTTGACGAGTTGACCTGCGCGAAGCGGGCGGCAGCGCGGGACGCGCCAGGCCTTCGACTGCGTGTTCACCCGCTCGCCGGGGTCACGAAGCCTGGCGTGGGTGGAGCTGGAGCCCTTCTGCGAGACGGGCCTGTTCCCGTCCTTGTACGGCACGCGGACGTGCTCACCGGCACCGAGGCGGCCCTTGTCGGCGAGCGTGATCAGACCGGTGGTCTTCAGGCGGTGCGGGGTGTGGACCCACGCCACACGGAAGGCACTGTGGACGGCCCCGCCCAGGGCTGAGGTCCTCCGCGTGGGAGGGCGGGCGGGGCGCTCTTACTAGTCCTTCTTCAGGATGTTCACGCCGGTGATCTGCCTGCTGAAGGGGATGTACGCGATGGACGTGCCGCCGACGGGCGCCCACTCGCCGTGCCACTCTCCGTACTCGGGCATCTGCGGGTTGGGGTGCTTCCAGCCCACACCGATCATGTGGTAGCCGGTGCCGCTCGCGCAGTAGCTGGTGTACGCGGGCGGATCGTAGAGGCGGCCGATAACGCAGTCGGAGGGTTCGGCCTGTGCCGGTGTCGCCCCGGTGATGACCGTGGCGGCACCCAGTGCCGTCGCGAGCAGGGCTGTGGATAATCGGCGGATTCTCATGGGTGGCTCCTTACGACTGGGAAGGAGGACACCTCAAGGTGACCATCGATCGGCGTCGGCGGGGAGCTTGCATTTCTTCATATTTCGGCTGCATGGTCCCGCTTCGGCGCCCGCTGGATCGGACCCGAATCAGCTGCTCGCCTGGCCGGTTGTCACGCCGCTGCGGCTTTCACCGCCTGGTGCGTCTGCTCGACGGTCCGGGCTTTGAGGGGGATCGGAGCCGGTCTCCGATGAGTGTGAGCACCTACGGCCATAAGCTCCTGGAAACCGCCCCTGGCGACGTCCGCCGAGGTTGGCCGTGCGGGAAGCGAGCGAGCGTCCATAGTGGGACACATCCGATCCTCCCCCGGACGAGGCGTTCAGGCTCCCCGCGCCGGGCTGCGGGGACGACCTCGGGCGGGGGCCGAAGCGTGGACGACGCCGGTCCTCACCCGTCCGTGCGTCACGAAGGAGGCATCGGTGGCCACGAGGTGAACCAGCGGGGCCGGCTGTTGTCCGGTCAGTTGTGGGAGCCGGATTCCGCGGCGGTCTTGAGATCGTTGAGCCAGGCTTCCAGGCCCATGTCCGAGGTGGGGTCGGCTTGGGGGCCGGTGTGGCTTTCCTCGGTGCGGACGAGGACGCCGCCGGGGACTTTGACGAAGTTCCAGACGTGGATGCCGTCGATGTGGAAACCGGCGCCGTCGGCGGGTCCGGTCCAGCGGATGCATCTGCCGTACTGGAGTTGCCGGACGGTGGAGGTGATGACCACCGTGGAGGGCGGGGACGGGGGGTTGGGGGGCAGGTGAACGGTCGCCTGGAACCGTGAGCGCTCGCGCAGTGGACCCGGGTCGAGACGCTTTGTGGTCATGGGCGCGACGGGCTTCTGCCAGGAGGGCCAGTCTTCCACGTCGGTCTGCAGATCCCAGATCGTGCGGAGCGGCGCCTGGATGAGGATTTCGGTCCGGTAGCGGGCCTTGGCGGCCGGGTCGACACCTCTGCCTTGGCAGGTCAGCGAGGCCGGGCCGGTGCCGTGATCGCGGGTGACGGCCTGGACGGGCACGGCGGTGGCGCCGAGGACACCGGCGACGGTCAGCGAAACCGCGAGCAGGGCGGCGCGCGTGCCGCTCCGGCGGCGAGGGGTTCGCGAGGTGGCCGAGCGAGTGCGGAACATCCTTCTCCTCTGTTCGTCGACCGGGTCGACCAGTCGAGCTATCGGCACTAGCGACCGTTAGACCATATAACGAGCGACAGTGAGCAGCAATAGGAAAAGTTAGAGCCAATAACTGTCGTGAATTTGATTTCCAGACCGCGTCCATGGTGGCCGTGTCGCGAAAAGGGGGCCGGACCGGCGGGAGCCCTGTCCCAGGGGCCGGGCCGCGTACGGGGTGCCGGCCGAGGCGGCTTCGAGGGGGTTGTGAGGGGTAGGCACGGATCAGAGAGGCCGCGGAAGGCCGCTGTCACACCGATCGTGACCGGCGCGCGGTCAGGTGACGGAAGGTGGCGGGACGCGTGAAGGACCGGGTTGTCCGCGCCGTCGGCGCTGGGTTGGCGGCCGTCTCCGAGAAGGCGGCGCGACTGCGACACGGGAGGCCGCTGCACCCTGACGGGCTCGTTCTCCACGCCGCCCTGCGTCTGCGGGGCGTGTCTCCACAGATGGGCGCCGCCTTCCTGGACAAGCCCATGACCCTGACCGGGGTGGCTCGCCTGTCTCGCGCGGCCGGTCTACCACCGCCGCTGCCGGACATCCTCGGCCTCGCCGTCCGCTGGTCCGCGGCCGGGCTGCCGGGTGACACGGGCGAGGGTGTCTGCGACCTGCTGCTGGCCACCACGGGACACACCGTCCTCGGCCGGCGTGCGTTGCGGCCCACGAGGCGGTGGGCGCCGGGCATGTACGGCTCGCTGCTGTCGTTCGCCCTCGACGGCCGGAACCGGAAGGTGTTACTCGGCGCCGTCGCGCGGTCGTCATGGGCCTCGTGGGCCGACCTTGACGAGCTCGCACTGGCGGTTGAGCGTGAACCGCTGGTGCTGGACCTGGTGGTGGCCCATCCGTTGACGCCCTGGCGGCGCTTCGGCCTGCTGGAACTGACCGGCCCGCCGCTACCGGACTCCGCGGCGCCGATGCGGTTCGACCCGGCCCGGCATCCGATTCCCGGCCTGCCTCCTGCGGGTGTGATGCAGCGGGTACGCGGACCGGTGTACGCCGCCGCCCAGCGCGTACCGCAGATGGGGGTGCGGGACCGTGACCGGGTCACTCCCGGCTGACCGGCCGGGCCGGGTTCGAGACCCCCGCCGCAGTCGCGACCATGCGCCTTTGCCGTGCGCCTCCGCTGTGCCGAACGTGCGCACCAGCGAACTCCAACCCGGGCGCAAGCACGGGGCGACATGGTGCTCTCATGCGGAAACCTCGTTCGCGTGGCCAGTACCGGCGTTCCGGCCGACCGACACCCGGTAGGCGGCTGTCGTCACGGCGTTCGAAGTACGGCAAGCGCGACTCTCTGGGTTCTCATCTCTGGACGGCGTGCATCGCCGTGTCCGCGACCCTCATGGTCGGGTATCTGGGGTACCAGGCGGTGACGAGTCTGATGAACGCCGTGTTGTCGGCCGGTCTGGTCGGGGAGCCCGGAACGCTGCTGGTCACCGAGTGTCGCTCGGGCAGCGGCCGCAGGAGCCTGCGGGCCTGTACGGGGGTCTTCACCTACGCCTCCACCGGTGACCGTGTGATGGTCAAGGCCTTCTCGTGGGCCGAGAGCAGCGCGGTCTATCCCGCCCAGATCAACGCCGGTGGGGACCGGGCCAGCCTTCGAGGCGTGCTGGGGGTGGCGGCGTCGTTGCCGTTCTTCTGGTTCCTGCTGGCCCTGTGTAGTGGCGGGCTCTGGATCTGGTACCTGGACGAGCTGGTGGGGCGGGTGGCGGGCCGGGTCTGCCTGGTGGCGGCGGCCGGGTTCCTGGTCGGCCTCTTCGCGGTGGCCGCCAGCTGAGCGGCCGTGCCGGTCATCGGTCGGCCGTGCCGGCCGATGACCGGTGCTCCGTCCGGTCGCCCTCACGACCGGCGGGCGAGCGGCCGAGTCGATGCGCCGGCCGTCTCACCCGGCCGCGGGCCGGTAGCCGCGAACGTAGTCGATCGTGAACTCCCGTGGATACGGCCGTGCCGGCTCCGGGCCCGTACGGGGGAACTCGTAGATGCCGAGCATGAGCTGCATCGGGTAGCGCGGCGACTGGGGCACGGTCCTGACGCGTTCCCCGTCGATGAGGAAGGTCACCCGGCCGGGTGTCCACTCGGCCGCGTACACGTGGAAGTCACGGACGTCGATGGGTACGGACTCCACGGTGAAATCGTCGGTGATGTCCGGGTCGCCGAAGGGGTGCAGACCCATGCCGATCCGTGCGCCGTCCGGCCGGACGTCCCTGCCGAAGATCTCACAGACGCAGATCTCGGCCGAACGTTCCGGCTCGTCCTCGTAGCCGATCATCCACAGCGCGACCATGGCACGGGGGTCGTCGGTCGCCTTGGCCCGCATCTCGACGAGGCCGTACCGGGGGGTGTAGAGCCTGACGTCGGCCTGCGCCTCGCGGACGACCATGCCGGGCCCGCGGCCGTGCTGCCCGACGCCGCTGCCCACGGGTCCGGCGAAGAGACCGGTCTGCAGGGAGGAGACACGGAGTTCCCCCTCGGCCTCGGGGCACCACGGCGGCTGGTCCTCCTCGATCAGGAGCCGCAGCAGGCCGCCGCCGACCCGGTACCGGGCGAGGGACGCCGTACCGGTGGTCCACTGGGGCAGGTAACGGGGCACCCATCGGTTCTCGTCGAGACGATCGCCGTCGAAGACGTCCTCGAACTCCAACTCGTAACCGTTCTTGGTGACCGGATCGGGCATGCCCTCCACGTGTCTCTCCTTTCGAGGGAACAGGACGGGGTTCAGCGGACGGTCCAGCCGCCGTCCACGACGAGCGTGTGCCCGGTGACCAGCGAAGCGGCCGGCGAGGCGAGGAACAGCACCGCCCCGGCGACCTCCATGGGCTCTCCGATGCGGTGCAGGGCCGCGATGCGCTCGATCACGTCGGCTTCGAACTCCGGGTCGGCCAGTGCCGCGGCCGTCCCGGGAGTACGGACGAAGGTCGGGGCGACGTTGTTGACCGTGATCCCGTACGGGCCCCACTCCACCGCGAGACAACGGGTGAGGTGGGCGACGGCGGCCTTGGTCATGCAGTACACGGACTCTCCGGGCAGGGCCACCTCGCCGGCCTGCGACCCCAGGTTGACGATCCGCCCGTATCCCTGGCGGATCATGACCCGGCCCGCGGCCTGGCTGGTGAGGAAGACGCCCTTGAGGTTGATCGCGACCGTCCGGTCGAAGTCGGTCTCGGTGACGTCCTCGGCCGGGTTGCCCGGCGCCACGCCCGCGTTGTTGACCAGGATGTCGATCCGGCCGAACCGGTCCGTCACGGCCTCCACGGCTCCGGCGATCTGGCCGGGGTCGGCCAGGTCCATCTGCAGGGGCAGCGCCGTACGGCCCAGCGCCCGGATCTCGGCGGCCAGGCCGGAGTCCGCGCCGACGTCGCGCAGTCCCAGGGCGACGTCGGCCCCGGCGTTGGCCAGTGCCAGCGCGATCGCCCGGCCGAGGCCACGCGCCGCACCGGTGACGAGGGCGACCCGCCCGGCCACGCCGAAGTCGGGAAACGATGTCACGGAGCCTCCTGTCGACGGCGGAAGCCCGCACGTTCGTCATTACCGTAATGGTTTAGCTCATGACATTACACCGCTGCCGACGAGCCCGTAGGCTGCCCCTGTGTCCACCGTTGTGCCCGCCGCACCCGCCGCGACGACGGGCGGCAGCCCGCTGACGCCCTCCCCTGCCGCCGAGCTGGTGCTGGCCTTCGTCAACACCCGGGCGCTGCGCGGTGAGCGGGAGCGCCTGGCGGACACCGAGTCCTTCCGCGACTGGCTGGCCGCCGCCGGGCTGGCGGACTCCGGCGTCCGCGTCACCGCGACCGACCTGGCCGCGGCACGCGAACTGCGCGAGGCCCTGATCGGCGTCCTGCTCTCACACGCCGGCGCCCCGGTCCGTGACGAGGACGTCGACCGCCTGCGGCGCTTCGGGGAGCTGTATCCGGTCCGTCCCGTCGTCGGCGTCCTCGACGCCGCGCTGTGCCCGGTCGCCGAAGGTACGGCGGGCGCCTTCGCCCGGGTGCTCGCGTCCGCCGCCGAGCTGGCCCTGCGCGGGACGTGGAGCCGGGTGAAGGCGTGCCGCAACCCGCCCTGCGAACTCGGCTACTACGACCGCTCCCGCAACCAGGCCGCGGTTTACTGCGACGCCCGCACCTGCGGCGCCCAGATGGCGACACGGGCGTACCGGGCCAGAGCCAGGGCGAACTCCGGTCCGTAGGTTGAGGCCGAAGGCTCTGAAGGCCGGCTGTCCAGGCGCCGGCTGAGCCGTACCACGATGCCGCGGCGGCTTTCCTCCGCGCGAAGGCCGACCGTCAGGAGTGCCTCCGGCAGCTTCCGCCGATCACCTGCCCGTTACCGTCGGCTTCGCCGGTCGCACAGTGCCAGGTCTCGCCGGTGCGGCCGTCGCTGATGTTGAAGTCGATGATGTACCCCTGCCGCTTGGTGTCACAGCGGGTTCCGAGGACGCTGGTTCCGTCGACGGACACCTCATTGCAGGTGATGGAGAAGTTGCGGGCCACCGAACTGTCAACCGAGGTGGTCGCGGCGGCCGGGAACGCGGCGAAGGCCGCCATGGCCGAGCCCACCGCCAAAGCGATGCTCAGCCGCGATGTTCTCGGGGGCACGTTCATGATGTTCTCCTTGGTTTCGGGACGTCTCCGACCACCAAGAGTGAAGATATGATTACTTAAGGTTTCATCACAGGGAAAGAGGTCGTCACCGTCGGGAATTGAATTGAGACTTCCGGTGACAACGCGAGGGTGAGACCAGAATTCTCGACCTCGATATGCCCCACGGGGTGTTCGAGCGGAAAGCGGCGTTCACCGCGTGCTCAGGCCGTACGGCCGCCGCGTCGGCCGTGAGATGACCGGGTGATCAGGTGGGCGAGGCCGGAGGTGACGTGCATGCCTGTAGGGCCTGGTCAAGGACCTGGGGGCGTGGTTCGCCGTCGTTCTGCCAGCCGTCGGCCCTGAGCCTTTCCAGGAGCGGCAGAAGTTCCGGGTCACCCAGCTCCGCCGCGGCCTCGACGTAGAGGTTGCCCACGTCCGGGGTGGCGAGCGCACGTCTCAGGACGGGCAGGATCCGGGGGTCACGCCGTATCGCCAGCGCCACCGCGGCCTCACCGGCCGTGTCCTCGCCCGGGTCGTCCAGTCGTTCGGCGAAGGCGTCCCGGATCTCCTCGGTGTCGTTCTCGGTGCGACCGCCCAGTGTCATGGTGGCCCAGTCACGCACCACGGCGTCCGGGTCGCGCATCAACGCCAGCAGGACCCGCACCGCGCCGTCGGGCAACGGATCGACGCCGACGGGAATCCCACGAGCCACCTGCCGGCGGACGGACGCGTCCGGGTCGGCGGCGAAGCGCAGGAGCGGATACAGGACACGTTCGTCGTCGCAGACGGTGGCGAGCGCGTGCGCCGCGGCTCCGCGTACGCGTTCGGGTGTCGTGTCCAGCGGAAGGGCGTTCGCCGCCTCGATCAGGGGCGGAACGTGCCAGCGGAAATCGAGTGCCTGAACCGCGAGCAGGTCGAATCCGAGCACCCGTACCTTCTCGTCGGGATCGGCCCACCAGGCCCGGGCCAGGGCCACGACCTCCTCAGGCTCGGAGATCGATTCGAACAACCTGTCCATGGCGTCGAAATGCTCTGGGGAGGGTGTCTCACCGCGGTCGAACAGCGCGGCGAGCCGACTGCTTGAGGTCATGTTCTCCCCTTCTCCACCGGCCACGAGGAGTGAGTATGCCGAGGCGGCACCCGCGAGGTCGAGCGCGTTTCCTGACCCATGTGGACGGCTGTGAACCGGGCCGAACGATCAGGAGCGGGTCTTCGGCGGTTCGAACGGCCCGCGACGCCGTCGTGTGGGATCCGGCGTCCGATCAGTCCGAGCAGCCCGGCGGAAGGTCTCCGTGTGGAGGTGGGCGTGGGTACGGCTCCGCTTGGGCGAGGAGTGCCGGTCGGTCCTCAGAAGGACGACGCCCGGTGGTTTCCGCGCCTACCTTCCCAACCTGACCGCCCTGTTCGTCGCGGTCTTCATGGAAGGGGAAGGTCAATGTCGGTGCTCGCGGATCCCCGCGCCTTTCGCAGAACGGTGGCCGGGCTCAGCCTGGTCGTCGCGCCGCTGCTCTATGTGGTGGCCGTCGTCGCCGACCCGGCGCTCAGACAGGGCGGCGACACCGTCGGCGTCTACGGCCGATATCCGGAGCAGGTCTCGGTCAGCGCCTCGCTGCTCCACTGGAGCTGGGTTCTGCTGCTCCCGGGCATCGTCGGGATGGTCCACCTGATCCGGGGGCGTGGCGTCGTCTTCGGGCACATCGCCGGAGGGCTCGCGTTCTTCGGCGTCGTGAACTTCTCGGGGCTGATGCTCGGCGACTTCTTCTACTCGTATCTCGAAAGGGCTCTGCCCGCCGCACAGGGCGCCGCGCTCGCGGACCAGGCGATCACCGACCCCGGAGCCCGGTACGCGTTCCAGATCCCGGGGTTCGTCGGGCTCGTCGGCCTGCTCCTGCTCGGGCTGGCCCTGGCCTACGCCCGGCGCGGGCCGTGGTGGGCTCCCTTCGCGATGCTGGCCGGCATCCTGACGGGGCCGATCTTCCCGTTCGGCACGATCGCGGGCGGGGCGCTCTACATCGCCGGTGCCGGAGTCATCGGGCTCAGGATTCTGCGCATGAGCGACGAGGAGTGGTCGGGAGAGCCGGTTCAGCCGACCCCCACCGGGTCGCCGAGCGGGAACCTCGCGAACACCCGGTAGTGCCCGCCCGGGATGGGGCCGACGGACAGTTCGCCACCGTGCATCTCGATCCGTTCCCGCATTCCGATCAGGCCGTGTCCGCCCTCTGGCGGACGGCGGGCCGTGTCGCCGGCGGCGGGGTCCGCCCCGTCGTTGATCACGAGGATGCTCAGCTCGGCGGGGCCGTACGCGATGGTGATGTCGACGTTGGAGGCGCGCGCGTGTTTCAGCACGTTCGTCAGCGCCTCCTGGATCAGGCGGTACGCGGACAGGTCCAACCCCGACGACAGGGGCGTCGGGGTTCCGATGATCCGCGGCTCGATCCGCGGCCCCGCCTCCCGGACCTGGGCGATCAGCTCGTCCAGACGGTCCAGGCCGGGCTGGGGGGCGGGGACGTCGCCGTCACCCAGGGACCGCAGCATCCCCAGCATGAGCGTGAGCTCGGCGACGGCCTCCCGGCCCGCCTGTTCGACACCGAGCAGCAGGGTGCGTTCGCGTTCCCTTTCCCGGTCGTCGCCGAGCATCCTGCGTACCCCGCCCACGTGCAGGGTCATCAGGCTCACGTTGTGGGAGACGATGTCGTGCAGTTCGCGGGCGATCCGCGCGCGTTCCTCCGCCACCGCCCAGCGGGCCCGCTCCTCACGTTCCATCTCCAGGCGGGTGGTGTGCTGGGCCAGCCGTGCCGTCCGGTCCATCTGCCTGCGCAGCAGGATGCCGCTGGTGTACGCCACCCCCACGAAGATCGCGCTGATCAGGACCTCCGGGATGTCGACCAGTCTCAGGGTCTGCAGGTGGCCGTAGGCGATCAGCAGGCAGAACAGCCCGGCGATCCCCCGGCGGCTGCGCAGCTCGGCGGCGCTCGCCACGCTGTGCAGCAGGATCAGGGTCGAGTAGAAGTGCCACGCGGCGTAGTACTCCGGGTTCGTCGTCCTCTGCATGGTGAAGCCGAGCACGGTCAGCATCAGGAGAGCCGTCATCGGAAACGCGCGCCGGAAGAGCAGCAGCACCCCGGAGACGATCGCCCCCGCCGCCATCGTCATCGGGTTTTCGATCTGGCCGTATCCGGCCCCCTGACGGCCGTAGGACTCCACCAGTCCGGCCACGGTCACGGCGAGGGAGAGCAGCAGGTCGGGCCAGGTGGGACGTCGGCCGTTGAGCAGTCGCGTCAGCACGACCCGTCCCTCACGTCGTCCCGCCCCCTGCCTGGCCGTACGACTCCGGCCTCGTAGGCGAACACGACCGCGTGGATGCGGTCGCGCAGGCTGAGCTTGCGCAGGACGTGCCCGACGTGGGTTCGTACGGTCACCTCGCCGATGCGCAGGTCCCGCGCTATCTCGGGGTTGGACATCCCGTCCGCGAGCAGCCGCAGCACCTCCAGCTCACGTGGGGTGAGCGTGGCCAGCTCGGGCGCCGGGACCGGCTGGGGCTGGGTCGCGAACGAGTCGATCACCCGCGGGGTGACCGCGGGGTCGATGACCGCGCCTCCGGCCGCCGCCACACGCACGGCCTCGATGAGCTGCTCGGCCGGTGAGCTCTTGAGGAGGAAGCCGTGGACCCGCGCGCGCAGTGAGGCGTGCAGGTTGTCGTCGGTGTTGAAGGTGGTCAACATGATGATCTTGGGTGGTTCCGGATCCTCAAGGAGTTGCCTGGCGGCGCTCAGCCCGTCCAGTCCCGGCATGGCGATGTCCATCAGCAGGACGTCCGGCCGCAGCTGACGGGCCACGGTGAGAACCTGACGGCCGTCCGCCGCCTCCCCCACGACCTCGATGCCCGGCGCCGTCTCGATGACGAGCCGCAGCCCGGTGCGGATCATCGCCTGGTCGTCCGCGATGACCAACCTGATCGCCACTGGATTCTCCGGTCTTTCAGCAGGACAACAGGGTAGAAGGTACGGGAGGCCGGGGCGGTGCGCCTCCTCCACGTGGTGGACCCCGCCTCCACCACGTGCACGACCCGGTCCCCGCCGGATCTCCGCACGCTTTCGGCGCCTACCAATCCGGTGAGCGAAATGTCTCGTACTTTGGGCTGATTATGGGGGGTGCGGGCTCTCGTACCATGACTTCGTGCGCGGCCTTATTCGCTCCGTGTGGCATGAACCCCGTTCCCCCGACGCGCCACGACGGGTGTGGCGAGACTGGGTGCTCGTGGGGGTGTTGCTGCCGGTCGCGCTGCTCGAAGGAGTGGTACGGCCGGACATGCCCTCGCGGGTCGTCTCGGTCGGCCTCGCGGCCGGGCTGGTGCCCACCCTGTTGTGGCGCCGCACCCGGCCGTTGCCGATGGTCGTGATCGCGTTCGGCCTGTCGGGTGTGGCCCAGGTGCTGACGGGCGGGGTCTCCCCCGAGTCGAACACCATGGTCTATCTGCTCCTCCTGCCCTACGCGCTGTTCCGGTGGGGGTCCGGGCGGGAGGCGATCGTCGGGTTGGCGGTCATCCTCGTCAAGACCGCGTTCTCGGTGGTCGTGGACTACCGAGGTCCCGCCGACACGGCCGCCGCGTTCGCCGTCGTGTTCTCGGTGGTCGCCGTGGGAGCGGCGTTCCGGTACCGGACGAGGGCGCGGACGCGGGAACTCGACCAGGTCAAACTGCTCGAACGCGAACAACTGGCCCGGGATCTGCACGACACCGTCGCCCATCACGTCTCGGCGATGGCGATCCGGGCGCAGGCGGGACTGGCGATGGCGGCCTCCCAGCCGGACGCCGCAACCGAGGCGTTGCGGGTGATCGAGGCCGAGGCGGCCCAGGCGCTCACCGAGATGCGCGCCATGGTCCACGTCCTGCGCCGGAACACACCCGCCGACCTGGAGCCGGGGCGCGGTATCGCCGACCTCTCCCAGCTGGAGGGTCCGGGGCGGTCCGGGCCGTCCGTCCGGGTGGAGGTCGAGGGGGACACCGCCGGTCTTCCCCCTTCCGTCGAGGCCGCGATCTACCGTCTCTCCCAGGAGTCGGTCACCAACGCCCGGCGGCACGCGCGGCACGCCACCCGGGTCCTGGTCCGGATCAGTGCGGGCGACACGTCGGTCCGTCTGCACGTGAGCGACGACGGCGATCCCGTCCGCCCCGCGGGGACACCCGGTTACGGGATCACCGGCATGATCGAACGGGCCGACCTCCTCGGGGGGACCTGTGTGGCGGGCCCCAATCCCGACCGGGGGTGGAGCGTCACCGCCGTACTGCCGCGCACCGGGGTGACCGGGTGAGCGTCCGGGTGCTGGTCGCCGACGACCAGGAGATCGTCCGTACCGGGCTGGCGATGATCCTCAACGCGCAGCCGGGGATCGAGGTGGTCGGCGAGGCCCCGGACGGGCGGCGGGCGGTCGACCTCGCCCGGCGGATCCGGCCTGACGTGTGCCTTCTCGACATCCGGATGCCCGTGCTCAACGGCATCGAGGCCACCCGGATGCTCGCCGGGCCCGCCGTGGAGGACCCGATCCCCGTCGTGGTCATCACCACCTTCGACCTCGACGAGTACGTCTACGCGGCGCTGCGCGCGGGGGCCAGGGGGTTCCTGCTGAAGAACGCCGGCGCCGAACTGCTCTCCCAGGCCGTGCACACCGCGGCGGCCGGTGACGCCCTCATCGCTCCGAGCGTCACCGCCCGTCTGCTCACCGCCTTCGCGCACGCCGGGCCCGCCGCGCCGCCCGCCCGTCCCGTCGAGGCGCTCACCGAGCGTGAGGAGCAGATAATCGTCACGGTGGCCCGGGGACGTACCAACAACGAGATCGCCGACGAGCTTCACATCTCGCTCAGCACCGTCAAGACCCACATCGCCAGCCTGATGGCCAAGCTCGGCGCCAGGAACCGGGTGGAGATCGCCATCTGGGCGTACGAGACCCACCGGGTCAGGCTCTGAACCGGGAAGGTCAGTGGCCGAGGCCGGCGTCGCGGGCTCGGATGATCGCCTCGGCCCGGTCGGCGACGTGCAGCTTGGCGAAGATGTTCGAGACGTTGTTACGCACGGTCTTCTGCGACAGGAACAGCGTGGAGGCGATCTGCGCGTTCGACCTTCCCGCGGCGAGCAGCGACAGGACCTCCCGTTCGCGTGGCGTGAGCTGCGGGAACACGTGATCACCCGAAGCCGTCGGCCCGTTGGTGAGGAACTCCGCCACGCGGCGCGCGACTGCGGGACCGAAGATCGCCTCACCGTTGGCGACCGCGGTGATCGCGCGCCCGATCTCGGCCTGGTTGGCGCCCTTCAGCAGGTAGCCGCGCGCCCCGGCCCGCATCGCGGCGAACAGGGTGGCGTCCTCCTCCGACATCGTCAGCACGACCACCGCGATGTGCGGGCTGTGCGCGGAGATCCGCCGGGTCGCCTCGATCCCGTCCAGTCCCGGCATCCTGACGTCCATGACCACCACGTCCGGCTGTGTCTCCGTGGCCAGTTCGACCGCCTCCAGCCCGGTACCGGCCATGCCGACCACCTCGATGCCGGACATCGAGCTCAGCAGCGCCGCCAGGCCTTCGCGGT
The DNA here is from genome assembly GCF_040300765.1 of Streptosporangium sp. NPDC000239. Classification (NCBI taxonomy): domain Bacteria; kingdom Bacillati; phylum Actinomycetota; class Actinomycetes; order Streptosporangiales; family Streptosporangiaceae; genus Streptosporangium; species Streptosporangium sp. NPDC000239. The sequence continues at coordinate 52,817 of NZ_JBEPEI010000028.1, read as the reverse complement.
ACACCGGGTGGTCGTCGGCGAGGAACACCCGGATCGGTTCATGGGACACCCTCCACCTCCACCACCTGTTCCAGCGGAAGTCTCGCACGGACCAGCGTTCCGCCGTCGGTCAGGCAGGCGATCTCGCAGTCGCCGCCGAGTTCGGCCGCCCGTTCCCGCAGTGAGGACATCCCCACACCGGCTGTGACGTCCGCCCCGATTCCCGCGCCGTCGTCGCGCACCAGGACGTCGAGGACCCCCTCGTGCACGCTCAGGGCGATGTCGCAGCGCGAGGCGCCCGCGTGCCGGACGACGTTCGTCAGCGCCTCCGACACGATCCGGTACGCCGCCACCTCCACCGCGGCGGGCAGCGCGCCGAGCGCCCCGCCGCCGGTGACGACGACCTCAAGGCCGCTCGGACGGAAACGGTCCACCTGCTGCCGGACCGCCTGGATCAGGCCCAGCTCGTCGAGCGCCGGTGGACGCAGGTCGTGCACTATGCGCCGGATGTCCGTCACGACCGTGGCGACCTCGGCGGCCGTCCGGTCGAGGATGCGCTCGGCCTCGCCGGGTGACGTGCGGGTCAGGTTCCTGGCGGTCTCGATCCGCAACGCCACCGCGCCGAGGTTCGGTCCCAGCCCGTCGTGCAGGTCGCGTCGCAGCCTGCGACGTTCCTCCTCACGGGCGACCACGAGCTGGGCGCGGATGCGCTGCAGGTCGGTGCTGAGTTCCGAGGCGCGTGCCGCCGCGGCCGCCTGCCGTACCAGGTCGCCCAGGAGCCGCTGGTCCCGTTCGGTCAGGTCGGTCCGGCACAGCACCAGCCGCCCGACCAGCTCGGAGCGGTACGCGACCGGCAGTGAGAGCGACGGCCCTCGCGGTGACCCGTACTCCACCACGGAGCGTTCTCCCCCCGGGCGTTCGATCTCCACCCGCACGTAGGACAGCCGGAACGCCTCGGCCAGGGTCCGTGCCACCGCGACCAGCTGCTCCCGCGGGTCGGTGGCCAGTTCGAGCCGCTTCGCCAGCGTCGAGACCGTCGCGTACGGGTCCTCCCGCGACCCGCGCACCAGCACGCGGACCACCCGCATCAGCCAGGTCCGCAGCGGCATGTAGACCGCCGCGACGATCACGAGGGCGGCGAGCGCGGCGTTGCGTTCGTCGATCACGGTGCCGACGACGGTGAACACGGCGATGTCGACCAGGATCACCAGTGCGGCGAGCATGCCGTACAGGGCCGTCGCCGAGAGCAACCGGTCGATGCCGTACAGCCGGTACTTGGTCACCGCGACCACCACGGCGGAGGAGGTGAGCGCGATCGCGAGACCGAGCGTGGCCCCGGAGAGCTCCGGCGGCAGCATGTACCCCAGCAGCAGCACGAACATGTCCACCAGCGCGGCCCACATCAGCCAGCGGATCTGGGCCCGCCGGTCGGGGTCGGCGGCGCGGTAGCGGCGCACCATGACCGCGAACGGCACCACCAGGCTCACCACGATCCCGGTGTAGGCGATCTTCAGGGCCGGATGCCAGAAGCCGTACGGCAGGTCGACGCCGAACGGGTCGGACGCGAGCCGTGCGATCTCGGGAGGCAGCGGCGTGGCGAGGTAGCGCGTCAGGACGGCCTGCGGCACCACCATCATCACCGTCGGCAGCAGCGCGGTCAGCGCGAGGCTGACGACGGACAGCCGGCGCCACAGCCTGTCCTTCGGCAGGCGCCCGTCGGGGAACACCAGGATCAGCAGCGGCAGGCCGAGCAGCAACGTCGCGCCGAACCGGGCGTAGAACCAGTGGGCGGCCGACGCGCCCGGCGTGCCCGGCGACACGTAGACCGCGTACGTGGTCCAGGCCGCGGCGAAGCCGTCCAGGACCCAGACGAGGCCGGAGACGGTCAGCACCCAGGCGACCGAGTGCCGGGGCAGCCGCCGGAGCAGGAGAACACCGGGGAGCACCTGCGCGAGGCCGGTCAGTGCCAACGTCCAGCCGGGGTCGATGCCGCTCGGTGCCCTCACCCCTCGGTTCAGGACGTCCAGAACCACCGCGCCGACGGCCGGCGCGACGGCGACGGCCGGTACGGCCACCAGGAGGGATCTGCGTGTCGCCGTCGGACCACGTGGGGTCACGTTCTTCACGAAATGCATTCTCACCAAGAGTGTCCCGATTGTCGCGAGACTGCCGTCCCGCCGGGATCGGGAACTTCGAGGGCCGGGATCGGGACGGCCTGCTCTGCTCAGCCGGGGCCGAGGGCGCCGATCGTGGAGGCCGGGCGGCGCACCGGCGGCCCTCGTGGAAAGGAGCCGACCGACGATGGATGCGCAGGGGCGTATGGATACGAGGGCCGCCGGCTCCCCGCCCGCCGGGCACCGTGACACGATCCGCAACCTCGGGCTCGGGCTGACGGTCTGCACGCTGCCCTGGGTGGTGAGCAACGTCCTGTTCGGCCCCCACGGTGACGGGCCGGGTTCGCGGATCAACGACCTGACCGCGCTGCTCTTCCAGATCGGCCTGTTCGCGCTGGTCACGGCGCAGCTGCGGACCCGGGCGACCGGGACCTCGCGCGCCTCCGTGATCCTGCTCAGGGTCGAGACGGTGCTGCTCGTCCCGGCCTGCCTGTGGTCGCTGCTGCACGGGATCCTGCCCGTCGAGGCGCGCGGCGCCACATGGCTGGCCGTACTCGACGTCTTCTGGCCGCTGTCGATGCTGGGCATGTTCACGATCGGGGTGAAACTCGCGTTCGCCGGACGGTGGCGGGGAGTGCTGCGGTGGTGGCCTCTGGTCGCGGAGAGCTGGGCGTTCGTGGCCATCCCGTCGCTGTGGCTGCTGGGCGAGCCCGTCGGACGATGGATCGGCGCCGGTCACCTGGTCGCCGGGTACGCCACGCTGGGACTGCTGCTCGCCCGGAGTCCGGAGCTGACCGTCACCCCGCGTGAGCGTGGCTAGGGCCTGTTTTGTGGATCTTCGCCGTGGCGAGGATCGTCCAGGTGGATGCCCCGCAAGGCGGAGGAGGAGCTCATAACGGAGTTATGGGCGACAGATTCTCCCCGGGCCCCCGCGGCAAACGCGGAGCCTGCGGAGCGTTTTCGTGGGGTGGGGCGACAACGCGGCGGGGGGCCGCCTGGACGACCGCAGTAGGCGGAAAGATCCACAAAACAGGTCCTAGGGCCTGCGGATGATCCACTCGGCCACGGCGAGGTTGATGACCCATCCGGCGCCCACGAGCAGGGCCCTGGGGATCTCGTCGAGGGGGCCGACGAGGAGCATCCAGGGGAGCTGGGTGAACGCCTGGGTGCCCGCGGCCACGCCGATCGCGTAGCCGCGGATCATCCAGGCGCGGTGGCGGCGGAGGTCCCTCCGCAGGACGGCGGCGAGGCCGAGCACCAGGGAGACCGTCATCGCCGTGCCGAACACGAGCCGGAACAGCGCCAGGAGGTCGCCGTCGCCCGGTGGGCGAGGGTAGAACACGGTCATCCACAGGCCGGAGAGCGCGGCGACGAGTCCGCACCCGACGAGGACCCGGCCTGCCGTACGGTGCCAGCCCGGCCTCCGGCGCCGGAACTCCCCCGCGAACTGGAAGGCGCCCACGATGCCGTAGACGGACGCCCCGATGATGTGCAGCACCACGGGGAGCGGCGTCGCGAGGAACCGCGCGTTGGCGGGGGTGACCGCCGCGCCTCCCGCCACCTCTCCCAGCCGGAGCGCACCGGCGACCACCGGGATCACGCTGAGCGCGATCAGGCCGGTCGGCCCCACCCATCCGGGGACCCTGGAGCCCCGCCGGGCCTTCTGGATCTTCTGGGGCCTGGCGCCCCTCACGCTGCTCTCGGTCATGAGGGGATCGTGACTTTTTCGCCTATATCAACTCATCGCAAGAAAGGCCCGATTCGAGTCGGCCGATCGTCCGGGGATCGGGCGTACTTTCGGCTGAACCGGCGGCGTGGAGGGCCCTCGCGCGCCGATCAGTCGTCGTCCCCCTTCCGGACCCTGGCGTAGTGCCGGGCCGCTCGCGCCCGGTTGCCGCAGCCGGGTGAGCACCACTCGCGCCGCGGGGTGTCGCGGACGAAGTGCAGCACACAGCCCGGACCGTGGCAGGCGCGAAGTTGACGGCGCGACGGCCCGGCGAACAGGTCGGCGGCCTCCTCGGCCAGCGCGGCGAACACGGCGGCGACGGGACGGCCCTCGAAGCGCACCACCGTGTGCGGCTCGGGAGCGATGCGCAGCTCACGCCAGCGGGGGGTCCGGCCTGCGTGCCGGTTGAGGGTCGCGACCGCGTCCGGATCAAGGTCGCGGCCGTCCACGGTCGCGGCGGAGAGTGCCCCGATGACGTCCCTCAGCTCCCTGGCCAGGCACAGGTCACGGTCGGTCACGCCGTGGATGTCGGCGTCGGTGAGGTCGACCGCGAGGCGCGGGCGCATGTCGCGCAGCCACGCGCCCAGGTGCTCGACGCTTCGCAGACCGTCCTTGGGACGGCCTCTCACGGCGTACGCGGTGTTGCCCAGCTCGACGGGCGGCGGTTCGCCGAGGAGCGGAGCGCCACCGCTCACGAGGTCTGCCACTTTCACCCTTCTAACGGTACATCCCGGTTGACAGCGTTAGAGACACCGGGCATATTCTAATGGCGTCAGAGGAATTGAACCGTTAGAAAAGCTGGAGGCATCCCATGAGCACACCGGCCCTGCGAACCGGGCACGTCGGCCTGAACGTGACCGACCTGACGCGCTCCGTCGCCTTCTACCGTCAGGTCTTCGACTTCGAGGTCCTGGACGAGCGGAGTGACGGCGAGCGCAGATTCGCCTTCCTCGGCCGCGAGGGAACCCTGATGGTCACCTTGTGGCAGCAGAGCGGCGGCGTCTTCCCCGTCGACCGGCCCGGCCTGCACCACCTGTCGTTCCAGGTGCCCGACATCGAGGCCGTCCGTCGTGCCGAGGCCACCCTGCGCGAGCTCGGCGTGCGGCCGGTCCACGACGGGATCGTCCCGCACGGCGAGGGGGCGTCCTCCGGCGGTGTGTTCTTCACCGATCCGGACGGCATCCGCCTGGAGATCTACGCGCCGAGCGGCGCCGACACCGCGCCGGCGCCCACCCAGGGCGCACCGACCTGCGGTTTCTTCTAGGAGGATCGCCATGTTCCACCAAGGCGAACACGTGGTGCAGCGCCACGCCGGGGTGACCGCCGACGGCTGGGGGTCCGCCGGTGTGGGGACGAGCATCCCGCCGGTGGCCGCGGAGTTCCTCGGTCTGCAGCGTCTGGTGGTGCTCGCGGCCCCCGACGGGACAGGCGCGGCATGGGTCACGATGCTCACCGGCCCGCCCGGATTCACCACCGCCGCCGACGACCGCACCGTCGCGGTCGACCGGTTGCCCGGGACCGGCGATCCCCTCGAAGGCCTCTTCGACGGCCTTCCCGGCACCGGGCGGCAGGTGGGGATGCTCGCGATCGAGCCCGCCACCCGGAGACGGATGCGCGTCAACGGCCGGGGCCGCCGGCACGGGGACCGGCTCCTGATCCACACCGAGCAGGTGTACTCCAACTGCCCGAAATACCTACAAACCCGCACCTATGTCGAAGACTCGTTCCCGGCGCGCGGGACAGCGCTCGTCACCGAGGAGCTCACCGCCGGGCAGCAGCGGTGGATCGCCGCGGCCGACACGTTCTTCGTCGGCACGTACGCGGCGGGGCTGGGGGCCGACGCGTCGCATCGCGGCGGCAACCCCGGCTTCGTCACGGTGACCGGCGGCCGTCGGCTGACCTGGCCCGACTATGTCGGCAACTCGATGTACATGACGTTGGGCAACCTCGAACTCGAACCACGCTGCGGGCTGCTGTTCCCCGACTGGGAGAACGGCAGGACCCTGCATCTGACGGGCCGGGCCCGGGTCGACTGGGACCCTGACCGTGCGACCGCCGTACCGGGTGCGCAACGGCTGGTCGATTTCGACGTCGAGCGAGCCGTCGAGATCACCGGTGGTCTCCCCCAGCGGTGGTCCTTCGGCGGGCACTCCCGTTTCAACCCCGCCTGAGACCTCTCACCGCTGAAGGAGAACCATGCGCGTCCGTGTCGACATGACCCTGTGCCAGACCCACGCCCAGTGCGTGTTCGCCGCCCCGGAGGTGTTCACCCTCGACGACAACGACGAACTGGTGTACGACGCCGCACCCGCCGACGCGTCGTGGCCCGCCGTTGAGCAGGCGGCCCGCGCCTGCCCCGTGCAGGCCATAATCCTCTGATCAGGGAGTACTCATGACCCGTCCACCCGTCCCGCCCTTCACCTCAGAGACCGCCCGCGCCAAGGTCCAGGCCGCGGAGGACGCCTGGAACACCCGCGACCCACGGCGCGTGGCACTCGCCTACACACCCGGCTCGGTCTGGCGTAACCGCGACGAGTTCGTCACCGGCCGGGATGAGATCATCGCCTTCCTGACCCGCAAGTGGGCGAAGGAACTCGGCTACGCGCTCCGCAAGGAGCTCTGGGCGTTCACCGGCGACCGGATCGCCGTACGGTTCCAGTACGAATGGCACGACGCCGACGGACAGTGGTGGCGCAGCCACGGCAACGAGCTCTGGGAGTTCGACGCCGAAGGACTGATGCGACGACGCGAGGCGAGCGTCAACGACCTTCGGATCACCGCGGACCAGCGACGTATCCTCGGTCCGCGCCGGCCCGGCGAACAGGACCTATGGCGTTGACCGCGCTCGCGCCGGGGTGGTGAGACGCCGGGTCGAGAGGGCGGTGAGGAGTCCGAGCACGGCGTAGCCGGCACCGAACAGGCTCGCGGCCGGCCATCCCGCGACACTGTGGGCCCAGGTCGTGGTGACCGCGCCGAGCGCGGAGCCGAGGGAGTAGAAGACCATGTAGGCGCCGATGACGCCGCTGCTGCGGTCAGGGTGGGCGGTGGTGAGCAGGTGCTGGCTGCTGACGTGCACGGCCTGTACGGCGAAGTCCAGGACGACGACGCCGACGACCAGCAGCCACAGCGACGTCCCCGCCTGGGCGATCAGCAGCCAGGAGGCGGTGAGCAGGGCCAGCGACCAGCCGGTGACCGAGGACGCCAGGCCCCGGTCGGCCCATCGGCCGGTCCTGGCCGCACCCAGCGCCCCGGCGAGGCCCGCGAGCCCGAACAGGCCGATCTCGGTGGTGCCGAGACGCCACGGCGCGGCACCGAGCGGGAGCGCCAGCCCGCTCCACAGCGTGCCGAAGGAGGCGAACAGGAAGAACGCGACCAGTCCACGGCTGAGCAGGAGCCGGTCGCCGACGACCAGCCGCCCCAGCGACGCGAGCAGCGGGCCGTACCGGACCCGGGGGCGGCGGGTCTCGGCCCCGAGGGTGAGCCGGACGGCGAACGCGAGCGTCACACAGAGCCCCGCGATCACGAGGTAGGCCGTACGCCAGTCGGCCAGCTCGCCCAGCGTGCCCGAGAGCACGCGCACGCCGAGGATCCCGACGACCACGCCCGAGGTGACCGTCCCGATGTCGCGGCCACGTTCACCGGCCGGTGAGACGGCGGCGACGTAGGCCACCGTGGTCTGGACGACCACGGCGAACAGCCCGGCCAGGGCCAGTCCCGCGATCGCGACGCCGCCGTTGGGCGCGGTCGCGGCCACCCCGGCGCCCACCGCCGTGAGCAGCAGGTGCGCGGTGATGAGGCCGCGGCGGTCGAACAGGTCACCGAGCGGGACCAGCAGCACCAGTCCCGCGAGGTAGCCGATCTGCCCGGCGGCGGCCAGCCGGCCCAACGCCCCTTCCCCGAGCCCGAGGTCCTCGCCCGCGGCCTCAAGGACGGGCTGGATGCCGTAGACGGCCGACACCGCCACCGCGCACACCAGCGCGAGCACGGTCCGCTGCCTTCCGGTCAGTCCTGACGACATGCCGACCCCCAAAGGTTTCAAAATGCAACCTATCCAGATTGGGGCATAATGGTTTCAGATTGCAACTCATCGTGGAGGGGCCGGTGGACGTCACACCCGCTGCGGGAAACGCCTGGACAGACCCGGCCTGCCCGGTCGCACGGACCGTCGACCTGGTGGGCGACCGGTGGAGCCTGCTGATCGTCCGCGACGCGATGGACGGGGCGACGACCTTCACCGAGTTCCGCCGACGGCTCGGGATCGCCCGCAACATCCTCACCGACCGGCTCCGCAGGCTCGTCGAGTACGGCATCCTCGACCGGAGCGCCGCAACCGACGGCAGACGGCACACCTACCGGCTCACCGAGGCCGGGCAGGACCTCTTCACGACCGTCGTCGCCCTCCGCCAGTGGGGTGAGCGCCACGCCTTCGCCCCGGACGAGCCGCGCTCCGTCCTCGTCGACGAACGTGGGCGGGAGCTCGCCCGTCTCCGTCCGCTCAGCCAGGACGGCACACCGCTCTCGGCGGGAACGTCACACGTCAGGAAGACCGGCTGAGCCCGGCGGTCACCGGCTCACCGGTGGCCGGGGAGCGTCGCCCGTGTTCCGCGGTCTCCCTGGGCGTCTCCGACCAGCTCGCGGGCCATCGCCGTCACGTCGTCCCTGCTCAGAGCCTGACCGGCGGTGAGGGCCCGGCGGAAGTCGTCCTCAGGAAGCGCCGAGCGTACGGCGGCGACGTTACGCCGACCGTCCACCGGGTCCATGATCTCGGGGGAGTAACCGACCCGGCCGCCGATGGCCTGCACCGCGCCGAGCAGCATGGCGCCCTCCTTCGCCCTCCCCGCCATGCCGAGCGCGCCGCCCAGCACGTGCACGACGGCCAGCCAGCTGGTGACGTCGAGGCTCCGATCGAGCTGGACGACGGCGTGCGCGGCCTGCCGGATCGCCCGCTCCGCTTCGCCCAGGTCCATGGACACCTTCGCGGCGATCCACCACGCCGAGACGGACGCCCAGTCGTGCCCGCACAGGTCGCTGATGTCCGCGGCCTGGATGAGCTGTGTGGCGGCGAGCGGGAAGTTCCCCGTCGCCCTGGTGATCTGACCGCGGATCATCATCATCTCCGCCTCGACCCATGGCAGACCGACGGCCGGGACAAGCCGGGCCGCCTCCTGGATCAGCTCCTGCGCCAGCGCCGAGTCGCCGGTGAGCTGCTGGAAGTAGGCTCGGTACGGCAGGCTGCGGGCGAGGATCTCGATCTCACCGGACCGCTCCGCCGCCTCCGAGGCGTGGACGGCGTCGTTGTTGCCGCCCACGGCGTCGCCCACGAGGTAGCGCAGCATCGCCCGGCCAAGCAGTGCCTGCCCGCGCCCCTGGTGATCGGGACCGGCGGCGTCGAGCGTCCTGGTCAGCCAGCTGATTCCCTCGTGCGCGTACCCGGTGCGATACCAGTACCACGACAGGGCGCAGGCGAGCCGCAGGGCGCGGTCGACGTCACCCGTGACCATGGCGTGGCCCAGCGCCGCCCGCATGTTGGCCTGTTCGTGCTGGAGTCGGCGCATCCAGGTGTCGGCGTCGAGCGACCTCAGCCGCCGGCTCGCCGTCTCGGCCAGCTCCGTCGCCCAGGCGAGATGCCGGTCCGCCCAACGGCCCGCCTCGTCGCCGGTCAGCAGGCGCCCCGCGTACTGCCTGATCGTCTCCAGGATCCGGTAGCGCCGGGGAGTGCCCTCGGTCTCGGACCTGACCAGCGACTTGGAGATCAGGGCACTCAGGTTCGGCAGTATCCGGGACCGGTCGGTCAGCCACTGGGCCGCCTCCAGGTCGAATCCCCCCTCGAAGAGGGCGAGGCGGCCCAGGAGCTCCCGCTCGTCCTCGGTGAGAAGGCGGACGCTCCACTCGATCACCGCTTCCAGGTCGCGGTGCCGTGCCGGGGCCGTACGGGATGTCGTGGCGAGCAGGCCGAACCGGTCGGCGAGGCCGTCGGTGATCTGTTCCAGCGACAGGACGCGCGTCTGCGCGGCGGCCAGTTCGATCGCCAGTGGCAGTCCGTCGAGGTCGCGGCAGATCTCCGCCATGAGCTCCCGCTCCGAATGGCGGGGCTGCCAGCCCGGCCGCAGGGCCGTGGCCCGTTCGACGAACAGTTCGACGCCGGGGCCTTCGGGGTCCAGCGGCGGGATCTCCCAGGTGACCTCTCCCGTGATCGCCAGCGCCTCCCGGCTCGTGGCCAGCAGCCGCAGGTGCGGGCAGCGCGACAGCACCATCTCGGCCAGGGCGGCCACGCCCTCCACCAGGTGCTCGCAGTTGTCGAGGACGAGCAGGACCTCCCGGTCACCGATGATCGTGATCAGTTCCTCGGCGCCCCTGACGAACGGCGCCCCCATCGCGGCGCCGACGAGGCTGGGCAGGAGTGCCAGGTCGGTCAGGTCGGCCAGGAGCACCGCCCACGGCCCCTCGCCCGAGCCGTACCGCCTGGCCGCCTCGAACGCGGTGCGTGTCTTGCCCGCCCCGCCGGGCCCGGTGATCGTCACCAGTCGATGAACCCCGAGCAGGTCCCCGACGGCCGCCACGTCGTCGTCTCGGCCGATCAGCCTGGTCAGCGGTGTGGGGACCCGGATGCCCGGCGTCGAGTCCGGCAGCGGCCGTGTCACGACGGAACGCGAGTCCGACGGTGAAACGTTCTCGTCCAGCGCCGAATCCTGGTTCAGGATCGCGGACTCCATGGCACGCAGCGCGGGGCCGGGATCGACTCCCAGTTCCTCCAGCAGATGGTCACGGGCGGTGCGCAGCGCGCCCAGCGCGTCACTCTGCCGTCCGGTCCGGTAGAGGGCGAGCGCGAGCAGTTCCCAGGCGCGTTCGGCCAGGGAGTCCTCGCGGACCAGCGCCTCAAGCTCGACGACGGCCGAGGTCGCCGCACCGGCGGCGATCAGAGCGAAGGCGTGGTTCTGGCGGGCCTCAAGCCGGGCGCTCTCCAGCCGGGCGATCTCGGCCGCCACCACCTCGCTGTCCCGCAGGTCGAGGTAGGCGGGGCCCCGCCAGAGGGAGAGCGCCGCCGACAGGTCCTCCACCGCGGCCGCGGGATCGCTGTCCAGCGCCCGGGCGCCGCGTTCGGCGAGTGAGACGAACCATTCGGCGTCCACCGACTCCGGACGTGCGCGGAGCACGTACCCGGGGCCCTGCCGGTCCACGATCCCGTGTACCGCCCTGGGAGGCCGGTCCGGCTCGATCGCCCGGCGGAGGTTGGTCACGTAGGAGTGCATGGTGGCGACGGCGGTTTTGGGGACGTCCTTGTTCCACAGGGCGTCGATGACGCGGTCGACGGAGACGACCTTGCCCTGGGCGACGAGCAGTGTGGCGAGCAGGGTCTTCAGCCGGGGGGCGAGATCCAGTTCGACGCCTTTCCGCGTCACGGTCAGCGGACCGAGAACGGAGAACCGGATATCGGAGCTCGTCACGTCTACACCGACCGTTCCCATGCGCCGTTCCTAAATTACGCAGAATATTGGCATTTATACCTTGCTTCCCTGCCGTACGCACGGGTGGCCCACGGTCCCGGCGAAGGTCGGCGCATGAGTCTTCCCAGTTGGACGGCGTGGCGGGGGGAACGAGGGCGACCGCCGCGTGCCCTTCCACGCCCACGGCCCAGGACCGAAAAGAAGGCGCCCGCCGGGGCGTCCCACATCCGCGGAACCGACCTGCCCGGGGGCGGCCTCCTGGACCGGCTCTCCCCCTGGGCACGCGGGACGGCGAGCCGGGTCCGGGGCGCCCGTCGACGTCCGTCGACACAGCGCCGGAAAAATCACTACAAAGTATGCTGTCCGCACGTGGAGGACCACGACCAAGGCAGGTGCCTCGCATGGGCAACACACGGCTTGTCTCAGTGGAGGACGCACCCTCGCTGGTGGAACGACTGAGAGAGAACCGCGACTTCCTGGCCCCGTGGGAACCCACCCGCGACGACGACTTCTTCACCGTCGCCACACAGCGTGACCTCCTCGAAACGGCGCTCAGGGCGTACTCCGACGGCACGATGCTCCCGCTCGCGATCCTCGACGACGCCGGAACACTCGTCGGCAGGCTCACCGTCAGCGGCATCACCCGGGGCGCCTTCCAGTCGGGCAGCGTCGGTTACTGGGTCAGCAGGACCCACAACGGCCGGGGAATCGCCACCAGGGCCGTGGCCGAGACCAAGAAGATCGCCTTCACAGAACTGGGGCTGCACCGCCTCCAGGCTGAGACGCTCATCCACAACACGGCATCCCAGCGCGTCCTGAAGCGCAACGGATTCGTCCCCTACGGAATCGCTCCGCAGTACCTCAAAATCGCCGGAGAATGGCAGGAACACGTTCTCTACCAGGTCCTGAACCAGGCGCCTGAGAAAGCCGGAGGCCGGTGAGGTCGCGTGCGACCGATGGATCCGGCCGAGTCTGGCGTGGACGACCGCACCGACCCCGAACCCGGCTGCGCCCTCGGCAAGGGTCTCTCCTTCACGGAGACGCACGAGAACGAGCAGGGCTTGGCGGCCGGGGTCGATGCGGCGCCAGAGAGAACCGGTCGCCGGGCGGTGGCGACCGGTCAGGCCGGACGACGTCTGATGTGACGACGAAAGCCCGGCACGATATGAAAACGGCCGAAAGCAGCCGGCACATAGATTGATCTTGATCGACGACTGACGATCAGACGCGACTCACCACGCCGCGTCCACGCCCTGCGGCTTCAGGCCGAAAAAGGCCCAGCCGGAAAGGCTCGGGGTCAATAGGGGAGATGAACGTCAAGGTAGTAGGTGCCGATCCCGCCGTAACACCCGTCCACCCAGTAGTTCACCAACTGGTATCCCCGCTTGTCCTCGTTGCACTGGTCCCAGCTGTTGTACCAGTAACGCTCCCAGTGGCCCTCTTCACTGACATTCGCCGTCGGTGCCGAACCGCTGTTCGCCTGGGCGGCCTGGGCGGCCGTTCCCCACAGGGTGACCGCAGTGGCCGCGACCACACCGATCGTGGAGATCTTTCGTGCGACGCGAATCATGTCGCCACCTTCCTCTGACAGCCGTACGGGGGGAGGAGCCGCACCGCACCGTGAAATGCGAGGTGGATCCTCCCTGGCGGATGCGATGGACCAAAGACTTTCACGGAACCCACACCGGGCCGTGAGCGGGTGAACTGCCAACATCAGCAGGTTTCCTGCCACGAAAATCGTGATCACCACGGTGGACAGAAAGCGCTTTCACGCTTACTGGAGTGCGGCCGAGAACCAGGGCGCGGACATTGTCCAGGAGCTCACGAAGGCCCATCTTCCTGGCGGCTACTCGGTTGAGGTTCCCGCATCCCGGCGGTGACTCCACCCGGCTGAGACCACGGCGGCCCTCACTTTCCCTCCTCGGGGACCAGGTCGAAGCGGCCGTCGACGAGTGCCGTGATCGCGGCTTCCATGTGGGCGCGGGTGACCTGGTCGATCACGATGAGGTTGGGCTCCCTGAAGGCGGAGCCGCGTGCCAGTTCGTCGGAGATCTCCTGCGCGAGCCTGACCGGTTCGTAGAACACCGGCCGGTAGATCCGCCCGTTCCACTCCACCAGGACGTCCCCGAACCATCCCTTGGCCTCGATCACAGGCGCGTACTCGTCGAAGTGGTCCGGCCAGCGCATGGTGAACACGGCGCGAGCGTACGCCAGTCCACCACGGGCGGCAGGGACGCACGGCGCGGAACCTACGAAGGGGGTGGGAGTTCGCCTATCGGGGCCACCGTGTGTCCTTCATCGGCCGTGCAGCGCCATACGGCGGTCTCGTTCTCCGCTTCGGTGTACAGGCCCCGGTCGTGCACCGGGCAGACGGGCCACGCCCTCCAGATCACCTCCATGATCGCCTCCTGGGCGGCGTCGGCCACGTTCAGGACTCCCCCGGCTCCGGGTGGGATGCCGTTGCCCTGGAAGGCACCGTCGAACTCCACCCACGCCATGCCCATGGAGTCCCAGTCGGGGATGACCATGCGGAGCGTCCCGGTGACCCCCGTGGCGCGGAGGTCGCGTTCCACGACCTTCAGGTCCTCCTCCAACTCCGCGAACAGGGCCGGTTCCAGCGCGTAGGTCGGCACGAAGTTGACCTCGTCGAGAAGGGCCCCGCCCAGCCGGAGCACGTCGGCGGCCGTCAGTTCGGCGGTGCGGCGTTCGAGGAGTTCCCGGGTCGCGGGGGTGGACACGGTCCAGTCCTCGACCAGGCAGGCCAGCTCGACGAGAAGACCGGCTTCGAGGCCTCCGTCACGCAACGCCGTGTAGACGCGGGCACCCAGCTCTCTGAAGGTCTGACGCAACTCGTCGGGATCCATGCCGCAGTGTCCCCCGCCCCGGTGATCGCGGCAACGGATATACGCCCTCCCCCACATGGGGGAGGCTCCGCCGTCCGCCGACGACCAGGCTCGGGGCCGGTGGGTTCCGGATCGGGAGGATGAGCAATGCGCCGGTTGTCGGCATCGGTGGTTTCCCTGGTCACGCTGGCGGTAGCGGCCCTGTGGTGGTTCGTCCCCGGCGGTTATCCGTACGGCGCGGCCAGCAGGGTCACGGTTGGCTTCAACCACTGGATCGAACGCGACGTGGGGGTGGGCCTGCTGGTGGCCTCCGGGGTGCTGGGGGTGCTGCTGACGCTGGGCATCCGGTCCCGGCCGAAACTTGTCGGTGCGGGCGCTGCGGCGCAGAGTGTCTTCTTCCTTCTGGTCATGTCAGACGCGTCCGTACTGTCGTCCATCGGCTATCTCCTGGTCCCCGTCGTCTTCCTGGCAGTCGGAGCGCTGGTGGTCGTGGGGTGCGTACGGCGGCGACCCGTCGCGTACGTGACGGCGGTCCTGCTCCTGACCGGGCTGGTGCTGGGGCTGACCACGACCGACGTGATCTCGCGCTACCTGACCAACCTCGCCGTCGGGTTCGGCGTGTACGGCGGGCGGATCGCCTGGTCGTGGGTGATGGCGGCCGTCACGGTCGGGTGGGCGTGGCTGGCGTACGGATCGTTCACCCATGAGCGTGGGACGGCGAACCCGAGGTGGGGGAAGACCGTCACGATCCTGACCGCCTGCTGCGGCGTGCCGTACGCGCTGGCACGGTTGTCCTGGGCGACGCCGTGGCCGTTGGGCGGTTACGACCCGAGGACCGGCCACATCGAGTTCCTCGTCTCAGCGAACATCGACGCGGCCACCCGGCTTCAGGGGTTCACGATCGGCATGGGTTCGGTCCTGTCCGTCGTTCTGACGCTGGGCCTGATCAGCCGCTGGGGCGAGGTCTTCCCCCGGTGGGTGCCCCGGGTCGGTGGGCGGCCCGTCCCGGTGGTGCTGGCCGTCGGCCCCGGCCTGTTCGCGACCGTCGTCCTGTGCGTCTCGGCCCCGGGGGTGCTGGCCGGGGCCGTGCAGAGCGGCTCGGCACTGGACGGTGTCCTGTTCGTCCTGTTGTTCCCGTGCCCCGTCTGGGGACCGCTGATGGGCGCCGCGCTGCTGGCCTACTCACGGCGGCGTAGCGCGCCGCCACGGGAGTCGGCGAGGGTACCCGCGAAGATCAGGCCGAGTTCGTAGGCGAGAACGGCCGCCTGGGTGCGGTCCCGGGCGCCGAGCTTGTCCAGGACGTTGCCGACGTGCGTCTTGACCGTCTCCCTCGTCACGCGCAACGCCGCCGCGATCTCCATGTTGTTCTCCCCGAGCGAGATGTGCCGCAGAACGTCCAGCTCGCGGGGGGTCAGCTCGACCGGAACGCGGCGCCTGGCCGTACTGACGTGGGGGGAGGCGATGCGGCGCAGCGCGTCGGGGAAGAGGACGGCGTCGCGCGAGTGCACCAGCCGTACGGCCTCGACCAGTTCGTGGACGGGGGCGCGTTTGAGCACGTAGCCCGCGGCACCGGCACGCAGCGCACCCCAGACGAGCTGGTCGTTCTCGAACGTGGTGACCACGACGACGCGGGTCGCCGGGGAGCGGTGAACGAGTTCCTGGGTCGCGGCCAGGCCGTCCATGCGGGGCATCCGGACGTCCATCAGCACGACGTCCGCGCCGACGCCCGCCTCGACGGCCTCCCGGCCGTCGGCGGCCTCGGCCACCACCTCGATGTCGTCGTGGAGGGAGAGGATGGTCGCCCATCCCGAACGGATCAGCTTCTCGTCGTCGGCCAGGACGACCCGGATCACAGCGGCAGCCTCGCCTGGACGCGCCACGTCTCGCCCTCCTCCTCCCAGGCGCACGTCCCACCGGCGAGGCGGGCCCGCATGCGCATACCGGTCAGGCCGCGTCCCTGTTCACCGGCGGTGCCCGTGGTCGTGTTCCTCACGGTCAGGACCAGGTCGGCACCGACGGTGACGTCAACGGTGACCGGGCCGTCGCCGTGGCGCAGGGCGTTGGTGAGCGCCTCCCTGAGGATGGCGTAGGCCGTACGCGAGACCGGGGCGGGCACCCTGCCGAGGTCGGCGACGTTCGTCCGCACGTCAAGACCCCGGGTGAGCGTGCCGAGTTCCTCCAGCGTGGGACCCTCGGCGGTTGTGCCGTCGTCGAGCACGGTCAGCAACACGTCGAGGTCCTGCTGGGCGTGTCGGGCGATGTCCGTCAGATGGCCGAGCGACCGCGCGACGAGTGCGGGCTCGGTCCGTCCCAACGCCACCTCGGCGGCCATGGCCTGCACCAGGACGACGCTGAGGGCGTGGCCGACGGAGTCGTGCAACTCCAGGGCGAGGGTCTGGCGGCGGCCGAGTTCGTCGATCACCTGTGACGGCTCGGCGCGCAGCAGACGGCGCGCCGCCCACCGCTGGCCGAACCCCGCGGCGACCATCGCGGCCAGTACGGCGACGGCCAGCGCGAGCGCCTCGGGCAGGTCACCGGACGCCCGCCGTGACCCGAACGACGGCAGCAGGGCGGGAGACAGCGCCAGCGCGCCGGCGCTGAGCGTGGCGCCGCCGTACAGGTGCAGGCTGGTCAGGACGACCAGGTAGACGCGGTCGGCCCGCCTGGGCACGGTGACGTCGAGCAGTTCCGACAGGGCGGTCACCTCAAGGCGCCGCATCAGCGGTGTCATGGCGAGCAGCACCGCGGCGGGCAGGCACGCGGCCCACAGCACCACCAGACGTCCCGGTGTCGGTTCGGCCAGGATCAGCAGGCCGAGCACCACGGCGACCGGGGTGAGCAGCGCGGCGCCGAGCAGCTGGTAGATCCCGGCCCGCAGGGCCGTGACGATGGGGCGCCTCACGGGGACCGACGTTAGCCGACCGGTCTCCGGGCCACCTCCCCCACCTGGGGGAGGTCGTCCGGCCTGGCCGTTCATAGCGTGAGCGGCATGACGAGAACCGACGCGCCACCGGCCGGTGGCCCGACGCGTGCCATGTGGAGAGCGGCCCACACCCCGGTGGCCGGGGTTCCCCGCTGGGCGCGGATCACCGCCTACGCCGTGCCGTTCACGGTGCTGCCGTCCGGCCTCTGGCGGCTGCCCATCGTGTTCGACGGCGGGGTCGGCGTCGGCGAACGAGCGTACGTCGTCCTGCTGTCGATCGTGTCGGAACTGGTGGCGTTCACGGCGGTCGGACTGGTCGCCGCCTGGGGTGAACGGTTCCCGCGCTGGGTCCCGGGACTGCGTGGCCGGGGAATACCGAGACTGTTCGTCATCGTCCCGGCGGCCCTCGGCGCCGTGGTCCTGACGACCGTGTGGACGATCACCTTCGCCACCCACTTCGCCGGAGTCACCCTGCGCGGCGAGCCGATCCCCTCGGCCTTCCCCACCGAGGCGGGCGGCTGGGAGGCCGCGGCCTTCTACGTCTGCTACCTGCCGTTGCTGCTGTGGGGACCCCTGCTCGGCGTCACCGCGTACGCCTACCACCGGCGCCGCAGGAACCGGTGAGAGCACGACCGGGCCACCGGTTCACCCCCGTTCCTCCCCGGGAGCCCGGCCCAGGCCCACGACGATGACGGCGCCGACGACCAGGTGCATCAGGAGCAGCACGAGCATGGTCCCGCCGCCGACGGAGCTGCCCAGCGGGCCGAGGAACGACAGCAGCCACACGGTCACCGCGACGATCGTCCAGGTACGGCGCGGCCGGGAGACCCGGCGCCGGAGGAGGGCCAGGAGCGCCCAGCCGGCGAGCCCGGCCACCAGACCGGCCACGACCACCGGCACCGGGCCCAGAGTCTGTGTTTCCTCGCCCATCCGTACGGTCACCCTCGTCCCGCTCACGGGAACCGCCAGGATCCAGACGGCCAGGGCGGCGACGGGGGCGACGAGCACGGTGCTGAGGTGTCTTCCACCGGAGATGTTCATGCCGAGGAGGATGGCCCGGCCGGGTGGTCCGCCACATCCGGCGCGTGGCCGCCTCCGGCCCTCCCCCGGCAGGGCCGGGGTCCTCCTTTGGTAGGTGACGGCGTCGCCGTACCCGTGGTTAGCCTGAGCCGATGAGCGAGATGTTGTCCCCGTGGTCGGCGGCGGTCGCCGGTGTGGTCCTCGGGATCGGAGCGCTCACCGGCGCGACGCTGTGGGGGTTGAGCGGCGGGGCCCTGATGTGGCTGGACGTCGCGGTCGCGGTGGCGAGCCTGGTCGCGGCGCTCGCCCAGCTGTGGTGGCCGGTCCCCGGGGCGCTCGCCGCCACGCTCCTGGCCGCGGTCTCCCCCACGGGGACGCCCGCGGCGACGATGGGCGCGCTGCAGGTGGCCCAGCGCGGGCGTTTTCCCCTCGCCGCCGGGGTGGCGGTCGCGGGTGCCGCGGCCCATCTGGTCCAGGGCCTGTGGCGGCCCAGTTCCGGCATCTCCCTGGGCTGGTGGCTGCTGCTGATCTGTTCCTCGTACGGCGCGCTCCTCGGCTGGGGGACGCTGGCCCGCTCCCACCGCGCCCTGCTCGCCTCGTTGCGTGAACGCGCCCACCGCGCCGAGGCCGAACAGGGCAGGAAGGTCGCCGAGGCGCGGACGGCCGAGCGCCGCAAGCTCGCCAGGGAGATGCACGACGTGCTGGCCCACCGCCTCTCGCTGGTGGCCACCCACGCCGGGGCGTTGGAGTATCGTCCCGACTCCTCCCCCGAGCGGCTCTCCCGGGCCGCCGGGGTGGTCCGCTCCGGGGTGCACCAGGCGCTTGAGGAGTTGCGCCAGGTCATCGGCCTGCTGCGTGAGGAGGACGACTCCTCGGACGACCTCCCGGGCGGGCTCTCGGACAGGCGGGAGCCCTGGCCCACGCTGGCCGACCTGCCGAGGCTGGCCGACGAGGCGCGGCAGGCGGGCCAGAGCGTGTACCTCAGCGACGAGACCGCCGGCGACGTGCCGCCCGCCGTCGGGAGGACCGGCTACCGCGTCGTCCAGGAGGGGCTGACCAACGCCCGCAAGCACGCCCCCGGCCGGCCGGTCGAGGTGTCGCTGGACGGTTCCCCGGGAACCCGCCTGACGATAACCGTCACCAACCCGCTGCCCTCCCCGGACGCGCCCCCGGCCCCGCCCGGTGGCGGCGTCGGCCTGGTCGGGCTCACCGAGCGGGTACGGCTGGCGGGCGGGCGGCTCGACCACCACGAGAGCGATGGGCGGTTCCTGCTCCGGGCGTGGTTACCATGGCCCGCGTGATTCGTGTGCTTCTGGTCGACGACGACGCCCTGGTCCGCGCCGGATTGTCCATGATGCTGGACGGCGCCGCGGGCATAACCGTCGTCGGTGAGGCGGCCGACGGCATGCAGGCGATCACCGAGACCGACGCCCACGCCCCCGACGTCGTCCTGATGGACCTGCGGATGCCCCGGGTGGACGGCATCACCGCCACCCGCCGGTTGCGCGTCAGGACACGCCCGCCGGAGGTGATCGTGCTGACGACCTTCGACACCGACGAGAACATCCTGCACGCGCTGCGCGCGGGCGCCGGCGGGTTCCTGCTCAAGGACACCCCGCCCGCGCTGATCGTCGAGGCGGTCACCCGGGTCGCGGCGGGTGACCCGATCCTGTCGCCGGGCGTCACCCGGCGGCTGGTGGAGCGCACGCTCACCCATGCCGACTCCTACGAACGGGCCCGTGCCACGTTGGCCACCTTGACCCCGCGCGAGCACGAGGTGGCCCTCGCGATCGCGCGGGGCCGGTCGAACGCCGACATCGCCGCCGAACTCGCCATGGGCGTCACGACGGTGAAGAGCCACGTCTCCAGCATCCTCACCAAGCTCGGTCTGGACAACCGCACCCAGATCGCGCTTCTCGCCCACGACGCGGGTCTCATCTGAGGGCGGCGTCGCTCCGTGGGCCGCCCTTGAACCAGGTCGCGGAACCCGGCCTGCGGGCCTCGCGGCGGATCCTCGACATCGCGAACCTGCAGGTGAACTCCTTGTACATCGCCGCCACCCGGCCGTCGAAGTAGAGGTTCGTCGCGGTGTCGTCCTTGCGGGCGAACTGCCGGACACCCGCGTGGCGGCCGAGGCTGACGCACGACCCGACGAAGGCCAGGTCGATCAACGCCGGGGCGACACCCTCGACGCGGCTCAGCACCGTGTCGGCGGCCCGCGCCCCGAGCGGCGCGGCGGCCTGGCAGCTCATCCGCAGCGGCTGTCCCGATGGGGCTGCGGCGTCCCCGGCGGCGACGACACGCTCGTCGTCGAGGCTGGTCAGCGTCTCGTCGGTGAGCAACCGGCCGAGCGCGTCGGTGCGCAGCCCGCTCGCGGCGGCCAGACCCGGCACGCCGAAACCGGCCGCCCAGATGGTCAGCGCGCTCGCGCGCACCCCGCCGTCGTCGAAGACGACCGCGTCCCGCCGTACCTCGCGCACCGTGGCCCCCTCGACCACCGCCACGCCGTGCCGCGTCAGCCATCTTGCCGTTGACCTGCGGCCCGGCTCGCTCAGTGAGGGCGCCAGCGTCCTGCCGCACACCAGCGTGACCTTCCGTCCCTGTTCGGCGAGTTCGGCGGCCGTCTCGACGCCGGTCAGGCCGCCACCGACCACGGTGACCGGGGCGTCCGGGGCCAGCTCCTCCAGGCCAGCGCGCAGCCGTCGTGCGGACTCCAGTTCGGCGACGTCGAAGGCGTACTCGGCCGCGCCGGGCACCGAGGCCGGGATCGCCCCGGTGCTGCCGACCGCGTAGACGACGTGGTCGTAGTGCAGCGCCTCGCCCGAGGCCAGCCGTACCGTGCGGGTGGCCGTTTCGATGCGGGTGGCGCTGTCGACGACCAGCCGGACGCCCTCCCCGAGCAGTGTGTCGTAGCCCGCCGTGGCCTCGCCGGTACCGGCCACGAGCTGGTGCAGCCGGATCCGCTCGACGAACTCCGGGCGGGGGTTGACCAGCGTGATGTCGATGCCGGGGTGCGCACGCAGACGGTTGGCCGCGAGCGTGCCCGCGTAGCCGCCTCCGATGACGACGACCCGGTGGGAAGGTGTGGACATGGGGAGGTTTCCCTTCTCGATTCCTGACCTGCCCCGTCCGACAGCGTGGAGGCCCGATGTGTGAGGACCTCACAGTTCGCCACGCTGTCCTGTCGGACGGATGAGGGCGGAGACGAACGAAGGGGGTGCGGAGGCACCATGGCCATTCCGTCGGAACCGGTTGATCCCGGCCTGAGCGTGATCATGGGTGAACGGCGTCAGCTGATCAATCTGGCGTACCGGATGCTGGGTTCCCTGGCCGACGCGGAGGACGTCGTCCAGGAGACCTACGCCCGCTGGTACGCCATGTCCCGGCCGGAGCAGGACGCCATCGTGTCGCCGGGGGCCTGGCTGACCAGGGTCGCCAGCCGGATCTGTCTCAACGTGCTCTCCTCGGCGCGGGTCCGGCGGGAGACCTACGTGGGTGAGTGGGTTCCCGAGCCGCTGCCCGAACCCACGGAGTGGACCAGCGTCGATCCGGCGGACCGGGTCACCCTGGACGAGTCGGTCAACATGGCCTTCCTCGTCGTGCTTGAGTCGATGACCCCGGCCGAACGGGTGGCGTTCATCCTGCATGACGTCTTCCGCTACGCCTTCGCCGAAGTGGCCGAGATCGTCGGCCGTACCCCGGCGGCCTGCCGCCAGCTCGCCTCGTCGGCCCGCCGTCGCATCCGCGACGCGCACACCCCCGCGGCCCCGGCCTCCCGGCAGGCCCGGATCGTCAAGGACTTCAAGCACGCCCTGGAGGCCGGGGACGTCACCGCCCTCATCGGTCTTCTCGACCCCGGCGCCACGGTGACCAGCGACGGCGGCGGCGTGGTCAAGGCCGCGCTTCACCCGGTCGAGGGCGCCGAGCGGATCGTGCGCTCCCTGCTCCGCCTCCGGGACAGGTTCCAGGGCCAGACGCTCCTCGAACGCACGGTCAACGGCCAGCCGGGCCTGGTCGCCCAGGAGGACGGCGTCACCATGACGGTCTTCGCGTTCGAGATCACGGACCACCGGATCACCCACATCTGGGCGGTCCGCAACCCCGACAAGCTCCGGCCGTGGGGCGTGGACATCACTCAGGGGGAAAGGTGATCCCGGCGTTCGTGTTCTCGGGGAGCAGGAAGTATCCGATGGGGGTCGAAGCGGGCGACGCGCGCCCCCTCGGGTGCGTTGTCGCCGCACCAGGCCAGGACGATGAGGGGATGCCCCTGGGGGTCGACACTGATTCCGGTCATCCCGACCACGCGGGGCGTGCAGCCCGTAACGCTCATGACTCCGATGACCAGCAGGACGATTCCACATAAGCGCCGCATGACCGCACCGTAGGTCTCCCTGGGTGAAGATCGGCGCCCTCCTCATGAACCGCCTCCCGGCCGTAGTGCTCAGGCGAGGACGGCGGGGCTGAGCACCTCCTGGCACCACTGACGGAAGCCGGTGGGGGAACCGCCCCCCGAGGCGCGGGACACTCCGTTGTCGAGACCGGCCTCCTTGGCCCGCATCATGTCGAGCATGCTCCGGGCCACGGCATCGGTCATCCCGAAGCCGACCAGCCTGGCCCTGAAGTCCTCGTCCGGGACCCGCTGGAAGCGGACCGGGCGGCCCAGCACCTCGGACATGATCCGCGCCATGTCATTGTGGGAGAGGTCCTCCGGGCCGAGCACCGGGACCTCCTCGACGCCGGTCCAGGTGTCGTCGCGCAGTAGTTCCGCGGCGACCGCGGCGATGTCACCGGTCGAGCAGGTCGGAGCCCTGAGGTCCCCGGAGACCGGCGCGGTGAACACGCCCCGGTCCCTGATCGTTTCGGCCTGGCGCAACAGGTTGTCCATGAACGAGGGCAGCGCCAGGGCCCGGTAGGCGACGCCCGTGCTCGCGATCAGGTCGTCCAGGGCGAGCGTCGCGGTCACGTGACCGGCCTTGCCGGCCATCGCCGTACCCCGGCCCAGGGCGGAGACGCCGACCACCCGCGCGACCCCCTGGGCCGTGAACGCCTCGCAGGCCGGGCGGCTGAAGTCGAGGTAGGCGGCCTCGACGCTCTCGGCCCGGGGGTTGGGCGGTACCAGCCAGAAGACGGCGTCGGCTCCGGCGAAGGCCTTGGTGACCACGTCGAGGTCGCGGTGCGAGCCCTCGACGACCTCCACGCGCTCGCGTGCCCCGGCGGGCAGGCGGGCGGCGTCACGGACGATCACGCGGACGTGCTCACCTTCGGCCAGCAGGCGGCCGAGAACCTGTCGGCCGATCTGACCGGTGGGCGCGGTGACAACGATCATGGAAGCTCCATGGAAGGGTTGGTTGAGGGAACGCCGCCCAGTCAACCGGGGGCCGCACCGAAGCTGAAGGACCGATCTTGTGGCGATTGATACCTTACGGGTATGAATGACCTTGAAGTCCGTCAGCTCCGGTATTTCGTGGCCGTCGCGGAGGAACTGCACTTCGGGCGCGCGGCGGAGCGGCTCGGTATGGCGCAACCGCCGTTGTCCAGGATGATCCGGAACCTGGAGCGGCAGCTGGGTGTGTCGCTGCTGACGCGCTCCACCCGCCAGGTCGCGCTGACCTCGGCGGGCGAGGTCCTGCTCCGCGACGCCAGGACCGCGCTCGACGCGGTCACCGCCGCCGGACGACGAGCCAGGAACGCCGGTCGGCCCGAACCCGAACTGCGGCTGGCGTTGAAGGCCGACTACGACGGCGGGCTGCTGCCGCTGATCCTCACCCGCTACCGGGAGGAGGCCGCGGCCCTGCCGGTACGGCTCGTGCTGGGCGGGCGGGGAGGGCAGGCGCCCGCGCTGCGCGACGGCCGCGCGGACGTCGCGCTGCTGCCCGCCCCCTTCGACGACCACGGTCTCGACGTGGAACCGCTGCTGACCGAACCCCGGCTGGTCGCCCTGGCCGCGGCCGATCCGCTGGCCGCCCGCCCCCGCCTGCGGCTGGCCGATCTGTCCGACCGGGTCCTGCCCGACGGAACCCCTGCCGACCGGGAGGGCCTCCCGCCCGTTCCCGGCGACGACGACCGGCGTCCGCGCGGGGCGGTGGCCGGGCCCAGGTCGAGGACCCTGGACCTGGCCCAGATCTTCAATCTGATCGAGGTGGGAAGCATCGTCTGGTTCCCACCCGCCTCGGTCGTCCGGCGCCATCCGCGCCCCGGCGTCGTCTACCGGCCCGTCGAGGACCTCCCGCCGCTCACCCTCGTCCTGGCCTGGCCGAGGGAGTCGCGGTCACCGGCCGTCGCCGCCTTCGTCCGTACGGCCACAGCCGTCGCGGCCGGTCCCGCAGGACCGTGACGCCCCGGCCAGGGTCCCTCCCGGCCCCGTGGGACCGGGAGGGACGTCAGAGGTGACCGGTCACCGGCCGCCGGGCATCGTGAACCAGTACCTTCCGAAGGTCACCGCCGTCACGACGCCCACCTTCGTCGGCGGGGGCATGCCCACGACGCCGAACTCAACGGCCTGCTGACTCGGGTCGGCCACGGAGGCGACCCCGGCGACGGCGACCCCGAACAGGCGGTGGGCGGGCACCGCGATCCCGGCGCTCGCGGCCTCGCCCTGGACGAAGCCGTTGACCGACGCGGGGTCGTTGCCGCCGTTCGTCCAGCCCAGCCGTGCGCTCCCGCCGAAGCCGGGAGCGCCCAGACTGCCACGTGGTTCGTTGACGGTCACCTGGCCGTACCTGGTGATCGTGAGCCCCGCCGTTCCCCCGGCTCCGCCCATACGGCCGGTGGGCACGATCGCCGTGTAGTCGACCGAGATGTAGTCGGGAGTGAGGTCGTGCCCCATCTGCTTCAGGATGTGGTTCGAGGGGGGAAGTATGTTGGCCCAGGCGCCCTCCCATGCGCAGTTGAAGAGGCCGTCGACGCAGAAGGGCGCCGGCTCCGAATTGTCGATCTTCCGGTCCCAGCCCATCGGGGCGACCTCGTACTCCTGGCAGGGCCGGGCACCGCACGGACCACCGTTCAGAGGCGACATGTTGTCGCCGCGCGGGCGGGCGCCCTGCGGCCCCCAGTCCGCGTTGTCCGCGGTGGGACACGGCCTGGCACCGCACGGACCGCCCTTGAAGCCGGGGTTGTAGGGCGGGTTGTAGTCGTGCGCCGGGTTGTGGGCGCGGTTCTGGTGGGCGCCGCCCTTGCCGTCGCTGCACTCGCCGTCGGGGCACGAGCGGTGGATCAGCCCGTCGGGGTCGGTGAAGGAGAGCGGGTTGTTGTTGGCGTAGGTGTAGCCGTTGACCTGCTGGGAGTCCTTGATGTCGATGAGCGGGTCCACCGAGATGAACCGGCCCATGGCCGGGTCGTACTCCCGGGCGCCGAGGTGGGTCAGCCCGGTCTCGTCCATGGTCCCGCCGACGAACCCCTTGTTCATGGAGGTCGGCCACGTCCCGGTGAGGCCGCGCGCCTCGCCGAACGGGGTCATGCGGCGTACGGCGACCGCCTGGGTGTCGGTGTTGGCGATGACGTTGCCCGCGGTGCCGTGCTGGTCGCCGCTGAGCCAGCTGACGGTCGTCGAGGTGTTCCCCGAACGGGTGGCGACGACCTGTCCGCCGTGGGAGTAGTAGCGGGTGCCGGTCTTGGCCCCGCCCGAGGTGGTGTAGCGCAGCTCCTGTCCCGGCAGGTACAGCGTGGCCCCGGCCGGATCACGCTGGACCAGCCGGCCGCCGTCGGCGTCGTAGACGTAGCCGGTCGTGCCGGTGCCGTCCTGCACGGAGGTCAGGCGGCCCTCCCTGTCCCAGGTCATGGTCTGGGTCCCGGCGGCCGACGAACGGGTCTTCATGTTGCCCGAGGCGTCGTAGGTGTGGGCGGTCGAGCTCGTGCCCACGCCGTCGGTGGTCGAGGAGGCGCTCAGCCGGTGCGCGCCGTCCGGCACGGTGTAGGTGGTGACGGCGTCACCGGAGGTGGTGCCGTGCTTGACCATCTGCGTCCGGTTGCCGATGTCGTCGTAGGTGTAGGACTGCCAGTACGGGTTCGTCCCGCCGACCACCCCGGCGCTGACCGTCTGCGCGCACGTCGTGGACGTCTGCGTCCACGCCTGTTCGAGCCTGCGCAGGAAGTCGACGCCGAAGCACTGGGTGTCGCCGCCGGCCAGGTCCGACATCCGGGTGACGTTGCCCCCGGCGTCGTAGGCGAGACTCAGCTCGGAGACGACGGCGGGAGAGCTCTCCTTCACGGTCTTGATCGTCTCCAGGCGCCGGGTGTCGCTCTCGTAGACGCGGGAGATGTCGGCGGTCCTGCCCGCGTTGTTCCTCAGCTTGATCTTGGAGACCTCGGCGAAGCTGGTGTGGTCGGTCCCCGTCACGTAGCTGCCGCCCATGGTGGTGCCGAGCGTGGTCGGCAGATCCAGCGCGTCGTAGCCGTGGCTCAGCTCCTCCTGGCCGAGAGTGCCGACGGCGGGCAGGCGGGTGGTCCTGGGCAGGCCGTTGGGCCAGTAGGTGTTGACGTAGGTGTAGGTGTTGTTCAGGCCCGTCTGCGCGGCCGGGATGCCGTAGACCACCTGGGTCGGCTGGTAGCCGACGGTGTACCCGGTGATCGTCTTGGTGTACTGGTCGGTGCCGTCGTACCTGGTCGACTTCGAGAGCTGTCCCTTGGCGACCGTGTCGTAGACCCATTCGGCACGCTTGTCGCCGGTGACCGAGTCGTCCCTGACGGTCGTCCTACGTCCGAGGGCGTCGTAGGTGAAGGCGGTGACCTGGCCGCTCGCGTTGGTCGCGGTGACCAGGTCACCGGCGTCGTCGTAGGTCTTGGTGACCGTCCCGATGTCGGGGTCGGTGCTGCCGACCAGGCGACCGCGCAGGTCGTAGGTGTAGAGCCACTCGTTGCCCTCGGCGTCGGTCGTCTTGGCGAGCCTGCCCTTGTTGTCGAAGGCGTACGACGTCCTGATGAATCCGGCCGCGCTGCCCGCGACGTTCCCGGTGCGGTACTGACGCGTCTCGACGACCCGTCCGGCCGCGTCCTTCACCGACGAGGTGACGACGCCGCCCGCCGGCGGGGTGACGTCCTCACGGTCGCCTCCGTAGCCGAACACCGTGCGCCAGCGCTCGTCGACCCCTCCCGGGCTGGCGGGAGCCTCGTCCACCAGGTGCACCTGGGCGCTCGTACGGCCCGCGGCGTCGAAGAGGGTGTACTCGGCCGAGGGGACGTCCTGCGCGGGCACGACGAGCGTCGGGCCGGGCGCGGCGTCAGCGAGGTAGGGGTTGTGCGTCTTGAGGACACGTCCGGCCGAGTCGTAGAAGGTGTCGGTCACGACCACGTGGTCGGCCGTACCCGCCGCGTCGGCGCTCTGCGTCTGTCGCTGACGCATCAGGCTGTCGTAGAAGGCGTAGGAGGTGATGTAGTCGCCCGCGTGGTTGAGCCTCCTGCTGGTCACCACGATCGGCCCGGTGTCGCTCACCTGGTAGGCGTGGCCGATCGACGGCTTGTCGGCGTTGGACGACCTGTCGTTGCCCGGCAGCCACACCGCGGTCAACCGGCCGAGGCCGTCGTGGGCCAGGGCGGTCACCCGGCCGTTGGCGTCGGTCGTGGTCCGGGGAAGGCCGAGGGCGGGGTCGAGGACGGTGACGGTCGTCCAGCCGAGCGGGCCGGTGACCGTCTTCCCGGTGAGCGGCGCGCCCGAGGCGGGCGTGTACGCGGTCGTGACGGTGGCGCCGCGCGCGTCGGTCTCGGTCAGCACCCGCCCGTAGGCGTCGTAGGTGACCTTCCTGTCGGTCACGTACGACCAGGTGGACCCGGTGAGGGCCTTGACCGACTCGACCAGGGTGACGTCGCCCTTGGTCGGGGCGGGCGCGCCCTCCCAGGCCGTGGCGCCGTCGTAGGCGGTGCGCACGTCGGTGATCAGGTCCGTCTCGGTCACCGTGCCCGCGGTCACCTTGGCCTTGGCCGTGGCGCAGTCCAGCGCGAAGCTGCGCACGCGCGAGACCCGGTCGACCAGCCAGATGCCGGCGTTGCGGGTGTACTCGGTGGTGGAGCACTCCTCGTCGCCGGTGACCGCGTCGTCCCCCTTGTCCTCGGCCCACACCGGCATGCCGTAGGCGTCGAACTCGGTGAAGGAGGTGGTCATACGGGGTGCCCTGCCGCCGTCCCTGGTGGTACGGGTGTAGGTGGCGCCGTTGTCGACGAGGCGGGCGTGGACCGTCGAACCGTCGATCGTACGGCTGGCGGTCGGGTCCGACTGCCAGGGTCGGTAGACCGTGGCCCCGATCTCCACACCGTTGACGTCGCGGGAGACGACCTCGCGGACCATGCCGGCGAAGGCGTCCTCGTCGGCCGTCGCGGGGGCGCCGCCCGCGGCGGGCATCGTCACCGACCGGGTCCCCGAGGGCAGCCGGTCGCCGTTCATCCCCCGGAAGTAGCGGGTCTCCTCCAGGACGCGGGTGGGTCCCTCACCGGTGGTCCTGGTGACCAGGCCGTAGCCGCGCCACACCGACCAGGTCTTGTCGTCGTCCTGGAGCAGGCCGTCCTCGTCGGTGTAGTGCCAGGCGGGGGCGCCGCCGTACGTGAAGCCGGTGATCGTCCGGGGGGAGGAGCCGGTCGCCTCGGCCTGGGTCACCTGGGACACCACGTACTTGTGGAAGAAGTCGGTGATGGGTTCGGTGTGGCCGGACGGCGTCCACTTGACCGGGTAGCACCGCAGGCCGTGGTCGTGCAGGTTGTCCAGGGCGGGCGTCCTGGTGCCCGCGACGCAGTCGGCGCCGGCGTAGGTGACGTCGATCGTGCTCCCGGTCTCCATCTTGATCGCACCGATCCGGTACCTGTTCATCGCCGGGTACTGGTCGCCCGCGGTGTCGACGCGGTTGGGCAGCAGCTTGGGGGTGAACCGCACCTTGGGCAGCGTCACCGCCGAACCGGTCTCGGTGCTCGCCCGGCCGGTGTGGGTGATGGTGTTCAGCCACAGCACGGGGGTGACCGAGGTGCCCGAGCCCCGGTCGTCGGGGTCGGGGAAGGTGTGGTCGAAGGTCCACGACTCCACGTCACGCCAGGCGGTCCCGGCGGTGTTCCACACCTGGGTGGTGACGGTCGAGAGCCGCTTGGTCGTCCAGAAGGTCGGGGAGATCTGCTGCGGCTTGCACGGGGAGGCGGTGCACTCCTGGTCGAAGGGCACATCCGGCCAGTGGGCGGCGTCCTTGGTCCCGCAGTCGGCCAGGCAGCGGTCGGCCGTGCCGAGCACCACCCGCATCTGCGGGGCGTCGTCCAGGCCGCGCGTGCCGTACTCGATCTTCTCCGGGTAGCCCGCCCTGTCGTAGTCGGCGGCGTCCGTCGTGGTGGAGTTGCGGCTGTAGCGGTTGGTCTCCTTGGCGTAGGAGACGCGCATCGTGTTGCCGTGGGTGTCGACCACGTAGTCGAGCTGCCAGCGGAAGGCCTGACGGCAGCTCGACGCGGCGAAGGTGCTCTGGTGGCACGCCTCCCCGTCGTGGTTGCCGAAGACCGGCACGCTCAGCGTGGACTGCGAGCCCGCGCGTCCGCCGAACCAGTACTGGGTGCCGTCGGTGTCGGTGGCGACCCACCACTCCCCGTTGTCGTCGCCGTTGGTCGTGCCGGTGCGCCGCTCGACCTTCAGGCCGTCGTCGTCGCGCAGGTGCCAGCGGTCGCCGTTCCTGATCAGCTCACCGGAGTGGCCGGGCAGTGACAGCGTCGCGTTGTCGGTGACCCAGCACAGGTCACCGGTCTCGGCCTGGTTGTTCGCGCCGTTCTCCATGTCCTTGGAGCAGGCGCCGTAGCGGCGTTCGATGAAGCCGGGGTGCCAGTCGAAGCCCTCCCCGACCCAGGAGGGCTGGGTGTTGGCCGCGGCCATGAGGCCGTCCACGCGTGCCGAGGAGTACGACAGCGTGAGCTGCGGCTCGGGTCCGCCGAGGCCGGGCGGCACCCGCATCGGGTAGGACCAGGTGAAGTCGCCGCTGTTGCCGCCGGTGTTCCACGTCGACGACGGGGTGAGCGAGGTGGCGGCGTAGTCCCCGGTGGGGCCGGAGGAGTCGGCGGCGAGCATGACCAGCCCGGTGGCGTTCACCTGGGCGCTGACCGTGCCCTTGTCCCTGTCCACGGTTGAGGGCAGCTCGACGGGGCCGCACCCGGGAGCCGCCCCGGTCGGGGCCGCGTCGGGGGTCGGGGAGACGGCCGGGGAGTCGGGGGGCTGCAGGGGCAGGGAGCCGGGGGTGGGACCGGAGGACATGCGGGTGGGGGTGGCCACGGGGGTGGCCGTGGAGGTGACGCGTGGTAGGGGCACGGTGCTGGGGGTGGGGGTGAGGGCGGGGACGGGCCCGGTCGGGGCGGGGATGGGGGTCCTGGTCCCTGTGCCCGCGGGGACGGGGGTCCCGGGCGGTGTGGGAGTGGAGGCGGCGGTGTGCTCGGGAGCGGGGGAGGCCGTGTGGGCCGGGGTGAGGACGCACGTGGAGACGCTCCACAGCCGCAGCCGGGAGGCCCAGTCGCCGCCGACGGCCGAGGCCATGCCCCGGTAGTCCACGGTGAGCCGCACCTTGTCTTCGGCACTCTGGGCCTTGTCGGTACGGGTCAGGCGCAGCGTCAGGGCGTCACCGCCCTGCCTGTCCGAGAGGTTCTCCACCCTCACGGTCGCCGGGCCGTGGCCGGCCGTGGCCGCGAGCCACACCGGCAGCCCGCCCGCGCGCACCGCCGTACCGCCGTCGGCGCTCCTGCCCGCCGCACCGTCCGGTACTGCGGGCAGGACGACGTCGGCGCTCTCCCGCCCGGGCCACACGGGCCGCTCGGGTCGCCACGCCTTGACCTTGGGCACCTTGCCCGGCGTCGGTGGTTCGAACCGTTTCACCTTCACCGCGCGTTCCCGTGGGGGTCCGGTGGTGGCGGCCGAGGCGACCCCTCCGACCTCACCGGCGACAAGGGACGCGGCCAGCATGGTCGTCATCACCGTCGTCATCACCGCCGCGCCGACCAGTTTTCGGTTTCGTTTCCGCATAGGGACGTTCCTCGCCATGGGAGAAAGTGGCACTTTTCCGCCGATCGCACCTGATGGGCTTTATGCGCGAAAAGCCGCCTAACCAGGTGAAAAATAATTGCACTTCTCTTATCTCCACATCGCCGGAAATCTGCCATTTTTGGCTGGTTTACTGCCATTTTTGACAGCGCGGCGACCTTGACGAGATGCCGACGGCTACAGTCCAGCCCGGCAAGATCTACTCGGATAGGGGAAAACGGTGGCGGCACTTCGGCGGTCGGCCGTACTCGCAGCGTCGTTATTGATGATCATCGGCATGGTGTCCGCGACCGGCACCCCGGCGGCGGCGCAGTCGCCCCCGACCGCCGCCCCCGACTGCGCCGAATCGGTGCCTCGGACCGACGCGGCGATCAAGATGTCCAGGGCGTGCAAGACCAGGGTCGAGGTGGAGAGCGAACGCACCCCCACCACCCAGGTCTTCGTCAACCCCGACGGCAGCAGCACCGTCGAGCAGTACGCCCACCCCCGCCGGGTACGGCAGGCCGACGGCACCTGGACGAAGCCGGACCCCACCCTGGTGCCCGGAACCGACGGCCTCCTGCGGCCCAGGGCCTCGACGGTCGACGTCCGCCTGTCGGGCGGCGGCACCGGCCCCCTCGTGCGGGCCGTACAGGGCAAGGCCGAGCTGGCGCTCTCCTGGCCCTCCAGCCTGCCGCGGCCCACGGTGAGCGACGCCCGCGCGACCTACCCCGACGTGCTCGACGGCGTCGACCTCGTGGTGACCGCGCTCGACACCGGTTTCTCCTTCGTGCTGGTGGTCAAGACCCGCGAGGCCGCGAAGAACCCGGCCCTGCGGGAGATCACCCTGCCCACGGCCCTGACCGGCCTGAAGTGGGAAGGGCCGCGCGCCGTGGACAAGCAGGGCAGGACGGTGTTCGCCGCCGACGCCCCCGCGATGTGGGACTCCTCGGGAAAACAGCCCTCGACCGCGGCCGCCCCGGCCGAGGACGCCAGGAGCGCGCCCGTCGAACTGGGCGTCACGGCGGGCCGCGGACTCACCCTCAAGCCTGACACCGCCCTGCTGACCGACCCCAAGACGACGTTCCCGCTGTTCATCGACCCCACGGTCGGTTACACGTACTGGACGATGATCAACGAGGCGGCCCCGAACCAGTCGTACTGGGACTACGACCGGCGCAACTGCTCCGGCGGCTGGGACACCGACTGCGCGAAGGTCGGCTACTACCCCAGCGGCAACGACGGCGCCACCTACTCGCGCTACCGGTCGATGTTCCAGTTCTCCGCCGCCCCCTTCTCCGGCAAGCAGATCCTCACCGGCTCCCGGTTCACCATCGACCTGCTCAGCTCGACCTCCTGCTCCGACAGCACCACCTGGCTGCACACGGTCGGCACGACCCTGGGCCCGGGCACGACCTGGAACGCCGACGCCTGGAAGTGGAACGGCACCGAGGTCTCCAGCGTCGCCAACAACAGCTGCCAGTACGCCAGGAAGTTCACCGAGTTCCCGCTGGACTCGTGGGTGGTGTCCGGCAGGCAGTACGGCGGCTGGCTCACCCTCGGCCTGCGGGCCGACGACGAGGACAGCTCGTCGGGATGGAAGAAGTTCGACGCCACCACCGCCAGGCTCATCGTCAACACCAACACCGTCCCCAGCCCGCCCGGCTCGCTGACCGTGGACGGCAAGGCGTGCGCCACCGGCGGCGAACGGCCGTACGTGAGCACGCTGACGCCGAGCTGGCGCGCCTACCTGGCCGACGGCGACGGCGAGGCGATGACCGCCTCCTTCTACTGGCAGGCCATCGACCCGGCCGGAGCCCAGCAGGGACCGTTGACGCAGTCGAGCGTGGGCTCGGGGACGACGGCCGTGGTCACCCCGACCTCCGGCATCGCCGACAACACCGCCTACCGCTTCTGGGCCAGGGCGTCCGACGCCAACGCCACCAGCGACGAGTCGGTCAAGTGCGAGTTCGTCACCGACACCGTCAGGCCGCAGACGGCGACCGTGACCTCCGACGTCTACCCCGAGAGCGACAACGTCGCGGGCGGTGTCGGCCAGACCGGCAAGTTCACCTTCCAGAGCTCCCCCGACGTGGCCTCCTACAAGTGGGGCTTCTCCGACCCACCCTCCACGGTCGCCATCCCCACCTCGGTCGGCGCCCCCGTGACCGTCGGCTGGACCCCCACCGAGGGCGGCGCCCACACCCTGTACGTGGTCGCGGTGGACCGCGCGGGCAACCAGTCGCCGCGTAGGACCCACTCCTTCGTCGTCGGCTCACCGGAGCCCGAGCTGGCCAGGTGGCTGCTCAACGACGCCCCCGGGTCGGCCACGGCCTTCGACGACACCGACAAGGGACGCGCCCTGACGATCAACGGCGGCGCCACCCTGGGCGAGCCCGGACGGCTGGCGCCCGGCCCCGACGGCAGGTCGCGCAGCGCGCTGCGCGTCGACAGCGCCGACGACTACGCCAGCCGGGCCGACTTCCTCAACACCGCGACCAGCTTCACGGTCTCCGCCTGGGTCAAACTGGCGGGCAAGGGCGCCGACAGCACCGTGGTCTCGCAACGGGGCACCGGCAACCGCGCCTTCTTCCTCTCCTACCTCGCGGCCCAGGACCGGTGGGCGATGACCGTCCCGTCGCAGGACACCGCGGGGGCCACCGCCTCGTCCGCCCTGTCGACCACCGTGCCGAGGGCCGGCGTCTGGACCCACCTCACCGGCGTGTACGACGCGGGGACCAGGTCCGTGCAGCTGTACGTCAACGGCACCCTGGAGGCCACCGTCGGCGACGTCACCGCCTGGGACGCCTCCGGCGCCTTCCAGGTCGGCGGCGGCTGGGGCGGCTCCCCCCTCGACGGCGCGGTCGCCGAGGTCAGGGCGTGGAACCGGGCCATCGCCACCACCGAGGCGGCGGCCATCGCCGACCCCACGCTGAACAGCAAGGTGGCCGAGTGGCACTTCGAGGAGGTCGGGCCGGGACCGGCCCACGACTCCTCCGGCATGTTCCGCGACCTCACCTTCTACGGCGGCGTGCAGGTCCCGCCCTCCGGCGCGGGGCACGGCGGCGCGACCGGTCTCCGTCTCGACGGCGTCGACGACTACGTGGCACCGGACGACCCGGTCGTCCTCACCGACCAGTCGTTCACCGTCTCCACCTGGGTACGGCCCTCGGACCTGACCCGCGCCCAGACGTTCGTCTCCGGCGGGTTCACCCTGTACTACGAGCCGGGCGGCGACGGTAAGTGGGTCTTCTCGATGCCCGCCTCGGCGACCGACACCGCCAACTCCACCTTCGCGATCACCTCCGTGGCCAATCCCACCGAGTACCACCACCTGGTCGGCATCTTCGACGCCCAGCAGCGTCACCTGCGGCTCTACGTCGACGGGGCGCTCAAGGTCACCGTGGGGATGCGCCCGCAGTGGCAGCCGTGGCGCTCCCAGCAGCCCCTGCTGATCGGCAAGGGCGCCTCGGGCGGCTTCGTCAAGGGCGACCTCGACGAGATCCAGATCTTCCAGGGCGTCGTCCCCGACGTCGCCGGTCCCACCGGGGTCGTGCGAGGCCTCGTCGACTTCAACGGCGACGGCAAGGCCGACTTCTGCCGCCGGGTCGGCGCGGTGCCCAACAGCAAGGTGGCGTGCACGCTGTCCACCGGCAGCGGGTACGGCATCACCATCACCTCCGGCGTGCTCGACTGGGGTCAGGACGCGGGCCGGGCCTGGGTGGACGTCAACGGCGACGGCAAGACGGACTTCTGCCGGCTGCGCGGCACCCAGAACCACGTCGACGCCTACGCCAGCTGCACCCTCTCCACCGGCAGCGCCTTCGGCATGGAGGTCAACTCCCGCAACTTCGACCGGGGCTTCCCCGAGGACCGGGCCTGGGTGGACGCGACCGGTGACGGAAAGATCGACTACTGCCGCCGGGTCGGCGGTGTCCCCGAGTCCCGCCTGGCCTGCACGCCGTTCACCTCCGGCGGGTTCGGTGAGACCTTCATCTCCGACGTGCTCGACTGGGGCCAGACCACCGGCCGGGCCTGGGTCGACGTGAACTCCGACGGCAAGGCCGACTACTGCCGGATCCGCGGCACCCAGAACCACACCGACGGCTACCTCAGCTGCGCCCCCTCGACCGGCACCGGCTTCGGCAGGGACGTCAACTCCGGCAACACCGACTGGGGTTACACCGAGGACCGGTCCTGGACCGACGTCAACGGGGACGGCAACGCCGACTACTGCCGCAGCGTGGGAGCCACCTCCGCCCGGACCATCGCCTGCAACACCTCGACCGGCACCGGCTTCGGCCCGCTGTTCCTCTCCGGCGCGCTCGACTGGGGCCAGGCGACCGGCCGGGCGTGGGTCGACGCGACCGGTGACGGAAAGGCCGACTTCTGCCGGGTGTTCGGCACCCAGAACCACGTCGACACGCACGTCGGCTGCCTGACCTCGACCGGCACCGGCTTCGGCGCCGAAATCACCTCGGACACGATCGACCAGGGCTACCCGGAGGGACGCAACTGGTCCGACGCCAACGGCGACGGAAAGATCGACTACTGCCGCCGCACCGGCTTCGCCACCGACCAGAAGGTCGGCTGCACGCTGGCGACCGGAACCGGCTTCGGCACCTCCTTCTACTCGGGCGCCCTCGACTGGGGACTGGTGAACTGACCATGAGCACACGACCGACGACAAGACTCGGGACGGCCCTGCTCACGCTGCTCGTCGCGACCGCCGTACCGGGGGCCGCGCGGGCCGGGACCGGCCCGTCGTCAGCCGGCTGCATCCCGTCGGGCACCGAGACCGCGATCAACGCCGCCCTGACGGGGCCCGGCGCCCAGGCGGTGCTCTGCCAGGGCGCGGTGTTCACCCTGTCCGAGCCGGTCCGCTTCACCGCCGCCGACCAGGAGCTGTTCACCGAGGGCCTGCCCGAGGGCACGACACGCGCCACCCTGCGCCTCGCCTCCGCGACCGTCACCACCGCCGTCGACGGAGTCGGCCGGAGCCGGGTGGCCGTACGCAACGTCCAGATCGACGGCGACCGCCCCACCCTCGGGCAGAGGACCGGGTCGGCCCTGGTCCAGATGGGCGGCGCCGCCACCGGGCAGATCGTGGAGAACAGCGCCATCAGGAACCCGCGAAGCTGGTCGGCGCTGCACTACTACGAGGGTGCCGTCAGCTCGGGGACGCCGCAGTGCCAGGGCGCCCGGATCACCGGCAACCGCGTCGGCCCCGCGGGAGTCGACCGGCCGAGCGGCCAGTGGGCCGACGGGATCTCGCTGGCCTGCGGCGACTCCGTCGTGAGCGGCAACACGGTCGTGGACGCCACCGACGGCGGCATCGTCATCTTCGGCGCCCCCGGCTCGACCATCGAGAACAACACCGTGCGGGCCGAACACAGCGAACTGCTCGGCGGCATCAACCTGGTCGACATCGCCCCGGTCGACGGCGACTACACCGGCACGACGGTCCGCGGCAACGTGGTCGACGCCAAGAGCGCCTTCATCAAGGTCGGCATGGCCATGGGCTGGCAGGTGTGGACGTGCGGAACCGGCACCGTCCACGGCGCGACCGTGACCGGCAACACCCTGCGCGGCCTGCACATGGGGTACGGCTACGCGGTCAACGGCGTCCGCGACTGGACCGTCACCGGCAACGTGGACGAGTCCCGGCACGTCGGCGTCCCGACCACGGGCTGCGGCGGCACCCCGCTGTCACGGCCGGGCGGCTACCAGGTGCAGGCGGCCTCGGCCTCGACCCTGCAGCCGGAGTTCGCCTCCGGGCAGGTCCACCACGTGCTGGGCGTCACCGAGCCCGCGATCCTCAAGGTCGGCACCGCCCCCACGGCCTGTATCTGGTTCCAACCCGACGAGGCCCTGTTCCCCGGGGCGTCCCAGACCTCCTGCGACGGGCGTTTCAAACTGACCTACCGCCGGGACGGCGACCTGGTCCTCACCCAGGTGAACGTCACCGCCCCCCTGTGGTCCTCGGGTACGGCGGGCCGTCCCGGCGCGGTCGCGTTGATGCAGCAGGACGGCAACTTCGTCATCTACGACGCGGCCGGAGTCGCCCTGTGGTCGACCAGGACCGGCGGCTCCTCCGGCGCCCGCCTGGCCGTACAGGACGACGGCAACGTCGTCGTCTACACCCCCACCGGCACCCCTCTCTGGAGCACCCACACCGGAGGCCGGTAACCCCCCGCGAGACGTCCTCCGGCCACGTCCGGCGAAAGACCGCATGGGCGGTGGCCGGGGCGGCGTGAGGTGGGCGACGGTGCCGCTCTTGAAACATCCGTCGTGATCGGTAGCGTTGTCCCCTCCGTATCGATGATGCTGTGGAGAGGATCTGCTTTCCCGCAGGGGAGCCACGCCTTCAGATCAGGAGCGATAGGTGGAGCGCCAGGAGGCATCGGACGGAGTACCCCTGTCTCCGGAACAGATCTCGGCCGCCCAGCAGGGGGCCCGGGGCTGGGTGCTCCGGGCGGCCGGGCGCCAGTTGGCAAAGGCGACGCCGCGACTGCTCCTGGCGACTCTGTGCGCCAGCGCGCTGACTCCGCTGGCCCTGGCCGAACCGGGGCTGGCGGTGCAACTGGCCGGGATGAACGTCATCGGATCGGTCGGCGGCAACATGCTGGCCACCGTCATCAGCTCCGCTCTGGACACCGCCATCGCCCGTACCGGCGGCACCGAGGAGGAGCGTGCCGCGCGCCTGGAAGAAGAACTGGCCGTACGGCTGGAAGAGGCCCTGCGGTTGGGGGACGCCCGTGCCGACGCGCTGGCCGAGGCCCTGGTGGCGACGCTGGAGGCGGTGGACGCCACCCGCGCGGCTCTCGGCGAGGCGCTCGCCGGTGGGCATGCGGAGCTGCTGGAACGGATGGCGTCGGGCTTCGCCGAACTGGGCCGGCAGAACACGGCACTGGCGCCGATGCTGGAGCGGCTCGACGCGGCGGCCGGGGAGATCCAGGAGATCCTCTACCAGCAGGACGCCGAGCGCCGCCACCAGACCGCGTTGCTGGTCACGGTACGCGATCGGCTGAATGTTCTGGAGCGCCGTCTCACGACGGGGGTGTCCTCGGCGCCGGAACCGCAGTGGATCGGCGGTTGCCCCTATCAAGGGCTGGCGCCGTTCGGGCCGGCGCAGGCGACGGTCTTTCACGGGCGCGGACAGGCCGTCTCCCGGCTGGTCGCCATGGTCAACGGCGGAGGCCTCGTCGTCGTGACCGGGGCATCCGGTGTGGGAAAGTCCTCACTCCTGCATGCCGGGCTGCTGCCCACGCTCACGGCTCCGTCTCCCCACCATGATCTCGATGACGCGCATCAGATCACCTTCACCCCGGGGACGACCCCCTTACGGCGCCTGGCACGGGAGCTCGCGGTCCCGTGCGGCGCCGACAGCGGCGCGGTCCTCGGCGAACTGCGTGAAGATCCCGCGCAGGCCGCCGACTGGACACGGCAGATGCTGTCCGCCGTGATGATCCGCCGGCGGCAGCAGGGCGGGAACGGTGAGGGGCCGCGAAAAGTGGTGATGGTGGTCGATCAGTTCGAGGAGCTGTTCACCCTGTCCGCTGAGGGACCCGCGGAGAGGGCCGCCTTCGTGGACGCGCTGCACTCGATCGCGACGGGAGGGTCCGGGGTGGTCGTGGTGGCCGTACGCGGCGATTTCGTCGTGGAGCATTGCGCCGCCCACAGCGCGCTGGCACGGGCCCTGGAAGAGCGCATGTTCGTGCTTGAGCCGATGCGTGAGGCGGAGTTGCTGCGGGCCATCACCGGACCCGCGGCCGCGGCCGGGCTTGAGGTGGAGAAGGACCTGGCCGAGCAGGTGGTACGGGAGCTGGCGGGGCACCTGCGAGCCCCGGAAGACGTGGGGACGGCGCTGCCTCTGCTGTCGATGGCGATGGTGCGGATCTGGGAGAACCGCGACGGCGATCGGCTGACCCGGCAGGGGTACGACCGTTCCGGCGGTGTGGCCTCCGCCGTCCAGGACGCCGCCGAGAGAGTGTATGGCCGCTTGGACCCCGAACAGCAGGAGATATCCAGGCGCGTCATCATGGCGCTCGTGCTCCTGAACGACGACGGGCATGTCGTCCGCCGCCGTTTGAGTGTCGACGAGTTGACCGTCCTCTGCGCGGAGCGGCCTGAAGCCGTCAGAGAGGTGGTCACGGCCTTCACCGAAGACCGGCTCATGGTCACCACCGAGACCGTCGAACTCGCCCATGATGTGCTGACGACGGCGTGGAGTCGTCTGCGTGGCTGGCTGGACGACGACCGCGTCGACCGGATTCTGCACGGAAAGATCGAGAAGGCCGCCGCCGAGTGGGACGCGAAAGAGCGCGAATCCTCTTTTCTCTACCACGGCGCGCAACTGGAGCACGCCGGGACGGCCGGAGCGCGCTGGCGTGCCGACCCCCGGCGTGGTCTCCGGCTGACCTCCGTGGCCGAGGAGTTCCTTCGTGCCGGTACCGCCGCCGCCGCACGGAACCGGCGCCTGTGGCGAACGGTGCTCGTGGGACTTGGCGTCCTGGGCGTGGGATTGGTCGGCGTCTCGGTGTTTCTGGTCTTCTCCAACCAGGAAGTCGGCCGACAGCGCGATGCGGTACAACAGCGGAGCAACGAGATCATGTCCCGCCAGGTGGCCGCTCACAGCGAGACGCTGTCCGCCGATCCCGTGACGTCGGCCCGGCTGGCCGTGGCGGCATGGGCCATCGCGCCGACCGACGAGGCGCGGGCCGGCCTGGTGGCGGTTCTCAGCAGACCCGAACGTGCGGTCCTGGCAGGTCGCGCGGGCGCGGTCGAATCCGCGGCCTTCAGCCCGGACGGCTCCCGGCTCGCCACCGCGGAGACCGGCGGCGCCGTACGTCTTTGGGACACCGCCACCTACAGGCGACTGGGTTCCCCCATGACCGGTCACGAGGGAGCCGTACGATCCGTGGCCTTCAGCCCGGACGGGACCCGCCTGGCCACCGCCGGCAGCGACGGGACGACGCGGGTGTGGGATCTCACCACACACGAACAGCTCGGCGCCCCCATGAAGGGCCACGACGACGAGATCCGGTCCGTGGCCTTCAGCCCGGACGGCTCCCGCCTGGTCACCACCGGCGGTAAGACCCACATGTGGGACCTCACGACCCGCGAACGGGTCGGCGTCCCGATGGCCGGGACATGGTCGGCCGCCTTCAGCCCGGACGGGTCACGCCTGGTCACCGCGGACGACGACGGCGCCGTACACCTGTGGGACACCCGCACCCACGCGCGGATCGGAGCCCCGATGAAGGGCCACGACGGCGTGGTGTGGTCGGTCGCCTTCAGCCCGGACGGGTCACGCGTCGCCAGCGCCGGAATCGACGGCACCGTCCGCATCTGGGACACCGCCTCTCGTGAACAGGTGGGCAGCCCGATGACCGGCCACAAAGGGGCCGTACGGTCCGTGGCCTTCAGCCCGGACGGAGCCCAGCTCGCCACGGTCGGCGACGACGGGACAGCGCGGGTGTGGGATCCCGCCACCCGCAGGCAGATCGGCGCCCCGATGAGCAGCCACCAGCACCCGTCCTCAGTGGCTTTCAGCCCTGACGGGGCGCGGCTGGCCACCTCCGGGAACGACGGCGTACGGCTGTGGGACGTCACCGTCCACAGACAGGTCGGCGTCCCGATGGGAAGACTCGACGGCTCGGTACGCAAGGCGGTCTTCAGCCCGGACAGGACCCGGCTGTTCACCACGGGAGGCGACGGCGCGGCACAGCTTTGGGACCTGGCCACCCGCCGTCCCCTGGGAGACCCGTTGGCCGGCCATGTGGGCGAGCTCTTCTCGGTCGCCCTAAGCCCGGATGGGACTCGCCTGGCCACCGCCGGAGGCGACGGCACCGTCCGTCTGTGGGACGTGATCAATCATCGGCGGCTCGGAGAGCCGCTGGTCGGCCACACGGGTCCGGTGGAGTCCGTGGCGTTCAGCCCGGACGGCTCCCGGCTCGCCACCACCGGTGACGACGGGACCGCCCGGCTCTGGGATCTGGCCGCCTACCGGCAGCTCGGCAAGCCGGTCAGTGAAGGCCAGGGCCCGCTCTTCTCAGCCGTCTTCAGCCCGGACGGATCGCGCCTGGCCGTCGCGGGGAGCGACGGGGCCGTTCGTGTGTGGGATCCGGAAACCCGCCGACAGCTGAGCGACCCGTTCGTCGGACACAAGGGCCCGGTCTTCTCCATCGCCTTCGATCCGAGCGGATCCCGACTCGCCAGCGCCGGAGGCGACGGTACGGCACGGCTCTGGGAGGTGGCCACCCACCGGCAGATCAGAGCTCCGCTGACCGGGCACGAAGGTCCGGTACAGACCGTGGCCTTCAGCCCGGACGGGACCCGCCTGGCCACCGCCGGAGGCGACGGCACCGCCCGGCTCTGGGAGGTGGCCACCCACCGGCAGATCGGTGATTCCCTGACCGCTCATGAAGGGCCGGTCTACTCGGCCGCGTTCAGCTCGGACGGTTCCCGGCTCGTCACCACGGGGATGACGGTGCGGATCTGGGACGTGGAGTTGCCCGACGAGTTGGCCGGGGCGGTCTGCGCCGTCGCGGGCCGGCCATTCGACCAGCGGGAATGGCGGCAGTTCATTCCGTATGAGCCGTACCGTCAGAGCTGCTCCGCTCCCCGGTGAGCGAGGACTACATCCCCTAGACCTCTTATCTTCAAAAGGCGCGTAATCGCTCGCGTCTCGTTCGTCTAATGTGTGATCACACTCGCACCGCCGGGCCCTGGGAATTCGCTCCCGGGCCTTTTCTTGCCGTCCCCCGCAAGGAGTGCCGTGAGTCACCTGAACGACGGCCGTTCCCGAATCATGGAATTCTGGCGGGCCTGTGAGCTGTTCAGCCCGCAGAGCATTCCGAAGGTCAACCCGCGGGACGAGCGTGAACCCGTGTTCCACGTCAAGCCGGGTGAACCGCTCCCCTGGCATCCGGACCATCCTCTCCGGCGCAGACGTATCAAGCCCACGATGGCCTGGCGGCACATCCTCTACGGCGGCGTCTTCCCCCTCGACCGGATGCGCGTCCTGCTGGAGCACGTCTTCGGCACCGATTCGGAGAGCTTCGACGCCGCCCCGCGAGGCTCCAGCGCCCTGTTCGCGCTGATCCTCACCGAGGAGGGCCGGCCGTTGCTCGGCACCTGGGAGTTCTCCAGTGGAGCCTGGGCCGCGGGCCGTACGGTTCACCCCGGCCCAGGTCAGGCCGACTGGCTGGAGGGGTTCGAGACCGCGTGCGGCTCCTTGGGCGTGGCGGTCGAGGACCTCGTCGCCGCCTTCGAACACGACGAACGGGCCACCGAACTCCGGGGGAAGGGCGTGTCCGTCGGACGCCCACTCGGATATGAGGACCTTGCCTCCCTGGTGAAACTGACCGCCGAAGATTTCGGCGTGGAGAGTGTCCTGCGCCCCGAGGGACTCGTCGTCAAATCCGTTCAGGTCTCGCGCAGGCGGGAGCACTCCTCGGACGAGGGGACCGATTTCCTCAACAGCTTCATCGCCGACGACCTGAAACGGGTGGCCGCCGCCGTCCGGACCGGCGCGTACGGCTCCGCCCTGGACGCCTACCTCCAGTCCCGTGAACCTGAGCGCACCGACCTGCGGCAGAATCCGCACGTGGTCCTGGAGCACGTGGCGCCCGACCTCGTGCCCGCCGGCCGCTGGCCGCAGGGGCCGGAGAAACCGCTCGCCCTCAGCCAGCAGTTCGCCGTCAACACGATCATGACCGAGCTGGCCCCGCAGGCCGGGCTGTTCGCGGTCAACGGCCCACCCGGCACCGGCAAGACCACGATGCTCAGAGACCTGATCGCCGCCAACGTGGTGGAGCGCGCGCTGCGGCTGTCGAAGCTGGCGCACACCGCGTTGGCGTTCACCGGGGAGATGCGCTGGCAGACGGGGCACTACCGGCGGGTGGTGAGCCTGTGGCGGGAGGATCTCACCGGGTTCGAGATGGTGGTCACCTCGGCCAACAACGGGGCCGTGGAGAACGTCACGACCGAGATCCCCGCGCGAGGAGCGATCGACGCGCCGTGGCGGGATGAGGTGACCTACTTCGACGACATCGCGAGCCGTGTCCTCGGCGAACCCGCGTGGGGGCTGGTGGCCGCCAAGCTGGGCAGGAAGTCCAACCGGGTGGAGTTCGCCGGCAGGGCCTGGTACGGCACCGCCGACGAACCCGGCCTCCGCGCGGCCTTCGAGGCATGGCAGACCAACAGCGGTTCCTCATGGTCCACCGCCGTCAGGTCCTTCAATCACGCCTACGAGAAGGTCCGCGAACTGCAGCGGGAGCACTCCGCCACCCACGCCGCGCTACGCGACCTGTCGGCTCTGCGCCACGCGGTCGAGAGCGCCACCCGGGACGTCTCCGCCGCCGAGGCCCGTCTCGGTCGGCTTCGCGACGAGCAGGACCGGCTGCGGCGGCAGGAGGCCTCGGCCCGGCAGGACGTGGCCGAGTGGGAAGGGCGACGTCAGGAGCACCAGCGGTTCCAGCCGACGCTGGTCACCGCGATCTTCACCCTCGGAAAGGCCTCTCGCGAGTGGCTCGCGCAGGACCGGGACCTGGCCGGGCGGGTACAGGCCGCGCAACACGCGCTCGGCGACGTCTCCGCCCGCCTGACGGCTTCGAGGCTGCCCGTCATTGAGGCCACCTCCGATCTCGTCAGCCGGAGAACGGCCCTGGACACGGCGAACTCCCGCCTCGCCAGGGCCCGGTCCCGGCTGGCCGAACAACAGGACGCGCTGGGTGCCTTCTTCCCCGGCGAGCAGTGGTGGGCCGACGCCGAGCGGCGCGAACACCAGACCCTGTGGACCGACGCGGTGTGGAACGCCGCACGCAGTGAGCTGTTCGTCGAGGCGCTCCGCCTCCATCAGGCCTTCCTGCGCGCCGAGGCGTCCCGGATGCGCAAGAGCCTGCAGGCCGCCATGGACGTCCTGGGCGGTGAGACGCCCGCGGACGTTCCCGAAGCGGCCGTCCGGGCCGCCTGGCAGAGCCTGTTCTTCCTCGTCCCGGTGGTCTCGACCACGTTCGCCTCCTTCCACCGGGTGTTCTCCCACCTCACCCAGGAGGCGCTGGGCTGGCTCTTCATCG
This sequence comes from Streptosporangium sp. NPDC000239, assembly GCF_040300765.1. Classification (NCBI taxonomy): domain Bacteria; kingdom Bacillati; phylum Actinomycetota; class Actinomycetes; order Streptosporangiales; family Streptosporangiaceae; genus Streptosporangium; species Streptosporangium sp. NPDC000239. Next base: position 8,730 of record NZ_JBEPEI010000028.1, on the reverse strand, counting down.
ACGAAGCCGGGCAGGCCGCCCCGCAACTCGCCGCGGGGGCGATCTGGCGCTCGCGGCGTGTGGTCGCCGTGGGCGACCCTCTCCAGCTCGAACCCGTCGTGACGCTGCCGTTCTCCGCCCAGCGGGCGCTGAGCCGTACCTTCGGTGTGCGGGAGGAGAGATGGTTGCCCGGACGCACCTCGGTGCAGCAACTGGCCGACCACGTCAACGCCTACGGCACCTCCCTTCCCGGCGAGGACGCCCCTGTCTGGGTCGGCGCGCCACTGCGGGTTCACCGCCGCTGCGACCAGCCCATGTTCGGCATCTCCAACGCCATCGCCTACGACGGGCTCATGGTGTACGGCAAGCCGGAACAACCTCCGGTCTCCCTGCCGGACAGCATGTGGATCGACGTGACCGGCACCGCCTCCGACGGCCACTGGGTCCGTGAGGAGGGTGAGGTGCTGGAGCGGATCCTCCGCCGCCTGACACGCGAGGGAATCTCTCCCGAGAGCGTCTTCGTGATCAGCCCCTTCCGTGACGTCGTGCGGGGGGTCAAGGGCGTGGTGCGTTCCTTCGAGGGTGTGGAGGCGGGTACGGTCCATACGGCGCAGGGCAGAGAGGCCGACGTGGTCGTCCTCGTCCTTGGCGGTGACCCGAGCAGCCCCGGCGCGAAGCGCTGGGCCGCCCAGCGCCCCAACCTGCTCAACGTCGCGGTCAGCCGCGCCAAGCGACGCCTGTATGTGATCGGGGACCACACGCAGTGGTCGAAACAGCGCCACTTCGACGTCCTGGCCCGCGATCTCCAGCGCGTCACGCTGCCGCCGCCCGCCGCCGCCCCCGACCGGTAGACGGGCGGCCCGGGGTGGGGCCTCCCTCGCTCCCACCGGTCATCGCCGTCGGCGATCCTGGCGGCTCTCCCCCGTGATCAGGTGCCGTGTCAGGACTTTCCGGCGAATATCCAGCGGTTGCTCGCCAGGGAGTCGTTCGGCACCGGGAGCGGGCCCCGGCCGTAGTGGTAGGTGAAGTCGAAGGGGGTGCGGACCGTGGTCGCCCAGCCGAGGTCCTTCAGGTGGCCGACGGAGTCGGGGCGGGGTTCCCCGTCGAACAGGGCGAGGAGATCGACGCCGATCCGCTGTCTGGCCACGGTGTAGACGGGACTGGCCCGGACCTGCGGCGACTCCACCCCGAGCTTGACCTCGCAGGCCAGGACGCTTCCCGGGGCGCTCAGCCGGTTCACGCTCTCGACGAGCCCCCGCTCGGCCCACGGCGGAAGGTAGAGCAGCAACCCCTCGGCCAGCCAGGCGGTCGGCACGGCCGGGTCGAACCCCGCCTCGGCCAGCGGCCGGACCCAGTCGTCCCGCAGGTCGGCCGCGATCGTGCGGCGGGTGGCCTTCGGGACGGCGGCGAGGCCGTCCAGCACCCGGTGCTTGAACGCCAGGACGCCGTCCCGGTCGATCTCGTGGACGACCAGGCCCGGCGGCCAGTCGAGCCGGAAGGCCCGCGTGTCGAGACCCGCCCCGAACAGGACGACCTGCCGCACGCCCGCGCGGGCCGTGTTGACGAGGAAGTCGTCGATGACCCGGGTGCGCAGGCCGAAGTAGCGTCCCAGCCTGCCCCACAGGGGGTCGGCCTCCCCGTCGGGAACCTGCTCGGGGCGCACCGGCCAACCGGCCGAGACGGTGGCGGCCCGCACGAAGTGCTCGGCGTAGGGGTCGCCCGCCAGGGCGTCAGGGCGGTGGGTCTCGATCGCCCGCGCGGCGGCCACCATGAGGGCGGTCAGGCCGACCCCCTCCTCGACGCCGACGCCTACGGCCGAGGTCAGGCCTTCGTCCCGGGCGTACGGCATGCTCCCTCCTCTTCCTCCGAAGGCGTCCACGGATGGTCGTGGGTGGCGAGGTAGGCGCCGTACAGAACGCGCATGAAGCGCAGGATGTCCACGTCCTGCAGGTGCAGGCCGGTGGTGCAGTCGGTCAGCACCGTGATGTGGAACCCCTTCTGGAAGGCGGTCCTGGCGGTGGAGTCGACGCAGACGTCGGCGTACAGCCCGGCGAGGACGAGCCGTTCGACCCCGCGGCTGACGAGGTGCCGCTCGAACCCCTCGCTGAGGAAGGCGTCGAAGCACGCCCGCTTGGTGAAGACCCGTTCCCCCGGCTCCGGTGAGACCGTACGGAACTCCGCGCCCCACGAGCCCTCCAGGCATTTGGGCCGTTTGCCCAGCGCGCGGTCACGGCGCCGCCAGCTGGGTCCCTGGTGCTCGGCGTCACCGACGAAGCGGACGAAGACCACCTCGGTGCCGTGGGCCCGCGCCCGGTCGACGGCCAGCGCGGTGTTCGCCGCGACGGCCTCCAGCCTGGTGGGGTCGCCCGGGTAACGGGCCAGTGCCCGGGGGCCGGCGCAGAAGTCGTTCTGCAGGTCCACGACGACCAGGGCCGTGGCCGTCACGACTCCACCGGCGGGGCCTCGAACGTCTCCAGCAGCGCCTCGACCACGGCCGTCGTGGAGTGACGTCCGCCGAGGTCGGGGGTGCCGACGCCCTGACGGGCGAGGGATTCGAGGCCGCGCTCGACCATCCGCACCGCTCCGGCGCAGCCCGCGTGCCGTTCGGCGATCGCCGCCGCGGCCCGTACGGTCGCCACCGGGTTGACCGTGTCCTTCCCTGCCAGGTCGTCGGCGGAGCCGTGCACGGTCTGGTACTCGACCAGCCCGGCCGCCTCGGGGTGCAGGTAGACGTTCTCCGTGCAGCGGTTCTCCTGGCGCTCCGAGCCGAAGCGGTCGAGCAGGACCACGTGCATGATGTCGGCCCACTCGTTGCCCGCGATGATCATCGTGCGGGGGCGCGGGCCGTACTCGATCAGGTTGCGGTTCACCGTGTCCGGCTGGAACAGGTCGATCTCGACGCCGTGCCGCGCGGCGCTCTCGGCCACCCACTCGTCGAGGGCGCCGTCGAGCAGGTGGAACTTGTAGGCCATGATGATCCGCTCGGCTCCGCCGTCCGGCCACTCCTGTCGCGCGCGCCGTACGGCGAAGGCGATGACCTGCTCGGTGATGTCCCGGCTGAACGCCATGGTGCGCACGAGGAAGCCGGGAGCGTGGGTGTTCTCCCCGGTGTAGAAGCCCTGGGCCTCGTCCCTGACCAGCAGCAACGACGTCTCGGGGGTGGTGATGGCGTCGACTTTGACCGCCCGCAGGCGCTGGCGGACGAGGTAGAGCGACTGGGCGTTGATCGCCGTACGGAAGACGGCCGGGACGCCGAGGGCGGCCCGCGTGCGGCAGAACTCCGCGTAGTGGTCGGCGTCCTGCCGCGTGAGTTCGCGGATCTGCTCCACCCCTGCGCCGGCCCTCAGCGACGAGTAGGAGTGGTAGAGCCTTTCCGACCGGGTGAGGTCGATGCCGACGGAGTGCGTGTCGGCGATGCCGGTCAGCACCCGTTCGAAGACGGCCGCGAGTTCGGGGCCCGTCCCCTGGCCCACGGCGAGTCCGATGACTGGTTCCACCTGTTGCTCCTGGTGTCGACGAAGGCCGGACGTGGGGGTTCGGCTGGTCAGCCGACCAGGTGGTCACCTGGGATGTCGGTCTTCTCCGGGCTGTAGTAGTCCTTGATGCCGGTGGCCCAGACCGGGACGGGGATCTGGTCGGCGTCGGAGGGGCCGAAGGCGTCGAAGAGCGCGTGGATGTTCGCGGGCGCGAACCCGATGGCCGTCATGAGCGCCACGAAGTCGTCCCGCCCGATGAACCCGTCACCGTCCGGGTCGCCCAGCCTGGCCAGCGCCTCGGCGAAGTCACTGATGGCCTCGTCGAAGCGCTCCGGGGAGAGCACGCACGCGACGTACTCGTCGAAGCTGATGCGACCGTCGCGGTTGGCGTCCAGCTCGGCGGCCAGGGTCGTCCAGTAGCGCCGGAAGGCGGCCAGGATGGCGGCCTTGGCGACGTCGCCCGAGTCGGGGGAGGCCGCGATGACCCGGCTCGCCATGAGCTCGAAGTCACCGGCCTCCAGGTAGCCGGTGCCGTCGGCGTCGAGCAGGGTGAAGACGAGCCTCACCCGGTCAAGGGCCGCTTTCTGCATGCTCTGCCACCTTTCTTTCAGCGCCATTCATGAAAAGGCCAAGCCAGAGGCCGGACCGCACGCGATTATGCCACAACGTGACCACGCGTTTACCATCCGACCGATAACCAAGCGGGCCGAAGGAACAAATCCCCAAAATAGCAAATATCATGATCTACTATGCGGTTCCTCCTGGCGCACACTCCGACCAACGGGCATAATTTACCCAGCTCAGAGCCCTGTTGACGACGGCCGTCCACTCAACGACGAGAGCCCCGAGGCCCTCTCCCGGAGAACCTCGCAATCACCATAAGCGAAATCACCTTTTCCATGATTTATCAGGACTTGCGGCTGTGATTCAACGCTGAAATTTTTTCATGTTTCACAGGGGTTCGAGAGGCGGCGATGAAATCGTCGGTCGGACGGGGGCGCCGAAACCGTCGGTGGGATGGTCTAGCGTGAGGGGAGCACGAAAAGGAGACTCACGTGACAACCCTGCCCAATCGCCCCAACACCGCCCTGCTGGTGATCGACGTCCAGAACGGCGTGGTCGCGGACGCGCACAACCGTGACGGTGTGATCGCGAACATCAACGACCTGGTCGACAGGGCCCGCGCGCAGGATGTGCCCGTGGTCTGGGTGCAGCACTCCGACGAGCATCTCCAGCGCGACAGCGACGAGTGGCGATACGTCCCCGAGCTCACCCGCCGTGACGCGGAGCCGCTGGTCCACAAGAACTACGGCGACTCCTTCGAGGCCACCGACCTTGAGGAGCTCCTGGCCGAACACGGCGTCGGCCATCTCGTCGTCACCGGCGCGCAGACCGACGCGTGCATCCGTTCGACCATGCACGGCGCCTTCACCCGTGGCTACGACGTGACACTGGTCGGCGACGCGCACACGACGGACGACGCGGGAGAGGGCCTGCCCTCCGCCGCGCAGGTCATCGCCCACACCAACCTCTACTGGTACTGGCAGAGCGCCCCCGGCCGCCACGCGTCGACCGTGGAGACCGCGAAGGTCACCTTCGACGCCACCTGACCTGCCCCCGGCCACCCGGGCCCGGCGGGGTGGAACGCGGGCCAGCCGAAGATCAGGGCATTAAGTGCTACTTTGTCCGCCATGTTCGACTGGCTCGGGGCGGCCCTGCTCATCGCCCTGCTGGTGGCGGCGATCGCCTGGCCCCTGCCGGCCGTGGCCGCCGCCGCGTTGGTGGTCAGCCTGCGGGTGTCCGCCGTACGCCGCCGCCGAGCCGGGCAGCCCGCCGCCTGGCGGACGCCGGCGTGGTGGGGCCGGGCCTGCGTCGCGGCGTTCCTGCTGGCCGCGACCGGTACCGGCGTTTTCGTCCAGGCGGACGACAGCTTCGGCAAGCTCGACGCCGACGATCCGCCACGCTGTCCCGTCGGCGCGGACTGCGTACCCTCGACCTTCGCCGAGATGGCCGCGCACCAGGAGATCGTGCAGAAGTACGCCCTGGCCGGTGCGGTGATCACGACCGTGGCGGGGCTGGTGTGCCTGACCGTCTGCGTGACCCTGCTGCTCAGAAGGCGACGACACCGCGCCTGACGGCGAACGTCCGCCGGGGCGCGCCGGAGAGGGCTGGAACCCGTCGAACGCCTTCGCCGTCAAGACCGCGAGCGGGTAGGCCCTACCTGTCCGGTACCCTCGCGACTCCGGCCAGCATCCAGATCCGATCGCCCTGCTGCTCGGGCGGGATCTCAGCCTCCGGCCGCCAGTACGACGCCGGGACCAGCCCGGGCGCGACGAGTGCCAAGCCGCTGAACAGCTCTTCGATGCGTCGGCGGGGGCGGATCTCGACGGTCAGTCCGGCCGACCGGTACAGCCGCTGGATCTCCATCACTCCGTCGGCCCGGCTGGTGGTGTCGGTGGCGTGCGAGATCACCAGGTGGCTTCCCGGCGTCATGACCTCGCGGAAGGCCGCCACGATCGGTTCGGGCGAGGTGAGGAAATGCAGCACCGACGACATCAGTACGGCGACCGGCCGACTCCAGTCGATCAACAACCGGGTCCGGGGATCGTCGATGACCGTCCATGGCCGACGGATGTCCGCCTGGATCATCGCCGTGCGCTCACCGTCATCCAGCACCGTACGACCACGCTCGAACACGGCCGGGTCGTTGTCGACGTACACCACCCGCGCCTGCGGTCGCCTCTCGCGAGCCACCTGGTGAACATTGGGGTGGGTGGGCAGCCCCGTGCCCAGGTCGACGAACTGGTCGATCCCGGACTCACCGGCCAGGTAGCCAACCGCGCGCGCCAAGAACTCGCGGTTGGCTCGCGCGACCGGCTTGAGATCAGGCGCACGGCGCAGCAGGTCGTCGGCGGCTTCGTGATCGACCGCGTCGGTGCCCTCGCTGTCCAGGTAGGCGTTGTACAGCCGTGCCACGGTCGGTCCGTCAGCTGTTGTATCCCGCCTGCGGGAGTCAGGCGGCCCGGGATGCCCCGGTAAGTCCTCACCGTCCACATGCCAACCTCACCGCGTATCCCCAACAGGCCACAACTAGCGTCACGACCACATTTGCCGCCCCTCTCAACAAGCCGAAGCGTCGAGGAGGGCCTTGATGTCGGTTTCCCGGTAGCGGCGTTGGCGACTGGGGGTCCTGACCGAGGGGATCTTCCCGGTGAGCGCCCACCGGTTGACGGTCTTCGGGTCCACGCCGAAGATCCGGGCGACCTCGCCGGGGGTGAGAAGTCGTTCGGTGGTGTCGGGCCCGGTGGAGAAGGTGCCGTCCGGTGCGACGGCCTTGAGCGGGGACATGGGGGCTCTCTTTCAGTAGCGGAGGGTGTGCAGGATCTGGTCGTGCCGGGCCAGCGCCCTGGCCAGCCGGTGCAAGGTCGTACGGCCGAGCACATCCCGGGCCCCGGCTCCGCGCTGGTCGAGGCGCAGGGGTTCGTAGCGGACGGCCCACCAGCGGGGCAGCCCGGGCAGGTTCCGTTCCTCGTACCGCCAGGCGGGGTGGGTGCTGATGAGCAGGTCGATCAGGCGTCGCTCGTCGTCGGTCATGGTCGTCCTGGTTCGGAGGGCGGACAGGGAACACACGTCGTTCGGGCCGTGAGGTTCACGAAGTGAGGAGGGGGCGGGTGCCCGGCCCCGAGCCGGGGAGCACGGGCCGGGCACCCTGGAGGAGGACCGGCCTCCAGATACGGAGACCGGTGCGCCAGACGGCTCCCTCTTCCCCAGCACGCCCGTTTGTCCCGGCGCGCATGGGAACCGCCTTGCGAAGGTGTGCGGCCCAGACCCCTCCCGCCTGAGCCGCACGTTCATGGGTACGGCGAGCGACGGGTGGGATGACGTCCACGCCCGCCGTACCGGCTTCACGAGCGCAGAAGTCTGCGCAATGCCGTAGACCGGCTAGGCGCGATGGCCTGACCAGGACATACGGCCTGAACGACCCAGGCGGTTCGAGTCCGCAGAGCGCGGGCGACGGCGACGGCCTGGATGCTCGGCGGCACCACCGGAGGTGCCTGGGCGGTCAGCTTCCGCTCCAACTCCTCGACCGAGTCGGCCCGCACCAACAGCACGTTCCCGGGGTACGGCCTGCCGGGCAGAACACTCCGGTAGGCGCTCCACAAACCGGTCGTCGAGTTGTGGAAGACCAGCCAGCCGGAATGGGCCCGCTGTACGGCGTCGCAACTCTGACGCGCGATACCAACCGTCATGCCGCCCTCCCACCCGACGAACGTCGTTCTCCGGCGGACGCCGTCCCCTCACCTGACAAAGGCCGTCCCCCAGCGGACACCATCTCCCCGCCCGACGAAGGCCGTCCCCCAGCGGGCACCGTTTCCCCAGCCGACGAACCCCGCTCCTCACTGAGCTCCTCGGCGACCACCTCGTTCCGCGCCCCGGAAGGCGGACGACCCGTCCCACCCCTCCTGCGCCGAACCGGCGCCGGAGAAGGCCGCGACGCGAGCCGGATCGCCCGGATCATCTCGGCCTCCCTCATCCGCTCCTCCAACCCGTCAGCCGTGGGGTCCTCCACGATCACCGGTCGAGGTCCGTCCCAGGCGGCCACGGCGTAGAAACAGCGTCGTCCCAGGCTGTAGAGAACCGTCCAGTCCGCCCAGGCCTGGTCGATCCGCTCAGCCTCCGCCCGCGCCGGACCGTCCCACACCCGCCGATACACCGGGGCGTACGGCTGGCCGTCGCGGTGGCGTCCCGTCACGAGGTGACCTCCTCGACCAGAGCGGTGCGGGCCTTCTCCTCCTGCTCGGCGATGACGGCCTGGATCTCGTCGAAGGTGTCGGCGTCCACGGCCGACTCGGCTCCGGCCTGTACGGCGGCGCGGGGGAAGAGGTGGGTGCGGAAGGCCCAGAAGCGGCCCGCGTCACTGATGATCAACCGCCAGCCCGGGATCACCGGACGATCGGGGGTGTGCTGCATGATCTGGACCTCCAAGATCCGACCAGAGGCTTGTGCCGACGAGGTGATCACCGGCCGGGCCTGTCCTGCGGGACGACGAAGAAGGTGTGTGCCAGCCGGACGAGCGCCGGGCCGACAGGCCGTCTGAGCTTGGGGAACGCGACATCGGCCGCCGCGTCGAGGCGGCCTGCCGCTCGCGGGCCGTACGCCGCCAGGCCGACACGCCCTCGTCCAGGTGATCCCCGACCGGGGCACGTGAGGGAAGAGGCGCCGGATTCGCCGAGGCGGCGACGGCCGTACCGGCACAACGGGCACGGCCTCCGGA
>NZ_JBEPEI010000027.1:0-87623 GCF_040300765.1 Streptosporangium sp. NPDC000239 | reverse complement strand
TTCGAGCGGCTCCTGAATACGTGCGAACGACACGCGACGGGGACCAGCGGGTACGGCGGAGGCGTTGCGCGAGGCTGCCAACAGATGTCCTTCCGGGAGGCACGGATGGAATCGACTGCGCGCATGCCAAACGCCCCGGAAGGATCCGGGGACGTGAGCGGACAGCGCGAGGGCAGCAGAATAGCGCAAATGACAAACGGGACGCCACATTTACTATGAGCGTCAACCTCTCTGCCGGGGTCAGTCTTTCACGGCGGAATCGGCCTCGTCAATTCGCCGGTGCGATGTCCATGGCACTCTGGACGGTTCGTGGCCGTAGAACCGATGCGCATGTGAGATCGTCTCGTCATGGACTTCTTTGACGACTATCTCGGGGGTGTGCGGGCGCGAGGAGCGGTGTTCTGCCGCTCGGTGGTCGAACCGCCGTGGAACGTCCGGTTCACCGGGCCGGTTCCGCTCGGCCTGGTCACCGTGCTCACCGGGGACGCCTGGATCCTCATGGACGGCTCGGCGCCGGAGCCGCTGCGCAGGGGAGACGTCGCGCTGGTCCGGGGCGGCAGGCCGTTCTCCGTCGCCGACGACCCGGCCACCCCACCCCAGATCGTCATCGAGGACGAGACCACCTGTTACACGGTCGGCGACGGGCCGGTGCTGGACGCCGACGACCTCGTCCTCGGTCCCCGGACCTGCGGGCTCAGCGACGAGGCGACCGGCACGTTCGTCGTCGCCGGGTATCCGATCCGGGGAGACGTCGGTGACCGGCTGCTGCGCTCCCTGCCGGACCTGGCGATCGTCCAGGGCGGCCAGGACCTGGCGCCGCTGCTCGGCCTGCTGGCCGTCGAGATCGTCAGTGAGGAACCGGGGCAGCAGATCGTCCTCGACCGGCTGCTCGACACGCTGCTGGTCAAGGCGTTGCGCTGCTGGTTCGCCCGCCCCGACGCCGAACCCCCCGCCGGATACCGTGCGCTGGCCGATCCGCGCGTCGGGCGTGTGCTGCGCGCCTTGCGCGACGATCCCGGCCGTCCCTGGACGGTCGCGAGCATGGCGGGGGAGGCCGGGCTGTCACGGGCCGCGTTCGCCCGGGTGTTCACCGAACTGGTCGGGACGCCGCCCATGGCGTACGTGACCGAGTGGCGGATGACCCTGGCCGCCGACATGCTTCGCGAGAACGGCGCGAGCGTGGCGTCGGTCGCCCGCCGCGTCGGCTACTCCGACGGGTTCGCGTTCAGCAACGCCTTCAAGCGCGTCCGTGGCCGTTCACCCGGCGCCCTCCTGGCCGAGGCGCGCCGTTCCTGACCCCGTTCAGGACCTCCACGCTCCGGCGGCGGCCGCCTCCTCGGCGAAGTCGCCGAAGGAACGCGGTGCCCGTCCCAGGGCGCGGTACACGCCGTCGGCGACGCGTTCACCGGCCCCGCGGGCCAGCTCCTCCATCAGGTCGGCGACGGCCTCGACGGTCCCCTCGGGGTATCCCTGCCCGGCCAGCGCGGCGGCGTAGGTCTCCCGGCTGACCGGGACATAGCGGACCCGGTGGCCCGACACGCGGGAGACGGTGGCGGCGACGTCGCCGAAGGAGAGCGCCTCGGGGCCGGTCAGCTCATAGGTCTGACCGGCGTGCCCGTCACCGGTGAGCGCGGCGACGGCGACGTCGGCGATGTCGGCCACGTCGACGAACGCCTCACGGCCCTCACCGGCGGGCAGCGCGAGCTCACCGGACATGATCGGTTCGAGCAGGAAGTCCTCGCTGAAGTTCTGCGCGAACCAGGCCGCCCGCAGGATCGTCCACTCCGGGACCGCGTCGCGCACCGATTTCTCGAACGCCTCCTGCTCCGGGTGCGCCCGGCCGTCCTCCCCGCGCGCCGACAGCAGGACGATCCGCCGGACGCCCGCCTCGGCCGCGCGGTGGGCGAAGGCGGTGACGGCGGCCGGGTCGACGAACTCGGCCATCGGGACGAGGTAGACGGCCCGCACGCCGTCCAGCGCGGGACCCCAGGTCTCCGGAGCGCCGTAGTCGAACAGGGTGCCGGTCGTGCGGGAGGCGACGCGTACGGGAATCTCCAGGTCGCGCAGGCGGGCGACCACACGGCGGCCGGTCTTGCCGCGGCCGCCCAGGACGAGAATCGGTGCTTGGCTCATGACACCATCACACCGTCTTCGGTGAGACGATCACATGGTCGTACGGCTCACACGCATGTGAGTTCGTCTCACCGGAGACCTCAGCCGAGCTCGTAGTCGAGGTGGTAGGAGTGGACGCCGTCCCTGTTGACGATGCCTCCTGTGCCGCGGACGCCCGTCAGTTCGCCGGTGCCCGAATCGGGCAGGACGTCCCAGGTCAGGGCGGACTCTCCCGCGTGCGCCGTGGCGTTGTGGTGCAGGACGAAGGTGCCCTTGCGGCCGTGCAGGGTTCCGCTGAAGCGTTCGAAGCCCGCGTAGGCCGCCGAGTCCTCGACCCGGGCCACCGCCGTGATGATGTCGGTGGTGCTGGTGCCCACAAGGTCTCCGGAGAAGGTCTTGGTCACGTGGACGAGGGAGAGCGTCGCGCCCTCGGCCTCGTCGTAGGTCTCCGGCTCCCAGCTGTCCAGAGTGAATGTGCCGTCCGCGCGGGGCATGGGGATCTCCTTGCTCGTCCGAGGTACGGTCCCCATCGTGCCGCCCGTACCTGTCATCTTCTGTCAGCTATGACGCCGTGGGTCAGGACAGGCTCCACCGGTCCATGTTCCAGGTGATGGTCGACTGGGCCGGGTTCGGCACGACGTTGCCGATCTTCTCGTCCCACGCGCTCAGGCTCGCGTGCTGGAAGAGCGGAATGGTGGCCACGTCCTCCCACAACTGCTTCTCGATCTCTCCGATGATGGGGATCTGCGCGTTCAGGTCGACGGTCGCGTTCAGCTTCCTGATGAGCCGGTCGACCCTTCTGCTCGAATAACAGCCGTTGTTGTTGCCCTTGCTCTCCCCGTCACACCTCACGGGCGTGGTGTAGGTGGAGGCCCAGCCGCTGACCAGGGCCGAAGCCGACCAGGCGAACAGCGCGACGTCGTAGCCGTTGGCGGGCATCACGGTGCCGAAGAAGTCGTCGGATCCCTTGTCGACGACCTTGAAGCCCGCCTTGTCACAGGCGTTGATGATCAGTTGCACCTCGACCGTGCGCCGCGGGTTCGGGGTCTGGTAGCCGATCTTGACCTCCACCCCGGTCTTGCCCGCCTCGGCCACCAGGGCCCTGGCGCCTTCGATGTCCTGCTTCCCGTAGACCCCCGCACCGCCCGAGGCGGCGATGACCGCCGCGGCGTTGGCCTGGAACGGCGCCACGTTGCGGATCTCCAGGGGTTTGGCGTTCGGGATCACCGGCTTGATCAGGCTGTCAACGATGAGTTGCCTGGGCACGCACTTGGCGAAGGCCTGGCGCAGTCTCTTGTCCTTGAAGGGGCTTGAGTCGACGTTGAAGTCCAGGTGTTCGTAGGTGTACTGGTCGGCGACGTTGACCTTGACGCCCTTGATCTGCCTCAGTTCCTTGAGCACGCCGGGTCCCGGCTGCGGCTCGATGATCTGGACCTCCCGGTCGTGCAGGGCCTCGGCCTGCTCGTCGAGGGTGATGAAGCGCTCGATGATGGTCGGGGTCGCCGCCGGGGTGCCCCACCACCTGTCGTTGGCGACGAGGGTCAGGGACTGTCCCGTGTCCATCTTGGAGAGCTTGTAGGGGCCGGAGGACGGGATCAGCTCGGCGGGGGGAAGCGAGACCTCGGAGACCCAGCCGTCGTTGAAGAACTTGATGGCCTTTTCGAGCTTCTTCGCGTCACGCGCCTTGACGGCCGCGATGAACTCGTCCTCGGACAGGCCGCCCTGCCTCTCCACGACGTGGGCGGGCAGCAGTTCGGTCGCGCCGGGCCCGCCCGCGATCCAGTCGGCGAAGGGCTTGTCGTAGACGAGGGAGAAACTCCTGCCGCCCTTCTCGCACGCGGGCAGCCTGGTGTCCTCGACGCCGGTCGTGCCGGAGGTGGAGAAGCCCTTGATCTTCCCGGACTTGAACCCCCACCACAGCAGCACGTCGTCGCAGTCGATCGGGGTGCCGTCGGACCAGACGGCCTTGTCGCTGATCGTGTACTCGACCGTCAGCGGGTCGTCCGAGGTCTTGACGTAGCGGCCGAAGTCCCTGTCGGGGGTGATCTCGCCGTTCTCCCCGTAGAACCAGAAGCCGGTCAGGACGCGTTGCAGCGGTCCGGCGTTGCGTGTGGCGTTCTCGGCGGCGGTGTTGTTGTTGTAGGAGTGGAACTCCTGCTCATAGGCATAGGTGATGCTCCTGGCCCCCGAAGAGACCGGCTCCGAGGTGGCCGGTCCGGAGTCGCCGACTCCGCAGGCGCCCAGCACGAGAACCCCCCCGACCAGCGCTGACAGGAACCTGCCAGACCTCCGCGCATGGAACACGCTAGAACTCCTTAGTAGCCCGGCGCGCTCGCTCGCCGACCTCGGTCGAGCAAAGCTGAACACCATCCCATATTTCCGACAAGTGGGACGAGCCGGGTGTTGTACATCTGAGACAGGTCATCTCTCTTATGGCCTGATTCTTGCGGATATTGGCTCTTGGGCCACTCGTGGGCCCGACAAACCACCCTCCATGATGGGCCACATGACAACCACCCCTCTTCGCACGCGCACGCGTGGGGTGCATCGCGCCTGGATCGTGGCGGGAGTCGCGTTCGTAGCGATCCTCGGCGCCGCCGGGTTCCGAGCGACCCCCGGCGTGCTGATCACCCCCCTGCAGGAGGAGTTCGGCTGGTCACGCGGCACGATCTCGCTGGCCGTCTCGGTCAACCTCATGCTGTACGGCCTCACCGCTCCCTTCGCCGCCGCCCTCATGGACCGCTTCGGCATGCGCAGGGTCGTGTCGTGCGCGCTGCTGCTCGTCGCGGCGGGCAGCGGCCTGACCATCCTGATGAACGCCCCCTGGCAGCTCGTCCTGTGCTGGGGCGTGCTGGTCGGGCTGGGCACCGGCTCGATGGCCCTGGTCTTCGCCGCCACGCTCACCGACCGCTGGTTCGTCCGTCATCGGGGTCTCGTCACCGGCGTCCTCACCGCGGGCGGCGCGACCGGGCAGCTCGTCTTCCTGCCCGTCCTGGCCTCCCTGGCCCAGACCTCGGGATGGCGTACGGCCTCGGCCACGGTGGCCGGGGCGGCCCTGGTCGTCGTCCCCCTCGTGTGGTTCCTGTTGCGCGACCACCCGGCGGAGGCGGGCACGACCGCCCTGGGCGCCGACCCCCGTGATCCTGCTCCGGTGCCCGGTCCCACGACCAGGGGCGGAGCCGCGGCACGGGCCCTGGCCGTACTGGGGCGAGCGGCCCGCACCCGGTCCTTCTGGCTGCTCGCCGGAGGGTTCGCGATCTGCGGGATGAGCACGAACGGCCTGGTCGGCACGCACTTCATCCCCGCCGCCCACGACCACGGCATGTCGGAACCGGTCGCGGCGGGACTGCTCGCGGTCATCGGGATCTTCGACGTCGTCGGGACGATCGCCTCGGGCTGGCTGAGTGACCGGGTGGACTCCAGAGTCCTGCTCGGCGTCTACTACGCGCTGCGCGGACTGTCACTGATGGTGCTGCCCAGCCTGTTCTCGGCGACGGCCGAGCCCAGCATGCTCGTCTTCATCATCTTCTACGGCCTCGACTGGGTCGCGACCGTGCCGCCCACGGTCGCGCTGTGCCGCCAGGTCTACGGGGCCGACGCCCCGGTGGTCTTCGGCTGGGTCTTCGCCTCCCACCAGGTGGGCGCGGCCATCGCCGCGGTGGGCGCGGGACTCACCCGCGACCTGTTCGGCGCCTACGACCTCGCCTGGTACGTCGCGGGCGCCCTGTGCCTGGTCGCCGCCCTCATGTCGGTCTCCGTCGTGGCCGCCAGGGCCTCCGAGAGGAACACCGTCTCCGTCTAGGGAGCGGAGAGGGCATGCTTGGAGGGTGAGTGAGACGGAAGTGAGCGGTCAGAGGGTGCTCCCGCTGGTGGTGCGGATCGAGCGGGCTGACCCGCCACGGCGCACCGACGCCCTTGAGGCGGCGGCGCTCGCCGTGCTCACGCTGCTCGACGACCCCCGCGCGGCGGACGGCGGCGAGTGGGCCGAACAGGTCAAGGCGTGGGAGACCCTCGGGATCAGGAAGGTCGTACGGCGCGCCCGCGGCGCCGAGTGGCGCCGGGTGCTCGACCTGCCCGGCATCACCGTCACCTCGGGCACCGCGGAGGTCCGGGTCCACCCTCCGGTCCCGCTCGACGACTGGCCCAGAGACCTGTCCAGGCTCCAGGTCTCCGGCACCGACCTGACCGACCCCGAGGAGCCGGGCCCCGCGCCGGACGGGGACGCGCTGCTCTGGGTCAATCCCACCCTGGAGATGTCGGCGGGCAAGACCATGGCCCAGGTGGGACACGCCGCCCAGCTCGCCTGGTGGGGGAGCGACGAGGCGGCCAGACGGTCCTGGCGTGAGCGGGGCCTGATCTGCGCGGTGCGCACCGCCGAGACCGGGCGGTGGGCCGGGCTGACCGGTTCCGGCCTGCCCACGGTCAGGGACGCCGGGTTCACCGAGATCGCGCCCGGCTCGTGCACGGTCGTCGCGGACGCGCCGTGGCTACGCGGGGAAGGCTTCCGCCCGGCCGCCTCCGGCCCTCTCAGGTCAGCCTGACGACGTCGGCGAGCACACCCCCCTCGGGGGTCAGCCGCCAAGCCGCCGGGCTGTCGTAGACCACCAGCAGGTGCTCGTCGTCGAGCATGGTCATTCCCTCCGCGTGGTCGTCGCCGTCGCCGTAGGGCAGGTCCATCACCAGCCGGGGATCGTGCTCGACGGACGGCGTCTCCCCCGGGGTCCAGCGCAGCAGCCGTACCGGGCCGTCGAGATCCATGGTCGGCCCCGCCAGGATCATCAGGTCCCCCTGGTGCGGGCACAGGTCCCGGATGCCGAGACCGCCGAGGTTCAGGAAGTGCATCCGGTACGGCTCGCCGTCGATCGGGGCCGGCAGCAGCCGTTCGGGGCGGCGCGGGTCGCTCTCGGGACGGATCTCGAGCAGTACGGCCCAGCCGCGCAGCACGGGCCCGCGCAGGCCGACGAAGACGCGCTCGCCGAGCACCGCGATGCCCTCGATGTCCAGGCCGTTGTCCTTGCCGGGGATCTTCAGGAAGGGAGCGAGGTAGGGGTCGTCGGCCATCAGGTCGGCCAGGTTCCTGCCGCGTCCCGACAGGATCGCCGCGGTGCGGGTGCCGTCCGCGCGGACCGGCCGCGAACCGACGAGCGGCAACCGCATGAGGACGTAGCGGTTCTCCTCGCGTACGAGGCTGCCGAGCCTGCGCAGGGACTTGCCGACGGGGTGGTCCCGCTTGACACGCTTCCGCTTGAGGCTGTGCGAGCCGATCGCCCACAACCAGCCGTCGGCCCTGGCCAGTCCCTCGATGTCGGCCTCGTCGTCGGGACCCGCGGGCAGGTCGACGAAGTCGGCCAGGGCGTAGGTGCGCTGGTCGTCGTAGCGGCCCTCACGGAGGGTCAGGTACTCCAGGGTCGCGGTCTCGTCACCCGCGAGCCAGAGGCCCGTGCCGTCGGAGCGGACGGCGGACAGGTTCGTGTGGGTCCTCGCGTCACGGGAGGTGACATGGAAACGGAGTTCTACCCGGCGTTCTGCAAGCACGGTGGCATCATGGCAGGAAGGTGCAAGAAGGGGCATATCGGACTGAAGAGCGGGAGGGTACTCGTTCCCTAAGTGTGATGGGGATCGTGCACGAGAAAACCGGATTTGTCGTACGCTCCCGATCGTGCTCGATGGGGTGGGTGGGACTGAGGTGACCCGGGAAACGGGTGCCGTACCGACGCGTGCGACCGACGGGACGGACCCGTCAGAGCCGCGGAGGACGTCCGTCCCCGGCCCGCCGAGGCCGCCGAAGCGCTCCCGCATCGGCGACCTGTCGATGCGCGTCGTCTACCGGATGCTGGCCGTGGCCGTGGTGGTGGTCGTCACCGTCGTGGCCGTCGTGGCCGCCCTGGTCCTCTCCGGCACCTCCGAACGACCGGGCGAGGGGCGGTCGGGGC
Source organism: Streptosporangium sp. NPDC000239 (assembly GCF_040300765.1). Lineage (NCBI taxonomy): Bacteria > Bacillati > Actinomycetota > Actinomycetes > Streptosporangiales > Streptosporangiaceae > Streptosporangium > Streptosporangium sp. NPDC000239. Next base: position 79,578 of record NZ_JBEPEI010000027.1, on the reverse strand, counting down.
AGGTCGCCGCGCCACCTGCCGCGACGCCCTCGCCCGGTTCCAGCTCCCCGCAGGCCTCGCCGGTCGCCTCCCCGGCGGTCCTGGCCGGTGAGGGGACCGTCGCCTCCGCCTCTCCCTCGGCCTCTCCTTCCGCCTCTTCTTCGGCCGCGGAGACCTCGACGGCGTCACCCTCTCCCTTGTCCTCGTCCTCGCCGATGTCCTCACCGACCGCGTTGGAGGAGGTCGCGCGTGACCGGAGCGCGGTCGTGGCGGCCCTCGCCGATCACCGCGTCCCCGACCTGCCGCGCAACAAGAAGCTCGCCCGGCTGCCCGGCAAGGCCCACAAGGGCAAGCGTCTGCTGAAGGACCGCAGGGCGGGCGTCTGGCTCGCCAGGCTGGGCAAGCCGTGGAAGATCTTCGGGGCCGCGCCGTTCTCGACCAAGCAGGTCCTGCCGAAGGTCAAGGGGGCGCCCGTCAGGGCGATGCTCGTCAGCTGCCCGGTGCCCATCCAGGCGCAGCGCCACGCCAAGGACACCGCGCTGCTGGCCGCCCGATGGACGCTCAACCACCACCCCAAGGGCTCCAGGATCTCCTGGTTCGCCTCGCAGCCGATCAAGAAGGGGTGGCTGCTCGCCTACAAGGTGAAGTACAAGGTCAAGGGCAAGGCCCGCTTCTCGGTGGCCGCCGTCGCCGTGACGCGGGGTTCCGGCCCACGGCCCGCCATGGTCTTCGTGACCGTCCCCGACACCCAGCGCGCCTACTGGCGCGACATCAACACCGCGGTCTCCTCCATCAGGCCGAAGTAACGGACGTCCCGCGGGACGCTAGGCTCGGTCGGCGTGACCCGGATCGTTCTCGCCTCCGCCTCTCCCGCCCGCCTCGCCCTGCTCCGCAGCGCCGGGCTCGACCCCAAGGTGATCGTCAGCGGGGTGGACGAGGAGGCCGTGACCGCGGACAGTCCGGCCGAACTCTGCCTGGCCCTGGCCGTGGCCAAGGCGTCGGTCGTCGCGCGTGACCTCACCTCCGGCCTCGTCGTCGGCTGCGACTCGGTGCTCGAACTGGACGGTCGGGCGTACGGCAAGCCGGCCTCGCCGCAGGAGGCCGTCGCCCGCTGGAAGTCCATGCGCGGCCGTCAGGGGCGGCTGCTCACCGGCCACTGCGTGATCGACGCCTCCGACGGCCGGCAGGTCGCGGAGGTGGGGGCGACCGTCGTGCGCTTCGGGAACCCCGGCGACGAGGAGATCGCCGCCTACGTGGCCACCGGCGAACCTCTGCGGGTGGCGGGCGCCTTCACGCTGGACGGTCCGGGAGGCTGGTTCGTCGAGGGCATCGACGGCGACCACGGCAACGTCCTGGGCATCTCCCTGCCCCTCCTGCGCCGCCTTCTCGGCGAACTCGGCGTCTCCGTTCCCACCCTCTGGCAGTCCTGATCCCTCTCCGAGCCGGAAGCGTCGCGCGGCGATCCGCCGATGCCGCTAATCTTCCGGCATGGGTCATTTCCGCTCCTTCGTGGACGGTGCCGGGTTCTTCTTCCAGGGACTGCGCTGGGTCGCGAGGAACCCCCGCTGGTGGCTGTTCGGGCTGATCCCCGCCCTGATCGTCTTCATCCTCTACGCGGCAGGGCTCTACTGGCTCGGCACCCACGCCACCGACATCGCCGAATGGGCGACGCCGTTCGCCTCGGGATGGGCGCACGCGGCGCAGACGGCCCTGCGGACCCTGGTCGGCCTGGCGATCTTCGGCGCCGGGCTGGTCCTGTTCGTGGTGACCTTCACCGCGGTGACGCTGATCGTCGGTGAACCCTTCTACGAGAAGCTCTCCGAACGGGTCGAGCTGTCCTACGGCGACCTGCCCGCCGGGCCCGACCTTCCGCTGTGGAAGACGATCCCCAGGTCGATCAGGGACAGCCTCATCACCCTGTGGTACGTGCTGCTGTTCACCGTTCCGCTGTTCTTCCTCGGTTTCGTCCCGGTGGTCGGGCAGACGGTCGTGCCGGTGCTCGGCGCCCTGGTCTCGGGCTTCTTCCTGACCGTGGAACTGACCGCGCTGGCCATGGAGCGCAGGGGCATGGCGCGTAAGGAGCGCTTCGCGGTCCTGCGCCGGAACAAGATGCGCGCCCTCGGGTTCGGCGTGCTGATCTTCCTGATCTTCCTCATCCCGCTGGCCTCCGTCGTGGCGATGCCCGCGGCGGTGGCGGGTGCGGCGGTCATGGTCAGGTCACGGCTGGGCGTGTCAGGGCCCGCCACGGGCGCTCCGGAGATCCACGAGAGGGCCTGAACCCGGGGTCTGAGCCCGCTCGGCCGGAGGCCGCGGCGGCGCAACCCTGGCTTTCTGCTCAAACGGGATAACGGGGCCTGTGGGCAACCGGCGGCCACCCTCTCGTTGTCCACAGAACCGCGTTCGGTCGCCTGGCGGGGCGGGAAGCGAACGATGCTTTCCGCCATGACAACCGACGTTCCCGCTCCGCCCACCCCCTCCTCCCCGACGCCCGGCCTCCTGCTCGCCTCCACGCAGGACGTCCTCGGCGCGGTGCCCTACCTCGTGGGCTTCCACCCCTCGGACAGCCTGGTCGTCATCGGGCTGAAGGGCAGGCCTCCCCGCTGCAGGCTGCATCTCACCGTCCGCTGGGATCTGCCCCTCGCCCCTCCCGGTCCCGGCAGGCTCCTGCCGCTGCTGGCGGAGGAGGGCATCACCCAGGTCATCGTCGTCGGGTACGGCCCCGGCACGCTGGTGACCCCGGCCGTGGACCTGGCCGTCGGGCTGTTTCGCCGGTCGGGCGTCACGGTGGTCGACGCGCTGCGGGCCGAGGACGGCCGCTACTGGTCCTACACGTGCTCCCGCGCCGGCTGCTGTCCCGCCGACGGCACACCGTACGACCGCGAGACGGGTGTCGTGGCGACCAAGGCGATCGTGCACGGCCTGGTCGCGCTGCCCGACAGGCAGACCCTGGAGCGTTCCCTCGACCCCGTGGACGGTGCGGCGCGCCTGGCCGTACGCCGCGCGACCGCACGCGTCACGCGGGAACTGAGGGCCGCGCTCACCGGGAGCGACGACCCCGGAGGGCTCGCCGCGGAGTTCGTCGCCGACGGGGTGGCGCGGGTGCGTTCGGCGATCGCCCTGCACGCCTCCGGCGGGCGGCTGTCCGACGAGGAGGCGGTCAGGCTGGGCTTCGCCCTCGCGGTGGTCCGGATCCGCGACGAGGCGTGGGCGCTGATCACCGACCACGCCGCGGCCGTCCCGCCGAGCGCCCCGATGAGCGTCCCCGACGCCTGTGCCGGGCTGTGGCGTGACCTCACCCGCAGGCTGGAGCCGAGGTTCGTGCCTCCGGTCGCGTCCCTGCTGGGCGCCGCGGCCTGGTGCCGGGGCGACTCCGCTCTGGCGGGCATCGCACTCTCCCGCGCGTGTGAGATCGACCCGGGTTACTCGATGGCCAATCTGCTCATGTGCGCGTTACGGCACATGCTTCCACCACGGGTGCTCAGAGAGAGGATGCCCGGCCCGCAGGAACTCGACAGAGAGATGGGGGCTCCCCGCATGGCCTGGCTGCTGCCGATGATCGCGTTACTGGAGGAGCCTGAGGTCTCCGCGGAGTGACCCGCTCAACCCTCGGCGCGCTTGCGCCGCTCGTTGTAGGCCCGCATCCGGGCGGGATAGCCGGTCAGTTGCACGTCGTAGACCGGGAGGGCGAGGTCGCGGGCCACCTTCTTGATCACCGCGGGCGAGCCGACCCGGCGGCGTGTCCACTCGCCGTCGTCCGCGATCGCCATCGCGGTGGTGTCGGTCGCGAATGTCTCGGGCTCGACATAGAACTCGACACCCTGGCGTGACTTCGCGAAGGCGATGAGCGCCTCGACGTCGGAGTCGGTTGCCTCTCGGTCGAACTTGGCGATCTTCGGCCCACGCAGACGCCTTAAACCATAGCGATCACGCCATCTCATGCCTCCTTGTATACATCCCCTGGTCCTTTCATGGTGAAAGCCCAGGGTGGACTCTAAGGGACATCCAAGGGTTCACCCGGATGGACCAGCCAAAAGTTGTCACTGAATATTGGATCGACGGCTGAAACGAAAGGTATGTCGGTTCTATGACAGGCACAGTGACACCGGCGGCGGGCCCATGGCGCGGCGGCGCACCCCTTTCCAGCCCCGGATTCGAGCACGCCGGGCTCCGGGTGAGCAACCAGGACCGGGAACAGGTGGTCGAGCACCTCAAGGCCGCCTACGCCGAGGGACGTCTTGACAAGATCGAGTTCGACGACAGGCTCGGGCGGGCGATGACGGCCCGCGTCCACGCCGACCTCATGCCGATCATGCACGAGCTGTACGGCTCACGCCCGCCCATGCCCGCGCCGTACCCGTTCACGCAGGCGGCGCCGGTCCACCACCGGGCAGGGGAGCTCACGGGAGGAGACCGGCTGGGGGCGGCGGCCGCGCACCTGCTCCCGTTGACCGGCCTGCTCGCGATCGGCCCGTTGATCATGATGCTGACCGCGGGCAAGACCTCGCCCTATGTCCGCAGGCACGCGGTCGAGGCGCTCAACTTCCAGCTCACCCTGCTCGGCGTGACCGTGCTGCTGGCCATCACGGTCGTGGGCACGGTCCTGCTGCCGGTGGTCTGGCTCGGGGGCATGGCGCTCTCGGTGATCGGAGGCATGGCGGCGCTGGGTGAGGGCGGTTTCCACTATCCGTTCACGATGCGGCCGGTGAGGTAGACGGCCGGGCTCACCTGGCCAGCACCTCGTATCTGACGCGCATGACTCCGGCGTTGACGCTGCCGATCGCGGAGAAGGCGGCCCTTGACAGGTCGAGGCAGCGCCCGCCGATGTAGGGACCCCGGTCGTTGATCCTGACCGTGACCGACTCGCCGTTGGCGGGGTTGGTGACCCGGACCCTGCTGCCCATGGGGAGGGTTTTGTGCGCGGCGGTCATCGCGTTCGGGTTGAACCGCTCACCGCTGGCGGTCATCTGTCCCTCCGCGTAGTAGGACGCGCCACAGGACCCGCTTGAGATCACACGAGCCCTGGGTTTCGCGGCCTTCTTGGTTCTTCTCGGGGCGCTGTCGGTCACCCGGGCGGCGGTGGGGGAGGGGGAAGGTGACGTGCTCGTCCCCTCGGCGGGGGAGCCGGGGGAGGGCGAGCCCTGAGGGGCGGTCGCTGTGCCGGAGGGGGGTACGGCGGGGCCCGAGGGGGACGCGTCAGGGGCGGCCGGGGAGGCACCGGGGGCGCCGGGGGAGGGGGCGGTGCCGGCGGGGGCGGTTCCAGGGGGTCGGGGGGTGTCCTGGGGCTGAGGGGCGCTCTGCCGGGCACCGGTGAGGGCGACGGTCGTCGCCAGGCGGGCGTCGTCTCCGCTGGAGACCGCCCATGCGGTCGCGGAGATCACGGCGATCACGGTGACGCCCGCCGCCAGGGCGGCGATCCGCCGTCTGTTGTGAGGAGGGCTCTTCGGGGGAGTGGGGGAGGGGGTGTGTGAGTGCAGGCCCAAGGGAAACCACGGTCCAAGGTAGGGAGCAGGGCAGGGGACCGTACGGGGGCGGAGGGGGCGGGGGCGCACCGGCCGGTCCCGTCGGCGGGGTGCAGGGGTGCTTCCCGCCGTGACGTGGGCCGACCATATGCGACAAAGATGAAGTAAAGCCACGTTAATGGGATATAAAGTGATTTATGTCACTTTCCATGATAAATGATAATGAAAGTGCTGATGATCGCCGTTTCTGGGCGCGCGGGGCTGGGCCAGGGCGGAATCGTGATCCACGACGGTCTCTGGGCCCGGTGATCTCTCGAACGACCTTCCCAGGCCGGGAAAAGAGAATTGATCACCGCGTCGTCCCCGGTGGGAGCCCATGTCAGGCGGTACGAGAAGTGCGGGCCGGGAAATCACAGGAAACGCGGTCGTTCCATCGGCCTCTTGCGCAACAAAGGTTTTCCGGTGCCCCAGAAATCCCACCACGCCCGAACGAGCGGCCCGGATCCGATGCCCCGGAAACCCCGTCACGTCCCAACGGGGCCCGGATCGAATGACTCACGGGCCGGAAACGGCACACGGCGACGACCGCGAACACAACGACGGAAAGCCGCCGAAGACCGGAACGCGCCGGGACGTCGTCTCAGAACATGAGGGTGCGCACGGTCTCCACCGTGTCGGCCTGGGCGGCGCCCTTGTCCGGGCGGTAACGCAGGACCCGGGCGAAGCGCAGCGCCATCCCCCCGGGATAGCGGCTGGACCGCTGGACGCCGTCGAAGGCGATCTCGACGACCAGTTCGGGACGGACCGGGACCACCCAGCCGTCCGCCGGGCCGTCGGCGAGTGAGAGGAGGCGCTCGGTCTGCCAGGCGAGCAGTTCGTCGGTCAGCCCCTTGAAGGTCTTGCCGAGCATGACGAACCCGCCCGTCACGGGGTCACGGGCCCCCAGGTGCAGGTTGGACAGCCGCCCCTCACGGCGGCCGTGCCCCCACTCGGCGGCCAGGACGACCAGGTCGAGGGTGTGCCGGGGCTTCACCTTGACCCAGCCCGCCCCACGTCTGCCCGCCGCGTACGGCGCCAGCAGAGACTTGACCACCACCCCCTCGTGGCCTCCCCTGATCACGTCCCGGTAGAACTCCTCGGCGCTTTCTGCGTCCTCGGTGACCAGCCGGGGGGTCACCAGCTCCGGGGGGAGGGCCCCGGCCAGGGCCGCGTGCCTGACCTGGCCGGGCTGGTCGAGCAGGTCGGCGCCGTCGACCCGCAGCGCGTCGAAGAAGAACACGCTCAGCGGGGTCCTGCCGCGCACCGCGGCGACGTCGGTGCGGCTGGAGACGCGGCCCGAGGTGATCTGGAAGGGCTCGGGACGGCCGTCGGGGCGCAGCGCGATGACCTCGCCGTCCAGCACCAGGTCCTGGGAGGGCAGAGCGCCGACCGCCTCGGCGACCTCGGGAACCTGGGCGGTGATGTCGTCGAGCGTCCGGGTGAAGACGGACACCGTGTCGCCGGAACGGTGGGCCTGGATCCGTATGCCGTCCAGCTTCCACTCGACGGCGGCGGGGGCGCCGACCCTGCCGAGGGCGGCGGCCACGGAGGTGGCGCTCTGCGCCAGCATCGGTGCGACCGGGCGGCCGACCTCCAGGCGGAAGGCGCGCAGCGCCTCGACCCCGCCGCCGAGGGCGGCGGCCCCGACGGCGGGCAGCCAGCCGCGCAGCGTCAGCGCCCGCCTGACCTCCGTGGCCGGGACCTCGGCCGCCTTGGCGATCGCCTCGACCATCACCCCGTCGAGCGCGCCCTGCCGCAGCTCACCGCGGAGCAGCCGGGACAGGAACGCCTGCTCCTGGCGGGTGGCGGCGCCGAACAGCTCGGTGACCAGGGCCCTGCGCGCGGACTGGGAGCCGGGGCCCGCCTGGGCCTTGATGCGGTCGAGGAGGCCGTCCACCTGCTGCAGGGTCGCGGTCGCCGCCAGGCGTGGGTCGGGCGGATCCTGCAGGCTCGCCCAGCCGACGCCGACGTTGCGCTGGGGCAGTTCTCCCGAGAGGTAGGCGATGGCGATCTCCGCCTCGCCGGGACCGGTCCTGCCGAGAAACTCCGCCAGATGACGGATCTTCGCGAGCCTGGCGGGGTCGGCGGACACCGCCGCGGAGGTGCGGACAAGGTCGATCAGCAGCACGGGTTCAGCCTATGAGCCACCGGTGACATTTCACCGACGCGGGTCCGGCCTTTTCGGCGCGCCGAGGCCTCTCCGCACGCGACCGGAGCCCGGGCCGGCATGGGAACGGGCCGCCCCGGAAGGGGACGGCCCGTTCACGGGTTCGTGTGGGGTCAGCTGACGCCGAGCAGGTCCACGACGAAGATGAGCGTCTCGCCCGGCTTGATGCGGGCGCCCGCGCCGCGGTTGCCGTAGCCGAGGTGCGGCGGGATGGTGAGACGGCGGCGGCCGCCGACCTTCATGCCCGCGACGCCCTGGTCCCAGCCGGCGATGACCCGGCCGCCACCGAGCGGGAACTGGAAGGCTTCGCCACGGTTCCAGGAGGCGTCGAACTCCTCGCCGGTGGAGAAGGCGACGCCGACATAGTGCACGCTGACCTGGTGGCCCGACTTGGCCTCAGGACCGTCTCCTTCGATGAGATCGACGATCTGCAGTTCCGCGGGCGGCGCGCCCTCCGGGAAGTCGATCTCAGGCTTCTCCAGTGCCACGTTGGTCTCCTTGGTTGGGTGCGCGTCGGTTGATGCACGCCGGCCGCTTTCCGGTCGGCCGAACGACTCTACGGGGTCCGGCCGACATATGAGATGCGGGGGGACGGACACCTCGCGATCATCGCCGTGACCTCGGCGGGAGGTGCCGCGACGGCCAACGGTGTGCCGTGCGCGCCGCGATCGGCGTGGGGGCGGGCGCTCCGGGCCGTCCGTTCAGGCGGCTGACGCATAATGCCGGATAATGCCGAGCAGGCCGGGAGACCGGCGCGGACCCGCGCGACCTCGCGCGCCCGACTCGCCACCCGAGGGCATTACGCCGTGGTGTCGACAAGCGGGGGAAAACAGATGAGAAGACCCACCCTGGAGGCGGTCGCCGCCCGTGCCGGGGTGTCCCGTTCGACCGTCTCCCGCGTGGTCAACGGCCAGCCGACCGTCACCCCCGACATCCGCGACGTGGTCATGCGGGCGGTCGACGAACTGGGTTACGTCCCCAACGGCGCGGCCAGGAACCTCGTGACCCAGCGGACCAACTCCGTCGCGCTGGTCGTCTCCGAGCACCCGGACCGGGCCTTCTCCGACGACCCGATGTTCTCCACCGTCATCCGGGCGGCGAGCCTGGAACTGGAGACCGCGGGCAAGCAGGTCGTGCTGCTGCCCGCCGGATCGCCGGAGAGCCACGCGAGGGTGGAGAAGTACGTTGCGGGCGGCCACGTCGACGGGGTCATGCTCGTGTCCGGCCGGGGAGCGGACCCGCTGCCCGGCGCGCTCACCCGGCTGCGCGTCCCGGTCGTCTCGTACGGCAGGCCCGCCGCGCCGGTCGCCGTGCCGTACGTGGACGGTGACAACGTGGGCGGCGCGAAACAGGCGGTCGGGCACCTGCTGGAACGGGGCAGACGGCGGATCGCGACCATCGCCGGGCCGCTGGACATGACCGCGGGGCAGGACCGGCTCACCGGCTACCGCGAGACGCTGCGTGACTCCGACCGTCGTTCGATCATCGCGGTCGGCGACTTCACCAGGGAGTCGGGCGCGGTCGCCATGCGCCAGCTGCTGGCCGACGACCCGCTCCTGGACGCGGTGTTCGCCGCCAACGACCTGATGGCCATCGGCGCGATGCGGGCCCTGCGCGAGGCGGGCAGAGGTGTTCCCGACGACGTCGCGGTGGTCGGCTACGACGACGTGGAGGCGGCGCGTTACACCGACCCACCGCTGACGAGTGTCCACAGCCCGCACGCCGAGCAGGCGGCCGCCATGGTCCGGCTGCTGCTCGGCCTGATCCAGGGGGACCCGGCCGAGCCGCTGGTCATGCCGACAAGGCTCGTCGTGAGGTCGTCCTCGTAACGGGCTCAGGTCCGCTGCCGGGAGGAGGGGCCCTCCTGGCGGGGCAGGCCGGGCTCGTACGGCCCGGCCGACGGAGCGGGCTCGACGACCACCGTGTCCGCGGGCCGCGGGCCGCCGTCGAGGACGGCGCGGGCGTGGTCGAGGTGGGAGGCGGCGACCAGCACGTCGTAGCGGCCCGCCACGATCGCGCTGCGTGAGGCGAAGTCCCTCCTGCCGCCGGTGAAGAAGTGGTTGACGAAGCCGAACGCCGCCCCCGTCACCGTGCCCCAGAGCGCCGCCCAGAGCACCAGGACCACGAACGACATCGTCGTCGAGGTGAAGACGCCGAGGAACATCCCCACGACGGCGCCGAAGACCGCGCCGCCGCCGGCCCCGGTGAGGGCGGCCTTGCCGTTCGTCATCCTGCCGGTGACGGTCTCCTCAAGACGGAGGTCGCTGCCGAAGATCGTCACGTACTCGACGGGGAACCCGGCGTCGGAGAGCCCGTCCACGGCTCGCTGGGCCGCTGGATAGTTGTCGTAGCCGACGAGAACCCTGCGGTCGACGACGACGGGGGTGTCCGGGGTGGTCGATAACCGTGCCATGTCCGTTCGCCTTCCCTTGTGTGGTCGGGGATTCGGGCCGTCGGCTACCCCGTGAGGAGGGGGACATGCGTTCGACCTGGTCATGGCTTGTCAGCCCCTGGTAGTCTGCGAGAAAGCTTCCAAGTGAAAACTTTTCCCACGAAAGTGGACATTGAGGGACAAATCCCCTGATCCACTGTTAAGGTTCTTACGAGTGGCGCAGACGGCGGGTGGGCAGGGATCGTCGGCGCCAGGTCCGCGAAGGAACCCGAAATGATCGCATTCATCATGATGATCGAAGCAGTGCTGGCCCTGGCGGGGCTGATGGCGCTGTGCAGGCTCACTCGTTATCCGGCCAGGCGGATGCAGCTGGAGGACCGGGCGGAGCACGTGTTGCAGCCGCGTTACCGCAGGTGACGTTCTTTCGCGCCGGGGCGAGGGCGCCCCGGCGCGAAAGCGGCGCGCGGCGGCCGGGTCACCAGCTCTGGTGCAGGGGCATGCCCTCGGTGTAGCCCGACGAACTCTGGACCCCGATCACCGCGCGCTCGTGGAACTCCTCCAAGGTCGAGGCGCCCGCGTAGGTGCACGAAGACCGCAACCCCGCCACGATGGCGTCGATCTGGTCCTCGACGCTGGGTCTGGCCGGATCGAGATACATCCGCGAAGTGGAGATCCCCTCCTCGAAGAGCGCCTTGCGGGCCCGCTCGAACGGGGAGTCCTCCGCGGTTCGCAGTTTCACGGCGCGGGCGGAGGCCATGCCGAAGTTCTCCTTGTACCTGCGTCCCTCGGCGTCGGTCCTCGCGTCGCCGGGAGACTCGTAGGTGCCGGCGAACCAGGAGCCGATCATCACGTTCGCCGCCCCCGCGGCCAGGGCCAGGGCGACGTCCCTGGGATGCCGGACACCGCCGTCGGCCCAGACGTGCCGGCCGAGACGGCGGGCCTCGGCGGCGCATTCGAGCACGGCGGAGAACTGCGGGCGCCCGACCCCGGTCATCATCCGGGTCGTGCACATGGCCCCCGGCCCGACCCCGACCTTGAGGATGTCCGCCCCGGCCTCGACCAGGTCGCGCACCCCCTCCGCGGTGACGACGTTGCCCGCCGCGACCGGCACGCCGGGACCGAGCGAGCGGACCGCCCGCAGGGCGCCGATCATCTTCTCCTGGTGCCCGTGGGCGGTGTCCACGACCAGGCAGTCGATCCCGGCTTCGAGCAGCTCCTTGGCCTTGGCCGCGACGTCCCCGTTGACGCCGACCGCCGCGGCGACGCGCAGCCTGCCCGCGGCGTCGGTCGCCGGCCGGTACAGCGTGGCCCGCAGCGAGCCGGTCCTGGTCAGGATGCCGACCAGGCGGCCCTCCTCGTCCACGATCGGGGCGAGTCTGTGCCGTCCGTCGTGGAGACGGTCGAAGGCCTCGCGCGGGTCGAGACCGGCGGGCAGGGTGAGCAGGTGATCCGACATCACCTGGGACAACTGGGTGTACATGTCCACGCCCGCGCAGTCTCCCTCGGTGACCACGCCGACGGGGCGGTTGTCCCAGTTGACGATGATGATCGCGCCGTGCGCCCTCTTGGGCAGCAGGCTCAGGGCCTTGCCGACGGTGTCGTGCGGGGTGAGGGTGAGCGGGGTGTCGTGCACCAGATCGCGCTTCTTGACCCAGTCGACCACGTCGGCGACGACCTCGCTGGGGATGTCCTGGGGGATCACCGCGATCCCGCCGCGCCGGGCGACGGTCTCGGCCATCCTGCGTCCCGCGACGGCCGTCATGTTGGCCACCACGACCGGAATCGTCGTTCCCGTGCCGTCGTGGGTCGAGAGGTCGACGGCCAGCCGGGAGCCGACGGAGGAGCGTGACGGCACCATGAACACATCGCTGTAGGTCAGCTCATGAGCAGGCACCATCTCGTTGAGAAATTTCACGTTCTTCCATCCTGTTCCGGTGAATGATCCGGTAAATACTCCGATGAATGGTTACGAATAGGCCTTCCCGCTTTTGAAGATCTCAAAGAGGAGCCGGCACTCTGAGAGGGCACTAAGATCCGGTTTGAGCGGAGTTCACTGGATGGCCGTAAGGAGGCGCTGTGATCGTTGTCGATCGGTCCGAAATGCTTGTCGTCGGCCATGCCGTACGGACCTCCAACGCGGAGGAACTGGAGCAGGGGCGGGGACGGCTTGGCGCGTTGTGGGCGCGGGCGAGTGTTCCCGGGGCCTTCGCGCACGTGCCGGGGCGGATCGACGAGAACCTCTACGCCGTGCTGACCGACTACGAGAGCGACCATCACGGCTCCTACACGCAGGTCGTCGGGGTGGCCGTGCGCAGCGCCGCCGCGCTGCCCGAGGGCATGGTCGCGGTACGGGTGCCCGGCGTCCAGGCGCTGAAGGTCGAGGCGCGCGGCCCCATGCCGGGGGCTCTCCTTGAGGCCTGGCAGCAGGTGTGGAAGCACACCGAGTCCGGCGGCTCGCCCGCCCGCGCCTTCACCACCGACCTGGAGATCCACCACGCCGAGGGCGCAGACCTCTACGTCGCGGTCTTCCCCTCGATGCGCCCCGCGGGTTAGGCGAGCACCCCGGCCTCGCGAAGCCTGGCCTGCTCGGCCGGGGGCAGGCCCCAGGACGACAGGTCGGTGAGCCGGGTCGCGGGCGAGAGATCCTGCTCGGGGACACCGAGCAGGCGTGGCGCGGGAGCGGGCTGGAGGACGCCCCCGGCCTCGACGAAGGTGCCGCGGGCCCTGTTGTGCGGATGCCGGGCCGCCTCGGCCGTGTCGAGCACCGGGAACACACACGCGTCGGAGCCCTCGAACACCTCCTGCCACTGCGCGCGCGTCCTGGACAGGAAGGCCTCGGTCAGCCTGCGCCGCAGCTCGGGCCAGTTCGCCCGGTCGTTCCGGTCGGGCAGGCCGGTCAGGCCCATCAGGGAGACAAGCTCCGCCCAGAACCGCGGTTCGAGCGCGCCGACCGCGACGAACCCGCCGTCGGCGGTCTCGTAGGTGTCGTACATGGGGGCGCCGGTGTCGAGCAGATTGGTGCCGCGCGGACCCCACGAGCCGTCCTGGACCCGGTCGTAGAACATCGCGAACAGCGCCGCGGCCCCGTCGACCATGGCGGCGTCGACCACCCGTCCCCGTCCTGTGCGCTCGCGTTCGAGCAGCGCGAGCAGTACGCCGTAGGCGAGCATGAGGCCTCCGCCCGCGAAGTCGCCGAGCAGGTTGACCGGCGGCAGGGGGCGTTCCCCCTCGCGGCCGAGCGCCGAGAGCACGCCGGAGGCCGCGAGATAGTCGATGTCGTGCCCGGCGGTCCGCGCCAGCGGCCCCTCCTGGCCCCAGCCGGTCATCCGCCCGTAGACGAGGCGCGGGTTGACCGCGTGCAGGTCGGCGGGGCCGATGCCGAGCCGCTCGGCGACCCCCGGCCGGTAGACCTCGATGACCACGTCCGCCTCCCGGGCCAGGCGCCTGAAGGCCGCCACGCCCTCGGGGGACTTCAGGTCGAGACCGATCGTCCGCTTGCCCCGGTCCATGACCTGGCGCCGGGGGGCGTCCGCCTCGGCGGTGACCACGGCGACGCGTTCGATCCGCAGCACCCGCGCGCCGTGGTCGGCCAGCATCATCCCCGCGAACGGCCCGGGAGCCAGCCCGGCCAGCTCCAGCACACGCACTCCGGTCAGCGGCCCGGTCCTGGTGACGTGCTCCACCGGGGCGTCCTCCTCATGTTCGGTCCGTCGCAACCGGTGGTCCCTTGGTAAGGTCCCAGAGTCTCCTTCCGGCAAGTAGAACAACGTTCGGCTTTCGCTGGCAAGACATCTCTCGGTGGCCCGCGCGGTGTCCGAGTGATATGGGAAACTTGCGCCCTATCTGGATGGGACAGGGGTCGTGCGATGACATATCCGCACAGTGAACGGGTGGTCGCTGGGCGTTATCGGCTGTTGAGAGAGCTCGGCCGCGGGGGCATGGGGGTGGTGTGGGAGGGGCACGACACCCTCCTGGACCGCCCGGTCGCGGTCAAGGAGGTTCTCCTGCCGCCCAATCTCGCCCCCGCGGAGCACCAACGCCAGCTCGCCCGCACCTCTCGCGAGGCCAGGACCGCCGCCAGGCTCAACCACCGCAACATCGTGGCGGTCTACGACGTCGCCGAGCAGGACGGGCGTCCCTGGATCGTCATGGAACTCGTCAGGGCGCGGGGGCTCGACGAGGCGGGCATCCTGCCGGTCCGGCAGGTCGCCGAGGTCGGTCGTCAGGTGCTGTCCGCCCTCAGGGCGGCCCACGAGGCGGGCATCCTGCACCGTGACGTCAAACCGAGCAACATCCTGCTGGACGCCGAGGGCCGGGCCGTACTCACCGACTTCGGGATCGCCACCGTCGAGGGTGACACCTCCCTCACCCAGACCGGCATGGTGACCGGCTCGCCGAGCTTCCTTCCCCCGGAACGCGCCGCGAACGGCGACGTCGGGCCCTGGTCGGACCTGTGGGCGCTGGGCGCCACCCTGTACGCCGCGCTGATCGGCCACGGCCCCTTCGAACGCCGTGACGCCATCGCCACCCTCGGCGCGCTCCTCACCGAGGAACCCGACTTCGACCGGGTGCCCCGGGCGATGCGCGAGGTGCTGACCGGGCTGCTCCAGCGCGATCCGGCGCGCAGGCTGAGCGCCGAGCAGGCCGACCTGCTGCTGACCGAGGCGATCAACGACCCCTCGGGGACCATGCCGCGCCGCGCCGTGCGAGCCGAGCACACGACCTCGGCGACCACCGAGATCCCTGAAGCACCCGAGCCCCCCGCGAGGCGGCGGCGCAGGCGGCAGGCCGGCGTGGGCGGCGGCAAGACCGCGCTGATCACCGCCGCGGTGGTTCTCGTCGCCGGAGGCAGCGCCGTGGCGGTGGCGATGGCGAACGCGAACACCGTCACGGTCTCACCGGTGAAGGCGCAGTTCCCTGAGCCGGCGGGCTCCGGCGACCCCTCGCCGGTCGCCGAGGTGAGCGCCGAGACGACCTCGCCGTCCGCGACTCCCGCCCCGACCCCCGTCAAGACCAGGACCGCCGCCCCGGCCTCCCGGTTGCGCACCTGGCGGGCCAGGTCCCCGGAGAACTGGTCCATCGGCTACCCGGCGGGCTGGAAGGGGGACTACGCCCCGGAGACCGGCTACACCCAGTGGCTGCGCTCGGACGGCCGGGCCCACATGGCGGTCGAGGTGCTTCCCGGGCAACTGGGAAGCCTGGAGACGCTCCAGCGGACCGTCAAGGAGAACACGGCGCAGTGGAGCGACATCGGCACCGACCGTACGGCGCGCATCCCCCTGAAGTACGGCGCGGGCCTGCAGTGGGAGTTCACCTGGACGGCCAGGGACGTCGGCGGTGTGCCGTGGGCGACCCCCGGGACCACCTACCACGAGATCAGCCGGTTCATCGGCGTCGGTGACACGGTCATGGTGGTGAGCTGGACCACCGTGGCCTCCGAGTGGAAGGCGGGAACCGGCCTGATGAACCAGGTCATGGACAGCTTCCACCCGCGCGGAGGCGAGTGACGGCGGAGCGGGCCGGTGGCCGGAGAGACGCCGGGGACGGGACCCCCGTAGAGTTTCCACGCGTTTAACGTGTCCCGCATGGCTCCCGGGACATCAGAGATATAACGTGCTAGAGGCGATCTTTACTGTGGGAGCCCTGGGGGTGAGGACCTGTGGAACAGATGACACAGATGTCGGCACATCGGCGTGCCGTTGAGCAGATCAGGGACTCCTACGCCGCGATTCCCGGCGGCTCCGCGCCACGGCTGGCGAAGGCGACCACGAACCTGTTCCGCTTCAGGGAGGGCTCGCAGGGGGCGCGCCTGTCCGCACGTGACCTCGACCGGGTCATCGAGGTCGATCCGGTGGCGATGACCGCCGAGGTGCAGGGCATGACCACCTACGAGAACCTGGTGGACGCCACCCTCCCGCACGGGCTCATGCCGTACGTCGTGCCGCAGCTCAAGACGATCACGCTGGGCGGGGCGGTGACGGGGCTGGGCATCGAGTCGACCAGCTTCCGCGACGGGCTCCCGCACGAGTCGGTCGAGGAGCTGGAGATCCTCACCGGTGACGGCCGTGTCGTCGTCGCGCGTGCCGACAACGAGCACAGCGACCTGTTCCACGCCTTCCCCAACTCCTACGGCACGCTGGGCTACGCGCTGCGGATCCGGATCAAGCTCAAGCGTGTGCAGCCGTACGTCCGGCTGACCCACATCCCCTTCACCGACGCCGACAAGTGCATGATCGCCATGAAGGAGATCTGTGAGCGCGGCGAGCACGACGGCGAGCCGGTCGACTTCGTGGACGGCACGTTCTTCGGCCCCGGCGAGCTCTACATCACCGTCGGGCGCTTCGCGGAGAAGGCGCCTTATCTGTCCGACTACACGGGCATGCGCATCTACTACCGGTCGATCCAGACCAGGACCCGTGACTGGCTGACCGTCCGCGACTACATCTGGCGCTGGGACACCGACTGGTTCTGGTGCTCGCGGGCCTTCGGCGTGCAGGAGCCGCTGGTGCGCTCGCTGATGCCGCGCAAGTGGATGCGCTCGGACGTCTACCGCAGGCTCGTGGGCCTCGACCGCAAGTACGGCGTGATCGCCAGGATCGACCGCTGGCGTGGCCGTCCGCTGCAGGAGTCGGTCATCCAGGACATCGAGGTGCCCGTCGAGCGCGGAGCCGAATTCCTTGAGTTCTTCCACGACAAGGTCGGCATGGAGCCGGTGTGGATGTGCCCCCTGAAGGCGACCGGGCAGTGGCCGCTCTACCCCCTTGAGCCGGGGCGACTGTATGTCAACTTCGGCTTCTGGGGTACGGTGCCGTTGCCCAGAGGGCAGTTCGACGGCTACTACAACCGTCTCATCGAACGCAGGGTGCACGAGCTGGAGGGGCACAAGTCGCTGTACTCGACGTCGTTCTACGGGGAGGACGAGTTCTGGCAGTTCTATAACGGAACGGCCTACTGGCCAGTAAAGCGGGCATACGACGCGGGTGGCCGGTTGCTCGACCTCTACGACAAGTGTGTGCGGGGGCGTTAGGAGGTTGAATCTGTGAAGCTCGCAGAGATCTTCGAGATGGTCGTCGGCTCGGAGGCGGGGATTCGTTTCAGAGCGTACGACGGCAGCAAGGCGGGTCCGGACAGCGCCGACATCGGTGTCGAGGTCAAGTCTCCGATCGCTGTGGCCTATCTAGCCCAGGCTCCGGGTGAGCTGGGTCTGGCCAGGGCGTATGTCTCGGGGCACCTCGACGTCGACGGGGACATGTACTCCCTGCTGGCGCGCATGTGGTCACTCACCATCAACGACATCACCACGGCGCAGAAGCTCGCCGCGATCCGCGCGCTCGGCGTCAAACCCCTGATGATGCGGGTGCCGCCTCCCCCCCAGGAGGTACGGCGCAGCATGCTCGCGAAGATGGGCAGCCGGCACGCCAAGCAGCGTGACGCCGAGGCGATCCACCACCACTACGACGTCTCCAACAAGTTCTACTCCTGGGTGCTCGGCCCCTCCATGGCCTACACCTGCGCGGTCTACCCGACCGAGGAGTCCTCACTTGAGGAGGCGCAGTACGCCAAGTTCGACCTGGTGGCCAAGAAGCTCGGCCTGAAGCCGGGCATGCGGCTGCTGGACGTGGGCTGCGGCTGGGGCGGCATGGTCATGCACGCCGCCCGTGAGTACGGCGTGAAGGCGCTGGGGGTCACCCTCTCGCGTCAGCAGGCCGAATGGGCGCAGAAGGCCATCGCCGAGGCGGGGCTCAGCGAGCTGGCCGAGGTCCGTCACATGGACTACCGGGACGTCCAGGAGAGCGGCTTCGACGCCGTGAGCTCGATCGGTCTGACCGAGCACATCGGCAAGGACCAGCTGCCGTTCTACTTCAAGTTCCTGTACGGCAAGCTGGTGCCCGGCGGGCGCATCCTCAACCACTGCATCACCAGGCCCACCGGCGTGGAGAAGACCATCAACGCGGGCGGCTTCATCAACCGCTACGTCTTCCCCGACGGTGAGCTTGAGTCGGTCGGCCACCTCATTCGCCAGATGGAGGACCTCGGCTTCGAGATCCGCCACGAGGAGAACCTGCGTGAGCACTACGCGCAGACCCTGCGCCACTGGTGCGCCAACCTCGACGACCACTGGGACGAGGCGGTCGAGGAGGTCGGACAGGGGACGGCCAGGGTGTGGCGGCTCTACATGGCCGGGTGCGTGGTCGGCTTCGAGCGCAACAAGGTCCAGCTCCACCAGGTCCTGGGCGTGAAACTCGACGACAAGGGCGTGGCCGGTGTGCCGCTGCGTCCGGCTCTCGACTGGCCCTGACCTCAACCGGTCTCTTCGCGGGGGCCTCGTACCGGACTCATCACCAGGGGCCACGGCCCGCATCCACCGGGGTGCGGGCCGCGGCCTTCCGGGTTCGGAACGGCCCCGGAGGCGATGGAGGGCCGGGCCCCCTACCTCAGCTCACGCTTGAGGATCTTGCCGGTCGCGGTCATCGGGAGGGTCTCACGGAACTCGACGAAACGGGGATACTTGTAGGCCGCCATGTTCTCCCTGGCCCAGGCGGCCAGCTCGTCCTCGGTGAGCGTCGCCCCCTGGGTGCGGATGACATAGGCCTTGACCTCCTCGCCGTGCGAGTCGTGGGGGACTCCGACCACCGCGGCGAGGGAGACGCCGGGGTGGGTCATCAGCACCTCCTCGACCTCACGCGGGTAGACGTTGAAGCCACCCCGGATGATCATGTCCTTGGCCCGGTCGATGATCGTGTAGTAGCCGTCGGCGTCACGCACGGCGATGTCGCCGGTGCGGAACCAGCCGTCATTCATGACCTCCGCGGTGGCCTCGGGGCGGTTGTAGTAGCCCTTCATCACGTTGTGGCCGCGGACGGCGATCTCCCCGGGACCCTCGCCCTCGACCGTCTTCCAGTCTCCGTCGATCAGCCTCATCTCCACGCCCCAGACCGGCGTGCCGATCGTGCCGGGCTTGGTCGGCCTGCCGAGCTGGTTGAAGCTGGCCACCGGGGAGGTCTCCGACAGGCCGTAGCCCTCCAGGATGCCGATCCCGAAGGTGGCCTCGAAGTCCCTGAGCACCTCACCGGGCAGGGAGGCGCCGCCGGAGACCGCGACCCTCAGCGAGGAGGGGACCGCGTCACCGTCGTGAACCCTGGTCAGCATGGCCCAGTACATCGTCGGCACGCCCGCGAACAGCGTGACGTTCTCCGCGCGCATCAGTTCGAGCGCCGGACCCGGCTCGAAACGCGGCATGAGCACGATGGTCGCCCGGCGCCGGAACCCCAGGTTCAGCACCGTGGTCTGGCCGAAGGAGTGGAACAGCGGCAGCGCGGCCAGGAAGGCGTCACCGCCCTCGGAGCGCGGGAACATCTCGTCCGAGACCATGGCGTTGAGCAGCATGTTCTGGTGGCTCAGCTCCGCGCCCTTCGGCTGCCCCGTGGTGCCGCTGGTGTAGAGGATCACCGCGGTGTCGTCCGGTGCGGTCTGCACGGTCTGGAACTGCCCGGGAACGCCGTCAAGCGCCGCCCACAGGGTCTCGCCGTGCTCGGACTCGGTGGCGAAGGCGGTGGCGGGCAGGACGATGAAGTGCTCGGTCGGCTCGGACTCCTCGAAGCCCGCCCTGCCCCGCTCGCCCAGCGGCAGTTCGGGCGTGCCCTCGAAGCAGAAGAAGGCCTTGGCCTCGGCGTCCCGCAGGTGATAGGCGATCTCCCTGGGCTGCAGGAGCACGTTGAGCGGCACGACCGTGGCGCCCGTCTTGAGGATGCCGTAGTACACGAAGGGGAAGTAGGGCAGATTCGGACAGGCCAGCGCGACCCGGTCCCCTCTGCCGACGCCTCTGGAGACCAGCAGGTTGGCGACCTGGTTGGCGATGGTGTCGACCAGCGAGTACGGCAGCCGCAGGTCGCCGAAGACGATCGCGGTGCGGTCGGGCTGCTGGCGGGCACTGTCCTCCAGGACGATCGACAGATTGAGCATGGGCGTCCTCCTCCAGGGCGGGATCTGTCCCGTGCCATCTTTTCAGGGCGGAGATACCTACCGGTAGGTAACAATGGTTACGAATTGACGCGTAAAGCACCTCAGGGTAAGCAGATGTGAGCCCGCTTACCGAGGGTAGGCGGGCCGTCCGTTCGTGCGACGAAGGGGCAGTGCGCAGTGGAGTACGACTATGTGATCGTGGGGGCGGGGTCGGCGGGGTGTGTGCTGGCGAACCGGCTGTCCGCCGACCCGGCGACGACGGTGGTGCTGATCGAGGCGGGCGGACCGGCCGACAAGCTGGAGGTCAGGATGCCCGCCGGGTTCGCCCGGCTCTTCAAGACCGGTTGCGACTGGAACTTCACCACCGTCGAGCAGCCAGGCCTGTCGGGCAGGCGGCTCTACTGGCCGCGCGGCCGGATGCTCGGCGGTTCCTCCTCGATGAACGCCCAGATGTGGGTGCGCGGGCACCGGGCGGACTACGACGGATGGGACGTGCCCGGCTGGTCCTACGAGGAGGTCCTGCCGTACTTCCGCCGGGCCGAGGGCCGGGTGGGCTCCAACCGCGGCGACGTGTACGGCACCGCGGGCCCGGTCCGCATCTCTGAGCTGCGCAGCCCCAATCCGCTGACCCCGGTGTTCCTGAAGGCCTGCGAGGAGGCCGGGCTCACCCGCCTCGACGAGCTGAACGGCCCCTCGAACGAGGGCTGCTCCCCGACCCCCGTCACCCAGGACAGGGGCCGCCGTTGCAGTTCCGCCGACGCCTACCTGAGGCCGGCCGTAAGGAGGCCCAACCTCACTGTGCTGACCTCCCGCCAGGTGCGCAGGGTGCTGATCGAGGAGGGGCGTGCGACGGGCGTCGAGTGCGCCCCCGCGAACGACGGAGGCGGCAGGGACGGCGGCACGGTCGTGCGGGCACGCAGGGAGGTCGTCCTGTCGGCGGGGGCGATCGGCTCGCCGCACCTGCTGATGCTTTCGGGCGTCGGAGCCGCCGACGACCTGCTCGCCCAGGGCATCGAGCCGCTCGCCGACCTTCCCCAGGTCGGCGCCAACCTCCAGGACCACCTCGCCTCCGGGGTCATCCTGCACTGCCCGGAACCGGTCACGCTCGCCAAGGCCGAGTCGGTCGGCAACCTGCTGCGCTTCCTGGTCGGCAGGAACGGCATGCTCACCTCGAACGTCGGCGAGGCGGTGGCCTTCATCAAGACCTCGCCGGACGAACCGGCCCCCGACATCGAGCTGATCTTCGCCCCCGTGCCCTTCATCGACCACGGGCTCACCCGGCCGCCCGCGCACGGCCTGACCATCGCCTCCATCCTCCTGCGGCCGGAGAGCAGGGGGCGGATCTTCCTCCAGGGGCGTGACGTGGCCATCGACCCCGCCTATCTCACCGCGGAGGCCGACCTCAGGAGACAGGTCGCCGGACTGAGAAAGGCCAAGGAACTGTTCGCGACCTCGGCGCTCCTGCCGTTCGCGGGGGCTCCCATGGACCCGTACCGGGGGGCCGACAGCGAGGAGGAGCTCATCGGCTGGATCCGTGAACGCAGCGAGACCCTCTACCACCCGGTCGGGACCTGCCGCATGGGCGAGGACGCGGACGCGGTGGTCGACCCGAGCCTGCGGGTTCGCGGGATCGAGGGGCTGCGCGTGGCCGACGCGTCGGTCATGCCGGTGATCAACCGGGGCCACACCCACGCCCCCACCGTCATGATCGCGGAAAAGGCCGCCGAACTGATCGCCGGAGGTTCGTGACCCCCGGAGGTCCTTTTCGATTCACGGGGGATTCTGCGGGGAATCCCGGCCCGCACCATGGGGCAGGTGTTAGGTTCCGCCATGGGATCGAGTCGTGACTCCCGGTGTGCGCGCGTGTGTTCTCCGTGATCGAAGCATCCGGCCTTCACGATCCGTACGGTCCCGTTCAGCACTCTTCGAACGGAAAGTCACATGACAGGATCGGCAAATGGGGAGCTGGGGTGACCGTCTCACTGTCGGACATCGACCTCTCGAAAATCTCCTTCTGGGAGCGTCCGATGGCCGAGCGGGAGGAGGCCTTCGCGTTGCTGCGCGCCCAGCCCGCCCCGATGAGGTTCACCGAACCCGACATCAGCTTCGCCCTGCCGGGGACGGGCTACTACGCGCTGGTGAGGCACGCCGACATCGTCGAGGCCAGCCGCAACCCCGAGATCTTCTCCTCGGCGCGCGGGGCGACGGCCATCCACGACCTGAGCCCCGAGTTCGGCGAGTACTTCGGATCGATGATCAACATGGACGATCCCCGGCACGCCAGGCTCCGCCGGATCGTCTCACGGGCCTTCACCCCCAGGATGATCGGTGGCTTCGAGGCCGACGTGCGCGCCGAGGCCACCAGGATCGTGGACGACCTGATCGCCAAGGGGCCGGGCTGTGACTTCGTCACCGAGGTCGCGACGAGGCTGCCCCTGAAGATCATCTGCGACATGATGGGCATCGGCGCCGAGCACTACCAGACGGTGTTCGACGCCTCGAACGTCATCCTGTCCGGCGGCGACCCCGAGTTCATCGAGGACGTCAGCCGTGCCGCCGAGCTGCTCCTCAGCGCGGGACAGTGCCTGCAGGACCTCGTCGTCTCCCTGGCGGCCGAGGGCGGTGGCCCGCTGATCACCTCGCTGACCAGCGCCGACATCGACGGCGAGAAGCTCACCGTGCGTGAACTCGGCTCGTTCTTCATCCTGCTGGTCGTGGCGGGCAACGAGACCACCCGCAACGCCATCTCCCACGGCCTGAAGCTGTTCACCGACAACCCCGAGCAGCGCGCGCTGCTCCTCGACGACCTCGAAGGACGCCTGCCCGGCGCGGTCGAGGAGATCCTCCGGCTGGCCTCACCGGTGGCCTGGATGCGCCGCACCCTCACCCGCGACCACGAGATGAACGGCCACCTCTACCGCGAGGGAGACAAGGTGCTGCTCTACTACTGGGCGGCCAACCGTGACGAGGCCGTCTTCACCGACCCGCTGCGCTTCGACATCCGGCGCGCGGGCGGCCCCCACGTGGCCTTCGGCGGCCCGGGCCCGCACTTCTGCCTGGGCGCGCACCTGGCCCGCAGGGAGATCTCCGTGATGTTCCGTGAGCTGTTCACCCGGCTTCCGCACATTCGCTCCGTCGGCGAACCGGTCCGGCTGCGCTCCAGCTTCATCAACGGCATCAAGCACCTTGAGTGCGACTTCTGAGACCGGACGCGGGTCCTAAGAGGAGAGCGCCTTGATCGAGGTGAAGACGGTGTTGATGTCCGGCAGCAGCTCCTTCTTGCTGTCGGGCACCGACATGTAGACGATCGAGGGAAGGTCGGCGCCGGTGCTCACGGCCGCCACGACCATGGTGGTCTTGGTGTCGCCCGTGGTGATCTCGTAGGCGGACAGCTGTCCGGGCAGGCCGTTGACGGTCAGGGACTGCTGGGCGGTCTTGCGGGCGGTGTTGTCCTCGGGGAAGAACTTCTTGCGCGCCGAGGCGGCGACCGCGTTGGTCACGGGGGAGAGATTCTCCGGTGAGGTGTACTTGTCCTTCAGCCGGGACGGGAGCACCCCCGACATCAGCTGGGCGAACTGTGTCCTACCGGCGGAGTCGGTGCCCGCGGCGACGTACTGGCGGGTGGTGAAACCGTAGACCGTGGGCACGGTCCTGCGCTGGTCCTCCCGCCACTCTCCGCCCAGCCGTGTCACGCTGATCGCCGCCGCCTGGTCGGCCAGGGTGCCCGAGACCGGGGACGCCTTGCCGGGGAAACGCGGAAGACGGCCGAGCGTCTGGGACTTCGGCGGCTTCTTGGACGTGGCGGAGGGCTTGGCGCTGGGAGCGGGGTCCGCCTCGTTCGTCGCGGCGAGCGGACCGGCCATGAACGCCCACAGCAGCGCGCCGACCAGCGCGATCACCACCGACCCGACCAGCGCGAAGACCCAGACCGGCCTGCCCTGCTCGTCGAAGTCGTCCTCGTTCCCCATGGCCTGGTAGTTGTCGCCGAAGACCGTGTCCCACAGCTCCTGCTGACGTTCGGGCGGAGGGGTCTTCGGGCCGCTGATCTGGCCCGCGGTGACGAAACGCCTGTTGGGGTCGGACGGGTCCTGGCTCAGGTGGTGACCGGGCTGCCCGGGCTGCCCGGGGTGGCCGAACTCGTGCTGCCCCGGCTGCCCCGGGTAAGCCGGTTGTCCCGGTTGCCCGAAGGGCTGAGCCTGCGGCGGGAGCGGAAGGTCGGCCGGATGCCGTGTCGCGGACGCGTCGTAGGCGGGCGCCGTCAGCGGGTCGTTCAGCGGGTCGTTCAGGGGGTTGTTCGGCGGGCCGCTCAACGGGTCGACCGGCGGGGCGTTGCGGGGGGCGTTGAGCGGGTCGTTCAGCGGATCGGCGCGCGGGGTGGGCTCGGGCGCGGTCGTCGCGGCGAGGGCCCAGACGGCGGGGTTGTTCGGCACCCCGAAGCTGCCCCGGGCGGCGTCCTCGCCGAAGGGCGCGCCGTCACGGCTCGGCTCCTCCTGAGGAGGGGTCGACCACGTGTGCGACAGCGGGTCCCGCACGGTTCCCTCGGCCGCGGAGGGCGGCCACACGGGGTTGTCCCCGGGCACGGCCGACGGCCACGCGGTTGCCCCGGGCGCCGGGTCTCCCGCGGGCGCGGTGGGTCCCGCGGCCGGACCGGAGGCCGGAGCGGCGGGTGGCCACCCGGTGTTCTCGGCGGAGGCGGACGGCCAGGCGGAGCCGTTCGCCTGGGCCGTCGGCGGCCACACGGCGTTGTCCTGCGGCGCGGCGGACGGCCAGGAGGCGTTTGCGGTGGCGGGCGGCTGCGCGGCGTCGTCCTGTGGGGTGGTGGCGGACGGCCATCCGGTGTTCTCGGCGGTGGCGGGCGGCCACACCGGGTTGTCGGCGGGTGTCGCCTCCGCCGGGGGCTGCGGGTCCCACCGGGGCTCGGCACTCACGGGAGCGGCCTCGGGAAGCTGGCCTCCGTATCCGCCGGCCAGGTCGGGGTCCGGCCTGAGGGCGTCCTTCGGCTGCGGGGTGAACGCGTCGCTCCAACTGGTCGTGGCGCTGGAGGCGGGGCGGTCCCGCGGATCGGCGGGCGCCGTACGGGCTGCCTGGTCCCACCCGGTCCCCGCCGGGGAGTTCCAGCCGGACGCCGGACCGGTGACGGGAGGCTGGGTGGGGACGCCCTGCCGGGGGGTCTCCATGTCGTCGGGCGCGCCCCCCGAAGGGGAGGCCAGCGCCTGGTCCCAGCCGCCGCCGAGAGTCGCGGAGCCGTTGGAGGACCCGCTGGGAGCCCCGTTGGGGGTCTGGGACGGCGTCGGCTGGCTCCAGCCGTATTCGGGCGTGCTCGCCCCCGCCTGCTCCCAACCGGCGCCCGGCTGTCCCTGGCCGTCGGCGGGTGAGGCCGGCTCCTCATGGGGGAGGGGAAGTCGTGGCGACGAGGCGCCGAAGGAGTCGTTCGCCCAGCCGGACGTCGTCTCCGCCGCCTCCGGCCACGCCGGAGGCAGGTGGGGCTGGCTGGGCTGCTCCGGGGCCATGGCTTCCTTACCTTCCGCACGGGTGCCCGAATTATGGGTATTCGGCATGGTCTCACGGGAGGCAGGGATGTTCGCAGGGAAACCGGAGAACGCCCCCCTGAACTGGAGTCCTGTGGGGTCGGTCGGTGGATCCTGCATCGGCAGGCCGGCCTCCAAGGGATCCGGGCCCTGCCCCGGCTCGACTGAGTGTGCCACGGTGAGAAGAGTAAACTGACGGGACATGCGAGGTCACAACGGATGTGTCCCCATCAGGTCTCGGCCCGCTCCAGGCACGTGATTGCTCTTATTGTGCTGGATCGCCGGACGGGCGTCCTCCGTTTACCGTGATCCAATTCGTTTCCCCAGGCCACGAATACGGCTTGCGGACTGCGATAGTCTTGTCGTATGCGTGCCGCGACCCTGCTGCTTACCGGGCCGCATCGGCCTTCTCGGCGTTAGACGCCCGCCGGTGCGGCTGCCCTTCGCATGAGCGGAGGGTTTTTCTATTGGGCCGGACGGGTCAGATCATCGCAGCAGACGTATACCGAGGGAAGATTGACGTGAGCGAGCGAGCCGACGTGAACAGCGACGAGCAGCACTACGATCCGCAGGCACTGCAGGTCAAGTGGCAGCGGCGGTGGGAGGAACTGGACCCGTTCCACGCCTCCGACGACCCCGCGGACCCGCGCGAGCGTCGCTACATGCTCGACATGTTCTCCTACCCCTCGGGCGACCTGCACATGGGTCACGCCGAGGCCTTCGCCATCGGTGACATCGTGTCGCGCTACTGGTTCCAGCGCGGCTACAACGTGCTGCACCCGATCGGCTGGGACTCCTTCGGCCTGCCCGCGGAGAACGCCGCCATCAAGCGTGACGCGCACCCGGCCGAGTGGACCTACGCCAACATCGAGACCCAGGCGGCCTCCTACAAGCGTTACGCGGTCTCCTTCGACTGGTCCCGTCGTCTGCACACCAGTGACGTCACCTACTACCGGTGGACGCAGTGGCTGTTCCTGCGCTTCTTCGAACGCGGCCTGGCCTACCGCAAGGGCGGCCTGGTCAACTGGTGCCCCAACGACCAGACCGTGCTGGCCAACGAGCAGGTCGTCGGAGGCAGGTGCGAGCGCTGTGGCGCCGAGGTCGTCCGCAGGGAGCTGACCCAGTGGTACTTCAAGATCACTGACTACGCCGACCGGCTGCTGGACGACATGGCCCAGCTGGAGGGCGGCTGGCCCGAGCGCGTGCTGACCATGCAGCGCAACTGGATCGGCAGGTCCGAGGGCGCGGACGTCAACTTCGTGATCGAGGGCCGCGACGAGCCGGTCACGGTCTACACCACCCGCCCCGACACGCTGTACGGCGCGACCTTCTTCGTCGTCGCCCCGGACGCCCCGCTGGCCGAGGAGATCGTCTCCGACGAGCAGCGGAAGGCCTTCGAGACCTACCGGGCCGAGGTCGCCAAGCTGTCCGACATCGACCGGCTGTCCACCGAGAAGGAGAAGACCGGCGTCTTCCTGGGCCGCTACGCGATCAACCCGGTCAACGGCGAGCGCATGCCGGTCTGGGCGGCCGACTACGTGCTGTCCGACTACGGCCACGGCGCCATCATGGCGGTTCCCGCCCACGACCAGCGCGACCTCGACTTCGCCCGCGCCTTCGACCTGCCGGTGCGGGTCGTCGTCCACACCGGCATGGCCGACCCGGGGGAGACCGGGATCGCCACCGCGGGTGAGGGCACCCTGGTCAACTCGGGGCCGCTGGACGGCCTGTCCAAGGCCGAGGCCATCCACAGGATCATCGAGGTGCTGGCCGGGCGCGGGACCGGCAGGGCGGCGGTCAACTTCCGCCTGCGTGACTGGCTGCTGTCCCGCCAGCGTTTCTGGGGCTGCCCGATCCCGATCATCCACTGCGCTGACTGCGGCGAGGTCCCGGTTCCCGACGACCAGCTGCCCGTCACCCTGCCCGACATGCGTGGTGAGGCGCTGGCGCCCAAGGGTGTCTCCCCGCTGGCCTCGGCCGAGGACTGGGTCAACGTCTCCTGCCCCAAGTGCGGCGGAGCCGCCAAGCGTGACACCGACACGATGGACACCTTCGTCGACTCCTCGTGGTACTACCTGCGTTACGTGGATCCGACCTACCTGGACGGTCCCTTCGACGTGGAGAAGGTCCGCAGGTGGGGGCCGATCGACCAGTACGTCGGCGGTGTCGAGCACGCGGTGCTGCACCTGCTGTACTCGCGTTTCTTCACCAAGGTCCTGCACGACATGGGCATGCTCGACTTCACCGAGCCCTTCCTGCGCCTGCTGAACCAGGGGCAGGTCATCAACCAGGGCAAGGCGATGTCGAAGTCGCTGGGCAACGGGGTCGACCTGGGCCAGCAGATCGACACCTACGGCGTCGACGCGGTCAGGCTGACCGTGCTGTTCGCCGGCCCGCCCGAGGACGACATCGACTGGGCCGACGTCTCCCCGGCCGCGTCGCAGAAGTTCCTGGCCAGGGCCTTCCGCGTCATGGCCGAGGCCGGTGCGGGATCCGCACCCGGCGTCGACTTCTCCACCGGTGATCTGGAGCTGCGCAAGGTCGTCCACCGGACCGTGGACGAGGTCACCAAGCTGCTCGACTCGTACCGCTTCAACGTCGCGATCGCCAGGATGATGGAGCTGACGACCGCCGCCAGGAGGGCCATCGACTCGGGCCCCGGCGCCGCCGACCCGGCGGTGCGCGAGGCCGCGGAGACCCTGGCGGTCATGCTGTCCCTGGTCGCGCCGTACGCGGCGGAGGAGGGCTGGGAGCGGCTGGGGCACCCCGCCTCCGTCGCGACCGCCGGGTGGCCGGTCGCGGAGGCGGCGCTGCTGGTGCAGGAGACCGTCACCTGCGTCGTACAGGTCGCGGGCAAGGTCCGTGACCGTCTGGAGGTCTCCCCGGAGATCTCCGATGCCGACCTGGAGGCACTGGCGCTGGCGTCGGAGAAGGTGCAGGCCTTCCTGTCCGGCGCGCCCCGCAAGGTCATCGTCCGGGCACCCAAGCTGGTCAACATCGTTCCCTGACCGTGAACGCAGAAAGGAGTGACCCTCGGTTTGAGGGTCACTCCTCGCGTTCCGGGAGAGATGCCGCCGGGGCGCCTCAGAGCTTGCGCAGCACCGCCACGACCTTGCCCAGGACGGTGGCCTCGTCACCGGGGATCGGGTCGTAGTTCGTGTTGTGCGGAACCAGCCAGACGTGGCCGTCCTTGCGCTTGAAGGTCTTGACCGTGGCCTCGCCGTCGATCATCGCGGCGACCACGTCGCCGTTGTCGGCGACGGGCTGCTGGCGGACGACCACCCAGTCGCCGTTGGCGATCGCGGCGTCGATCATGGAGTCGCCCGTGACCTGGAGCAGGAAGAGGGTGCCCTCGCCGACGAGCTGCTTGGGCAGGGCGAAGACGTCCTCCACGCTCTCTTCGGCGAGGATCGGGCCGCCGGCGGCGATCCGGCCGACGAGCGGCACGTAGGCCGCGGTCGGGCGGTTGACCGAGGTCTCCTCGGCGTTGGTGTCGGGGTCGACCCACAGCACCGGCTCGCCGGGCAGGCGCACCTCCAGGGCACGCGGGCGGTGCGGGTCACGGCGCAGGTAGCCCTTGCGCTGCAGGGCCGTCAGCTGGTGCGACACGCTGGAGGTGCTGGTCAGCTGCACCGCCTCGCCGATCTCGCGCATCGACGGCGGGTAGCCGCGCTGCTGCACCGAGTCGCGGATCACCTCAAGGATCTTGCGCTGCCTGGGGGTGAGGCCGAGGGAGTCACGCCTGCGCACCGCCAGGTCACTGACGGCCGCGCCGCTCTCGTCGCGCTCACTCATATGATCTCCTCGCTCCCGGTCTGTATTGGTTGCGTCGCACACAGCGACCGTACCTCCGCCGAAGATCATACTCAAACATTTGTTCGAATGGTCCTCGAAATCGGTGGCGGCGTGGTGTACAACATCGTACGGGAGTTCGATCGACATCGTGTTCGATTCGCCGATCTTTCTTCGACATGTGTTCGGCCAGGTCGAAGAGATGGGGGGCACCGTGAAGGCGGCCACGAGGACAACCAGGCCCACGTTGACGCTGGTCAGGGGCACCGGGGAGACGGCCGCCAGGGGCGCGGGCCGTGGGGCGGCGGGGGGAGGGCGGCCCGTCGCGCGTCCCCGTGGGACCGCCGCGGGGCGTGCAGGCCGTACGGTTCCGGCGGTTTCGCGGAGGCGGGCCGTCGCCGGGGGGAGGGCGGCGCACGCGACCGTCCGGCGGAGGCGCGCCCCGGTCAGGCTGACCCGCAGGGGGAGGGTCGTGGCGGTCCTGGCGCTCGTGCTCCTCGTTCTGGGGGCCTTCTGGGCGGGTGCCCTCCTGGACGCGGCCCTCGCCTCCTAGGAGGCTTTCCGGGGCGCCTCGACGGGCCTCTGCGGGCCCTGTGGCCAGTGGGGGTCCTGGGCGCTCCAAGGAGGGTGGGCGGGGGCGTTGGCGACGGAGCGTGACGACGCGCCCCGGGCTCACCCGATAATGGATCTCGGCGATCGGCCCGTTCGCACGCCCCGGGGAGGGGTGCCGCATGTCCGGACGGCGCCCGCGGGGCCGTACCGGAAGGGCGACACGCCCGGCTGACGCCCTTGAGCTGCGCTGATCGGCGACTTCGCTCGGCAGGCCCTTCCTAACTTGCGTTCATGGTCCGACACTCCTACGGTTGGACCACAACATCTAGTGGCTTCATCATTCCGCTCCACCATAGATTGTGTTTCTATTACCGCATCTCGACCATTCGAGGGCGTGCGTGAGCGTCTCCACACGGAGATCGCAGAGCCGGCGGAGCAACGCGAGGAAGATGAGCCGCTGGGCAAGTCAGGGAGGCGACACGCGTGCACTGTCCGTTCTGTCGTCATCCTGACACGCGGGTCATCGACAGCCGGTCGACCGAGGACGGCAGCGCCATCCGGCGCAGGCGCACCTGC
Source organism: Streptosporangium sp. NPDC000239 (assembly GCF_040300765.1). Taxonomy (NCBI): domain Bacteria; kingdom Bacillati; phylum Actinomycetota; class Actinomycetes; order Streptosporangiales; family Streptosporangiaceae; genus Streptosporangium; species Streptosporangium sp. NPDC000239. The sequence goes on along the minus strand of NZ_JBEPEI010000027.1, from coordinate 49,131 downwards.
CCGGAGTGCGGGCGCAGGTTCACCACGCAGGAGACGGTGTTGCTCATGGTGAGCAAACGCAGCGGGGTGACCGAGCCGTTCTTCCGGGACAAGGTGATCGCCGGTGTCCGGCGTGCGTGTCAGGGGCGCCCGGTGAGCGAGGACTCGCTGGCCCAGCTCGGCCAGCGGGTCGAGGAGAGCATCCGGGCGACCGGGGCCGCGGAGATCGCGGCCCACGAGGTCGGGCTGGCGATCCTGGGCCCGCTCCGCGAGCTCGACGAGGTGGCGTACCTGCGTTTCGCCTCCGTCTACCGGGGCTTCGAGACCCTGGCCGACTTCGAGGCCGAGATCGAACAGCTGCGCGCCGAGCGTTCCGTGCGGCGCGACTGAGTCAGTCCCCGGGCGCCGGGGGAGTACGCGGCGTGTTGAACTGGTCCGACTGGGGGCTCCATGGAGCCTCGGAAGGGGGAAGTCATGACGGAGACGGTCAACGGCGCGGTCGCGCGCGGGGGCAAGCGGCCACGCAAGGGACTGAAGATGAAGCGCATCTTCACCACGCCCGGGGTGCACCCGTACGACCAGGTGACCTGGGAACGCCGTGACGTCGTCATGACCAACTGGCGGGACGGCTCGGTCAACTTCGAGCAGCGGGGCGTCGAGTTCCCCGACTCCTGGTCGGTCAACGCCGCCAACATCGTGACCACCAAGTACTTCCGGGGCGCCGTCGGCACCCCGCAGCGCGAGTGGAGCCTGAAGCAGCTCGTCGACCGGGTGGTCGGCGTCTACACCAGGACCGCGGTCGAGGAGGGCTACTTCGCGACCGAGGAGGACGCCGAGATCTTCGACCACGAGCTCAAGCACGCCCTGGTCAACCAGGTCTTCAGCTTCAACTCGCCGGTCTGGTTCAACGTCGGCACCGCCTCCCCGCAGCAGGTCAGCGCCTGTTTCATCCTGGCCGTCGACGACCAGATGGAGTCCATCCTCGACTGGTACAAGGAAGAGGGTGTGATCTTCAAGGGCGGTTCGGGCTCGGGGGTGAACCTCTCCCGGATCCGCTCCTCCAAGGAACTGCTCTCCAGCGGCGGTACGGCCAGCGGCCCCGTCTCCTTCATGCGCGGCGCCGACGCCTCGGCGGGCACCATCAAGTCCGGCGGCGCCACCCGCCGCGCGGCCAAGATGGTCGTCCTGGACGTCGACCACCCCGACATCGAGGAGTTCATCGAGACCAAGGCGCGCGAGGAGGACAAGGTCCGCGCGCTGCGCGACGCCGGGTTCGACATGGACCTGGGCGGCAAGGACATCGTCTCCGTCCAGTACCAGAACGCCAACAACTCCGTGCGTGTCTCCGACGAGTTCATGCGGGCCGTCGAGAACGGCGGTGACTTCGGGTTGCGCGCACGCCTCACCGGCGAGGTGATCGAGAAGGTCGACGCCAAGTCCCTGTTCAGGAAGATGGCCCAGGCCGCCTGGGAGTGCGCCGACCCCGGCGTCCAGTACGACGACACGATCAACGACTGGCACACCAGCCCGGAGACCGGCCGCATCACGGCGAGCAACCCCTGCTCCGAGTACCTCCACCTGGACAACTCCTCCTGCAACCTGGCCAGCATCAACCTGCTGAAGTTCCTCAGGGACGACGACACCTTCGACGTCGCGGCCTTCGTGAAGCTCACCGAGCTGATCATCACCGCGATGGACGTCTCCATCACCTTCGCCGACTTCCCGACCGAGAAGATCGACCGGACCACCCGGGCCTACCGTCAGCTCGGCATCGGCTACGCCAACCTGGGCGCGCTGCTCATGGCCACCGGCCACGCCTACGACTCCGAGGGCGGCCGGGCCATCGCCGGGGCCATCACCTCGCTGATGACCGGCGCCTCCTACCGCCGCAGCGCCGAGCTGGCCGCGGTCGTCGGGCCGTACGAGGGCTACGCCCGCAACGCCGAGGCGCACAAGCGCGTCATGCGCAAGCACGCCGCGGCCAACGACGACCTGCGCACCCTGGGCGGGATGGACCGGGTCATCCACACCGAGGCCTCGCGCCAGTGGGCCGACTGCCTCAAGCTCGGCGAGAAGAACGGCTACCGCAACGCCCAGGCCTCGCTGCTCGCGCCGACCGGCACCATCGGCCTGATGATGGACTGCGACACCACCGGCATCGAGCCCGACCTCGCCCTGGTCAAGTTCAAGAAGCTCGTGGGCGGCGGCTCCATGCAGATCGTCAACCAGACGATCCCGCGGGCGCTGCGCCAGCTCGGCTACCAGGAGGAGCAGGTCGAGGCGATCGTCGAGTACATCGCCGCGCACGGCCACGTCGTGGACGCCCCCGGTCTTCGGCCCGAGCACTACGAGGTGTTCGACTGCGCCATGGGAGAGCGGGCCATCGCGCCGATGGGCCACGTGCGGATGATGGCGGCGGCCCAGCCGTTCCTGTCCGGTGCCATCTCCAAGACCGTCAACCTGCCCGAGTCCGCGACGGTCGAGGACATCGAGCAGGTCTACATGGAGGGCTGGAAGCTCGGCCTGAAGGCCCTGGCCGTCTACCGCGACAACTGCAAGGTCGGCCAGCCGCTGTCGGCGGCGGGCAAGAAGACCGAGGAGAAGGCCGAGCCGGCCGAGCCCGAGGTCCAGGTCGTCGAGGTCAGCCGTCCGACCAGGCGCCGGATGCCGAACCAGCGGCCCAGCACCACCACCCGCTTCACGGTGGGCGGCGCCAAGGGCTACATGACCGCCTCGTCCTACCCCGACGACGGTCTCGGCGAGGTCTTCCTGAAGATGTCCAAGCAGGGTTCCACCCTGGCGGGCGTCATGGACGCCTTCTCCGTGGCCATCTCCATCGGTCTGCAGTACGGCGTGCCGCTGGAGACCTACGTGGGCAAGTTCGTCAACATGCGCTTCGACCCGGCGGGCATGACCGACGACCCGGACATCCGGATGGCCGCCTCGGTGATGGACTACATCTTCCGCCGCCTGGCGCTCGACCACCTGCCCTACGACGAGCGGGCCGCCCTGGGGATCTTCTCGGCCTCCGAGCGCGCCGCCCAGCAGCGGGGCGAGGACCCGGCCCCGATCGCCGCGGACGAGGTCATCGCCGAGCTGGCCACCTCCGCGCCCATCGAGCGGCCCCAGCCCCGCTCCGAGACCCGCGCCCAGACCGTCGAGGTGGCCGCCCCCGAGCGCGCCGCGGGCTCCCTGGAGTCGCACCAGGGCCGCACCGCCGACGCGCCGCTGTGCATGACCTGCGGCACCAAGATGCGTCCCGCGGGCAGCTGCTACGTCTGCGAGGGCTGCGGCTCGACCAGCGGCTGCAGCTGACACGGCCTGAACCGGGGAGCCGGTGAGCCACATGGCTCACCGGCTCCCCATCGTCTCTCCCGATCGCAGGAAAAGGGAGCATCGCGGGAAAAGGGAGTTGAGTCTCCAGTGAGTGGAGACGGCACAGTGGTGCCGTGAGCGAAGGCACGGAGCTTTTCACGATCGGGCAGCTCGCCCGCCGTACGGGACTGCCGGTGCGGACGATCCGTTTCTGGTCGGACAGCGGTCTGGTGCCGCCGACCGGTCGGTCCGCGGGCGGCTACCGTCTCTACGACGCGCGGGCGGTCGCCCGGCTCGACCTCGTCAGGACCCTGCGCGAACTCGGGTTCGGTCTTGAGGCGGTCGAGGAGGTCCTGTGCCGGGCCACGACAGTCGCCCAGGTCGCCGAGACGCATGTCGCGGCGCTTGAGGCGGAGATCCGTACCCTGCGGCTGCGCCGCGCCGTGCTGAGCACGGTCGCCAAGCGCGGCAGCACGATCGAGGAGGCGTCACTGATGCACAGACTGGCCAGGCTGTCCGCGCGGGAGCGGCAGCAGATCATCGATGACTTCGTGGACCGCGTCCTCGCCGGGGTCGACCCCGGCGAGGGCCCGGCGCTGGGCATCGCGAACGGCATGCGGCAGGTGAACACCGAACTGCCGGACGAGCCGAGCCCGGAGCAGGTGGACGCCTGGATGGAGCTGGCGGAACTCGTCGAGGACGAGGACTTCCAGCGCCGGGTCAGGGAGATGGTGGTGGCGGGCCAGAACGCGGACAGCCCCGCAGACCCGCTGGACCACCAGGCCGTCATGGAGCACGCCGTCCCGGCCCAGGCGGCGGGGGTCGCGCCGGACTCGGCCGAGGGGCGGGCCGTACTCGACCTGATCGTCGCGCCGGAGACCCGGGCACAGGAGCGGGTACGGCTGGCCGAGCAGGTGGAGCTGTTCAGCGACCTGCGGGTCGAGCGGTACTGGCAGCTGGTGGGGGCCATCAACGGGCGCCCGCCGTTCCCTCCGGCCGTGGCGGCCTTCCTCTGGCTGGCCGCCGCGCTCAGGGCGTCCGCCGAGGCGTGAGTCGTCCGATTCCTGCAAGACCGTGGATGTGACCTCCGGTTAGGTTGGGCCGTGCGCGGCCCCGGGACGCGCGCACCGAGCACGGCACCTCAACCGGAAAGACACTGATATGCGGGCACGTCTGAGTTTCGTGGGAATCGTCGTCAAGGACATGGCCAGGTCGCTGGCGTTCTACCGCCGGCTGGGCCTGGACCTGCCGCCGGAGGCGGACGGGGAGCCGCACGTCGAGGCGGAACTGCCCGGGGGGCTGAAGCTCGTCTGGGACACGGTCGAGACGCTCCACGGTTTCGACCCGGGCTGGCGGCCGCCCACCGGAGGCTCCCGGACGGCGTTCGCCTTCGAGTTCGACACCCCCGCCGAGGTGGACGCCGCCTACGACGAACTCGTCTCCCTGGGCTACGAGGGCCACAAGGAGCCCTGGGACGCGTTCTGGGGGCAGCGGTACGCCATCGTCCACGACCCCGACGGCAACGGCGTCGATCTGCTCGCCGCGAACGGCTGAGGGCGTCAGCAGGCGCAGGAGACGCCGAGGACAGGGGCGGTCAGCGGGTCGGGCGCACGCCGGGAGACCCCCTCCGAGGTCTCGACGGGCAGGCCCTCCCGGGCCCAGTACTCGAAGCCGCCGATCATCTCCTTGACGGGGTGACCGAGCCTGGCGAACTCCAGGGCCGCCCTGGTGGCGCCGTTGCAGCCCGGTCCCCAGCAGTAGGTCACCACGGTCGCCCCCGTGGGGACCACCTCGGCCGCGCGGGCAGCGATCTCGCCGGTCGGCAGGTGTACGGCTCCCGCGACGTGGCCCTGGAGCCAGGCCTGGACGCCACGTGTGTCGACCACGACGACGTCCGGGACTCCGGCCGCCAGGTCGGCGGCCACGTCGGAGACGTCGGTCTCGAAGGCGAGCCGGGCGGCGAAGTGGGCGATCGCCGTGGTGCTCTCGGCGGCGGGGACCGCGGTGACGGCGGATGAGGCGGCGGACATCACATGCCTTTCTCGGAGAACGGTGCCGTGCGTGAGACATGGTTTCGCGCACGGCGCCCCTCCGGCCAGTGGCGTGAACGCCGCTTATCGCTAATATCCCGCCATGTCGCTTCTTTTCCCGGCGCGGCGGGCGCACACCGTGTCCGCCGTCGCCTTCGACGGCATGGCCCCCTTCGAACTCGGCTGCGTGGTGGAGATCTTCGGCATTCCCAGGCCCGAACTCGACGTCCCCTGGTACGAGCTGACGGTCTGCGCCGAGACCCCGGCCGACCTGCGGGTCGTCGGAGGGTTCACCATGCGGGCCGGGCACGGGCTCGACGTGGCCGCGGCGGCGGACACGGTGATCGTGCCCGCGGTCGCGGACGTGCGGGGGGAGGTCTCCGCGGAGCTGGTCAGGGCGCTGCGGACGGCGCACGAGCGTGGGGCCAGGATCGTGTCGATCTGTTCGGGGGCCTTCGCGCTGGCCGCCGCGGGGCTGCTCGACGGGCGTGAGGCGACCACCCACTGGAGGTACGCCGACCTGCTGAGGGAGAGGTTCCCGCTGGTCAGGGTCAACCCCGACGTCCTGTACGTGGACGGCGGGGACGTGCTGACCAGCGCGGGCAGCGCCGCGGGCCTCGACCTGCTGCTGCACCTGGTCCGCACCGACCACGGCCCCGGCGTGGCCAACTCGGTCGCGCGCAGGCTGGTCGTCCCGCCGCACCGGGAGGGCGGGCAGGCCCAGTTCGTCCAGGCCCCGGTGGCGCCCGCGGAGGGGGACGACGCGGTGGCCGTCGCGATGGCCTGGGCGCTCGGGCACCTGGCCGAGCCGATCACGGTCGCCGGGATGGCCGGGGCCGCCCGCATGTCGCAACGCACCTTCCTGCGGCACTTCGCCCGCCAGACCGGGACGAGCCCGCTGCGCTGGGTGATCTCCCAGCGGATCGCGGCCAGCCTGGAGCCGCTGGAGTCGGGCTCCGCCTCGATCGAGGAGGTCGCGGCGGCGGTGGGCTTCGACAGCGCCGTGACCTTCAGGCACCACTTCGCCAGGACGATGCGCACCTCGCCCTCGGCCTACCGCAGGGCCTTCAGGGAGTCCCCGTGAGCCGGGCGCCCGCTGAGCTCTGGGACCCTGGACGGATGGTCGATGAGTTCGAGGAACTGCGGCGGCGGATGTTCGGCCTGGCCTACCGGATGCTCGGTTCGGCCGCGGAGGCGGAGGACGTCGTCCAGGACGCCTACCTGCGCTGGCACACCGCCGACAGGCGGAACGTGGAGACGCCGGGGGCGTGGCTGGCCAAGGTGGTCACCAACCTCTGTCTCAACCGGCTGACCGCCGCCCGCGCCACCCGTGAGAGCTACGTCGGCCCCTGGCTTCCCGAGCCCGTCGAGTCGGCGGCGCTCGGCCCGTTGGAGACCGCCGAGCAACGTGACGCGGTCTCCATGGCGTTCCTGACGCTGCTTGAGCGCCTCACCCCTCCGGAGCGCGCCGTCTTCGTGCTCCGCGAGGCCTTCTCGTACGGCTACCGCGAGATCGCCGAGGTGCTCGACCTCTCGGAGACCCACTGCCGTCAGCTCCTGATCAGGGCGAGGAAGCGGATGGGCGAGCCCCGGAGGTTCGACGTGCCCGGGGAGCAGCGGCGCAGGATCGTCGAGCGGTTCCTCGACGCCGCGCGGGGCGGCGACCTCGCCGAGCTTGAGCGGCTGCTCGCCGTCGACGTGGTCGTCTGGTCCGACGGCGGTGGCCGGGTCGGCGCCGCGCTGCGCCCCGTGGAGGGCCGGGACAAGGTCGTCCGCTTCCTGGCCGGGATCGCCGCCAAGTTCGGCCCCGGGGGCGGGTTCGCCCACACCGAGGTCAACGGCGAGGAGGGGATCGTGGTGTGGGCCGGGGACGTGGTCGTCGCGGTCTTCGCGATCGAGGTGACGGAGGGGCGGATCACGGCGGTGCGGGCCGTGCTGAATCCGGACAAGCTCTCGCGCTTCACCGCCCCGGGTTGCCAAGAATAAGCAGACCGGTCTATTTTTTGGCCATGGGACGCAAGGGTGAGGAGACCAGGACGCGGCTGCTCGACGCGACGCGGGAGCTGATCGAGAGCGGCGGCTACTTCGGGGCCGGGCTGAACCAGGTGGTCGCGGCCAGCGGAGCGCCGCGCGGCTCGCTCTACTTCCACTTCCCCGGCGGCAAGGACCAGCTCGTCGGTGAGTCCGTACGGCGGGCGGGCCACGAGGTCGGCCGGATCGTGCGGGAGCTTGCCGAGTCCGCGCCCGACGCCGTGAGCCTGGTCACCGGGGTGCTCGCGCTGCTGGGTGACCGGCTTGAGGCCTCCGGGTGGCGCAAGGGCTGCCCGGTGGCCACGGTGGCGCTGGAGATGGCGGCCGTCAGCGACCCGCTCCAGGAGGTCTGCGCCGAGGTCTACGGCTCGTGGGAGGAGGCGCTGCGTCACCGGCTGGCCGTGGACGGGCACCCGGAGCCCGCCGACACGGCCGCCACGGTCCTGGCCCTGATCGAGGGCGCGCTGCTGCTGGCCAGGGCGCATCGCAGCCGGGAGCCGCTCGACCGGGTGGCGCGCGGGACCGCCACGCTGCTGAGGCCGTAACGCGGGAACCCCTCCCCGGCTCCCTTCGTATGTCCATAAAATATGTAGACCGATCTATTATGAGGTGATCGCGTGACCCCCGACTCCATCGTCTTCGGCGCGGCGGGATTCATCGGCCGCTCCCTGGTCGCCGAACTCCTGCGCAGGGAGCGCGTGGTGGCCGCCGCCCTGCGCGGACCGGCGGACCGGCTGACCTCCTGGCTCGCCGGGCAGGGCGTGGACACCGCGCGGCTGACCGTCGTGACCGCCGACATCGCCGTCCCCGGGCTCGGGCTCGGCGCCGCGCCGGACCTCGGGCGGGTGCGCGACGTCTACAACACCGCGGCACGCTTCGCCTTCGGACTGGGCATCGCCGAGGCGAGGGCGGCCAACGTGGCCGGGGCGGTCAACGTGGCCGACTGGGCGGCCACCCGCCAGGGGCTGCGGCGCCTGGTGCACGTCAGCGGCTACCGTGTCAGCGGCGGTCCTCCCGACTACCGCCGTGACGGGGCCTACGAGGCCTCGAAACGGGAGGGCGACGCGGCGGTGCGCGCCCGCGCCGCGGAACTCGGCGTCCCGCTGACCGTCGTCAACCCCAGTTCGGTCACCGGTGAGGGGCAGTTCATCGGCCTCGCCTCGGTGGTGCGCGACCTGTGGCGTGGCCGGCTGCCCCTGCTGCCCGGGGACGGCAGGACCTTCCTGCCGGTCGTGGACATCGGCTACCTGGCCCGCTTCATGGCGGAGGTGCCCGGCCACGAGGAGACGGCGGGCGAGGCCTACTGGGTGCTCGACGACCGGACGCCGAACCTGCCGGAGCTGGCCGGGCTCCTGGCCGCCCACCTGGGAGTCCGCCCTCCGCGCGCGACGATCCCGGTCCCTCTCGTACGGCGGCTGCCCCGCGCCCTGACCGGCGCCGACCCGGAGACGCTGTCGTTCATGTCCGGCGACCGCTACGAGACGGCCCCCGCCCTGGCCTTCGCCGAGCGGGCCGGTCTGCGCATGCCCCCGGTGGAGGAGATGCTCAGGACCTGGGCGGACGGGCTGGTCGGCGCCGGGTTCGGGGAGGGGGAGGCGCCGCGCGGGCCGTACGGGTTCCGGGACGTGGCGGGCAGCCGTACCTGGGTGGCGGGGGAGCGGGAGAGCCCCCGGTACGTGCTGCTGCACGGGCTGCCGCTCGACGCCCGCTCCTGGGCGGAGGTGAGCGAGTCGCTCGACGGTCCCGTCCTGGCCGCCGACCTGCCGGGACTCGGCCGCTCCTCGCCCGCCCGCTCACTGGGGGAGTGGACCGAGGCGTTGCTCGAACCGGCGGGGACGCGCCCGGTGCTGGTCGGGCACTCCTTCGCCTGCGGGCCCGTCCTGCGCTACGCGCTCGCACGTCCTGAGCGGATCTCCGCGGTCGTGCTCCTGGCCCCGGCCTTCCTGCAGGCTCCGGCGGGGTGGCCGGCCCGCTCGGCCTTCGGCGCCGCCGTACTGCGCGGGACGTCCCCGGCGCGGCTGGCGGGCAGACTCGGCGTGCCCGAGGGCGCGCTCGCCGACCTGCGCCGCCCCGGTGCCGCCCGGCGGGTGATCGGGGCGATGCGCGCGGGCTACGCGGCCAGGGAGGAACTGCGACGGGCGCTCGGCCGGGCCGAGGTCCCGGTGACGATCGTCACGGGCGCGGCCGACCCGCTCGTGGTGGGTGAGGCCGACGTCGTGATCGAGGGCGCGGGGCACTACCCCCAGCTCACCCATCCCCGGCGGGTGGCGCGTGTCCTGCGAGAAGCCGCAGGGCGAGTTCTTCCAGCGCGGCTGTGATCCGCTCGGGTCCGAGCCCGCGACCCTCACGCTGGAAGGTGTAGACCTCGGGGGCGAGCGGGGCGAGCGCGATCTCGACGAGCGCGTCCGGGTCGGGCACGTCGGCGGCGACCAGCAGCGAGCGCACGTGCGCCCGCCAGAAACCGTAGGCGCCGGTGGCGAAGCGCGAGCGGCCCGTCTCCGCGCCGAGCACCAGGTGGGAGTGGGATTCGAGCAGGCCGACCATCGCGGCGTAGAAGGCGGCCAGCCGCCGCGCGGGCGTGGCACCGGGGCCGAGGGGCGGCCGGCCTCCGATCAGTTCGCGCTGCAGGGCCTTCTCGTGCTCGTCGAGCATCGCGGTCGCGATCGCGGCCCGGTCGGGATAGCGGCGGTACAGGGTGCCCCGGCCGACTCCCGCCGCCCTGGCGATGTCCTCCATGGTGACGTTGGGCGCCCCTTTGGCGGCGAACAGCCGCTCCGCGGCCTCCAGGATGCGCGCCCGGTTACGCGCGGCGTCTGCTCTCTCCATGCCCCCAGGGTATAGGTGGACACTGTGTCCGGATAATGCGGGAGGACCCGCGGGTCGCGGGTCCTCTCGGCTGGCCGGGCGGTCGGTCAGGCCGCGGGAGTGGGGCCGCTCGTGGCCGGAAACCGCAGGACGTTGCGTCCTGTGTAGGCGCGCAGATCGACGACCTTGGTGTCGGACGCGCCGCCGCGGCGCCGTACCGACCGGATGTCTCTGATCTTGAGCCGCGCGACGGACGGCGGCACAAGCACAAGTCTCTTCATTGAGCCCCCCGCGTGACGCTTTCGTTACACGAAATGTCTACAGATCGTCCCGTAAAACCGTCGTAAAGAACTGATCGTCAGTAGGGAAGCCTGCGGCCTGACGGGGTGCGAAGGTCCAGGTCGAAGGCGCGGGTACGGCGACGCCGGTGCTGCGAACGGGCGACTTTCGCGTGACGCATGGCTCGTCCCTCCTCTTGCTCGGGCTCGCCGGCCGGGGGTCGGCGGGAGCCCGCCCACGCTTGCCAACCTAGTTCTCCCCGGTGAGCCCTATCAACCGGTTTGATCGCGGCCGGACGACGCCGCTGACCTGGGGAACGCCTGAGTGCGTGACATCGGCCGAACTATGGTGTCCAGCGGCGCGTCCAACAAGCCGGTGAACGGAGGCGGGAATGAGCACCGGACTGGTCGACGGAGATCCGCAACGGCTCGGCGGCTACTGGCTGGCGGGCCGGTTGGGCGCGGGCGGACAGGGAGTGGTCTACGAGGCCTACGACGCACGGGGCGAACGGGTCGCGGTCAAGGTGTTGCACGGCGACGCGGCGGCCGACCCCGAGTTGCGCGAGCGGTTCGGCCGCGAGGCGGCCTCCGCCAGGCGGATCGCCTCCTTCTGCACGGCCGCCGTGGTGGACGCCGACCTCGAAGGGCCCAGGCCGTACATCGTCTCCGAGTACGTCGAGGGACCGAGCCTGCGCAGGGCCGTCGTCGACGGGCGCCGCTTCACCGGCGGTGACCTGCACCGCCTGGCCACCGCCGTCGCCACCGCGCTGACCGCGATCCACGAGGCCGGGGTCATCCACCGAGACCTCAAGCCCGACAACGTGCTGCTCGGCCCCGACGGCCCCCGGGTGATCGACTTCGGTGTCGCCCGGATGGCCGACATGTCGCTGACCGCGACCGGGATGGTCGCGGGGACCCCCACCTACATGGCCCCCGAGATCTTCATGGGGGAGCGCGCGACCGAGGCCGTCGACGTCTTCGCCTGGGGCGGGGTCATGGTCTTCGCCGCCACAGGACTCGACCCGTTCAGGGCGGAGAGCCTGGGCGGTGTCATGCACCGGGTGCTCTCCGTGCAGCCGCAGCTGGACGTACTGCCCGAGCAGCTCCGTCCGCTGGTGGCCGCCTCCCTGGCCAAGGACCCCACGGCCAGGCCCGCCGCCAGGGAACTGCTGCTCGCCCTGATCAGCGGGGGCGGCTCGCTCGACACCCGGCGGCTGCTCGCGGCGGGCAGCGAGACGGGCGGCCGGATGCACACCGGCTCGAACGACCCCGCGCTCGGCGACCTCGCCGAGGAGGCCTTCGGCGCGCTCGGGCAGGCCGAACGGGAAATCGCCCCCGAGGTGTTCCTCCGGCTCGTCACCGTGACCGACGACGGAGAGCTCACCGTACGGCGCGCCCAGCTGGCCGAACTCCTCCAGGGAAGGGGCGAGGAGGAGATCGCCGCCGTCCACCGGGTGCTCGCGGCCTTCACCTATCTGGTCGGCCGCGACGAGCAGGCGCTGTGGCTCTCGCGGCCCGCCCTGACCCAGGCCTGGCCCCGGCTGCGTCAGTGGGTCGGGGCCAACCGCGACGGCCTGGTCGTGCACCGGCACATCCTCACCGCGGCCTGGCGCTGGCAGAGCCAGGGCCGCAGGGACGGCGACCTGTTCCAGGGCAGCAACCTGGAGAACGCCATGAACTGGGCGGCGACGGGACGGCGCAACATCACACTGAGCCCGGTCGAACGCGACTTCCTGGAAGCGGGAGCCGCCCTGGCCAGGCGCCGCGCACGCAGGGGCAGGCTGCTGTCCGTGACGCTGGCCGGGCTGCTGGCGGTCGCGCTGGCCGCCGGGGTGCTGGCCGTACAGCAGGGCAGGGTCGCCGAGGCGCGCAGCGTCACCATCGCGCACCAGCGCGACCAGGCGCAGGCCCGCCAGCTCGCCGCGACCGCCGAATCGCTGCGCGTCTCCGAGCCGGTCAGGGCCATGCTGCTCAGCGTGGCCGCCTGGCGGCTGAACCCGGTGGTCGAGGCGAGAGCCGCCCTGACCGGCTCGCTGGCCCAGCGTGAGACGGCCGCCTTCCACGACCCGGCGGCCGGGGTGCACACGCTGCGGGCGCTGAGCCGTGACGGGCGCGTCCTCGTCAGCGCCGGCGACGGACAGGCGCGCGTCTGGGACGTGCGGACCGGCGGACGCGCCGGCGGGTTCGACGGGATAGGCGACGAACTGACCGGGATCGCGCTGAGCCCGAGCGGCAGGCTGCTCGCCGTGGTCAGCGGGACGAAACTCACGATCTGGGACATGACGACCGGCAAGCCGACCGGTGCGACCCTCACCGTCCGGGGCAGGGGCGTCGACGGCATATCCCAGGTGGCCTTCGGCCGCTCGGAGGACCTGGTCCTGGTCAGCAGGGGCGAGGGGCTGATGGTCTGGAACCGGCGGACGGGCGGTGAGGCGGCCCCGTTCACCGCGGGCATGGGTTTCGACACCTCGCCGGACGGCACCGGGCTCGCCGTCGCCGACCTCGGAGGGAACGCGACGGTCACGACCCTCGCGGACGGCCGCAAGGTGTCGCTCGGACAGCGGTGCACCTGCGTGCGGCGCGTCGCCTACAGCCCGGACGGCAAGGTCGTCGCGGTCCGCACCGGAGCGCTCATCCGGCTCCACGACGCCTCGACCGGCGCCGATCTGCAACGTTCCTTCACCGACGCCGACGTGCAGCGCTCGTTCGACGAGGGAGACGCGGACACGCTGGTCTTCAGCCCCGACGGGCGGTTCCTGGCGTCGGTGAGCGAGCGCAACATCAGGCTCTGGCGCGTCGCGGACGGTGCCCTGTTGTTCACCCACGCCGTCGCCGCGTTCAGGCCGGTCGCCGCCTTCGACCCCGACGGGCGCACCCTGCGCTACCTGTCGGAGGACTCGGTGACCAGCCTCGACATCGCCTTCGCGACCGCCCCGGCGCCGCTGGGGAAGGCGGGCTTCGCCAGGGCGGCGCTCAGCCCCGACGGCCGCCTGCTCGCCTCGAAGGGGGAGGGGCCGGGGAAGGTCGTCCTGTGGGACGTGCGCGGACGCAGGTCCCCGGCGGCCCTGGACGTCGGCTCACAGGACCCTGGTGGCTACTTCGAGATGGCCTTCAGCGGCGACGGGAGACGGCTGGCGGTCGTCACGGGCGACATGGCGGGCGAGGTGCAGATCTGGGACGCCAGGACGTTCGAGAAGGTCATGACCGTCACCGCCCCGAGACAGGGCAACGTGACCGCCATCGCGGTGAACGCCGACGGCACCGCCCTCGCCGGATACGTCGCCTACCCCGACTCCCCGACCGGGGACGGCGGGGAGATCCACCTGTGGGACGTGCCGGGCGGCCGGCACCGCTGGGCGAGGAAGCAGGGCTACCCTGACGGCCTCCGCTTCGCCCCGGACGGCAGGACCCTGGCGGTCGCGGGCGGTGAACAGCGCCTGCTCGACACCCGCACGGGCAAACCCTTCGGCCCCTCGTACGGCTCGCCGACCGTCGGCGTCCCCGTCCTCTCGCTCGCCTTCGGCGGGGACGGCTCCCGCTTCGCCATCGCCGACCAGGCGGGACGGCTGTCGGTCTGGGAGACCTCGTCGAGGAAGCAGGTCGGTGAGACGGTCAGGACGGGGGCGGGCGAGACCCCCCTGCTGACCTACTCGCCGCGCGGCGACGTGATCGCGGGCCGGGTGGACGGCGGCTCCGTGGCGCTGTGGGACGTCGAGACCGGGCGCCGCCTCGGCGCGCCGATCGCGACGGGGCCAGGAGAGCCGAAGGCGCTGGCCTTCACCGGAGACGGGACGCGCCTGGTCGTCGCCGACTCCTCGGGAGTCCTGGCCGAGCACCCGGTGGAGCCGGAGGCCGTGGCGAACGCGGTCTGCGCGAGGGCGGGCCGTACGCTCTCGGCGCAGGAGTGGCGGACCTACCTGGGGGAGACGCCGTACCGTGATGTATGCCCTCGATGACCCAGAACTTTCCGGTCTGAGATCGCATCCAACACCGTATGAGAGTCGCGGCGAGGCTGATCGAGGGGGACCCGCACCGTCTGGGGGACTACCGGCTGGCGGGCCGTCTTGGGGCGGGCCGCCGGGGCGTGGTCTACGAGGCCTACGACTCCGGAGGGCGGCGGGTGGCGGTGAAGGTGCCGCACGGAGACCCCGAACTGTGGCGGCCACTGGCCGGGGAGGTGGCCGCGGTCCGCGCCGCCGCGCCGTCCTGCACGGCCAAGGTGATCGACGCCGACTGCGTGGGGGCGCGGCCGTACGTCGTCAGTGAGTACGTGGCCGGACCGAGCCTGCGTGGGGCGGGGCGGATCCTGGCCGGGCCCGACCTGCTCCACCTGGCCGCGGCCCTGGCCACCGCGCTGACCGCCCTCCACGAGGCCGGGGTCGTCCACCGTGACCTCACCCCGGACAACGTGCTTCTGGGCCCCGACGGTCCCAGGGTCGTCGGGTTCGGGCCGCTCTCCCCGACGGAGACGACGCTGACCTGGCCCAGGCTGGCCATGAACGCCCCGGCCTACACCGCGCCGGAGGCGTTCACCGGACGGGAGCCCGGCGCCGCCGCGGACGTGTTCGCCTGGGGCGCGGTCGTGTTCTACGCCGCGACGGGGAGGGACGCGTTCGAGGGCACCAGTCTGGGGACGGTCATGCACCGTGTGCTGTCGGTCGATCCCGACCTGGACCCGATCCCGCAGCCGTTGCGCGCCCTGGTCGCCGACTCCCTGGCCAAGGACCCCGAGCGCAGGCCCGGGGCCCGGGACCTGCTGCGGGCCCTGGTCTCCGCGGACGCGACCGTCCGGCTCAAGGCCCCCTGCCTCGCCCCCGACTGCCTCACACACGCCTCCCCCACCGCGGCCTGCCTGCCGGCGGCCTGTCTCGTGCCCTCGGGCGGCGACATCCCCGGATGGGCGGCGGAGACGTTCACCGCGGAGGCGCCGCTCACCACGGAGGCGGTCCTCGGCGGGCGGGTCTGTCTCGCCGACGCCCTGCTGGCCGCCCGCGTGCCGCTCACCCTGGACTTCCTGCTGGCGGCGGGCGACGCCATGGCGGCCAGGCTGCGGACCCCGTACGACGACCCGGGACTGGGCGCGGTCGCGGAGGACGCCTACGTCACGCTCGACCCGGCCGACCGGCCGTTCGCCTCGGCGATGTTCCTCAGGCTGGCGGACGGGCGCGGCGGGCCGCGTGGCGCGGGGGAGGCCGAGGAACGGATCGCCGAGGCGTTCGGACCGCTGGTCGTCCGTGCGGGGGACCTGGCCCGCCTGGCCGATCCGGCGCTGCCGTACGCCTGGCCGAGGCTGGCCGGGTGGATCGAGGCGGACCGTGACGCGCGGGCCCGCACGGCCCGCGACCGCCTGTACTGGCTGGGGCTGACGGTACTGCTGACCCTCGCCCTGGTCGCGGCCCTGGTGGCCGCCCTCGGAACCGGCGGCCGGCCTGTCTGAGCCCTCCCCCGGCGGGTAGGCATAGCCGGGAGTACGCCGTGAGTTTTCGGGGGGAAGACATGGCGCGATGTGAGGTCTGCGGCAACGACTACGACATGAGCTTCGAGGTGCACGCGCAGGGGGCCGTGCACGTCTTCGACAGCTTCGAGTGCGCGGTCCACCGGATGGCCCCGGTGTGCGAGCACTGCGGGGTGAAGGTCGTCGGCCACGGGGTCCAGGTGGGCAGGAGCTGGTTCTGCTGCGCGCACTGCGCCCGTCAGGAGGGGGAGGAGGCGATCGTCGACCGGGTCGGCATCCCGATGCAGCAGGGAGCCTGAACCGTTCGGGCACCGCTAGGGTGCAGGGGTGTATGTGAAGATCTGCGGGCTGCGAGAGCCCGGCCACGTCACGGCCGCCGTCGAGGCGGGAGCCGACGCGATCGGCTTCGTCCTGACCCGGAGCCCCCGGCGGATCACCCCGGAGCTCGCCCGTGAGCTGGCCGCCGAGGTGCCCGCCCATGTGCTGACCGTCGCGGTCTTCGCCGGTGAGACCCCGCAGGAGGTACGGCGGGCCGCGACCGAGTCGGGGGTGCGGGCCGTGCAGCTGCACGGCGCCCATCCGCACGAGGACTTCACCGCGCTCAAGGACCTCGGCCTGACACTGGTCCGTGCCGGGGCGGCGGCGGGCGCCGACCTGCGCTGCGGAGCCTTCGACGAGGACATGCTCATCGTCGACGCCCCCCGCCCGGGCTCGGGGGAGCCGTGGGACTGGGCGGCGGTGCGCGGCCTCCCGCAGGGCCGCTGGATGCTGGCCGGAGGACTCGGCCCGGCGAACGTCGCCGAGGCCGTGACCGCCGCCCAGCCGTGGGGGGTCGACGTCTCAAGCGGTGTCGAGACCGCTCCCGGGGTGAAGGACGCCGGGCTCATCAGGGAGTTCGTGGCCGCCGCGCGCGGCTGAAGTCCCCGGCTACCCGGTGCCCCCGGGCGTCCGGGACGGCCGTTCGGCCGGGATCGCGGGCGTTCCGCGTGGGGAGCGGGGAGCCGTTCGCAGGACGGGCAGCGCCGTCCCGGCTCCCGCGAGGGCGCCCAGGACGTTGAAGAGCACGTCCGCCGCGTCGCAGCTACGCCCCTCCGAGAACGCCTGGGCGATCTCCAGGGCGAGGGAGGCCGCCGCCAGCCCCGTCACGACCGCCAGCGGGCGGCGGGTCACGAGGACCCCCAGCAGGGCGGGCGCGGCGTAGAGCAGGAGGTTGAGGAGGTTCTGGGCCTCCGTGAGGGAGGCCGGGCCGCCGGTCGCGCAGAAGGCCAGGCCGTGCGTGGTCAGACGCGTCGGCATCGTGAGGGCCGGGATCACGGCCAGGGAGAACAGCCAGAGGAACGCCGTCGGCCGCCGCACGCGGAACACCGCCGAGGCTCTTCGGCTCAGCGGGACGCACAGTCCGGTGAGGACCGTCAGCAGGCAGACGACCGGCAGCCAGAGGTCACGGTTGGCGAGGAAGACCTCGACGGGCAGGGGGATCAGCAGTCGCCCCAGACCTTCGTGACGTACTGGAAACGGGTCGCGGTGTTCAGCATGATCCCGTGGTAACACCCGGAGGGAAGGGAGAGGGAGAAGCTCCTGAAGGTGGTGCCGCCCGCCCGCGCCGTCACGGCCGGGCCGTAGACGGGCCTCTTGATCCCGACGCCCGAGCTGTTCGTCTGCTGGTAGCCGAGCCGGACGTTCGTCGCCCCTCCCCGCGCCTTGTCGTAGGCGACGTTGATCCGGCGCAGGGACCTCCCCTTGACGCAGAACCCGGCGCTGAGCGTGCCGTTGTCGAGGTAGCCGAACGCGGAGCCGGAGAAGGTCAGGGAGGGACCGCAGTCGCCGACGGAACCCGTGTCCCCGGCCGCGGCGCTCCCCGCCCAGACGGCCGCGCAGGCGATCGCCGAGACGGTGAGAAATGCGGCCGGCGTGACGAGGGAGGGCAGGAGGCGATCCAGCAAGGCGAGTCCTTCCGCTGGTGGGTTCGCGGCGGCAGACGGCGCAAGAAAAAGGGCATAAATGACAAATTATGATTTGTGGGCAATGTTCTAATTGTCGGATATCTTTGTTTTTCTCTCGCGCTTCGCGGTCAGGGGGAACCTATCCGCAAACCGGCACGTGATCAACGAAGCTCGACCGGGGTCGCGCCGTGGTATCGGGTCCCGTGCAGGTCAGGGCTTGTGCGGACTGCCTGTTATGTGGGATTTGTGAAATATATTCGCGCCGTCGGCGAGGAATCCTTCACGGTCCTACATAAACCTGTGTGCGTCCTACAGAAACCGAAACTCAATGTGCGAACAGATCGTCGCAATCATGTGGCTGCCGAAAGAGTCCTTCTCAGGCACCCTTGAGGAGAAACGACCGCGCACCCCTCCCGCGCCGAAAGGAGAAAACAGCAATGAATGCTTCCAATCCGACCACCCGACCGTCTGCCATACACATCGCTGGACGGCTCGGGAGCGCCGTCACATGGTCACATGGCCGCCCCGGGGGTGGGGGTGGCCCGCGCCACGAGACGCCCGTACGGCGCCGCGGCGGACGGAAACCGGCGGATCCCGCCGACAGAGCAGGGGTGATCTGGACGGTCAGGCCGTCACACGACACCCCGTATGCCGGGTGTGGCGGTGCGAACTGGAGGGTGAGCGCCGCCACACCTCGGACCGGATGTCGTAGCCGGACGCCGTAGCCGGCCCCGGGCCGTGCTGCCGCGGGTGACGGCCGAGACCGCGGGCCGTCAGGCCGGACTGTTCCCCTCCCGGAGGGGCCCGGCCGGAAGGGGGGCGGTCACCGGTCCGCCGGACGGACGGGTGATCACCGGCCCGCGGTCTTGGAACCCGTCAGTGGTGACCGTGCTCAGGGGGGACGGTGCCACGGGGGAGCAGCAGGGTGACGAGCGCCGCGGTCGCGCCCAGCAGCAGCGCGCTCACCACGATCGTGGAGTGCAGACCGCCGACGAACGCGACTCTGGCGGCGGTCAGCAGCGCGGCCCCGGTTTCGCCGCCGATCTCCTGCGCCGCGTGCGCGGCGGCGGCGAGCGACTGACGCGCGAGGGTCATCAGGCCGGAGGGAACCCCGGCGACCGGTGCCAGCGAGGGCGCGTAGACGGCCGTGGTGACCGTGCCGAGGACCGCGACCCCCAGGCCGGCTCCCAGCTCGTAGGCGGTCTCCTCGATCGCGGCGGCACCACCGGCCCGTGCCTCGGACGCCGAGGACATGATCGTGTCGGAGGCGGCGAGCAGGGTGACCTGGATGCCGAAACCGACGCCGACGAAACAGAGCGCGAGCGTCAGGGAGTGCGGCTCCGTACCCCAGGCCAGCGTGGGCAGCAGGCTGAGCGCGGTCAACGCCAGGCCGCCGCCCATCGTCGCGCGCAGCCCGAAGCGGTGCAGCAGCCGCGCCCCGGCGAGGCCGCCGGCGACCGCGGCGGCCATCAGCGGCAGCAGGCGGACCGCCGCCTGGAAGGGGCTGTCGCCGAGCACGAGCTGGAGATACTGGGCGAGCATCAGTTCGAGCCCGACCAGGGCGAAGACCGTGAGCAACACTGCGGCGACCCCGATGGAGAACGCCCGCTGCCGGAACAGGCCGAGGTCGAGCATCGGGGAGGGCGAGCGCCGCTGCCTGCGCACGAACCAGGCCAGCAGTCCGATCCCGGCCAGGAAGACCACCGGTCCACCGGTGCCGCCGGTCCCCGTCTCCTTGAGGCCGAAGGCCAGGGCGAGGATGCCCACGACCGACAGCAGCGCGCTGAAGGCGTCCCACGGGTGCAGCGCCCGCGCGCAGGAGTCGGGCAGAAGCCTGACGGCCGCGGGCAACAGCACCAGCAGGATCGGGACGTTGATCAGGAAGACGGCGCCCCACCACAGGTGCTCCACGAGCAACCCGCCGATGAGCGGGCCGACCGCGGCCCCGGCGGCGGCGACCCCGCTCCACACCCCCAGGGCGACGGCGCGCTCACGCCGGTCGGTGAAGACCTGCCTGATGATGGAGAGCGTGGCGGGCATGATCATCGCGCCGCCGACGCCCAGCAGGGCCCGCGCGCCGATCAGCGCGGCGGCGCTCGGCGCGAACGCGGCGGCGGCCGAGGCGACGCCGAACACCACGTACCCCATCAGCACCAGGCGTTTCCTGCCGTAGTGGTCGCCGAGCGTGCCGAAGGTCAGCAGCAGCGGCGCGACCACCAGGGAGTAGACGTCGATGATCCACAGCAGTTGGACCGAGGTGGGTTCGAGGGCGGCGGTCAGTGCGGGAACGGCGATGTGCAGGACCGTCGCGTCCACCGCGATGAGCAGCAGGCTGAAGCACAGCAGGATCAGGACCGACCAACGGCCGGTCCCTCGCCTTCGCGGGTCGATCCCGGTGCGGACCGCACTGTCCACGACCCCCATGGCGATCATGAGCCGCTGGAGGGGCCGCTGAAGGGAACGTCGGCCTCGACGGACATGCCAGGCAGCTTAGGCGAAGCCGGGTAGTGGGAAAGCCAGGAATCGGAGATTGGCTTACCGCTAATTGTGGATATTGTCCCCATATATCCTGCCTCTCTAGAGAGATACAGGGATATATCTCTTATCTAGGCAAACAGTGATCTCGCGCGCACGATGACGGTCGTGGGGAGCCAGCACGAGGTCCATGAACCGCCGGAACCGGACAGTGAACCGGACGGTGACACCGGTGACCCCCGCGAACGGTGCGCCGCGGCTGCGGCCCTGCTGGAGCGCGACCGGCCACAGGAGGCGCTCGACGCCATGGGGCACGGTCAGGTCACCGGTGTCGCGGACTGGGCATACCGGCTGCTGAGTCTCTCCTTCGAACGCCTCGGCCGAGACGCCGAGGCCGTGGCCGCCGCCGAGGAGGCCGTAGGGACCGCTCCCGGGTCGTGGACGGCACGGCTGCGACTGGGCGCCGCCCTGCGCCGGGTGCCGGGACGCCGGTGGGAGGCGGCCGTCCAGGCGGACAGGGCCGTCCGCTACGCCCCCGAGGAGCCGGACCCCCACGTCCTCGCCGGCGACCTCGCGCTGCTGCGCGGCGAACACCACCGGGCCGAGGCCGCCTACCGGGCCGCGCTGCGCCTGGCGGACGACCACCCGCTCGCACGGGTCAACCTCGGGCTCGCCCTGCTGCGCTGGCGGCCTCCGCACGGCCACCACGACCCCGCCTGGCCGGTCGACCCCCGGGAGACCGCCCGCACGAGGGACGCCGTGGAGGCCTGGTCCCGGCAGATCCGTGCACTGCTGGCCGTCGCGCTCGCCGTGGCCGCCCTGCTCGTCCTGCGGACCGGGCCCACCGCGGCGGCCGTGGCCGGTGGCGTGACCGTGCTGGCGGGGGTGGCGATCACCCTCAGGCGGGGTCGTGAGATCAGGCTCTGGCGCTATGTGCCGCGTCTGCTCGCGCGCGACCCCTGGCTCGGCGTCTCGGTCTCGGCCACCGTGCTCGCCGTCGTGGCCTACACGGTGGCGGTCGCCACCCTCCCGCCCGTCCCGCAGGGCGTGGCGTGGCCCCTGCTCGCGGGATTCGTCCTGTTCAACGGCATCGCCCTGCCCGCCCTGCGGGTGCCCGTGCGGGCGTGGCGCGGGCGCCCGGTCAGGGCGCTGGCCGAGTTCGCCGCCATCCCGGGAGACCGTACGGCGCGGCGCAACGCCGAGACGACGCTGTGGATGCTCACGGCCCGCGCCTGGTCGGCGCTCATGGGGCTCCTGCTGGCCGCGGGGGCACTCGGCGAGATCCGGCCGGCCCTGGCCGCCCCCGCCATCCCCGTCGCGCTCGCCCTGGCCCGCCCGAGGGGTACGGCGGGGCACCTCGTCGACCGGGTGCTCGCCGCCGACCGCCTGCTCACGGCCACCCGGTACCTGCTGACCCTGACCTCGGTCCTGCTCACGGGCGTCGCGGTCGTGACGTCGTCCGGCCTGCTGGCCGGGGCAGGCCTGGAGCGGTGGACCTGGTGGATCTGGTGGGCCTGCGGTGTGCCGCCGGCCGTACTCGCCGGGGCGCTGGCCCTCAGGGCGGCACGGGCGCGCGGGCACGACCTGCCGGGACCGTGGCGTTCGGGCCTGGCCATGCGGGAGGGGCATGACGTGCGCCCGCCGGCGGACGCGCGGGCGCCGATCCTCCTCGGTGGCGACGTGCGGCGGGCGCTGGCCCGGGTCAGGGGAGTCGTCCTGGCCTTCACGGACCGGGAGGGTCCCAGAACCCTGGCCGCCGAGGTCACCGGCCAGGCGGACGGCGAACTGCTCCTGACCGCCCCCGCCGACGCCTGGGAGGCGGCCGGACGGGACCCGAGAGTCACGGTGTTCGTCACCGACCCGGCGCAGAGCCGGTTCTGGGCCGAGGTGCGGGGCGTCGCGGTCGGCGACGTGGAGACGGGCGCGCTCAGGATCACCCCGAAGCGGGTCCTCGTCTCCGAAGTCCCAGGTCTCGGCGGTGCCCGCCACCGGGACCGCCACCGGCGCCGCCGTGCCCGGGAGCGACACGGGACCACGCGGACACGCTGAGGGTTAACCGTGCCGGGGACCGCCCGCAGGAAGGCCCGGGGAGGGCACGCGGGAAGGCGGCAGGAGGGATCGTTTCGGCATCCGAAGGCGGGGCAGAAACCCCGCACCCGGATCGTGGGGTTCATCCGGTCTCGTCCGTTTATCTGATCGTGTCAGTGTGGCGGCGTGGCGTGGCGCTCACGCACGCGCAAACGTCTGCCCGGTGCGGTATAACCGGGGGCGAATCCGGGGAGGCGTGATGCGGGAACCCGACAGGATCCGGCCCGCGGGGCGGGCGGCGGTGCGGGATGCGTTCGAAAGGGTACGGCTGCGCTACTTCCAGCTCGCTCCCGGCACACGCCGGCTGATCTACCTCCTCGCACTGGTCCTGGCCGTCGGGCTGACCCTGGGCATGGGGTGGTCGCGCGACACCTTCCTGGCGATCCTGGTCCTGCTCGGTTTCGCCGGACTGACCCTGCGCTTCCCCCGGGCCGCCGCGACCCTGGTCGTGGTGGTCGGGTGGGTGTTGCTCATGCCCCCCTTCCAGAGCCTGTACGGCGTCGGGGTGCCCGCCTCGATGCCGTTGACGCTCCTGGCGCTGCCCGTCGCGGGAGCGGCCCACCTCATCCGCTGGGTGCCGCCGTGGCTGACCACGCTCGCCGCGCTCGTGCCCGCCGCCGTCGTGGCCGCCGCCATCTCCGTCTTCGCCCCCGGCGTCGCCCCGTGGATCGCCTACGGCGTCGCCGCGGCCGTGCTGGTCTACCGGTTCGTCCAGGCCCGTCAGGCCAGGGCCGATCTGCGGGCCGGGGACCAGCGGGTGCGGATCAGGGCGCGTGAGAGCGGGCAGCCCGCCCACGCGCAGGGCACACCCGCGGCCCCGCCGCCGATCTCCGTCGAGGAGGCGCTCGGCGAGCTGGACGGCATGATCGGCCTGGCCCCGGTGAAGGAGCAGGTGCGTTCCATCGCAGCCTCGATCGAGGCGGCCAGGCTGCGCAAGGAGGCGGGATACTCCACCGAGCCGCCGATGCGCCACTTCGTCTTCGTCGGTCCTCCCGGTACCGGCAAGACCAGCGTCGCCAGGACCGTCGCGAAGATCTTCTACGCCTTCGGCCTGCTCGAAACCCCCTACGTGGTCGAGGTCCAGCGCGCCGACCTCGTCGGGGAGTTCCTCGGTGCTACCGCGATCAAGACCAACGAGGTGATCGACAGGGCGCTCGGCGGGGTGCTGTTCGTCGACGAGGCCTACGGCCTGATCAACTCGGGGGACGGCCAGCCGGACCGGTTCGGCGCGGAGGCGGTGCAGACGCTGCTCAAACGGGCCGAGGACGACCGCGACCGGCTGATCATCATCCTGGCCGGATACGAGAAGGAGATGGCCTCCTTCCTGTCGTCGAACCCCGGCCTGTCCAGCCGCTTCTCCAGCCGGGTCCGCTTCCCCAGCTACTCCCCGGGAGAACTGCTGGAGATCACCGAGCTGCTGCAGCGGCGGCGCGGCGACCGGCTCGCCGACGACGCCGGGCCCGCGCTGCTCGACCGCTTCGAGGACGTGCACCGGCGCGCCCTCGTCGACGAGCTGGGGAACGCCAGGTTCGCCAGGAGCCTCGTCGAGGCCGCGGCCCAGGCCCGTGACGTGCGGGTGGTCGGCGCGGGCGGCTCACCGACGGCGCAGGACCTGGTGACCACGACCGCGCGGGACGTCGCCAAGGCCTTCGACGAGCTCACCGCCCGCTACCGGGGTTACCAGGCCATCCCCTCCCTGGAGGAGGCGCTGGCCGACCTGGACAGGATGGCCGGGCTCGAACCGGTCAAACAGCAGGTGCACGCCATCACCGCCCAGCTCAAGGTGGCCAGGATGCGCCAGGAGCGGGGGCTGCCGACACCCCCGCAGACCAGGCACTTCGTCTTCGCCGGGCCGCCGGGCACCGGCAAGACCACCGTGGCGCGCATCCTGGGCCGCATCTTCGCCGCCCTCGGCCTGCTCGCCCAGCCCGACGTGGTCGAGGCACAGCGGGCCGACCTGGTCGGTCAGCACCTCGGCGCGACCGCGATCAAGACCAACGAGCTGGTCGACAGGGCGCTCGGCGGGGTGCTGTTCGTCGACGAGGCCTACAGCCTGGTCAACCCCGGCTACGCGGGGGGTGACGCCTTCGGCACGGAGGCGGTGCAGACGCTGCTCAAACGGGCCGAGGACGACCGCGACCGGCTGGTGATCATCCTGGCCGGATACGAACGGGAGATGGACGCCTTCCTGGCGACCAACCCGGGCCTGGCCAGCAGGTTCGGCCAGCGGGTGCACTTCCCCTCCTACTCGCCCCGGGAACTCGCCGAGATCGCCGCGTTGCTCGCCCGCGAGGCGGGCGACCGTTTCGACGAGGCCGCGGCACGCGACCTGGACGAGGTCTTCACCTGGGTCTGCGCGGACGGCCTCATCGACAGCCTCGGCAACGGCAGGTTCGCGCGCTCGCTGTTCGAGCGCGCCGCGATGCGCAGGGACGTGCGCCTGGCGGCCCAGATGGGCGGCACGGCCAGCGCGGCGGACCTGACCACCATCACCAGCGCCGACCTGCGCGCCGCGGTGGACGAGCTCGCCGGGCGCTGACCTCTCCCACTCGGCCCCGTACGGCGTGCGATGGCCGACATGTGCTTTTCGGTTCCACAACCAGAGGGATGGTTCGACAACCAGAGAGATGGCGTGGTAAACACCGCCCTTGACCGAGATCGAACCCCCGATTGAGCACTCCCTGTAGTTGAGTGGCCGCAAGATGTAGCAGGATGGCCATCGACAACAGGGACGACGCTTAAGGGGGGCGCTATGGCGGGGTTTCTTCTCCGCAGGCTGCTCAACTATCTGGTGCTCATCGTCGTCGCCACGAGCCTGGCCTACATGCTCGCAGCCTTCGCGCTCGACCCCCGCTCCAACTACGAGGGCCGCAACCCGCCGATCCCCGAGGCGGTCATCGACGCGCGGCTCACCGAGCTGAACCTCAACGACCAGACGCCGCTGGTCGAGCGCTACCTGACCTGGGTCGGCGGCCTCGCGCACGGCGACTTCGGCAAGACGGTCACCGGCGGGCCGGTCAACGACGACCTCGGGCGGCGCGTCGGCGTCACACTGCGCCTGATCACCGTGGGGGTGGTCCTCGGCAGCCTCACGGGTGTGCTCGTCGGCGCGTACGCGGCGGTCAGGCAGTACGGCGTGTTCGACCGCCTCGCGACCGGGGCCTCCTTCGCCGTCCTGGCCGTTCCGACGGTCGTGCTCGCCAACATCCTGATCATCGGCGCGGTCTCGTTCAACGACCTGACCGGCGCCCAGGTCTTCCTGGTCAGCGGTGAGACGACGCCCGGCCTTGAGGGCGATCTCCTGACCCACCTCACCGACCGCCTGCGGCACCTGATCCTGCCCACGCTCTCCCTGTCCCTGGGGCTGATCGCCGTCTACAGCCGTTACCAGCGCAACATGATGCTCGACGTGCTCGGCGCCGACTTCGTCCGCACCGCCATGGCCAAGGGGCTGCGGCGCCGTACCGCGCTGGTGCGGCACGCGTTGCGCACCGCGCTGATCCCGGCGGTCACCTACTTCGCCTTCACCTTCGGCGCGCTGCTGGTCGGCACGACCTTCACCGAGAAGATCTTCGGCTGGCACGGCATGGGCGAGTGGCTGGTCGACTCCATCTCGACCAACGACGTCAACACCGTCGCGGCGATCAGCTGTTTCGCGGCCTTCGCGGTGCTGGTGGCGTCCCTGGCGTCCGACGTTCTGCACGCGGTTCTCGACCCGCGCGTGCGGGTGGGGTGAGGGGAAGCGATGACCATCACGGACGAGCGGTTCGCCGAGCAGGAGGCGAGCGTCGCGGGCATCACGGCGCCCTCCAGGCTGTGGGTGGTCGCGGGACGTTTCTTCGGCTCCTTCCAGGGCCGTGTCGGGTTCGCCCTTCTGGCGCTGCTGTTCCTGCTGGCCTTCGCCGGGCCGTACGCCGGCCGGTGGGGTTACACCGACAAGGACTTCATGGCCTTCCTGCAGCCGCCCTCGGGCGAGCACTGGTGGGGCACGCTGCAGACCGGCGCCGACGTGTACGCGGTCACGCTGCGCGGCATGCAGAAGTCGCTCATCGTCGGGCTGCTGGCCGCCGTGGTCGGCACGACCCTGGCGGCCGTGGTCGGCGCCTTCGCCGGATACTTCCCCGGCTGGGCCGACCGTGCGCTGACCTGGCTGACCGACCTGCTGCTCGTGCTTCCGGCCTTCCTGATCCTGGCGATCATGTCGCCGCTGTTCGCGGGAGGCCAGTGGCCGCTGTTCGTGCTGCTGCTGGCGATGTTCCTTTGGATGGTCACCTCGAAGATCGTCCGGAGCATGACCGTCTCGCTCAAGGAGCGGGAGTTCATCCAGGCCGCCAGGTACATGGGCGTCCCGCCGGCGAGGATCATCTTCCGGCACATCATCCCGAACATGTCCTCGCTGCTGGTGGTGGACGCGACGCTGAACGTCAGCACCGCGATCCTCACCGAGACCTCCCTGTCCTACTTCGGCTTCGGCATCCAGCCCCCCGACGTCTCGCTGGGAGGCCTCATCGCCGACGGCGCGCAGACGGCCGTCTACGCCCCGTGGACGTTCTGGTTCTGCGCCGGGCTGTTGATCGTCACCGTGCTCGCGGTGAACCTGGTCGGCGACTCCCTGCGCGACGCCTTCGACCCCGCGACCAGAAAACCCGCGACAGGAAAAGGAGCACGGTGAGCGAACGCGAAGAGCGCCGGGTGGGGGTCTTCCCCGTGGGAAGGTTCCCCCTCTCGCAGTTCCACGGCCTCATGGCCAGGCAGGAGAGAGGGGGGCGTCACCGGCGTCGCGCTCTTCCTGTGCCCGCGGCGCCCACCGGCCCGGTTCTTGAGGTGACCGACCTCGACGTCACCTTCGGCACGGGGGCGGGCGCGGTGCACGCCGTACGGGGGGTCGGCTACTCGGTCAACCCGGGGGAGGTGCTCGGCATCGTCGGAGAGTCGGGGTCGGGGAAGTCTGTCGCCTCGCTGGCCGTGATGGGCCTGCTGCCGCCACAGGCCCGTGTCACCGGCTCGGTACGGCTGCTCGGCAGGGAGATACTCGGCGCCACGGAGAAGACGCTCACCGCCTTTCGCGGCAAGGCCATCTCCATGGTCTTCCAGGACCCGCTGTCGGCCCTGACGCCCGTCTACCGTGTGGGCGACCAGGTGGCCGAGGCCGTACGGATCCACCAGCGGGTCTCCAGGCAGCAGGCGGCCAGGCGGGCCGTCGAACTGCTCGACCTGGTCGGCATCCCCAACGCCGCGCAGCGCGCCAGGGCCTTCCCGCACGAGTTCTCCGGGGGCATGCGCCAGCGCGCGGTGATCGCGATGGCGATCGCGAACGACCCGGACGTGATCATCTGCGACGAGCCGACGACCGCCCTCGACGTCACCATCCAGGCCCAGGTGCTCGAAGTGCTCAAACGGGCGCAGCGGGAGACCGGGGCGGCGATCGTCATGATCACGCACGACCTCGGAGTCGTCGCCGGGTTCGCCGACAGGGTCATGGTCATGTACGCCGGGCGACCCGTCGAGGTCGGCTCCGTCGACGACGTCTACTACAGCTCACGCATGCCGTACACCATGGGGCTGCTGGGGTCGGTTCCCCGGCTCGACGAGGGCGGGGACCAGCCCCTGGTGCCCATCGCGGGCAGTCCGCCCTCGCCCGCCGCGCTGCCGCCGGGCTGCCCGTTCGAGCCACGCTGCCCGATCGCGGTGCCCGTGTGCGCCGAGGCGGAGCCCGCGCTCGGCGAGGCCGGCGCGCCGGACCACCTGGCGGCCTGCGTCCGCGCGGGAGAGATCGAGGCCGAGGGCTGGTCGCCCGCCGAGGTCTACCGGGTCGCGGAGCCCAAGGCCCGGCCCGAGGAAACGGCCGTCGCGGTACGGCCCCGCGGCGAACGCGAGGTGGTGCTGGCGGTCGACGGGCTGACCAGGCACTACCCCCTCCTGAGAGGGGCGCTCTTCCGGCGCAGGGTCGGCACGGTGCACGCCGTCGACGGCATCAGCTTCGACATCAGGCAGGGCGAGACGCTGGGCCTGGTCGGTGAGTCGGGTTGCGGCAAGACGACCACCCTGATGGAGATCCTGGAGCTGGCCAGGCCGCAGCGCGGCGCGATCGTGGTGCTGGGACACGACACCTCGGCTCTCGGCGCCCGCGAGCGGATGGCCGTCAGACGCGACATGCAGGTCGTCTTCCAGGACCCGCTGGCCTCGCTCGACCCCAGGATGACCGTCTACGACATCATCGCCGAGCCGTTGCGGGCGCACGGCGTCAAAGACCCCGGCCCGAGGATCCAGGAGCTCCTCGGCCTGGTAGGGCTGGACCCCGGTCACGCCGGGCGCTACCCGCAGGACTTCTCCGGCGGCCAGCGCCAGCGGATCGGCATCGCCAGGGCGCTCGCCCTGGAGCCCAGGCTGGTGGTGTTGGACGAGCCGGTCTCCGCCCTCGACGTCTCCATCCAGGCGGGCGTGGTCAACCTGCTGGAGAGCCTGAAGCGGCGCCTGGGGCTGTCCTATCTGTTCGTCGCGCACGACCTGGCCGTGGTCCGGCACATCGCCGACCGGATCGCGGTCATGTATCTCGGCAGGATCGCCGAGATAGGCCGGGTCGGCGCGGTCTACGACGCCCCGATGCACCCCTACACCCAGGCGCTGCTCTCGGCGGTCCCGCTGCCCGACCCGCGCAGGGAACGTTCCAGGAGGCGAGTCCTGCTGGAGGGCGACCTGCCGAGCCCGGCGGAACCTCCCTCCGGGTGCCGCTTCCGTACCCGCTGCCCCTTGTTCAGGACCCTCGACGAGACCGGCCAGAGCCGATGCGTGAACGAGGAGCCCCAGGTCCGGCCGGTCGGCGAGGACCACGGCGTCTCCTGTCACTTCGCCGAGAAGGTCGAAGTCGTATAACCCTGGAGGAACTGTGACAGCAATCCGGCGTGTGGGCGTGTGCGCCACCGCGCTGACCATGGCGGGCTCGCTGGCCCTCACCGGCTGCGGGGGCCAGGGGGGAGCCAGGGGAGGCGGTCCGAGCAGCGACGGCGACGAACGCGGGACCACGATCAAGGCCTACGACATCAACCCGCTTCCCCGCGACAGGGTCAGGGACGGGGGCCTGCTCCGGGTGGGCATCAACGAGTATCCGGCCAACTGGAACCTCAACCACGTCGACGGCAATCTGGCCATGGTCAAGAAGGTCGTCGACGCGCTCATGCCCTCGGCGTTCCGCTCCAACGAGAAGGGCGAGATCTCGGCGAACACCGACTACCTGCTGGCCGGGAAGGTCACCGAGACCAAGCCGAGGCAGGTCGTCACGCTGACCCTCAACCCGCGCGCCAGGTGGTCGGACGGAACCCCCATCACCTGGGAGGACTACCGGGCCCAGTGGCGGGCGATGAACGGCTCGAACCTCGACTACCGGGTTTCGAGCACCACCGGCTACCGCGACGTCGAGGACGTGGCCAAGGGCAGGAACGACCACGAGGTGGTCGTCACCTTCGCCAAGCCGTTCGGCGACTGGCAGTCCCTGTTCGGCCCGCTCTACCCGAAGAGCACGAACGCGACCGCGGAGACCTTCAACACGGCCTGGCTGAACCGCGTCCCGGTCACCGCGGGGCCGTTCAGGTTCGTCTCGTTCGACCAGACGGCCAAGACCATCACGATCGCCAGGGACGAGCGCTGGTGGGGACAGCGGGCCAAGCTCGACAGGATCATCTACCGGGCTCTGGAGAACGACGCCCTGATCGGCGCCTTCAGCAACGGCGAGCTGGACACCTTCGACATGGGGCCGTCCGCGCCCGACTACGCGCGGGCCAAGAGCAGCCAGGGGGCCATCGTCCGTCAGGCGGCGGGGCCCGACTTCCGGCACTTCACGCTGAACGGCGAGAGCGCGGTGCTGTCCGACGTCAACGTCCGCAGGGCCGTGGCGATGGGCATCAACCGCCAGGCCATCGCCCAGTCCGACCTGCAGGGGCTCGACTGGCCCATCGTGCTGCTGAACAACCACTTCTTCATGAACACCCAGGAGGGCTACCGCGACAACGCGGGCGAGGTCGGCGTCTACGACCCCGAACGGGCCAGGCGGCTGCTGGACGCCGCGGGCTGGCGGCTGTCCGGCCAGACCCGCGTGAAGGACGGCCGCGAGCTGAACCTGCGCTTCGTCATGCCCTCCGGCCTGCAGGTGACCAAGTCCGAGGCCGAGATCACCCAGAGCATGCTGGCCCAGATCGGCGTCAAGGTCACCCTTCAGGCGGTGCCCAGCGACGACTACTTCACCAAGTACATCATCCCCGGCAACTACGACATCACCGCGTTCGCCTACATGGGCACGCCGTTCCCGGTCTTCAGCGCCTACGGCCAGTACGTCAACGCCGTCCGCGACGCGAAGGGCCAGCCCCAGTGGAACGCCAACCTCGGCCGCATCGGCTCTGCGGAGATCGACGCCGCGATGAACAAGGCGACCGGAGACCTGGGGGACGCCCAGGCCATCGCGGACACCAACGCCGCGGACAAACTGATCTGGGACGCGGTCAACGTGGTGACGCTCTACCAGCGCCCGCAGAACGTGGCGGTCAACAAGAACATCGCCAACTACGGGGCTCGCGGCTTCTACGATCTGAAGTACCAGGACATCGGTTTCGTCAGATAGGGGGCCCGGGCGGGATTCTGTCGGGGGGAGACGATAGAAGTCTTTCCATGGTTCTCTCCACGACCTGGCCCCAGGTGCTCGCATGGCGGCTGAGACGGCAGTTCGTCGACCCGGCCTCGGGGCCGGACGCGGTGTCCGTCGTCCGCCGCCTGGCGGGGGTGCAGGCCCAGGTGGCCTCCTCCGCCGAGCTCGCCGTCGCCGTACGGCGCGCGGACCCGCGTCCCGGTGAGGTCGGCGAGGCCCTGTGGCTGGACCGCACGCTGGTCAAGACCTGGACGGCGCGCGGCACCCTGCACCTGGTCCCCTCCGACGAACTGCCCGCCTACACCGCGGTCCTCGGCTCCTTCCGCAACTGGGAGAAGGCGTCGTGGCAGCGCGGTCACGGGGTCACCGCCGATGAGGTCACGGCCATCCTGGAGGCGGTCCCCAAGGCGCTCGAAGGACATGTGCTGACCCGCGACGAGCTGGTCGAGGCCGTCATCGAGGTCACCGGCGACGCCCACCTGAGACAGGCCCTCACCTCGGGCTGGGGGGCGCTGCTCAAACCGCTGAGCTTCCTCGGCGAGCTGTGCTACGGTCCGCCGCGCGAGGGCCGCGTGACCTTCGTCAGCCCCCGCGACTGGGTGCCCGGCGGGCCTTCGGCGCCGCTCTCCCGCGACGAGGGCGGCGTCCGCCTGGTCAGGTCCTTCCTCGGCGCCCACGGCCCGGGAACCCCGGAAACCTTCAACGTCTGGCTCTACCGGGGCGTCGCCCCGAAGACCGTGCTGCGGGGCTGGTTCCGCGATCTCGCGCCGGAGCTGGCGGAGATCGAGGTGGACGGCCGCCCCATGGTCGTGCTCGCCGAGCACCTCGACGACCTGATGGCGACCGCGCCTGCGACCGGCGTCCACCTGCTGCCGGGCTTCGACCAGTACATCCTCGGTGCTCCCCGCGATCTCGAACCCCTTCTGCCGGCGGAGGCGAAGGCCAAGGTCAGCCGGGCCGCCGGGTGGATCTCCCCGGTTGTGGTTCACCAGGGCAGGGTCACCGGGGTCTGGCAGGCCAAGGACGGCGTCATCGATCTCGACCTGTTCGAGGAGGCCCCCGCCGCCGCCCTGGCCCAGGAGATAGAGCGGGTCGCCGCCCTGCTGAGATGACTCCTCACAGGGGAGGCAGGCGCTCCAGGAGGAAGCGCACCCGGTCTCCGGGGCGGAGCTGGGCCGCGACGGGCAGACAGGCCGAGGTGAGCACGGCGATCACCGGATACCCCCCGGTCGGGGGGTGGTCGGCCAGGAAGACGATCGGCAGGCCGTCCGGCGGCACCTGGACGGCCCCGGTGACCACCCCTTCACTGGGCAGCTCCCCGGGGCGGGCCCGCGGCAGCGGTGCGCCGCCGCCCAGCCGTACGCCGACCCGGTTGCTGTCCTGGCTCACCACGTACGGCTGCGCGCACAGCGCCCGCAGGGCGCCGGGGGCGAACCAGTCGTCCCTGGGCCCGGCGACGACCCGCAGGACCTCCCGGGACGCGGCGGAGGACGAGACGGGAGGTGCGGCGTCCACGGTGAGGGCGGGCAGGTGCCCGGCCGGCCCGACCGGCAGCCTGTCGCCGACGCCGAGCGGGGCGGGGCCGAGACCGGACAGGGAGTCCGTCGAGCGGCTGCCCAGCACCATGGGCGTGTCGAGCCCGCCCCGGACCGCGACGTAGGTCCGCAGCCCGGCCCGGGGAAACGCCACCCGCAGCTCACCGAGCGGCGGAACCCAGAACGGCGCCAGCATCGCCGGCCTGACCGTCGTGCCGTCCACGACGACCTCCAGCGGGCAGTCGGCCCCGGCGACCGAGACCCACGCCCCGGCGGTGAAGCGGAGCCGGGCGCCGCCGAAGGTCAGCTCGATCCCGGCCGCTCCCTCCGGATTGCCCACCAGACGGTTGGCCAGACGCAGGCTCGGCGCGTCCGCCGCCCCTGAGCACGGCACACCGAGATGAGCGTGGCCCGGACGGCCGAGATCCTGCACGGTGGCGTACGGCCCCGCCGCGATGACCTCGATCATGACGCGGTGACGGCCTCGAACCTGACCCGGGTCCCCGGCGTGAGCAGGGCGGGCGGGTCGGCGTTCACGTCCCACACCACCACGGCGGAACGGCCGAGCAGCCGCCAGCCGCCCGGAGAGGCCGAGGGATAGACCGCCGAGTACGGCCCCGCCACCGCGACGGACCCGGCGGGCACCGAGGTCCGCGGTGTGGTGAGCCTGGGCACGTGCAACACGGGGTCGAGCCCGGTGAGGTAGGCGAACCCGGGGGCGAACCCCAGCCAGCCGACGACGAGCTCCCGCCCGGTGTGCCGTTCGACGACCTCGGCGGGGGAGAGCCCGGCCAGGGCGGCGACCTCCTCCAGATCGGCCCCGTCGTAGATCACGGGGACCGTCACGGCGCGCGCGTCCGGGAGGTCCCTGTCGGCCTGCCCGGCGGAGGCCGTACCGAGCAGGCGGGACAGCTCGGGCAGCAGCCGGGACGGATCGGCGCCGGGCGCGCTCACCAGGACGGTCTCCGGGCCGGGAACGATCTCGGCGACGCCGGGCAGGCGCCGGGCCCGCAGCAGGGCGTCGAGGCGGTGTGAGGCCTCAAGCGACCCGGTCTCGACCAGCAGCGCGTGCTCTCCGGCCCTGCGGATCACCCCGGGCCGCCCGCTCACCCGAACGCCCGCAGGGTGACCCCCGCCGCGGCCAGGGCGTCACGTACGGCCCGTGCCAGCGCCACCGCGCCGGGGGTGTCGCCGTGCACGCAGATCGACCTGGCGCCGACCGCGACCTCCGAACCGTCGACGGCGGTGACCGTCCCCCTGGTGGCCATCCGCACGGCCCTGGCCGCGACCTCGCCGGGATCGTTCAGCACCGCGCCGGGGGCACGCCGGGAAACCAGGGTTCCCTCAGGGGTGTAGGCGCGGTCGGCGAAGGCCTCGGTGACCGTGACCACCCCCTCCCGGGCGGCGATCTCGTGGACCACGGAACCGGGCAGGCTGAGCAGGGGCAGCCGTTCGTCATGGTCGGCGACGGCCGCGACGACGGCCTCCGCCTGCTCGCGGTCACGGCAGATCCGGTTGTAGAGCGCGCCGTGCGGCTTGACGTAGGAGACCCGCCCGCCCATGGCCCTGGCGATGCCGTCGACCGCGGAAAGCTGGTAGAGCACCTCGGCGCACAGCTCCTCGGGATCCACGTCCATCTCGCGGCGCCCGAACCCGGCCAGGTCACGGTAGGAGACCTGGGCGCCGATGAGCACCCCCCGGTCCACCGCGGCGGCACAGGTGCGGCGGATGGTCAGCGGGTCGCCCGCGTGGAACCCGCAGGCGATGTTCGCGCTGGTCACCACGTCGAGCAGGGCCGTGTCGTCACCGAGCCGCCAGACACCGAAACCCTCTCCGAGGTCGGCGTTGAGGTCGATCACCATGGCTCACCTACACCGGAGGCTCGTCGGGAATGTCAGCGATGTCGTCGAGGGCGATGGAGAGTTCCTCCGGGTCGTCGCCGATCCGCTCGGCGATCTCGATCAGCACGTGCAGCACGTCGTGCCGGTCGTGACCCAGGTCGAGCAGCCGCTGGGCGGCCTCCCACAGCTGCGGGGGATCGCCCTCCCAGAGCCTGCCTGCGATCTCCTCGTGCCAGGCCAGGTGTTCGTCGTAGTCGGGCCGGTCGAGTTCGCCCGCGTGGTCGATGCCCAGCAGGATCCTGCGGTCCGCCTCGTCGGAGGGGTTGAGCAGGTCGAGCTTGATCTCACCGTGCGTGCCCTGCAGGAACGGGAAGGCGAAGACCCTGCGGGCCAGCGCGGACAGGTCGCCGTCGGGCAGCAGCCGTTCGAGCAGGTCGCGGTCGAGCCCGAAGGTGGTCGGGTCACGGTAGGCCTCGGCGAACCTGGCCGTGGCCTCCCAGATGCCGTCGAGCGTGGCGCGCAGCCCCCGGTCGGCCAGCCCGCTGCGCCGCGCCGCGAACCGAGCCCACGCCCCCAGCACGTACGGCACGGCCTCCTGCTCGGCCGGGGTGAGCAGGACCTTGCGCGGCAGCCAGTCGAGCAGGAACGTCTGGCACTTGGTGGGACTGACCCGCAGCGGCCTGCCGAAGTCCTGGTCACAGCCGTAGTCGATGATGTGGTCGGCGCATCGCGAGGCCGCCGACGGGTCGGAAAGGTGCTCGGCGGCGTCGGAGGAGAGGAACTCCGCCGCCAGCATCGCCCTGCGGTCGCGGCTGTAGGGGGCCTCGCTGTGCAGCGGGGCGGGCCGCTTACGGCCCGGCGGCAGCGCCTTGATCCGGGCGCGGGCGAAGGCGTGGTAGGCGCTGTAGCTGTCGCTGACCGGGAGGTTCGCCCTGCGGTCGCCGTACTCGGCGGTGGCCTTCATGGCCGATTCGAGCAGCGCCCTGGCCTGCTGCGGCTCGATCTCCTCGAACCTCAGCATGGGGTTGGCCCCGGCCTCGGTCCTGGCCTGGTCGAGCAGTTTGTCCACGTGGGAGGAGACCCAGGCGTCGCGGGCGATGCCCCGCATGTTGTAGTCGACGACCATGACCAGCGCGTGGCGGTCCTCGTCGTTGTCCGCGCCCCGGTAGCCGAAGGTGCACACCACCGTGTCCTGGTCGCCGTAGGCGTCGCGGGAGACGTAGCAGCCGGTCGGTTTGACGACGCCGAGACGCTCGGCCCAGCGTGGTTTGGCCACGCCGCGTTCGATGAGCGCCAGGGCGGCGCCCTCCGCCTTCGCGGCCTGACGGGCGGTGCCGAGGTAGGCCAGAGCGATCAGCAGGGTCAGCGCGGCGGGGGAGCCCGCCTTGGCGGCGTAGTCGACCAGCCCTTCGCCGAGGACCTGCTCGGCGTCCCCGCCCCGCAGGCGACGCCCCCACCAGGCCCCGACCATGTCGGAGACCATGAGCTCGGCGTCCAGCGGACTGCGCACCGCCAGCAGCTCCCTGGAGGCGAGCAGCATCTCGGCGAACACCTCGTCCGGGGACTGGTTCTCTCTCGGGTGCCGCCGGTGCCGCCGGTTCAAGCCGCCCCCTCCGTCGGCGGCATGGGACCGGTGCAGTGCCGACCGGCTCGCTCGCCCTGCTCGCTCACGTCCCAACCTTCTCGCGTCCCCGGGCCGAACGGCGCGTGGAAGACGGCCCGATGATCCCGATGTTACCGGGGACTCCGCGGTGGCGGCGCTGAGTTGACGAGGGCGAGCAGATGCTCGCGGGCGACGCGTTCGACCACCTCGGGTGTGGCCTCGATGCCGAGGTGCTCGGCGCGGGCTCGGGCGTCGGCCACGCGGCGGTCCACGGTGCCCGGCGGGACGGTGGGGAACTCGGCGGCGAGACCCGCGCTCACCCGGTCGCGGGACGCGCGCGGGCCGTCAAGGCCTGTGGCGAGAGCGGGCATGGCGTCGCCTTCCTCCGGCTTCTCCGGAAGGTGATCCCCAGGTGGACGACGGGGACGTGCGTTCCCATTCCACAACGTATCGCCTGGGTGTCAACCCTCCTGAGACCGTGTTGGCCGATGTTTGCGAGGAAGAGGTGCGAGGTGAGGCGTGTCTTGACTGGATTTGTCGACTGGGGAGTAAACCACTGTCCCCGAAGGGGGAGCCAAATCGGGAATGAGTCAGTAGCCTGATCTTCCCTGGGACGCTCGCGGAGACGAGGTGGGCAGTTGTCGGGACGGTCCGGCTTGATCCTGCTAGGGTCCTGGCCGCAAACGTTTGAACGCGCCGGAGGCGACCGCCCCGGTGTTTCGGGAGGGCGGTGGGAGCGACATCGGGCCCCGGCCGACGCCGGCCCTTCGGAGCGGGTGACCGCGCCGCGCGCGGAACGCTCCCGAGCCGTCTCGTCCGTGGCCGTCCATGGGCAGGGCCCACCGGACGCGCCGACCGCATCATGGGCGGGGCTTCCGTCCGCCCCCGCCCATCGCCGATGATGTACTGCAGGATCCGGTCCCCCGGAGCTGCGCTACGCCAATTCGCAAGTTTGGAGATGTGCCTCGTGGGAGACCCTGGCACGCGACGGAGGTGCCGACCATGAGCGCCGAAACCTCCGTGCCCCGTCCCCGGAAGTCGGGTGTGGACATCTCGGACTCCGGCCTGCTGCAGGGCCTGCTGTCGCAGTCGCCGTTCGCCTTCGCGTTCTTTGACCCCGAGGGGCGTTTCCACCGGGTCGACGAGGTCTTCGCCGATGTGGTCGGCCTGCCCGCCGAGCGCCTGGTCGGCCGGACGCCCGGCGAGATGCTCTCCGCCGACCTGACCGCGTTGATCGAGGGGTCGGTCCGGGCCATCGCGGAGGGCGCGGAGGTCGAGGGGGACCAGCGCATCCGGGTCAGGACGGCGGACGGGGAGACCCACCACTGGTCTCTGACGTTCTCGCCCGTCCATGACGACGAGGGGACGCTCAGGGCGGTCTGCCTGGTCGGGGTGAACATCACCGAGAGCCGTCAGGTCGAGGAGGACCTGCGGCGCAGCGAGGAGCGCTACCGCTCGCTCGTCGAGGCGCAGTCCCAGCTCGTGTGGATCACCGCCCCGACGGGGGTCGTGCTTGAGGACGCCCCGCAGTGGCGGGCCATCACCGGTCAGGGGCTTGAGGAGTACCTCGCCCACGGCTGGCTCGACGCCGTCCACCCCGACGACCGCCAGTACACCGAGGAGGCGTGGCACGAGGCCCTCCGCGGCCGGACCATGTTCGAGTGGAGCTACCGGGCCCGCACCAGGGCCAGCGGCTACCGTCACTTCGAGGTGCGCGCCGTCCCGATCATCCGGCACGGACGGGTGGTCGAGTGGGTCGGCGCGAACACCGACGTCACTCCGCAGCGCGAGGCCGAGGAGATGCGCGGCAGGCTCACCGACCAGCTCGGCGCCGCCGCGCTGCGTACGGCCAGGCTGCAGGGCGCCACGGCCATACTCGCCGAGGCGCTGACCGTCGAGCAGGTCGTCCAGGTCATCATCGACGTGGGCCGTACGGCGCTGGCGGCCGATCGCTCGGCCGTGGCGCTGCTCGACGTCGAGCGGGCCGCGCTGAAGCTGGTCAACAACGGCGGCATCCCCGACATCCCCGGCGCGCCGGGCGAGGAGATCCCGCTGGCGCACTCCAGCGTGATGACCATGGCGGTCAACAGCCGTCGCCCGGTCTTCGCCGAGTCGCCCGAGAGCCTGCGCGCCCAACTCGTCGACGCCGGGGCCGACGAGGAGGCCATCGGCGACTTCCTGGCCCACAGTGACGAGCGGGCCTGGGTCGGCCTGCCGCTGCTGGCCGCGGGGCGTGCCCTCGGCGCGCTGCGTTTCTCGTTCACCAGGCCTCAGAAGATATCCCAGGAGGACGGGGTCTTCCTTGAGGCGCTCGCGGGGCAGTGTGCCCTGGCCGTCGAGCGGGCGACGCTCTTCGAGCGTGAGCACCGTACCGCCGAGACGCTGCAGCGCAGCCTGCTGCCCGACCGCCTGCCGGTGGTCCGGGGCCTGGTGCTGGCCCAGCGCTTCCGCTCGGGAAGCCGTCACGTGCAGGTCGGCGGCGACTGGTACGACGCGTTCGTCCTACAGGACGGCAGGGTCGCCGCGGTGGTCGGCGACGTCATGGGCAAGGGCGTCAAGGCGGCCGCGGGCATGGGCCGCATCCGCAACGCCATGCGGGCGCTGGCGCTGACCAACCCACCGCCCGCGGCGGTTCTCACGGGTCTGGACAGGGTCTTCGAGGCGACCGAGGAGGAAGAGCAGGTCACCACCCTGGCCTACATGGTCGTGGAACCCGGGACCGGTGAGGGCACTCTGGCCCTGGCGGGGCATCCACCGCCCCTGCTGGTCTCCCCGCAGGGCGTGCCCCTGCTGTGTGAGGGCGAGCCGGGAACGCCTCTCGGCTGGCCGACGAGCCGTAGGCAGTTCCGGTTCTGCGTGCCGCCGGGACACACCGCGGTCCTGTATTCAGACGGTCTCGTGGAGAATCGTAAGCGAGGTCTGGACGCCGGGCTCGCCGATCTTTGCTCTGTTGTGACCGAAGCGCCGCCGGAAGTTGTTGGAAGTCCGCATATGTTGCTTGATTTCCTTGTTGACCGGATGCTGTCTGGGTATGAACAGGATGATGACGTCACGGTGCTCGCGATTCATGTCCCCCTGGCCACGAAGAGTGACTGAATGAAACAGTCATAACGGTTGCTTTCGGGTATCGGTGCCTCGCTTCCGTACGCACTACTCTCTTGGTCGGCCTAGGGTGGAGGGCAACCGCCAGGAGGCGGCCGTATGGATCACGGTGTCGTGTCACAATGCTGGACAGGTGCGTCGCGGTTCGCGCGGCCTCGTTCATCAACAACTAGAGGTTCCGCCCCTAGTGGGCACCTTGGTCCATTCTCGTCACGCTTTCCTTCGAGAGGTGTTCGTGTCGCCTGCAAGTTCGACTCGCTCGAAGCCATCCGAGCTGAACGAGCCCGTCATTCAGCAGCTGATGGAGCGGGGGCGCTCGCAGGGGTTCCTCGAGTCCGAGGATGTCCGCAAGGCCGTCGAGGAAGCGGACATTCCGATGGCGCAGGTCGCAGGGATTCTGCGCAGCCTCAGCAAAGAGGGCATCACCGTACGGCTGACTGCTGAGGACTCCGCGGCTCCCAAGAAGTCCCGGACTTCGACCAAGCGTCGTACCCCCGCCGCTCCCGCCCCGGTCAAGAAGACGAAGACCGCCGCGGCGGCCAAGGAGCAGCCCGAGACCGTCACGGCGGTCGTCAGCGGCTCCGAGCCCGCTCCGGCGGCAAAGAAGCCCGCGCCCCCGGCCAGGAAGATCGCGCCGTCGGCGAAGAAGCCGGTTCCCGCCCCGCCGAGGAAGCCCGCCCCCGAGGCGGCCGCCCCCGCGCCCAAGGCCGAGCCGAAGCCCAAGCAGGTCTCCGGTGACGACGACGAGGTCATCGACCTTGAGGACGTCGAGATCGAGGACTTCGACCTCGATGTCGAGGTCGAGGTCGACGTGGAGATCGAAGCCGAGGCCGAAACCGAGGCCGAGACGGAGGAGGAGCCCAAGGTCGAGGCCGTCAGGCAGAACGAGGACGAGGTCCTCATCCTGTCCGACGACGACGATGACGCCCCCGTGCCGCAGGTCGCGGCGGCGGGCGCCACCGCCGACCCGGTCAAGGACTACCTCAAGCAGATCGGCAAGGTTCCCCTGCTCAACGCCGAGCAGGAGGTCGAGCTGGCCAAGCGCATCGAGGCCGGCCTGTTCGCCGAGGAGCAGCTCGGCACCGACGGTGACCGGTTGCCGGTCGACGTACGCGCCGAGCTGGAGTGGATCGCCGAAGACGGCCGCCGCGCCAAGAACCACCTGCTTGAGGCCAACCTGCGTCTGGTGGTCTCGCTGGCCAAGCGCTACACCGGCCGGGGCATGCTCTTCCTGGACCTGATTCAGGAGGGCAACCTGGGCCTGATCCGCGCGGTGGAGAAGTTCGACTACACCAAGGGTTACAAGTTCTCCACCTACGCCACGTGGTGGATTCGGCAGGCGATCACCCGGGCGATGGCCGACCAGGCGCGGACGATCCGCATCCCGGTCCACATGGTCGAGGTGATCAACAAGCTGGCCCGGGTGCAGCGGCAGATGCTGCAGGACCTGGGGCGCGAGCCCACTCCCGAGGAGCTGGCCCGCGAGCTGGACATGACCCCGGAGAAGGTCGTCGAGGTCCAGAAGTACGGCCGCGAGCCGATCTCCCTGCACACCCCGCTGGGTGAGGAGGGCGACAGCGAGTTCGGTGACCTCATCGAGGACTCCGAGGCCATCGTTCCGGCGGACGCCGTCAGCTTCACCCTTCTGCAGGAGCAGCTCCACTCCGTGCTGGACACGCTGTCCGAACGCGAGGCGGGCGTGGTCTCGATGCGGTTCGGGCTGACCGACGGCCAGCCGAAGACGCTGGACGAGATCGGCAAGGTCTACGGGGTCACCCGGGAGCGTATCCGCCAGATCGAGTCCAAGACCATGTCCAAGCTGCGTCACCCGTCCAGGTCCCAGGTCCTGCGCGACTACCTGGACTGATCGCTCACGGTGAGAGGCCGCGCCGCATGGCGCGGCCTTTTCCGTACCCGGGCTCGCGAGGTCAGGTGGTGACGTCGAGGGCCCAGGGCTTCCTGCCGCCCGGGACGGGGCCGAGCGTCACGGTGTGGCCGAGTTCGTCCAGGACCTTGGCCAGTTCCTGCGGTGTCTGCGGATCGACGCCACTCTCCAGGAGCGCCCGGGCTATCACGCCCCGGGTCGCCTTGGCCATGTGGCTGACGACCTTGCCGTCCTTGAGGACCCGCACTCCGACCGCCCGTTGCCCCGGCTGCCAGGCCGCCGCGTAGGTGCTGGAACGCAGGTCGACGACCAGGCCGGGTTCGGCGTCGAGGACCGGGGTGATCGTCTTGCGCCAGTAGGGTCCGAGGGCGCCGAGCGGCGGTAGCCGTACGCTCATCGACAGGCGGTAGGGCGGCACCCGGTCGGTGATCCGCAGCAGGCCCCACAGGCCGGAGAAGATCAGCACGCTTCCGGCGGCCCGTTCGGCGGCGCCTGGAGACAGTGAGGCCAGGCCGAGATTGTCGTAGAGCACGCCGGTGTACAGTTCCGCCGCCGTCAGTGTGGCGGCGGTCCTCAGCTGCCGGTTCTTGTCGAGTTCACCCACCTGCCCCGGGGACAGGCCGAGCACGTCCTGCGCCTGGCGTTTTCCGGACAGGGTGACGAGCGTGCCCAGGACCTTCCGCCTGGAGGCCGTCAGGGAAGGAAAGCTCAGCAGGGACAGATCGAGGGCGGGGCCGTCGCCCAGCGCGGCCTTTCCCTCGGATGGCGGCAGCAGAATCAACACAGTCGCCGAGCGTAACGCGGCGGGGCACACCGGCGAGGCCCGATGCCTTCGCTGGAGAACCGGTGGAGAAAGACCGTGTGCTCCGCTCCGATGACGCTGGAGCGGAGCACACGGCAGAGATATCTGAGATGGGTCAAGCCGGGCCGCGGGACGGGTCGTTCACGGGAACGGCCGCACCCGCGGCGTCGGTCCGGTGTCGCCACCGGGCCTGCCGGTCTCTATCGTTCGTCGTTGCCGGCGGTCGAGGGGGTGTCGCTGAGGCGTGCCGACTCGTCCTGGATGTCGGCGCCCTTGTCTCTGAGCACGGCTACGTGCTGCCGCCCGTGGTGGGCGCAGAACAGCAGCTCCCCACCTGCGGGCAGGGTCGCGCGGATGTAAGCCTGGGCGCCGCACCGGTCACAGCGGTCCGTGGCCGTCAGCTGCTTGGTGGGGGCGAGTGTTCCAGTCACGTATCGCCTTTCAGGTCATCCCCTTGTGTGGAGGATCTGGCGTCAGTCACTTGAGACAACATCTAACCGGATGCGAGGCTTCCCAACCGGCCCCCGGCTACGCCGAGAGCGGAAAGCGCCGGAAGGTAACGGACTTTTCACTCGGTGTAACGCCATGGTGCTCGCGTGAGAAGCTTGTACCCGCCGCGGCGGGAAGAACGGTAAGCTGCGCACACGTGTTCGAGCAGAGTGGGAGTGGGTGTGACCGCAGTTAGCGCGGAGAAGGGCTATACGGCGCGCCATCTGTCGGTGCTTGAAGGTCTTGAAGCCGTCCGCAAACGCCCGGGCATGTACATCGGGTCGACCGACAGCCGTGGTCTCATGCACTGCCTCTGGGAGATCGTGGACAACGGGGTCGACGAGGCCCTGGCCGGATACTGCACCCGCATCGAGGTCGAGCTGCACGCCGACGGCTCGATCGAGGTGCGTGACAACGGCCGCGGCATTCCGGTGGACATCGAGCCCAAGAGCGGTCTGGCCGGAGTCGAGCTGGTCTACACCAAGCTGCACGCCGGAGGGAAGTTCGGCGGCGGCTCCTACGGTGCCTCCGGCGGCCTGCACGGCGTCGGTGCCTCTGTGGTCAACGCGCTGTCCTCCCGCCTCGACGTCGCGGTCGACCGTGACGGCCGGGTCCACGAGATCAGCTTCCGCAGGGGAGTCCCGGGCGTCTTCGACGGCGACGGGCCCGGCGGCAGGTTCAAGAAGAAGTCCGGCCTGCGCGACGGCGGCCCGCTCCCGCGCAAGGTCACCGGCACCCGCGTCCGCTTCTGGGTCGACCACCAGATCTTCCTGCCCGAGGCGGAGGTCTCCCTCGACGAGATCCACGTCCGGCTGCGTCAGACGGCCTTCCTGGTCCCCGGCCTGACCCTGGCCGTGCGCGACAGCCGCGGCGAGGAGTCCGCCGAGGAGGAGTTCTGCTTCGACGGCGGCATCTCGGAGTTCACCGAGTTCCTCGCCCGCGACGAGGCCGTGTGCGAGGTGCTGCGCCTGCAGGGCTCCGGTCACTTCCACGAGACCGTGCCCGTCCTGGACGAGCTCGGGCACATGACGCCGACCCAGGTGCAGCGTGAGCTCACCGTGGACGTCGCGCTGCGCTGGGGCAAGGGCTATGACAGCACCGTCAGGTCCTTCGTCAACGTGATCGCCACCCCCAAGGGCGGCACCCACGTCACCGGCCTGGAGCGGGCGCTGGTCCGCACGCTGAACGAGTTGCTCCGTGAGACCCGGCTGCTGAAGAACGGCGATGCCCCGGTCACCA
The DNA here is from genome assembly GCF_040300765.1 of Streptosporangium sp. NPDC000239. Lineage (NCBI taxonomy): Bacteria > Bacillati > Actinomycetota > Actinomycetes > Streptosporangiales > Streptosporangiaceae > Streptosporangium > Streptosporangium sp. NPDC000239. The sequence goes on along the minus strand of NZ_JBEPEI010000027.1, from coordinate 5,601 downwards.
GGGAGGACATCCTCGAAGGCCTCACCGGGGTCGTCACGGTGCGCGTTCCCGAGCCCCAGTTCGAGGGACAGACCAAGGAGGTCCTCGGCACCTCGGCCGCCTCCAGGATCGTCGCCCACGTCGTCTCCCGGGACCTCAGGGAGATCTTCACCAATCCGCCCCGCGGCGCCAAGCAGCAGCTGCGCGCGGTACTGGAGAAGATCGCCGCGGCGGCCAAGGCCAGGATCGCCGCCCGTGAGCACCGTGACAACCAGCGGCGCAAGACCGCCCTGGAGAACTCCGCGCTCCCGGCCAAACTGGTCGACTGCCGCAGCGACGACGTCGACCGCAGCGAGCTGTTCATCGTCGAGGGTGACTCGGCGCTCGGCACCGCCCGCGCGGCCCGCGACTCGGAGTTCCAGGCGCTGCTGCCGATCCGCGGCAAGATCCTCAACGTGCAGAAGGCGTCCGTCGCCGACATGCTCAAGAACGCCGAGTGCGCCGCGATCATCCAGGTCGTCGGCGCGGGGTCGGGGCGCTCGTTCGACATCGAGGCGGCCCGCTACGGCAAGATCATCCTGATGGCCGACGCCGACGTCGACGGCGCGCACATCCGATGCCTGCTGCTGACCCTCTTCCACCGCTACATGAGGCCGATGGTCGAGGCGGGCCGGGTCTTCGCCGCGGTTCCGCCGCTGCACCGCATCGAGGTCACGAACCCGGGACGCGGCCAGGACAAGTACGTCTACTGTTACTCCGACGCCGAACTGCACCGGGTCCTGCGTGACCTGGAGCGCCGGGGCAAGCGCTGGAAGGACCCGGTCCAGCGTTACAAGGGTCTGGGTGAGATGGACGCCGACCAGCTGGCCGAGACCACCATGGAGCCCCGCCGCAGGACGTTGCGCAGGGTCAGGATCGAGGACGTCCAGGAGGCCGAGCGCATCTTCGACCTCCTGATGGGCAGCGACGTGGCCCCGCGCAGAGAGTTCATCGTGGGCAGCGCGGCCGAGGTCGACCGCGACCACATCGACGCCTGAGGCGCCTGGGACGCACGGGACGCATGGGCGTCCGAGATGAGAGAGGGCCGGCTCCGGACGGAGCCGGCCCTCTTCTCACACCTCGACAGGCATGATCTTCCCGGTGTGCACGTCGTAGACGGCGCCACCGATGGCCAGTCCCTCGGGGAGGAACGGGCTGGTCCTGATACGCGTCAGGTCGTGCCGCAGAGCGGCGCTCTGGTCGGGCACGGTGTGGAACTCCAGACTGCGGGTGTCGACGCCGTGCTGCGCGGCGAGCTTGTGCACGTCGTCGTCGGTGGCCTTCGACATGCCGCAGTCGGTGTGCGGCATGACGAGGACCCGGTTGACGCCCAGCAGGTAGACCGCGAGCACCAGCGTTCGCAGCACGTCGTCGGTCACCCGGGCGCCCGCGTTACGCAGGATTTTCGCGTCTCCGGCTTTCAGGCCGAACAGCCCGAGCGGGTCGATTCGCGAGTCCATGCAGGTGACGACAGCCAGGCCGCGGGCTGCCGTACCGGTGAGCTCGGAGTCGGTGAACGTGGCGGAGAACTCCTCGTTCGCGGCCAGAAGATCGTCGAAGGCACCCACGCAAAAACCTTTCGGTCGGCGGAAACTATGGATTGATAATCCCTCATGCGGCTTTCCTGATGCCTTCCGGGGCGGTCTTCTTCGTTCGCTCAGGGAAGACTCCGCCATCTCCGCTCACGATGGGTGATGATGTCGTGACGCAAAGTTCGGGATTTTGGGGGGATCATGAGCAGGATCGCATCGATGGCCGAATACCTGCGTGCGCAGGCCAGGCGGAGGCTGGACCGGGTGGAGACCCATGACGAGGGCCGTAACGCGCGTTCGGCGCTGGCTCTGCTCGATGCGGCGGTCTACACAGAGTCCCTCGGCGACGACGACCCGCTGGTCGAGGTGCTCGTGGCGGCGGGGTGTTTCGGTCCCCACGGCTTCGGTGAATTTCAGCCCGGCGAGCAGGTCGCGCGGCTCATCCGCTCCTGGGAGTCGGGCGAGCCCTGGCAGCTGCTGATGGCGGTCAGGTTCGCCCTGCACACCTCGTCCGTCTGAGGTCCGGAGTCCGCCGACTCCGTCTGCGCGGGGGCGCGCTTCGCCGTACGACCGGGTGGGGGCCTGGCCGTACGGCTTCGGCCGGGCTGTGGTCCGTCGGGTGCCGGTGTGGCGCCGAAGCCCGGGGGAAGGACACTGGCGTAACTTCGTCGTTGGTGTCTCCTGAGAGGGATCATGGCAATCGCGCGCATGAGGTCGGTCGTCCTCGACTGTCCGGACCCGAAGATCCTGGCCGATTTCTACGGCGCCGTCCTGGGCTGGGAGGTGTCCTCGGTCGAGGACGACTGGGTGGTTCTGACCGACGGGCGGAGCCGGCTGTGCTTCCAGCTCGCGGAGGACTACCGGCCGCCCCGCTGGCCCGGTGCGGAGATCCCTCAGCAGTTCCACCTCGACTTCACCGTGGACGACATGGACGAGGGGGAGGCCGCCGTGCTCGCGGCGGGTGCGACCAAGCACGCCCACCAGCCGAGCGAGGACGACAGTTTCCGTGTCTTCCTCGACCCGGTGGGGCATCCGTTCTGCCTCTGTGTGGGAGAGCCCTCCCGCACCGGGTGACGGCCCGCGCAGGCGGAGCCGGGAAAACGAGGGGTGAGAACGGCCCTGACGGGCCCTCCAGGCTCGCAGAGGCGTTCACCGGGGGGAAAGGTCATCTTCTGGGAGAACCCCCGCCCTGCGGGCCGTGAGGGCGGGGAAGGGTTCCCGGAGGACGGGCGCGGGGCCCTCCTCCGGGAACGGTGGACCGGGATCGGGGGCTCAGTCCCCGGCGGTTTCGTCCTCGGACGGGTCGTCCGAGGCGCCGAGAGAGCCGCCGACGGCCGCCACGGTGTGTGTGAGACGCAGGCCCGATCCGTCGCGGCGGCCCAGTTCCTCGGGGAGCGGGACGGGCTTGCCGACGGTCGAGACGGCGCGCACGGGGGCGGGGCCCGCCCAGGCGAGCAGCAGGACGTCCTCACCCTTCAGGAAACGCTGGGCCCGCACGCCGCCGGTCGCCCTTCCCTTGGGGGGATACTCGGCGTAGTCGGAGATCTTCGCGCCACCGACCTGGGTCCCCGGCAGCGCGGTCGAGGAGCCCGCGATCGTCACGACCCTGGACTCACGGGCGGGGTCGACCACGCCGAACCAGATCACCCGGGCGTCCCCGTCGAGGCGGATGCCCGCCATACCGCCCGCGGGACGGCCCTGCGGGCGGACGCTCGTCGCGGGATAGCGCAGCAGCTGGGCGTCGGAGGTGATGAAGACCAGGTCGTGGTCCTCCGAGGTCAGCTCGGCCGCTCCCACCACGGTGTCGCCCTCCTTCAGCCCGATGACCTCGAAGTCGTCACGGTTGGCGGGATAGTCGGGAACGACCCGTTTGACCACGCCCTGAGCCGTGCCCAGGGCCAGGCCGGGACCTTCGGGGTCGAGTGAACCGATGCCGACGACGGTCTCACCCTGCTCAAGGGTGACGTACTCGGACACGGGATGGCCGCCGGACAGCGACGGCGGGCTGTTCGTCGGCGGCAGCGTCGGCAGGTCCACCACCTGGATCCGGATCATCCGGCCCTGGTTGGTGACCACGCCGACCTCGCCCCTGACCGTGCTGCGCACCACGGACACCAGCACGTCGTGCGCCGCGCGTTCGCCGTCGGCGGGCAGCGGGGAGGCGTCGGCCGTACGGGCCAGCAGGCCGGTGGAGGAGAACAGCACCAGGCACGGGTCGTCGGCGACCTCCAGCGGCACCGAGACGTTCCTGGCGACGCCGGAGGACTCCAGCAGAACTGTACGGCGCGGCGTACCGAAGGTCTTGGCGACCTGCGCCAACTCGTCGGAGACGACCTTGCGGAGTTTGGTCTCAGAGGCGAGGATCTCGCTCAGCTCGGCGATCTCCGCCTCCAGGGTCGCCTTCTCCCGGTCGAGCTCCAGCTTGTCGAAGCGCGTCAGGCGGCGCAGCGGGGTGTCCAGGATGTAGACGGCCTGGGTCTCCGACAGCGCGAAGGACTCGATCAGCCGCTGGCGGGCCTGGCCGGAGTCGTCGGAGGAACGGATGACCTGGATGACCCGGTCGATGTCGAGCAGGGCGATGATCAGGCCCTCGACGAGGTGCAGGCGCTCCTCCCGCTTGCGCCTGCGGTACAGGGAGCGGCGCCTGGTGACGTCGATGCGGTGGTCGACGTAGACCTGGAGCAGCTCGCGCAGGCCCAGCGTGCGCGGCTCGCCGTCGACCAGCGCCACGTTGTTGATGCCGAAGGTCTCCTCCATCGGCGTCAGCCGGTACAGCTCCTCAAGCACGGCCTCGGGGATGAAGCCGTTCTTGATCTCGATGACCAGGCGCAGGCCCTTGTGCCGGTCGCTGAGGTCCTTCAGATCGGAGATGCCCTGGAGCTTCTTGGCGGTGACCAGCTCCTTGATCTTGGTGACCACCCGCTCGGGGCCGACGTTGAAGGGCAGCTCGGTGACGACGATGCCCTTGCGCCTGGGGCTGACCTGCTCGACGGCGCACTTGGCGCGCATCCTGAAGGTGCCGCGGCCCTTGGCGTAGGCGTCGCGGATGCCGTCCAGGCCGATGATCGTGCCGCCGGTCGGCAGGTCGGGGCCGGGGACGAAACGCATCAGGTCGTCGAGCGTCGCGTCCGGCTTCTTGATCAGGTGGCGGGCGGCGGCGACGACCTCGACCAGGTTGTGCGGCGCCATGTTGGTCGCCATGCCGACCGCGATGCCGGTGGCGCCGTTGACCAGCAGGTTCGGGAACGCCGAGGGCATGACCGTCGGCTCGGTCTCCTGCCCGTCGTAGTTGGGCTTGAAGTCGACGGTGTCCTCGTCGATCGACTGCACCATCGACATGGCCGCGGCGGCCAGTCTCGCCTCGGTGTAACGCATCGCGGCGGGCAGGTCGTCGGGGGAGCCGAAGTTGCCGTGCCCGTCGACCAGGGGCAACCGCATCGAGAACGGCTGCGCCATGCGGACCAGCGCGTCGTAGATGGCGCTGTCGCCGTGTGGATGCAGCTTGCCCATCACGTCACCGACGACCCGCGACGACTTCACGTGCCCTCGGTCAGGGCGCAGGCCCATCTCGCTCATGGAGTAGAGGATGCGGCGCTGGACCGGCTTGAGGCCGTCCCTGGCGTCCGGCAGCGCACGCTGGTAGATGACCGAGTAGGCGTACTCAAGGAAGCTGGTGCGCATCTCGGCGGAGACGTCGATGTCGACGATCCGCTCCTCGAAGTCACCGTCGGTCGGGGGTGTGGTCGTCCGTCGGGCCATCTGTTTTTCCTGCGCGGGCGCCTCGGTTTTCTGCCGAGGGAGAGCGCATCCTCCTTTTAGTCCTCGTGGTGTGACGGGTGGCCGGTTCAGGCCTGCGTGCCGGGGCGGGGCCGTCCTGCGCGCCCGTGACGGGCGGCACCTTGCGGAGTGCGGTGACACGCCCCTGCCGCCCGCGTGGGGGGCGAGATCATGAAGGCGCCTCCTCGGTGGTGGCGGGACCGGTCACGGGGGGGGGGGGGGGGGCCCCCCCCCCCCCCACCACACAAAGGGGGGGAGTGGGCCCCCCAAAAAA
>NZ_JBEPEI010000026.1:0-89731 GCF_040300765.1 Streptosporangium sp. NPDC000239 | reverse complement strand
CTGCGGGACAAGAAAGAAGCCGCGCGCCGTACGGCACAGCCGAAGACCGAGGACCACGAGCACCAGGCCGACAGACCGCCTGAGCACGGGGAACGTGACATCGGTCTCCGCGTCGAGGCGGCCCGCCGCTCGCGGGCCGTACACCGTAGTGGCCGGGCGGACGGACCCTCGTCCAGATGATCCCCGGCCGAGGAACCGTGAGGAACGGACGCCGAACCCGCCTGGACACCGGAGCCTGGGCAGGCCGTACCGGCGCGACAGGCGTGGACTCCGGAACCATGACCGGGCCGTCCACAGGAACCGGCTCCGCAGAACCGTCCGGTACGGCACTCACGGCCGGGGCAACCGAGAACGTATCCGGCTCGGGAACAGGACAACCCTGACCAGGCCCCAGCACCAGATCCGGCCCAACCACCCCCACAGGACCATCCGGTACGGCGCTCGCGGCCGGGACCATCGCGGGCGCCTCCGGCTCAGGATCGGGCTCGGGACGCCGCTGAGCAGGCACCAACGGAATCACCTCGGCGGGAGCGACCTCCACCGGAGGCCGAGGCACGGGCAGAACCTGTGGACCGTATGCACGACGAGCCTGGAGGCGGGCGTTCATCAACAGTCCGGACGGCTGCACGTACCCGTGCCCGTCCTGCTGTGGGCAGCCGTGGGCATAGGGGGCATGCCCACACCGGGCGCATCCCATGGGCAGGGGCACGGCACCGGCGAAGCAGCCACAGCCGTCCCGGATCGACGTGTCCGGGCTGGAGCCCGGAGCACTACTGTTGCTCACGTCAGGAGATACCTTCCTGATCAAGGCCCCGGCCGGTGCTGTTATCACCGCGTCCGGGGCCGCTGTCGTTTCAGGGCTTTGACAGTGAACCCCAGCGAAAGCACCGTCCGTAACGGAAAATGGCGGAGACATGGGCGGAGACTTTCTCCCCGCCCTTTCTCCGATGGGCGGGTGATATGGGGACATCTCTGCCAGAACGTCCGGCATGGGCATCACGCTTGCAGTCCGAGCGTGAAAAGCGCCGGTGGAACAAAAGTGAGATGGCCCGCCGCCTGATCACCAAGGCCGGGCACGACCCTTCGACGGTCAACTCCCTGGCCCGATCGATCCGTGACTGGGAGAAAGGTAAGCATTACCCCCGCGACTGGGCAGCCGTCTATGCCCAGGTCTTCAATCTCCACGAAGACGTCCTATTCTCCAAGAAAAGGGCGTCACATGAGGATGGTGAGATGGAACGACGCAGGCTCCTGCAAGCACTGGCGGCGCTCGGCGTCGCCTCGCCGCCGGTCTTCGACTCGCTCCAGACGATCCGGGACAGCGTCGGCCTGTCGCTGGGGCGCGACGAGCGTCTCGATGTGGAGATGTGGGAGGAGACCGTCTCCGAGCACGGTTACGGCTATCGGCTGACCCCTCCACAGCAGATGCTCGGTGAGCTGGCAGCCGATCTCGTCGCGGTCAAGCAGGCCATGTCCCGTGCGGGAGAACACAGCCGGATGTTCCGCTCATGGTGCCGGGTGACCGGCGGCCTGTCGCTGCTCATGGCGAAGACGTTGTGCAACCTTGAGCAGTCCCGGCAGGCCCGACAGTGGTGGGCAACCGCCTTGAACGCTGCGGAGCTATCCGGAGACCCCGACCTGAGCTCATGGATCAAAGCGGAGCAACTGATCCACGGACTTTACGACCAGCGCCCCGCACCGGTTCTCCTGCGTCACGCTGACGCCGCGCTCAACGAACACGGCGACTCCGCCTATCGGGGAGTCACCGGGATCTCGGCCGCACGCGCGCAGGTGCTGGCGACCCTCGGCAGGTCCGCCGAAGCGGCGGCCGAAATCCGCCGCTGCGGCGAGATATTCGAACGCCTGCCTGATTCGGTCACAAACACCCGCCAAGGTCGAACCATCGAAAGCTGGGGAGTCGAGAGGCTGAATTACACCCAAGCATGGGTGCATTCGTATCTCGGTAATCGGGGGCGGCTCGACGAAGCCGTGAGCCACACGCACGAGGCGCTGGACCCATCTGACCCCAACCCTCGTTTTCGTGCTCAACTAGCTCTTCTTCAGGCTGCGGGATACGCGCGCTCCGGCGATGTGACCGAGGGAATCCGACACGCTCAGGCTGTCTATCAGGCCTATCCGGCCGAGCAACGAACCATCATGGTGACGCGATTGGCCCACGGGGTTCTTGAAGCGGTGCCCACGGCTGAATGGCGTACACACGCGGTAGCCGACTATCGGGAGTTGGTCGGTGCCTCAGGCCGCAAAGCGATCACGTAAAGGTCGAACGCGTCCGAGGTTTCGCCCTCGACTCCCGGAACCCGGCCTACCAGGCTCCACCCCCAACGTTCATACATACGCTGCGTCTCGCGATTGTCAGGAACGGTGGCCAACGTCGCCCGTTCCTCGGGACGCGACCTGAGAAGCTCATCCATGAGACGCCTGCCAAGCCCCCGGCCACGATGGGACGGCAACACCGCCAAGTCGATCACCGCGAACGTCCGCCGCCCGGTCTCGACGGCGAAACCGTCAGGTTGGAGCGGCCGGAGCCCGTTCCACCACGTCGAACGCGCGGAGAGCGGCAGGCCGTAGGCGAAGCCGACCAACACCCCGTTCTCCCGCACCGTCACCGCCTCGAACCCCGCCGACTCGATCTGCCGAAGAGTCCGCCGCCGATGGTCGCCCAGGTCGTAATTCGGGAACGCTACAGCGTAGACCTGCTGAATCTCATCGAACTGCTCCCGAGCTTCCCCGGGACTGAGACGGCTCATCTCTGCCTGGCCCATGAACACATCCTCACCACATCCCACCGCCCGAGGAAAGCAGAGAGCCCGGACAACTGAAGATGTCCAGGGCGGCAAAGACCCCTCCAACCCAGCCCTGACCTTCATCGCCTCCGAGTGGAACGCCTTCATAGGCGACGCAAAACTCGGAACATTCGACTTCTCACCCACGAGCCCGCCATCATGGACAGAGCCCCACGTCCCGAGGCCGTACCCTAAAGATGGTCAACGCTCTGACCTGCATATCTGCACTACCGCCGGACTGCTGCAGAAACAGTCCTTCCTGCCCCTCCACGACCCCACCCGACCTGGGACTTTACCCTCGGGTTCCTCATCACCCTGAAGGGTTCGCAACGCGATCTGGTTGGCGTTCACGGGGGCTCCTGAAGGTCAGGTTCCTCATCACCCTGAAGGGTTCGCAACACGCGGTTCTCGCCCACGAGTGGAGGCCGTCCTCCCGGTTCCTCATCACCCTGAAGGGTTCGCAACGCGTCGGGCTTCTGCGTGGCCAAGACGATGATGAAGTTCCTCATCACCCTGAAGGGTTCGCAACGGCCCGTGACTGCCGCGATACGGCCTCTGACCATGTTCCTCATCACCCTGAAGGGTTCGCAACCGGAGGATGGCCATCTCTTCCAAGTTGCGAATGGTGGTTCCTCATCACCCTGAAGGGTTCGCAACTCGATTCGGGTAGTGAGCTCGTCCCAGGTCTCTCGTGTTCCTCATCACCCTGAAGGGTTCGCAACGCAAGCTGCACGGCCAGGTCCCGCAGACGGGCGGGTTCCTCATCACCCTGAAGGGTTCGCAACGTCTTGGCGTCCCTCATGGTCGGCTCCATGCCCGACGGTTCCTCATCACCCTGAAGGGTTCGCAACATGTGCACCACGGGCTCGGCGGGGGCACCGTTGCGGGGTTCCTCATCACCCTGAAGGGTTCGCAACGCGAGCTCGTGGTCGCACCGTGCGACCACGGCGGGTTCCTCATCACCCTGAAGGGTTCGCAACGCCAGCTTCCGGGCCCCCGTACGGGGCACCGCCCCGAGTTCCTCATCGCCCTGAAGGGCCAAGCCATCCCCAAGGCCGCCAAGGTTCGGCGCCGCGTCGCCGTACCCCCTGACGACCGAGTGACGACCAAGGCCGTGGGAGTTCCTGGCCGTTGGGGATCGCCAGTGGGTGAAGGAGCCGCTGTTCAGTCTTCTTGAAAGCCGGGAGCCCAGCGGCGGCGGTAGTCGCCGGGGGTGGTGCCGTACCACTGGCGGAAGGCCAGGTGGAAGCCGACCGTCGAGTGGTAGCCGACGCGTTCGCTGATCCGGCTGTGGGCGAGTGTGGTCTCGCTCAGCAGGCGGGCGGCCTCCTGCATGCGGCGGGCGGTCAGGTGCCGGATCGGCGCCTCGCCGACCAGTTCGCGGAAGGTCGCCGCGAACGCCGAGCGCGACATCCCGGCCTGGGCCGCCAGTGACTCCACCGTCCAGGGTTCGGCGAACCTCGTCTGTACGGCGTGCAGCGCCGTCCCGATCGCCGGGTGACGCAGCGCCCGCAGGACCGGCGAGCCCTCGGCCAGCTCCCCCACCGCGGCCCGCAGCGCCAGCACGAAGACCAGCTCGAAGGCGCGCAGGGCGACCAGCGCCGCACCGGGTTCGGCCAGGTCCCACTCGCCCGCCAACCGCCCGAGGGTGCCGCCGAGCAGCCCGTGACCGTCCAGTGTGGCCTTGTCGAGCACCAGGACGGGCGGCAGCGCCCGGTAGATCGGCGAGATGGCGGCCCGGTCGTAGTGGAGCCCGCCGCAGATCAGGACCGTCCGCTCGCCGGGCCCGCCGAGTTCGACGGTGGTCACGCCGCCCGGCGGCCGTTCGGGCAGCAGTGTGGAGAGCGGTACGGCGGAGCGCCCCGGCCGGTCGCCCAGCCGGTGGGCGTTGCCGTGCGGGAAGACGGCCAGGTCTCCGGCGTGCAGCAGGACGGGCTCGGCGCCGGGCAGTTCGACGGCGCAGGTTCCCTCCTGCACGTAGTGCAGCAGCGCGCAGTCCTCGGCCTCGCCCGCGATGCCCCAGGGTGACCCCGCCTGCCAGCGGCTGTGGAAGACCCCCTCCAGACGCAGCGGGGCCAGCAGGGCGCTCAGCAGGTCATCATCCATCGGACGATCCTTAAATAACCCGATATTTCACTTAATCGAGCGTATCGCGGGCTCGGTCGAGACTTTCCGGCATGACCTTTCTTGTGATCGGCGCATCAGGCGCCCAGGGCGGCGCGGTCGCGCGGCGGCTCGTCGCCGAGGGACACACGGTGCGCGGCCTGACCAGGAGCGGCCGGGTGCCGCACGGAGTGGAGCCGGTCGTCGGCGACCTCGGCGACGCCGAGGCGGTGAAGGCGGCCTTCGCCGGGGTGACGTACGCCTCGGTGACGCTGCCCATGGTCTTCGAGCCGGACACGGTCGCCGCCTACGTCCACCATGTGCGCGACGCCGCGCTGGCGGCCGGGGTGCGGCGGCTGGTGTTCAACACCGCCAACCGGCTGCCCGAGGCCACCACGCGGGTGGCCGCCTTCGAGACACGCCGGTGGGCGGTACGGACGCTGCGGTCGGCAGGTCTGCCGGTCGTGGTGCTGTGCCCTCCCCTCTACCTGGACAACCTGGCCGCGCCGTGGGTGACGGGTCCGCTGGCGGCCGAGGGCGTGCTGCGCTACCCGCTGCCCGCCGACCTGCCGGTGGCCTGGCTCTCGCACGACGACCTGGGCGCCGCCACGCACGCCGCGCTCGTCCGTGACGACCTGGAGGGCGCCGTGCTGAGGCTCGGCGGGGCCGACATGGTGACCGGCGACGAACTGGCGGCCGCCTTCGGCGCCCGCTACGCCGCGCAGGACCCGGCCGAGTTCGAGTCGGGCCTGGCGACGGCGCTGGGCGCGCCGACGGCCGCCGCGGTGGCCGACACCTACCGCTGGGCCGCCACCGACCGCGACCTGTTCGCGGCCGACCCCTCGGTGGCCGATCTGCTGGGCCTGCGGCTGACGCCGCTACGCGCCTGGATCGCCGCCCAGCCGTGGGCGGCCCGGTGAACGGCGTCGAGGCGGAGATCGTCCGCCACCACGAGGTCATCGAACGCTGGCTGACCGGCGCCCTCGCGCGGGAGGAGTTCGCCATCTTCGCCGACGCCCACGGCCCCGGCTTCACGCTCAGCACCCCCGACGGCCCGACGCTCTCCCGCGACCAGGTCCTCGCCGAGGTCGAGGCGCTCCACGGCAGCGCGCCGGGGGTGACCATCGAGATCCGCAACGTACGGATCGTCGCCTCCGAGGGCGCCTTCGTCGTGGCCACCTACCAGGAGGTCCAGCCGGATCGGACCCGGCAGTCCACGGTGGTCTTCCAGGGCACCACCTGGTTGCACCTGCACGAGACCTGGCTGCCGTAGCGACGGCCCGGGGTCGGGTGCCGCGCTAGAACGGGCCGGATGGCTGCCCATCGGCATGCTTCACGGTCTCGACGAGGGTGACCCCGAGGTGTTCTACCTCCACGAACAACCGTGAACGGCGTCGACGTACGGCACCCGGTCACCGGACGTGACCTCGCCTTGTGCGAAGACCCGGCGCCCGCCTGGGCCGGGACCTGCGGGTGAACACCCCACATGTCCGAAGACAGCAACCCCGTGGCCTCTGACAGGTGCGTGGTGCGGTCGTGGGCGGTCAGGCTCCTGCGAGGAGTCGGGGGAGTTCGCGCATGTCGTCGAAGACCGAGGTGTTCGGTCCTTCGAGCCAGCGCGCGGGTGTGAGTCCGCCGGCGTACCCGAGGGCGCGCATGCCGGCCGCGCGGGCCGCCTGGACTCCGTACTTACTGTCCTCGACGACGACGCAGGCCGACGGGTGGACGCCCATCCTCCTGGCGGCGTGCAGGAACAGGTCGGGGGCCGGTTTGCCGCGCGCGACCTCACCGGCGCTGAAGACGCGGCCTTCGAAGTACCGGTAAATCCCGGTGCGGCCGAACTTCTCGATCACCTCGGCCTCGGTCAGCGGCCAGCCCAGTTCGGCACCCACGGTGACGTGGAGGCGTACGGCCAGGCGTTCGCTGTCGATGAGCACACCGTCGCAGTCGAATATGACGAGCTCGATCGGGTTGATCATCCGGACAGCGTACGCCCGGGGGTACCGCCCCAAACGTCACCTGCCTGGGGAAAGGCGGCTTTCCAGGGTCCGCGGCAGTGGATACACCCGCTCCGCGGGGAACAGCCGCTGGGCTTTGGCGGCGTGCCCGGTCTGTGTCAACGCCGCGGCCTTGCGGACCTGGGGGGTGAGGTCGGTGAGGCCGACGATCCAGTCGTCGGTGAACGTGCGGATCAGATCGCGGCCGACGCCGACCTGGATGCTGTAGTGGTTCAGCGCCGCTCCGCGTGACGAGCGTTCCGGGTCCCACTGGACGTGTACGGCCGCCCGCGCCACGGCTGCCGGATCCGCGGTCGTGAGCACGGCCTGGGACAGGGCCTCCTCCCAGCCCTGCCGGGTCATCCGCACCGCGAGGACACGCTCCTGACCGGGTTTGCGGGCCCAGTTGCTGCGGTGCATGAGCCACAGGAACGAGGGCTTGATCCACGTCATCCTGTGGAACGAGAACGGCGCGACGAAGCGGCCCGCCCGCAGCGCCGCGTCGGCTATGGCCGGCGCGTACGCCTGGTAGACCACGATCGTGTCAGCGTCGTAGTCCGCGCGAACCTGGTACTGGGGTGCCATGCGTCGCACCCTGCCATCCGGTGCCCTCGCATCGCGAAGCCTTTTTCCCGCTCTCGGCCACTAGGCCCGGAGCGGCATGTTCCGACGAAACAGGTATGCCGCCGACAAACGGCTACGCGAGGTCGTGAACAGAACGAACGCCGCACGCGACGCCGGTTCGACGGCGGGTTCACACAATTACCCACTTGACCGGTAGGGATATTTCGGATTGCATGTGGTCATGACATCGACCGCCTGGAGTGGACACGGCTTCCACGCCACTGTGCGGCGTCACATCGACTTGGCGCGTGTGAGCAGCGCCATGTGTCGCCCGGTTCTCTCCCACTGATTCTCCGGCCTCCTTTTCGGGTGCGAATTTCCGTGCCCGCAACCGCTGTCACCCCTGGATGAACTCCACCCTGTTCGAGGCTGGAATGCCTCGGCACGCATTCATCGACGCCAAACGATGGAACAGGTATTCCGAGAAAGGGTGCGGTATGAACGTCCTCAATCCACATCGTCGCCGATCGAAACTCCTGGGGGTCCTGCTCGTCGCGTCCGCGGTCATCGCCTACGCGGGTGTGAAGCTCGGCAGTCCCCCGGCGTCGGCGACGACGACCCGGCCCAACATCGTCTTCATCCTCACCGACGACCTCAACGAGGACGTCTTCGGCAAGGACGCCGGGCTCCAGACGCTCCTGACCAGCCAGGGAACGACGTTCAACAAGCAGTTCGTCGAGCTGTCGCTGTGCTGCCCGTCGCGGGTGTCCACGCTGCGCGGGCAGTTCGCGCACAACACCGGCATCTACACCAACGACGCCGCCTCCGGTGGCGGATTCCAGTCCTTCCACAACAAAGGACTGGAGAACTCGACCGTCGCCACCTGGCTGCAGAGCGCCGGATACCGTACCGGATTCTTCGGTAAATACCTCAACGGGTACCCCAACGGAGCGCCCAGCAACACCTACATTCCGCCCGGGTGGACGCGCTGGTTCAGCCCCAACGGTGGAAGTCCGTATTCGGAGTACGACTACGACGTCAACGACAACGGCACGACCGTCCATTTCGGCGGCGCGTCCTCGGACTACGGCGTCGACGTGATCTCCCGCAAACTGACCACGTTCATCAGGAACACCACGACCAACTACCCGGACAAGCCTTTCTTCACCTACGTCGCCCCCTACATCCCGCACGGGCCGGCGACGCCGCCGCCGCGTTACGAGGGCATCTACCCCAACGCCAAGGCTCCGCGCACTCCGTCCTTCAACGAGGACGACGTCAGCGACAAGCCGGCCTGGATCCGCAACAAGCCCAAGCTCACCGCCGCCCAGATCAGCAACATCGACGCCTTCTACGAAAAGCGCAGAGAATCCCTGCGCGCGGTCACCGACCTCGTCCAGGACACGATCGACACCCTGCGGGCGCAGGGCGTGCTCGACAACACCTACATCGTCTTCACCTCGGACAACGGCTTCCACCAGGGTCAGCACCGCCTGAACTCCGGCAAGAACACCGCCTTCGAGGAGGATCTCAACGTTCCGCTGGTCATCCGCGGACCCGGCGTCCCCGCCGGGGCGGTCGTCAACGCCTTCACCCTCAACGTCGACCTCGCGCCGACCTTCGCCGAACTGGCCGGAGCGACCGCTCCCTCCTTCGTCGACGGCCGCTCCCTCGTGCCGTTCCTGCGCGGCACCACGCCGTCGCCGTGGCGCCTGGCGTTCCTCAACGAGCACGCCGGGCCCAGCACCCTGAACACCAACACCCTGAACGACCTGCTGGAACCCCAGGATCCCGGTGACGCGCAGGCGCTCGCCTCCGGAGGCGCCCCCGTCTACGTCGGCCTGCGGGCCAAACCCAACACGCTCGGCGTGAACGCGGCGTTGAACTACGTCGCCTACGACAACGGCGAACACGAGCTGTACGACCTGTCGGCCGATCCCTACCAACTCGACAACTCCTACAGCGGCGCCGACTCCACGCTCAAACGGAGGCTCGACGCCTGGGTCGACAGACTCAAGAACGCCTCCGGGCAGGCACTGCGAGACGCGGAGGAGAACCCACCGCAGTAGAGGACCCGTCGCGGTGCGGGCGGGATCTCCCCGCCCGCACCGATCCGCGTCCGGCGAAAACCCCAGGGACGAGCGGTACGCCGCAGATCTGCCGTTCAGGTACGGCGTGGGCCGTCGTCCGTGTTGGCGGCTCCCCTTCCCCACCGCCCAGGCCGTCTGAACGTGCGACCGACGACCCGGCGCGTCACTCATCACCCTGAAGGGTTCACAGCAGAGGATTGGAAGTCCGATGCCTTATCCGGCCGGGTGCCCCTCATCTCCCTGAAGGGTTCGACACCTCGTTCCACGGGTTGGTGTCATCGTCGTAGCCGGGTTGTACGTCGCGAAGAGTCCGGTCGAGACACAGGTGCTGCGGATTCGGGTGTGACCATGGGGCGGGTGGCTTCGTCTTTGGTGGTGTGAAGACGACATCCCGTTCGCGGAGGACGCCATCGGCAGCCGTATCGAGCAGCTCTATCGTGAGCACTGGCATCTGGTCTGCGGATATCTCGTGCGCCGGACCCGTGACCCGCACCTCGCCGAGGACCTCGCTCAGGAGACGTTCGCCAAGGCCACCCGTGCGGTGCTCGGCTGGCGTGGCGAGTCCCCGACCGCGTGGCTGCTCGCCATCGCTCGCAACGTCCTGCTCGACCACGCGCGGCGTAGCCGGATCTCCCTCCCGCTGCCCTCCCCTGACGCTCTGGGCGTCCCCGAGTGCACGCCGGACGCCGTCGCGGTTCGCGACGTACTGGATCGCATGCCGGAGCGACAGCGACAGTTGCTCACGCTTGTCTACTTCGACGGATTCTCCCTGGTGGAGGTGGCCGCGATGACCGGCCGTTCCGTCTCCTCGACCAAAACCGCCCTGTGGCGCGCCCGTACGGCCTTCGCCGAAAGCTATGGAGAACACCGATGACCGAGCAGGAAGACATTCCCCCGATCCCTGACTTCAATCTCGGCAGGACGAAGTGGGCCATACGGCGTGGGGTGGCGCGTACGGCCGTCACCGCCGCCGTGATACTGCTCGTCGGCGTGCTTCTGCTCAACCTGGGAGCCCAGTGGATCCAGCGGCGCGGTGACCGGGAGGAACGCATGGTGAACGTTCTCGGCACGGCCCTTGAGGTCGCCAACCCCGGCTACCGCATCTACCCCGTGACATGCTGCGACGCCACCGCGTTCTCGCTCTCCTTCGCCGTACGGTTCACCCCGCTCCGGGCCGGAGGTGACGCCTCGAACTACTTCTCCGGCGGTGCCGTCTTCACCGTCAGTCAGAACCAGTTCGGGCGGGTCGAATGGCCGCCTCCGGGTTTCGTCAGGGAGACACCCCTGTTCACGGCCCTCGACTCGGTCGGCACGGACGCCCCGCCGAGCAAGGCGGACACCAGGAGGATCCTGGACCGGCTGCCCGAATCGATGTCCGCCCTGGCGGTGGTCGATTTCGCCAAACCATTGGGGGAAAGTGAGTTCTCGGCGTTCGTCCGGCGGCACCCAACCGTCCTCCCGGAGACGGCGATCTACGACGGGCGGATCGGCGGAACCCCGATCGGCTGGCGCCTGGACACCCCGCTGCCCAACGCGCCGCAAGGCGACGCCCCGGAGCTCGCCCCCGGCGAACTGCCCGGGAACGGGCTGGCCGGGTTCCGCCACTGGGTCGGAAGCCTGCGCGACCATGACGCGGTCAACCTGGACAAGCTCGGACTCGGTCTGAAGCTGCTGCGCAAGTCGGCCGCTGACGGCCTGGCGTACGCCTACGTCACCCGGCACAACCGCGTCGGCGATCTACGCGCCCTGATCGACGACCCTCTGGTCCGCGCGGTCAGAGTGGCCGACGTCGCCTACGATCTCACCACTCCGAACTGATCCCGGCCGTCCTTCACGGCGTACGGACGACAGGGTCACGATCGACGCGCGATCCGGCCTCGCCCGCCCCCTCATCGTGAGTTACGCTGTCCCCCACCTGCTCCGGCTCCGCCGGGAGAGGACCGCTCCGGCTCCGCCGGGAGAGGACCGCGCCGGGCTTCCGAACGTGCGACCGACGACCCGGCGTGCCACTCATCACCCTCAAGGGTTCGTGACTTCCGACTGTCCTTGATCTCGATCGCGATGACGCGGATCGCTCATCACCCTTCAAGGGTTCGTGACTTCCGACTGTCCTTGATCTCGATCGTGACGACCCGGATCGCTCATCACCCTCAAGGGTTCGCGACTTCCAGCTGTCCTTCACGTCGATCCCCACGACCTGGATCGTTCATCACCCTTGAGGGTTCACACCTGTGATCGTTCGGTGGCGCACAGGTCGTTCACCTCTGTGCGGACCCGGCGCCTGCCCGTCCGAAGGCCGCGTGCGCGCCGTACCCGGGTGGAGAGGGTAACGGGGTGGTCTCTCAGAGCGACAGACTGGGGGTAGGCTTCGCGGACCGTGTTCGGCGCCCTGTTCACCGGTTACGGTGGGCCTTCCCTCGACTCTCGGTCGTTGACTGGTGATAATTCCGTATAACGCTATAGCATTCCATTATTCGGAATAGGCGAGGAGAATCATGGGTGAGGTCCAGTCACCGGTGGGAAGCGTCGATCGCGCCCTGCTGATCCTGCAGGAGATCGGCAGGCACAGCAGAGGAGCGACCCTCGACGAGTTGTCCACCCGGCTCGGGTTGCCGAAGAGTTCGTTGCACCGCCTGCTCAGCGCGCTGAAGCATCGCGGGTTCGCCGCGCAGCCCGAGCCGAGCGGCCCCTACTACCTGGGCACCGAGATGCTGGCCACGGCCTTCAGGTTCTACGAGACCATGGACCTGCGCACTCTCGTGCGTCCGCTGCTGATGCGGCTGAGCGAGGAGTTCACCGAGACCGTGCACATGGCCATGCTCGACGGGGCCGAGGTGGTCTACCTCGACAAGGTCGAGGCCGTGCGCTCGATCACGATGACCTCGGTGATCGGCGGGCGCAACCTCGCGCACTGCACGGGGGTGGGCAAGGCCCTGCTGGCCTGGACGTACCCCGCCGACGAGGCGATCAAGGCGTGGGCCGAGCGGTACGGCCCGCTCGCCTCGCGGACCCGCAACACGATCACCAGCCCGGCGCGGCTGGCCACCAACCTGGCCCAGATCAGGGAGCGTGGTTACGCGCTCGACCTTGAGGAGAACGAGCCCGGGGTGCGGTGCGTGTCGGCTCCGGTCTTCATGGGCAAGTCGGCCCCCGTCGCCGCGGTGAGCGTGACGGCCCTCAAGGACCGCATGTCACAGGCCCGGATGGAAGAGTGCGGCGACTTCCTGCGGCGGGCCGTGGCCGAGCATCTCTGACTCTTGACAGGTCATTCGCCGTGGTGGTCTGCTGAGGTCTATTTGGAATATCGTTCTGCTATATGGAATAGGAACGCCTCATGAACCTCACCCCGGTCTCCGAGCCGCAGGTCGTCCCCGGGCCCCGCGCGTCACTGGGCGAGGGGCCGCACTGGGACGGGCACACCCAGACCCTGCTGTGGGTGGACATTCCCGCAGGGCAGGTGCACCGCCTCGATCCGGCGGACGGCTCACACGGTGTGGTCGACGTGGGCATGCCGGTCGGGGCCGCGGTCCCCAGGGTGGAGGGCGGGCTGGCCCTGGCCGTCAGGGACGGCTTCGCCGTACTCGCGGAAGAGGGGCTGGAGGTGGTCGCGCCGGTCACGGCGGGCGAACGACCGGGGAACCGGATGAACGACGGCGCCTGCGACCGGGCGGGGCGGTTCTTCGCGGGCACCATGTCCGAGGACGACACCCCGGGCGCCGGGGCGCTCTACCGGCTCGGGCCGGGACGGCGTTGTGAGCGCGTGGTCGCCGACGTCTCGATCTCCAACGGCGTGGCCTGGAGCCCGGACGAACGGCTGATGTACTACGTGGACACGCTCACCGGCCGGGTCGACGTCTTCGACTACGACCCGGCCGACGGAGGCATGGCGAACCGCAGGGTGTTCGCGGTGATCCCCAGGGGGATGCCCGACGGTCTCACCGTCGACGCGGCCGGGCACGTGTGGGTCGCGCTGTGGGGCGGCGGGGCCGTACTGCGGCTGCGTCCTGACGGGAGTCTCGACCTGACCGTGGAGATCCCCGCGACCAACGTGACGAGTTGCGCGTTCGGCGGCCCGGACCTGGACGTGCTGTACGTGACCAGCGCCTGGGACGGGAGGACGGGTGGCGAGCTGTTCCGGTGCACGACCTCCTTCACCGGCCTGCTCGCCAACCCCTACCGGGAGAATTCCACCCCCTGACGGGCGCACCGGGACGGTGGTGAGCACGGCGGCGGTGGCCGCCGCGTACGGAGAGTGTGGCGACCGTCCATTATGTGGACCAGAATTCTGCTGCGCAGAACAATCCACAGGACCGGGGCGCTCGATGATGATCTGTCACGTTCCACGGCCATGACCGGCTTTTCCGGAGGTCTCTCCGGGGTTGACACCTCTCCCCTCCCTCGCTTTCCTTGATTGCGGAAACGGATTCTGTTATACGGAAAGAAAGTAAGGGTATTGAATAAGATCTCCCCTCCGCGGCGGAGCCCGCTCCGCATGAGCGTCCTGCTGGGCGTCGCCGCGACCACGATCGTCTCCTCGGCCTTCGCCGCAGGGGTCGCCACGGCGAGCGTCTCGGCCGCGAAACCCGGCCCGGGGACCACCAAGACGGCCAAGGGAACCACGGGGGGTTCCACCGGGAAGAGCGGCTCCCAACACGGAAGCCGCAAGCCCAAACCCTCCCCGACCCCCACCACAAAACCGAAGCCGAAGCCGAAGCCCAGCCCCACCGCTGAGCCCACCTCCAGGCCCAAGCCGAAGCCCAAGCCGAAGCCGAAGCCGAAGCCCAGCCCCACGGCCAAGTCGAAACCCAAGCCGAAGCCGACCCCCAGCCCCTCGAAGAGCTCCACGGCCGCCCCGAAGAGCGACATCTGGCACCCGGCGCCTCGCAGCCGCTGGCAGTACCAGTTGGAGGGCAACGACGCCTACGCCTCGACCGGCGGCGTCAACGTCGACATCTGCGCGGTCCCGCAGACCGGCGGTGCCTGCGTACGACCCGACGTGTTCGACATCGACCTCTACGCCGACGGCGGCACGGCCCTGAACACCGAGGCCGTCAAGGCCATCCACGCCCGGGGCGCCAAGGCGGTCTGCTACGTCGACGCCGGGTCCATCGAGGAGTTCCGGCCCGACTACCGGCAGTTCGTCGACTGGAACGACAGCCACGGCAAGTCCCTGCTCGGCAAGCCGTTCAGCGTGAGGTTCCCCAACGAACGCTGGGCGAACATCAACAACGACCGGGGGCAACGTGACTTCCTGCTGCGGATGATGGAGGCACGGGTCGCCAAGTGCGCGAGCGCCGGGTTCGACGGGGTGGAGTTCGACGTCGTGCACGCGCACGAGGAGGGCCCCTCCGTCACCGGCTGGGACATCAGCCCCGCGACCCAGCTCGTCTACAACCGGGCACTGGCCGACATCGCCCACCGGTACGGCCTGGCCGTCGGCCTCAAGAACGACCTGAGCCAGGTCACCGACCTGGTGGCGGACTTCGACTTCGCGGTCAACGAGGAGTGTTTCGAGAACGAGGAGTGCGACGACCTCAAGCCCTTCGTCAGGGCGGGCAAGCCGGTCTTCCAGGTGGAGTACCTCACGGCGCCGAAGACCTTCTGCCCGAAGGCGAACGCCACCACGCTCGACTTCAACTCGATCAAGAAGGCCGATGACGCCTCCCTGAACGACAAGCCGTACACGCCCTGCCGGTGACCCGGGTCCCGCCGGGGCACGGGAGCCCGGCGGGAACAAGGGCCAGTGCGGGGCACAGGAACCCAACCGAGACAGGAGCCCGTACGGGACACAAGGACCCGGCCGGGACGTGAACCGGCCGGGACGCGGGAAACCACGGGACCGGCCGCCCCCCGTCTCGGGGGGCGGCCGGTTCTGGCTCAGCTCTGGGTCACGGTGATCACCCCCGTGTAGGTGTTCGGCGAGTCACCCGTGCCGTTGAACACCAGCGAGTGCGTGGTGCCCGCCCCCTCAAGGGCGGAGGTCGGGATCGACCACCGGTAGAGGCCGCCGGAGCTGGAGATCAGCGGGTTGACCCCGGTGACCTTCGTCCAGTTCCAGTCGGGGCCGACGTACTTGTAGAGGCCGCCGTCCTCGATCATGTACTCCGCGCCGACTCCGGCGACCGTGTAGTGGTTCGCGACGTTGTTGTCGACGTCGATGAACACGTGGTGGAAGTTGAACGGCACGTTGAACTGGGCGGTGTAGGTGGCGGTCGTCGCGCTCAGCGTCGCCTTCGGGTCGGTGATGGCCGGCGGGTTCGGCGTGCTGACGCTCACCGCGCCCGAGGCCGCGGAGGGGCGGTCGGTGGTGTCCCTGGCCTTCACGGTGAAGGCGTAGGTCTGGCCGCCCTTCAGCCCGCCGAGGTTGACCGTCGTGACGTCCCCCGGCACCGAGAGCACGCGGACGCCGTCCCTGAACACGTCGTAGGACGCGACGTGGTCGTCCGCGTCGGTGTCGTCCGAGGCGGTCCAGGCCAGCTTGACGCTGGTCGGGGCGACGTCGGAGGCGACCGGTGTGCCCGGCGTCGTCGGCGCGGTCGCGCTGGCGGCCGCGGTCGTCACCGAGACCGCCGTGCTCGCCGCCGAGGTGTTGCCCGCCCGGTCCCTGGCGCGGACCGAGAAGGTGTAGGCGGTCGAGGGCGACAGGCCCGCCACGTCGAAGGTCGTCGCCGAGGGCGTGTGGTTGGCCTGGGTGCCGATCTTCACCGACCCCTGGTAGACGTCGTAGCCGACCACGCCGGGGTGGGCGGCCGAGGCCCAGCTCAGTTGCAGGCTCGTGGCCTCGACCTGGCTCGTCGTCGGCGCTGCGGGTGCCGACGGGGTGCTGCCGCCGCTGCCCGCGGTCGCGGCCAGCTCTGCGGACATGTAGGAGGAGGGCGGCAGGGTGTCCCACGGGTTGCCGAACTCGTCGAGCTTGTCGGGGGTGACGTAGACGTATCCGGCGTTGTTCGCCTTGGACTTGGCCATGACGGTCGCCAGTTCCGATTCGTCCTTCACGTCGTAGACCAGGTTCCACACCCGTTTGGGGTCGTAACCGGCCTGCCAGGCGGGCGGCGCCTGGTCGGCCGGCGGATTCATGTAGGTGGCGTAGGTCCCCTCGAAGGTGACGAGGATGTCCGCGGAGTCCTCGTAGCACTCGTCGGGCGCCGTTCCCGGGTTGTGGATGGTGATCGAGCCGGGGTGGTACTTCTTCACGTAGGCGCTGGCCTCGCGGTACAGGTCGACCCAGGCGTCTCCGCCGCCGGTCGGGCCGCAGTCCTTCTGCGCCTGGTCGAAGAAGATGCCGTCGACGTTGGAGCCGTAGAGGTTGTACCAGTTGTCGACGTCGGTCTGGATCTGCGTGCGCCAGTCGTTGATCGAGGCCGAGCCCATACGGGTGGTCTGGCCTGTCGTGCCGTAGTAGCCGGTGTCGACATAGCCGATGACCTTGATGCCCGCACTGTGCGCGGAGGCCAGCGCGGCCTGGTAGTCGGTGTTGACGGTGCCGGTCGGGCCGTTGAGGACGTTCACCACGGCGATGGACGGGCGCGAGCCCGAGGCGGTGAGCTGGGTCCAGTACTGGGCGGAGCTGCCGCCGGGGTAGAAGTAGGCGGGAACCGCCACCTCCTGGCCGAGGATGGCGTCGGCCTGGGCGGGAGCGGGGGTGAACGCGATCAGCGAGGCGACGGCGGCCGTGACGGCCGCCATTCCTCGCCTGGTCATGCGAGACATGCTTCTCCTACGGGAATTCCTACGGAACTGACTTCTTCCTGCGGGCCGTGGAACACGGGACGTCCGCCGGATGGATCTCTCCCTGGAACAGGAACCGCTGGAACGGGGAAGGTCGGGGGAGCACGGGCCACCGTCGGCTCCGCGTTACTGGAAGAGGGCGTTGACCTCGGCGTTCGCCGCGGTCAGCGCCGTCCTCGCGTCCGATCTCCCGAGGTAGACGGAGGAGACCGCGTTGTCCATGATCTCGCCGATCTTGTCGGCGTTGTCGGTGATGGGCAGCAGGAACGTGCCCTGCGGGTCCTTGGCCTCCTCCACGAACGGCCCGACGTCACGTCCGGCCGCGGCGTGGGCCGCCAGGGCCTTGTCCGAGGAGGTGCCGATGGCGGGCAGGACCTCGGCGGTCTCGGCGACCAGGTCCTGGCACTCGGCCGAGCCGACGAACTTGACCCACTTCCACGCCTCGTCCGGGTGCTTGGTCCCGGCGTAGATCGCGTCGGAGACGCCGTTGATCGGCGACCTGCGGCCCTGCGGCCCGACGGGCAGCGGCGCGACGGCCAGCTTGAGCGTCTTGCCGTCCAGGTAGGTCTTGGCCATCCAGGACCCACCGATGATCATGGCGGCCCTGCCCGACTGCAGCACCGCGTCACCGCCCAGCGCCGACTGCTTGTCGTACGGCGGCGCGTATCCCTTCCTGATCAGGCCGGCGAACCAGTCGACGGTCTCGGCCAGCCTGGGGTCGTCGTAGTGGTACCTGGTGCCGAAGGGGTTCTTGTCCAGGTAGGTGAAGCCGTTGCTCACCGCGAGCCCGGCCCACGCGGTCTGGCCGAGCGCGTAGGTGTTGTAGTCGGGGGCGATGCCGTACACCTTGACGTGGTTCTTGTCGAAGTCCTTGTCGGTGCCCCTGCGGCCCTTTTCGTCCACGGTCAGGGCGGCGATGGCCTTCTCGAAGGTGCCGCCGTCGCGGGGGTTCCAGGTCCAGTCGGCGAAGCCGGCCGGATCGACCTTGGCGTCGGCGACCAGGTCCTTGTTGTAGAAGACGCCGACGGTGTCCCAGTCGAGCGGCAGGCCGTACCGCTTGCCGTCGCGCACCCAGATGTCGGCCAGGCCCTTCTGGTACTGCCCGAGGTCGACGCCGTCCCTGGCCACCAGGGGGGCGATGTCGAGCAGCTGGTTGTTCCTGGCGAACTGCGGATAGTAGGCGACCGAGTCGCGGAAGACGTCGGGGGCGGTGCCGGAGACGACCTGGGTGGTGAGGTTCTGCCAGTACTGGGCCCAGGCGACCGCGCTCATCTTGATCGTGATGCCGGGGTTCTTCCTGGTGAAGGCGTCGGCGCACTTCTGGTAGGCGGGAACCTGGTTGTCGGCCCACATGACGTAGTCGAGGGTGACGGGGCCGCCGTCGCCGCCGCCTCCCGTGCCGCCGCACGCCGAGGCGAGCAGACCGGTGGCGACCACGACGGGAAGGAGACGGCGGAGAGACCTGGACATGACGGGGGGTCCTTCCTCGTGACGAGGGTTCTACTTGATGCCCGTGAACTGCAGGGAGTTCGCGAGCCGCTTGCCGAAGACCAGCAGGAGCAGCAGCACCGGGATGACGGACAGCGCGGAACCGGCCATCAGCCCCGTCCAGTCGGGACGGGCGTTGGGAGACTGCTGCAGGAAGACGCCGAGGGCGACGGTGAGCACGCGGGTGCCCTCCTCCTGGCCGACGAGCAGCGGCCAGAGGTAGTCCTTCCAGGCCCACACGGCGTTGGTGACGCCGATGGTGATGATCGGCCCGCGTGACATGGGCAGGACGACGCGCCAGAAGACGGTCCACAGCCCGGCCCCGTCGATGAAGGCCGCCTCCTCGACCTCCCTGGGCAGTGACAGGAAGAACTGCCGCAGGAAGAAGACGGTGAACGGGGTCATGAGCAGGATCGGCGCGACGAGCCCGGCGAAGGTGTTGAGCAGCCCGAGGCCGCGGACCATGGCGAAGTTCGGCAGCAGCGTGAAGATCGGCGGGACCATCAGCGCCGCGACGAACGTCCCGAAGACCGCCTGCCTGCCCCGGAACCTGAGCCGGGCCAGCGCGTATCCGGCCAGCGCGCAGGACAGGGTCTGCACGACCACGACGACACCGGTGTAGACGACGGAGTTGCGCAGGTAGAGCAGGAAGTCGAGGGAGGCGCCCGAGCCTCCGGCGGCCTGCGCCTCGGCGACGCTCGACAGGCCGAGCACCCGTTTGAAGTTGGCCAGTGTCAGGTGCTGGGGGATGAGCGAGAAGTTGTCGGTGAACAGGTGGTCGGCGTCGGTGAGGGCCGTACGGATCATCCAGTAGAACGGGAAGACGGTGACCACGACGGCACCGGCCATCACGCCCCAGGCCATGAGTCTGCCTGCGCGCACGAGGGACCGCCTCCTAACCGAGATCGGAGCTGGACGCGCGCATCAGGCGCATCTGGAGGTAGGTGAGGGTGCCCAGGACCAGCACGAGGCTGAGGGCCATGGCGGAGGCGTAGCCCATCCTGAAGTGGGTGAACGCCTCCTGGTAGATGTAGTAGTAGATGACCTTGGTGGCGTTGATCGGGCCGCCCTTGGTGGTGACCGCGATGGTGTCGAAGATCTGGAAGCACCCGATCACCGAGACGACCAGCACCAGCGCGAGGATGGGCCGCAGCAGCGGCAGCGTCACCCGGAGGAAGGTACGGATCTCCCCCGCCCCGTCGATCGAGGCGGCCTCGTAGACCTGCGCCGGGATCTGCAGCATCCCCGCGTACAGCAGCAGGGCGACGTAGCCGACGGAGGACCAGGCGGTGACCGCCGCCACCGTCGGCATCGCCTCACTTGGCGAGTTGAAGAAGCCGTGGGTGGACAGTCCCATCGAGGACAGCAGCTGGTTGAAGAAGCCGAGGTTGGCGTCCAGCAGCCACAGCCACAGCAGCGCCGTGGACACGTTGGGCACCAGCCACGGCAGCAGCAGGGTGGCCCGCAGGACGACCGACTTGGTCAGCCGGTGCATCAGCGCGGCCAGCAGCAGAGCCAGGGAGATCTGCCAGACCAGGTTGAGCGCGGTGTTGTAGAGCGTCAGCAGCAGCGCCCGCCAGAACAGCGGATCACCGGCCAGCTCCGCGTAGTTGGCGCCCCCGGTGAACCGGGGCTCCGACAGCAGGTTCCAGTCGGTGAGCGAGATCCACGCGCCCCGCAGGCTGGGGTAGACGTAGAAGGCGGCGAACCCCACCAGGGCGGGCAGCAGGAACAGCAGCGCCGCCCGCCCCTGCCCGCCCTCCGCGCTGTAGGACCGCCTTCCCGGCGAACGCCCGCCCTTTCCCGGCGGCCGTCCGCCCGTGACCGGTACGGCTCGCGGCAGGGACCGCACGCTCATGCGAGCCTCGGGACGAGCCTGAGCGCGTTGCCCGTGTAGACCTGGACGAGGACGTCGTCGGGCAGGTCGAGGCCGGAGATCGTCCAGCGGCCCATCAGCGGCGGGTCGTCCAGGGAGTGGGCGAAGGCCTCGTCCGCGGTCTCCATGAAGCGGAAGTGGATGCGGTAGACCTCCGGGTGCGGCGGGATCTCGTCGGTGCCGAACAGCACCCGGTCCGGGTGGTTCACGATCAGTTCGCGGGCCGCCCGGGGAGCCCTGCCCAGTTCGGCGACGCGGGCGGCGATGTCGATGTGGAAGTTGGGGTGGTCGTCGAGCATCCGGCCGACCCAGCCGAGGTTCTCCGGCCAGCATCCGGCGTGCACCCCGATCACGGTCGTGTCCGGGTGGGAGGCGACCATCTCCTCCATGGCCTCCATCAGCCGCTCGAACGGCGGGAACCCGGGACCGGAGAACGCCCAGTCGGGGCGGGCGGCCAGCAGTTCGAGGCGTTCGTTGCGCTCGTCGATCGGTTCGAAGAAGGCGACGGGGTCGGCGGTGTGCAGGGCGATGGGGATGCCCAGTTCGCCCGCGGTCGCCCACAGGGGGCCGAGCCGTACGTCGTCGAGCATGACCAGGTCGCCGCGGTGGTCGCGTACGTGCAGGCCGAGGTCCTTCCAGACCTTCAGGCCGGCCGCGCCCTCGGCGACCGAGGCGCGCAGCTGGGCGGCCAGCCGTTCACCGAAACCGGGTTCGGCGGCCTGCGACCAGTCGACGTGGCAGAAGGTGGCGAACCTGCCGGGGTGGGCGGCGTCGTAGCGTTCGATGTTCTCGGCCAGCTCCCGGCCCCAGCGGCCGTCGAGGTTGACCATGCCGCGCAGGTTGAGGGCGTCCATCGTGTCCAGCAGCGCGGGCACGTCCTTGACCATCCAGTCGCCGTCCTCGGTGAGCCAGCGGCCGAGGTGGATGTGCGCGTCGACGGCGGGCACCTTGGCCCGCTCGACGCGGGTGACCGGGACCCTGAGCTGGGAGACGGGGCGGTAGCTCGACAGGGGGATGTCCGGAGTGGTCATGCGCGGTCCCTGACGCCTTCGGGCAGCAGGTCGCCGTGGGCGGCGATCAGCTCGTCCACCAGTTCGCGGATCCTGCCGACCGGCAGGGTCGCCGCGGTGTTCGGGTCGAGCAGGGCCGCCTGGTAGACGTGGTCGCGGCGGCCTTCGAGGGCGGCCCGCACGGTCAGTTCGCTGACGTTGAGTGTCGCCCGGTTGAGCGCGGCGAGCTGGGCGGGCAGTTCGCCGATCCTGGTGGGCCGTACCCCGGAACGGTCGACGTGGCAGGGCACCTCGACGCAGGCGTCCTCGGGGAGGTTGGTGATGAGGCCGCCGTTGCGGACGTTGCCGTGGATGAGGCGGGGGGTGCCGGTCTCGATGGAGTGGATGGCCAGGGAGGCCAGCTCGTCGCCGCGTTGGATGGGTACGCCCAGGCCCGCGTCGAGGGAGCGCCTGTGCTCCTCGTACTCGGCGAAGCCGTCGGCCAGCCAGTCGAGGTAGACGCCCACCGGGATGCGGTAGTGGTCGACCTGATCGGGTTTGGAGAGGAACCAGGGGAGGTACTCCGCGCCGTGCCCACTCGACTCTGTAGGGAAATAACCGAAATTTCGGTAAATCTCCACGCGAACCCGGCGCCGCAGCTCGGGGTCGGCCTCGATGAGCTCGTCGAGACGGCGGTAGAGGTTCTCCCCGTCCCGCTCGAAGCGCAGCACGAACGCCTGGTGGTTGACCCCGGCGGTGAGGAAGGAGACCTCCTCCTCGGGCACGCCGACCATCCTGGCCAGGGTCCGCTGGGTGTCGCGGGCGGCGTGGCAGACGCCGACCACGTTGCGGAACGGCGTGCCCGCGTAGACCGCCCACGGAATCATCGACATGGGGTTGGTGTAGGTGAACAGCGTCGCGTCCGGCGCCAGCTCCGCCAGGTCCTCCCCCAGGCCGACCATCACCGGGATGGTGCGCAGCGCCCGGAAGATGCCGCCGATGCCCAGGGTGTCGGCGATCGTCTGGCGCACGCCGTACCGGGCGGGGATGTCGAAGTCGCGGCGTACGGCGTCCATCCCGCCGACGGCGATCTCGTTGATGACGTGGTCGGCTCCGTCGAGCGCGGCACGGCGGTCGAGATGAGCCTCGACCTTGGCGCCGATCCCGAGCTCCCCGACCATCCAGGTGGCCATCGCCTCGGCCGTCGCGAGCCGTTCACGGTCGATGTCGTGCAGCACGATCGTGGAGTCGGTGAGTTCGGGGAAGGTCAGGATGTCGGACAGCAGGTTCTTGGCGAAGGTGATGCTTCCGGCGCCCACCAGGACGATCCGGGCCATGGGGTACCTCGATTCAGGGGGCTTCGGTGGGGTTTCGACGGGGGCGCCACAGGGCTCAGAGGTTTCCCCGGGGTTCAGTGGCCTCAGCGGGGACGGCCCGCGGGGTTCAGGGAGCCAGCAGGGCCTTGACGGGGGTCGCGCGGCCGTTCATCAGCGCGGTGAAGACCTCGGCGCCCTCGGCGAGCGGAAAGGTGGTGACCCAGCTCAGGTCCCATCCCCCGACCAGACCGATCGCCGCGGCGAAGTCGACGTCGCGGTAGGCGAAGGAGCCGAGCACCCGCTTCTCCCCGCGCACCAGGTCGGCGGCGTCGAACCCGGAGGCCGTGTCGGCCAGCCCGAGCCACACCGCGACCCCGCCGGGACGCAGCCGGGCGAGCGACTGCTCGTGGGTGACCGCCGCGCCGACCGCGTCGAAGACCACGTCGTACTCACCCGTCAGCTCGGTGAGGACCGCGTCCGCGCCGAGCCGGGCCGCGACCGCCCTGCGGTCCTCCGAGCGGTCGGCGATCTCCACCCGGCCCGCGCCGCCGGAGACGGCCACCTGCAGACAGGCCAGGCCGATCGCGCCCGCGCCGATGACGCCGATCCGCGCCCCCTCCGGGGCCCCGGCCAGCTCCCAGGCGTGTACGGCGTTCGCCACCGGCTCGACGATCCCCGCCGCCGTCCAGTCGAGGCCCTCCGGCAGCGCGACCAGCGAGTTCCCCGGTACGGCGACGCGTTCGGCGAACCCGCCCTGCGTGTGCACGCCGACGATCCGCCGCCCCCTGCACACGTTGCGCAGGCCGAGCGCGCACACGTCACACCTCCCGCAGGACAGGATCGGGTTGACGATGACGGGACGCCCCTCGTCGGTACGGCCCGCGAACTCGTGCCCCATCACCAGCGGCGGCACCCGGAAGCCCGGCGTCCTGACGCCGTGCAGCTCGCTGCCGCAGATGCCGGAGGTGACCACGTGCACCAGCACGTCACCGGGGCCGGGCTCGGGCTCGGGCACCTCGCGCATCTCGACGACGCCGGGGCCGGTGAACACCAGGGCCCTCACCGCGGACCGCCTGGGGCCGGACGTGCCTGTCTCATGGAAACTCCTGTGGGTCGGGGGATCGCGGGATCGTTCCGAAGGGTCATCGGCGGCCGACGACGGGGTTGCGCAGGGAGCCGACGCCCTCGACGCTCACCTCGACGACGTCTCCCGGCCTGAGCGAGCGGCGGGGGGTCATGAACTCGCCGCATCCCCACGGGGTGCCGGTCAGCACCACGTCGCCGGGTTCGAGGGTGAAGGCGCGCGAGCAGTACGCCAGCAGTTCGGCGACGCCGAAGAGCATCTCGGCGGTGGTCGAGTCCTGGACGGTCTCCCCGTTGACGACGGTCCTGAGCGCCAGCGCCTGGGGGTCGTCGATCTCGTCGGGGGTCACGATGACCGGGCCGAGCGGGCAGAAGGTGTCGAGGTTCTTGCCCCTGGTCCACTGGCCGTCGGCGAACTGCAGGTCACGGGCGGAGACGTCGTTGGCCACGGTGTATCCCGCGATCCCCGCCAGGGCCTCCTTCTCGTCGGCGTGCCTGAGGGGGGGAGCCGATGACCGCGGCCAGCTCGACCTCCCAGTCCACCCGTTCCGTCAGCTCGTCGTCGACGACGATCTCCTCGCCGGGACCGATCACGCTCGACGGGAACTTGGCGAACATCAGCGGGCGTTCGGGTCTGTCCATCCCGGCCTCACGGATGTGGTCCAGGTAGTTCAGCCCGATCGCCACGATCTTGCCGGGGCGCAGCGGTGCCACGGGGACGGCGCCCTCGATCGGCTCGGTCGCCGAGGCGGCCAGGCGGGCGACCCTTCCGGCCCCGGACGCGAGTACGGCCTCAAGCGGTGTGCTCGCCGAGACCTCCAGCGCGTACCAGTGCCCCTCGCGCTCAACCGCGGCGAGCCGGCTCTCCCCGACGCGCACCGTGCCGAGCCTCATGCCACTCTCCTGTTCCGTATGACAGAATGCAGTTCCGAATATGCGCTAGCAGAACATTCGGGCGATCACGCTGTCAAGTACCTGTCCGAAGCCCCAATCCTCGACAGATCGCCATTATTTTCCGCTTAGCGGAACTATGGACCGTATCGCGGAACAGATGTTACGTTGACGCCGTCGCCGTACAGCCGAGAAACGCGGGCGATGGCCACCGGGGTACGACCGGACCAGATGGGGAGACGATGCGCGGCCTGACCGGGAAAAGAGTGCTGATCAGCGGGGGCAGCAGCGGCATCGGCGCCGCCACCGCCCGCAGGTTCCTCCAGGAGGGGTCCCGGGTCTTCGTCGGCGGTCTCGACGCCGACGAGGTCGAGCGGACCGTGGCCGAGCTGGCCCCGCTCGGCGAGATCGGCGGCCTGGCGGGGGACGTCGCCACGGAGGCCGACGTGAACCGGCTGGTCGAGGCGGCCGTCACGGCCCTCGGCGGCCTCGACGTGCTGGTCAACAACGCGGGTACCGCCTGGCGCGAGCCGTTCCTCGACATCACCAGGCGACACTGGGACCGGATCATGGCCGTGAACCTCGGCGGCATGTTCCAGGTCGCCCAGACCGTGGCCAGGCACCTGGTCGCGCAGGGCACGGGCGGGGTCGTCGTCAACATGTCCTCGACCAACGGGATCGGCGGCGAGGCCGACTACGCCCACTACAACGCGTCGAAGGGCGGGGTGCTGCTGCTCACCAGGACCATGGCCGTCGAGCTGGGCAGGTACGGCATCCGCGTCAACGCGCTGTGCCCCGGCTACATCCAGACCCCGCTGAACGCGGAGATCTCGGCCGGTCTGGCCGACGACTTCGTCTCCGCCTACGAGCGCGACCACATCCCGCTCGGCCGGGCGGGACTGCCCGAGGAGGTCGCCGCCGGATACGCCTTCCTGGCCTCCGACGACGCCGCGTTCGTCCACGGCACCGAGCTGGTGATCGACGGCGGCCAGCTGGCGATCATGTGACCCGCCCTACCGGAGGGAGACTTCCATGAGGATCGACGCCGCCGTGCTGCGTGAGCTGCGCGCGATCGTCGGCGCGAGCCACGTCCGTGACGCCGACGGGGACGTGGCGGCCTACGCCAGGGACGCCACCCCGCTGTTCTCCGCCATGCCCGGCGCCGTCGTCCACCCCGGCTCGGCCGAGGAGGTCGCCGCGGTGCTCAAACTGGCCTGCGCGCACGGTGTGCCGGTCGTCCCCAGGGGCGCCGGGTCCAACCTGTGCGCGGCGACCGTCCCGCTCAGCGGCGGCATCGTCCTGGTCCTGACCAGGCTCGACCGCATCCTGGAGATCAGCGCCGACGAACTCCTCGCCGTCGTCCAGCCCGGCGTCACCTCGGCCGAACTCGCCGACGCCGCCGCCGCGCACGGCCTGCTGTACGCGCCCGACCCCGGCAGCAGGACGGTCGCGACCGTCGGCGGCACCATCGCCACCTGCGCCGGCGGCCTGCGCGGCCTGAAGTACGGCGTGACCCGCAACCACGTCCTCGGGCTTGAGGCCGTACTGCCGACCGGGGAGATCGTCCGCACCGGAGGGCGGCTGTGGAAGGACGTCGCGGGCTACGACCTGACCCGCCTGCTCACCGGCTCAGAGGGCACGCTCGGCGTGATCACCGAGGCGACGGTCGCGCTCACCCCCGCGCCGGAGACCACCGGGACCGGGCTGGCCTACTTCGCCACCCTGGCCGACGCGGGACGGGCCGTGGCCCGGATCATCGGCTCGGGAATCGTCCCGGCGACGCTGGAGTTCCTCGACGCCAAGTGCGTCGCCGCCGTCGAGGACTACGCCGGGCTCGGCCTCAGGCGGGACGCGGGCGCGCTGCTGCTGTTCGGCGACGACGGCGCCGCCGCACCGGTCGCCGACCACCTGGCCAGGATGGCGGAGATCTGCCTCGGCGAAGGGGCGACGGAGGCCGTCGTCGCGGGCGCGGCGGCCGAGTCCGAGGCGCTGCTCGCCGCGCGGCGGTGCGCGCTGCCCGCGCTCTCCCGCCTCGGCTCGGTCACGATCCTTGAGGACGCCAGCGTGCCCAGGCCGCGCATCGCCGAGATGGTCGCCCGCGTCGACGCCCTGGCCGTACGGCACGGCCTCACGATCGCGACCTTCGGCCACGCCGGGGACGGTAACCTGCACCCGACCTGCGTGATCGACGCGGGCGACACCGACGCGGCCGAACGCGCCCACCACGCCTTCGCCGACATCTTCCGCGCCGCGATGGAGCTGGGCGGCACCATCACCGGCGAACACGGCGTCGGCGCGGCCAAGCTGCCCTACCTGGCCGAACGGCTCGGCGAGGACCAGATGGCACTGCTGCGCAGGATCAAGGCCGCCTTCGACCCCGCGGGCATCCTCAACCCGGGAAAGCTCGGCTCGTGAACCGGAAACCCAGCCCGTGCCCCTCAGGAAAGCTCAGCCCGTGAACCAGGGAGGCTCGGCCCGTGAGCACCACACCGTCTCCTGACCCGTCGGTCCGGGGTGTCTTCACCCCCGAACTGCTCGACCGCTGCATCTCCTGCGGCTTCTGCCTGCCCGCCTGCCCGACGTACGCGCTCACCAAGGACGAGACGTCCTCCCCCCGGGGCCGGATCACCCTGATGCGTGCCCTTGAGGAGGGCACACTGCCGGAGAACGACCTGCGCCTTCAGGAGGAGTCGAGCTTCTGCCTCGGCTGCCGGGCCTGCGAGACCGTCTGTCCCGCGGGGGTCGAGTACGGCGCGCTCCTTGAGGAGTGGCGCGACCACCAGTGGCGGGGGCCGGGACGTCCGCTGATCGTCAGGCTGCTGACGTTCGCGGTGAACTCGCGCCTGAGGGTGTGGCTGCTCGGCCTGTTCCGCCGCCACGCCCGGACCAGGCCCTCACCCGAGGGGCCCCACCTGATGCTCGGCTGCTTCGAACGGGCCCTGTATCCCCAGGTGAGCAGGGCCGCCCGCGCCCTTCTGCCCGAGCTCTCCGCCCCGGCCTCGCAGGGGTGCTGCGGAGCGCTGCACGCGCACAACGGCGACTCGGCCAGGGGCCGGGAACTGGCCGTCGAACTGGGTGAACGACTGCCCGGGGTGATCGTCACCACCTCGGGCGGCTGCGCGGCCCACCTCGCCGACGTGCTCGGCAGGGACAGGGTCAGGGAGATCTCCGAGTACCTGACCGCCACCTCCGAGACGACCCCCGAACCGAGCACGGGCCGTCCTTCCGCGGACCGTACTTCTGCGGGCCGCACTTCTGCGGGCCGCACTTCTGCGGGCCGCACTTCCGCGGGCCGTACCGGAACGGATGGCACGCCTGAGAAGCCGTCGAGGCCGGGGATACGCATCGCGTTGCAGGACTCCTGTCACCTGCGCAACGGCCTGGGGGTCTGGCGTGAGCCCAGGGAGCTGCTGGGCCGGATCGGCGAGTACGTCGAGCTGCCCTCCGCCGGGACCTGCTGCGGGGCGGCCGGCAGCTACGCCCTGGTCAGGCCCGAGGACAGCCGCAAGGTCCTGGACGCCAAACTCGACGAGATCGAGGCGGCCGGGGTGGACTACGTGGCCGTGGTCAACCCCGGCTGCTACCGCCAGCTCGACCAGGGACTCCGCCGCAGGGGATCGAAGGTGCGGGCCGTACACCTGGCGGAACTGGCGGCGGATCTTCCCTCCGGGCACCACCCCCGCACGGATTAGCGGGGCCTTTCCATGGAAAAGTGTCTGGAATGCGCTTCCATGCGGATCTGCACATCCACTCGAAGTACTCACGGGCGTGCAGCAGGGACAGCGACCTGGCGCATCTGACCAGGTGGGCGCGGCACAAGGGTGTCACGCTGATGGGGACGGGCGACTTCACGCATCCGTCCTGGTTCGCGCTGCTGCGCGAGGGGCTCGTACCCGCCGAGCCGGGTCTGTTCCGGCTGCGTGACGACCTCGACCGGGAGGTCGCCAGGACGCTGCCGTCCTCGGTCGCCTCGGCCCCGGTGCGGTTCATGCTCACCGTCGAGGTGTCCACGGTCTACCGGCGTGGCGGCCGTACCCGCAAGCTCCACCACCTGGTCAACGTGCCGGGCTTCGAGGCGGCCGAGACGTTCAACCGTGAGCTGGGCAAGGTCGGCGACCTGGGCGCCGACGGCAGGCCGACGCTCGGGCTCGACTCCCGCGACCTGCTGGAGATCGCCCTGAACAGCGGCGAGGGGTCCTACCTGGTCCCGGCCCACGTCTGGACGCCGTGGTTCGGGGTCTTCGGCTCCAAATCGGGGTTCGACACGGTCGAGGAGTGCTACGGCGACCTGTCCGGGCACATCTTCGCGCTGGAGACCGGCCTGTCGAGCGACCCGGAGATGAACCGGCGGGTCTCCATGTTGGACGGCTACCGCCTGGTCAGCTACTCGGACGCGCACTCGCCGCCCAGGATCGGCCGGGAGACCACGGTGCTCGACACCGATCTCGACTACTTCGCGGTGCTGGACGCGCTGCGGACCGGCGCGGGCTACGAGGGGACGGTCGAGTTCTTCCCCGAGGAGGGCCGCTACCACCTGGACGGGCACCGTAAGTGCGGCGTCAGGTTGGAGCCCGAGGAGACGCGCCGCCTCGGCGGGATCTGCCCGGTGTGCGGCAAACCGCTCACGGTCGGCGTGCTGAGCCGCGTCGAGGACCTGGCCGACCGTTCCGAGGGCGTACGGCCCGCGGGCGACGTCTCCGTCTCCGAGGAGCTCGTCCCGCTGCCGGAGATCGTGGGCGAGATCCTGGGTGTCGGGCCGGGCAGCAAGAAGGTCGCCGGGGAGGCCGACCGGCTGGTCGCCGCCCTCGGCCCCGAACTGCGGATCCTCCAGGAGGTGCCGGTCGGCGACCTGGAGGCCCGGCTCCCCAGGCTCGGGGAGGCGATCGGCAGGCTGCGCCGGGGCGAGGTCATCAGGGAGCCGGGGTTCGACGGCGAGTACGGCGTGATCCGCCTGTTCTCCCCCGGCGAGCGGGAGGCACCGACCCTCTTCGACACCCCGGCCGACGACACGGATTAGCACCGCCGGCCGCGCCGTCCCGTCGTCACCGCCGTACGACCGTCAGGGCTGAACGCCACCGGCCCGGCCGCGTCGGCCGACTTTCGTGAGGCCGTGCCGGGCCGCGATGGCGGAGGGTGGATCTCCCCCGGTATCGGTGATGAGGTGGAAGATCCACACCGTCACCGTCGAAAGGACCGTCCCGTGATCGACGCCGAGACCGGCTGGTACTTCATGCACGCCTCGATCAAGGCCGTGGTGCTGGTGGACGGCGGTGTCCTGCTCTGCCGGAACCCCCGGGACAAATGGGAGCTCCCCGGCGGGTGGCCGGACAGGGAGGACAACACCCTGGCCGAGGTCGTCAGGCGCGAGGTCCGCGAGGAGAGCGGCCTCGACGTGGTCGTCGGCCCCGTCGTCGGCGCGGAGATCATGAGCATCGGGAAGTCGAAGGTGCTCATCGTGGCGGTGCGCGCCACGGTCGACGGCTCCGCCCCGCTCCAGGTCAGTGAGGAGCACAGCGCCCTGCGTTTCTTCCCTGTGGACAAGCTCCCTGAGGATCTGGAGAACGGCTACGCCGACCTGATCGGCAAGGCCGTCGCCTTCCCCGCCTGAGCCGTACGGCTCGGCGAGAACGCGGGGCCCGGCCGGAGACGCCCCTGGGACTCCGGCCGGGCGGTGTGCCGTCGTGGTCAGCAGTTCTTGATCGACCGCGGGTACGGCGCGAAGGCCCTGATGGGGTACGTGGCGGTCCACGTCACCGTGGAGCCCCCCGGGATGGTCTTGCAGGGCAGGTCACGGGCCCAGCGGATGTCGACCTTCTTGCGTGAGGTGCGGGAGCCGCAGTTCGCCCAGGTGATCCGGTAGGTACGGGTGTGCCTGCCGTACCTGTGCGTGTCCTTGTGGGTGATCGTTCCACCGCAGTCGGAGGCGGCCACCGCGGTGGGCGCCTGAGGGACCCGCGCCTGGGCCGCGTTCGCCGGGCCGACCGCCGTGAGCAGCCCGGCCGCCGCGACGGCCGCCACGGCGGTCACTCTCAGAGAGGAGCTTGGTGCGCGCATGTTCGGCTCTCCTTGTCGGAAGCGGAATGACACGGGCACCGTAGGCCGGGGGGCGTTGAGGATTCGTTGAGGATTCGTCGGGCCCGGCGTCCCCGTCTCCGGACGCGCACCGGACGGCCGCGCGCCGGAGAACGACCGGCGCGTTCCCTATAAGGAACCCAACATTCTTCCCATGTTAGGGAAACGCGTTATGGCACACGAAATTACGGCATTCATCGTATAGAAAAGACGATGTTAGGTATTTGGGTTATAGCCGGGCATCACAGCGAATGCCGATATCCGTGTAGAGAAAACAGCGATCCCGCAGCCCTTCCGATAACGCTTTGGTAACGTTTCCCTGTTCACGACCTGCGGCGTTTACAGAAAGTCATAGTGACATTGACCGGGAGAATTTCCGGTAACCGGCAGATCATCGCAGCTAGAGTACGGTCGCGTGCGCCGCGAAGCCACGGATGGAGAGTGAACAACCACTCTTCGTAGGTCTTGACCGATTTAATCCTTTTCTGGATCAATCATGAGGCTTCATCCCGACCCATATCGTGGCCCGGAGCCAAAGTGACCCCGCCATCCCTCGACCGGCCGAATGCCCCTTTTGTCAGGGCATCATCCCGGCATGGGCGGAAACTGCTCCGTGCGGTGGGGGCGGCGCTCGCGGTCGTGATGGCGATGACGTCATGGGTCGAGACGATCGCCCCGGCCAGGGCCTTTTCCGTGGCCTGCGCGGACACGCGCCATCACCACCACCACGAAGAGCTCGACCGCACCAGGGCCGTCCCACCGACCCCGGTGCGAGGCCCGATCAGCGGGACGGCCATGGGAAGCCTCGATTCCCCGGTCGCCACCGCCTTCGGCGACGAGCACGACACCTTCGGCAACGACTCGCGTGAGGTCAAGGACGACTTCACCGACAGTGAGACCACCGACTCCCGTTCTCCGGTACGCGACGTCACCGTCGCGATCCACCAGGAGCGGCCGTCGGAGACGATCCTCGAAACGAGCGTGGCCCGCGGTCCCCCCGTGCGCCCAGGACGCCTGCGAGCAGGCGTTTCCCGTGCGCACGACCTCCGGCCGAACACGGCCGGAGCAGACCGCCCACGCCCTTGTGAGGATCTCAGTGACGTCAGAACAGCACGGCCTGAAGGCCCATGACGACTTAGCCACCGCGCCCCGCCGCGGCGCCTTCCAGACGGCCGACGTCAAGTCCGGCTTCCTGGTCTTTCTCATCGCACTCCCGCTCTGCCTGGGGATCGCGCTGGCCAGCGGGTTCCCGCCGGTCGCCGGTGTCCTGACGGCGATCGTCGGCGGCGTGCTGGTCAGCCTGCTCGGCAGCGCGCCCCTGACCATCAAGGGCCCCGCCGCGGGCCTGATCGTGATCGCGCTCGGCGCGGTCCAGGAACTCGGCGGAGGCGACCTCGCGGTCGGCTACCGGCGGGCGCTGGCCGTCGGCGTCGTCGCCGCGGTCGTCCAGATCGCCTTCGCGCTGTGCCGGGTGGCCA
Source organism: Streptosporangium sp. NPDC000239 (assembly GCF_040300765.1). Taxonomy (NCBI): domain Bacteria; kingdom Bacillati; phylum Actinomycetota; class Actinomycetes; order Streptosporangiales; family Streptosporangiaceae; genus Streptosporangium; species Streptosporangium sp. NPDC000239. Next base: position 57,252 of record NZ_JBEPEI010000026.1, on the reverse strand, counting down.
CCGTCGGCATCGCCATGTCCCCCTCGGTCGTGCACGGCATGCTCGCCGCGATCGGGATCATCATCATCTCCAAGCAGGCCCACGTCGCGCTCGGCGTCAAGCCGGAGAGCAAGGAGACCCTCGGCCTGATCGCGGAGATCCCGCACAGCGTCGCCAGTGCCAACCCCCGCGTCCTGCTGCTCGGCGCGCTCGGCCTGCTGATCATGTTCGGCATGCCGCTGATCAGGGCCAGGTGGGCCAGGGCCGTACCCGCGCCGCTGGTCGTGCTCGCCGTGACCGTGCCGGTCGCGCTGTGGTTCCACGTCGGCGTCCCGCACGACTACCGGTTCATGACCACGACCTACCACCTCGGCCCCGAGTTCCTCGTCCGGCTCCCCGGCACCCTGCTCGACGCCGTGGCCTTCCCCGACTTCTCGGTGATCCTCAGCGGGACGTCGCTGAAGTACGTGGTGATGTTCGCCCTGATCGGCACCATCGAGTCGACGCTGACCGTGCTGGCGGTCGACTCCATGGACCCCGAGAGGCGTTCCTCCGACCTCAACCGCGACCTGCTCGCCCTCGGCGGCGGCAACCTCGTCTCCGCGCTGATCGGCGGCCTGCCGATGATCTCGGAGATCGTCCGCAGCCGGGCCAACATCGACGCGGGCGCCGTCTCCCGGGGGTCCAACTTCTTCCACGGCGTCTTCCTGCTGCTGTTCGTCGCCCTGGCGCCGGGCCTGCTGCAGACCATCCCGCTGGCGGTGCTGGCCGCCATGCTCGTCTACACCGGCACCAGGCTCGCCTCCCCCCGAGAGTTCGCCCACGCCCGCGAGGTCGGCCTCGACCAGCTCGCCCTGTTCCTGACCACCATGTTCGTCACGCTCGCCACCGACCTGCTCATGGGCGTCGCGGCCGGTCTCGCCCTGAAGATCGTGCTGCACCTGGTCCGCGGGGTGCCGCCGGTGGCCTTCCTGCGGCCCCGCGCCGTGGCCGTCCGTTCGGGGAGCGTGCTGAACGTCCGCGTCCCCGCAGCCGCCGTCTTCACCGCCCTGCTGCCGCTGCGCCGTACGGTCAACGGGGCCACCAAGGACGACACGGGGGACGGCGGCGTCACCGAGGTCGTCGTCGACGTGACGGACGCGACGCTCGTCGACCACACCTTCCTTTCCGGGCTGGCCACGATGTCACGTGAGTGGCGGGCCACCCTCACCCTGCGCGGGCTCGACGGGCTCGTCCCCGTCTCCTCCCACCCGCAGGCGACCAGACGCCGGAGGCGAGCATGACCCATCTGGACATCGCCGCGGCCCCCGGACGTGGGGACCGCGTCACGGACGTCACCGAGCTGGTCGAACGGGCGGCGAGGCTGCTGCCCGAACAGGCTCCGTTGCAGACGTTCGTCCACCACAACACCCTGCACGCCTTCGAGCACCTGCCCTTCGACGAGGCCGTCGTCAGCGCGGCGCGGGTGTTCGGCACCGAGCCGTTCCAGAGTGAGGCGGCCTTCCGGGACCACGTCGGCTCCGGACGGATCCGTCCCTCGGACATCGACGCGGTCGCCGAGGCCGAGGCACCCGGCGGTGCCCCGATCGTGCCGGGCGGGCCGACGCGGGCGCGCTTCCTCGCCCTGCGGCTGCGGAACCTGTTCGAGATCCCCAGCGGCGCCGCGCTCGACTGGCTGCTCCTGGAGACCGACGCCCGAACCCGCCTCAGCGACCTTCTCGACCCCCGGCGACGCGCCGAGCTGCTCGCACAGGCCGGCCGCGACTGGACCACGACGCCCGAACAGACTGCGCGGGCCTCGCAGGCGCGGCTTCTCGACACCCTGTGGAACGGCTTGGCCGCGGCGGCTCCGACGGTGCCCGGCGCGGGCGCTCCCCCGGCGCGCGGGCGGGACCGGATCCTCGCCGAGACCGGGACCGACACCGACGAACTGGTGCACCCGCTGCTGATCCGGCTGTCGGCGGCCTTCCTCGACCAGGGAATCGCCTACTGGCCGATGCCCGAGCGCGAACTGGGCTTCCTGCGCGCCTTCCGCCGCCTGTACGGCCAGGCCGGCGGCCCGCCCGACCGGTTCCTGCGGGGTCTCGGCACCGAGCTGAGACGGCAGGAGGCCGAGGGCTGGACGGCCGAGCGGACGGTCGTCTGGGCCCTGGACGAGCTGGCCGTACCCGAGGAGGCCCGGGGCGCCGCGATCGAGACGACGCTGCTGTCGCTGCGCGGCTGGGCGGGCATGATGCGTCAGTTCGAGCACCGGCCCGACCTGGCGCCGGTCGAGGCGCGTGCGGCACGGCTGCTCGACTACCTGGCCGTCCAGCTCGTCCTGGACGTCCAGGCCGCACGGCACGTCATGCGGAACCACCCCGGCGGGCCCGCCACGGCCGACCGGACGACGGTACGGCCCGGCCTCGAACTGGTCTACGAGGCGTTCGTCCTGGCACAGCTGATGCCCGTGGACGTCACGGTCCTCGCCAGGCCGGAGCACGCCGCCGCCTGGCTCGGGGCGGTCGTCGCCTGCGACGAGACCGAACGGCGCCGTCTGCTGCACCTGGCCTACGAACGGCGGCACCGGGTCGGGGCGCTCGACGCGCTCGACGCCCACCGGCGGTTCACGGCCGGAGCCGAGGCACCGCCCGTCACGATGCAGGCCGTGTTCTGCATCGACGAGCGGGAGGAGTCGCTGCGCAGACACCTTGAGGAGCACTTCCCGCAGGCCAGGACCTACGGCTACGCCGGTTTCTTCGGAGTGGCCATGACCTACCTCGGGACGGGCGAGGTGCGCCCGCGCCCGCTGTGCCCGGTCGTCGTCACCCCGACGCACCTGGTCGTCGAGGAACCCGCAGAGTCCCGTACGGTATCCCGCACGCCACGGCAGCCGGGTTCACGGCACGGCCGGGGCGGGCTGAGCCTGGGCCTGGCCGTGGGCAGCAGGACCCTGGCGCGCGGCAGCGTGATCTCCCTCGGCCTCGGGGCGACCCAGGTCGTCACGCTGGTCGGCCGCTGCCTGTTCCCGCGCCGGTTCCACCGCTGGTCCCGGCGCCTGGACCACGACCCCGGCGGCGGGGCCGTGACCAGGCTGGCGATCGAGCGGGCCCCCGGCGCCGTGGAGACCGAGGACGGCCTGCGGCGGGGGTACTCCGTGCCGGAGATGGTGCAGGTCGTCTCCTCCGCCCTGCGGACGACCGGGCTCGGCCGTGAACTGGCGCCCGTCGTGCTGATCGTCGGCCACGGCTCCTCCAGCCTCAACAACCCGCACGAGTCGGCGCACGACTGCGGGGCGACCGGCGGCGGGCGCGGCGGCCCCAACGCGCGCGCGTTCGCGGCGATGGCCAACCACCCGGGAGTGCGCGCCGGGCTGCGTGACCTGGGCCTGGACATCCCGGACGGCACCTGGTTCGTCGGGGCGTACCACAACACCTGCGACGACTCCATGACCTACTACGACGAGGACCTCGTCCCCGAGCGGTCGAGACACGCGGTCGAGGAGGCGAAGCGGATCATGGCGCGGGCGTGCGTCCTGGACGCGCACGAACGCTGCCGCAGGTTCGAGTCGGCCCCCCTCGACCTGCCACTCGACGCGGCGCTGGCCCACGTCGAGAGTCACACCGTCGACCTGGGCCAGCCCAGGCCCGAGTACGGCCACGCCACGAACGCGATCGGCGTCGTCGGGCGCAGGTCGCGCACCCGGGGGCTCTTCCTCGACCGGCGGGCCTTCCTCGTCTCCTACGACCCGGAGGGCGACCCGTCGGGGGACCTGCTGACGAACCTGCTGCTCGCGGCGGGACCGGTCTGCGCGGGCATCAACCTGGAGTACTACTTCAGCTACGTCGACCCGGCGGGGTACGGGTGCGGCACGAAGCTGCCGCACAACATCGTCGGCCTGCTCGGCGTCATGGACGGTCACGCCTCCGACCTGCGCACGGGCCTGCCCTGGCAGATGGTCGAGATCCACGAGCCGGTACGGCTGCTGCTCGTCGTCGAGACCGAGCCCGAGCGGCTGGCCGCGATCGTGGGGGCGCACGCCGTACTGGAGCGGCTCGTGACCAAGGGGTGGATCCAGCTCGTCGCGTGGAGCCCGTCGTCGGACGCGATGCACGTCTTCGAGCGGGGCGGCTTCGTGCCGTACGTCCCCGAGGGGGAGGCCCTCCCCACGGTGCACCGCTCGGCGCAGTTCTACGCGGGCAGGCGGGAGCACCTGGGGTTCGCCCACGTGACGGCCTCCCTCGGCACGGGGTCCGGGGAGCGGGTCTCCCCGGAGCTCGTCGGGGAGGAGGCGTCGTGAACGACACCCTCCAGCGGTTTCTGCTGCTCTCGGTCGCCGGGTTCCCGCTCGGGGCGTTCGCCCTGATGGCGGTGTTCGCCTGGCAGGGGCGGCGGCGGGTCGAGCGGGCCGTCTCGGCGGCCGTCGCGCTGGCCTTCGGGCTGGCGACGGCCGCCGCGCTGACGCTGGCCTGCGTCATGGTCGGCGAGGGGCGGACGTTGGTGACGGCGCCCGTCGGCACCTGGTTCGGCAGCGGGGAGTCGGAGTTCCACCTGCTGCTCGTCGGCGACCGGCTCTCGCTGCCCTTCGCGATCCTGGCCGCGCTGCTGTGCGGCCTGATCGGTGTCTTCTCCCGGCGCTACCTGCACCGGGAGCCCGGCTACCTGCGCTTCTACATGCTGCTGACGCTGTTCGGCGCGGGCGTCGAGCTGGTGGCCCTCGCGGGCGCCCTCGAACTGTCCCTCGTCGGCTGGGAGCTGGCCGGGCTGTCCTCGGCGTTGCTGATCGCGTTCTTCCACGAGCGCAGGAGGCCGGTCGAGCACGGTCTGCGGGCCTTCCTCGTCTACCGGGCGTGTGACGTGGGCCTGCTGGTCGCGGTGGTGTGGCTGCACCACGCCACCGGCTCGTCGAGCGTGGCCGGGGTCGACGGCGGCGGGTGGGCGCTCTTCTCGCCCCCCACGTCGAGCGGGGACGCGCTCGTGGTCGGCCTGGCGTTGCTGTGGGCCTCGATGGGCAAGGCCGCCCAGGTCCCGCTCGGCGGCTGGCTGCCCCGCGCCATGGAGGGGCCGACGCCGTCGAGCGCCGTCTTCTACGGCGCGATCTCCGTCAGCATGGGGCCGTACCTCCTGCTGCGCACCGAGTCGGCCTGGTCGGGGGCGCCGGGGGTGCGGGCGGCGATCGTGGTGGTCGGCGCGCTGACCGCCGTGCACGCCACCCTGGTCGGCCGTACCCAGACCGACATCAAGAGCACACTGGCCTACGCCTCGATGACCCAGATCGGGGTGGTCCTGGTCGAGGTCGGGTTCGGGCTGCGGTACCTCGCGCTGGCGCACCTGGTCGCGCACGCCGCTTTGCGCACCGCCCAGATCCTGCGCTCGCCGAGCCTGATCCACGACCACCACCACCTCGAACAGGCGCTGGGCGCGCCGCTGCCGCCGACGGGAAGGCACCTGGACCGGCTCGTCCCGGCGGGCCCACGGGCGTGGCTGTACCGCTACGCGCTCGAACGCGGCTACTTCGACGCGTGGCTGCGCGACCACCTGGTCGGCGGACTGGCACGCCTGGTCAGGCGGGCCGAGTCGCTGGACGACCGGTGGGCGCGGCTGCTGAGCGCCGGTGACACCACCGTTCCCGTGAGAGAGGGGCGCACGTCATGATCACCTTTGTCCCCTCGCTGGTCGCGGTGCTGTTCCTGGTGTCCTCCGTGGTCGTCGCCCGGGTGGCCGACCGGCAGGCCGCCCGCCGTACCGCGGTGACCTGCGCGTCGGCCGCGACGGCGCTGTCCGTCGTACTGCCCTGGTCGGGAGGGTTCGTCCCGTTCCTCTCCGGCGAACACGCCGCGCTGCCGGAGGGCACGACCAGGCTCGTCGTCGTCGCGACGTGCGCGGCGGGCCTGCTGGTCGTCGCGATGAGCCCGCTGGCCTCCCACCCGCCCGCGACGCTGGCCAGGATCCTGCGGCTGCTCGCGGTCTCCTGCGGCTTCGTGGCCGTACGGCACCAGGCGGTCGACGTCGTGCTGTGGGCTCTGTCGGCCTGGCTGGTGTGGGCCGGGTTGCGCGGCGGCGAGGGAAGCCGGGGCGGCGACCGGCTCGACCGGCTCTTCGCCGCCTACCACCTGCCCGGCGTCCTGCTCTTCGGGGTGGGCACCGCGTTGTCGGCCGCCGGCTGGCGGACGGCGGGCGGCGTCCTCGTGGTGCTCGCGATCATGGCCAGGTTCGCGGTCGTCCCGCTGCACAGCTGGTATCCCCGCTTCGTCGAGCGGGTCCCGCTGGGGGTCGTGGTCGTCTTCCACACCGCGCCCCTCGGCCTGCTCGCCCAGCTCGACCTGCCGGTTCCGCTCGCCCACGACGTGGCGCTGCTCGGCGGCGCGACCGCCGTCGTGGCCGCGCTGTTCGGGGTGGTCCAGGGAGAGGCGAGGCGCGCGCTGGCCTTCCTGACGATGAGCCAGACCGGGCTGGTGACGTGCGGGCTCGGCGGTTCGCCGGAGGCGGTCTCCGGGGCGGTGCTGACCTGGGAGGCCTCCGCGCTGGCCGTCTCCGGGCTCGCCATGACGCTGGCCGCCCTTGAGGCGCGGCGCGGCACGCTGTCGCTGCGCGCGCCGAGCGGGAACTTCGCCAGGACCCCCCGGCTGGCCGTGGCGTTCCTGCTGTGCGGGCTCGCCACGGTCGGCTTCCCGCTCTCCCTGGGGTTCGTGGGCGGCCACCTGCTGATCCACGGGTCGGTCACCGGGTCACCGGTCGTCTGGCTCGCGCTGGCCGGAGCCGTCGGCGTCAACGGCATGACCGTGATGCGGTGCTTCTTCGCGCTGTTCGCGGGCAGCCGTACGCACTCGGGGGAACGTGACCTCGTCCCGCTTGAGACGTACGCGCTGACGATCGCGATCGGCGCGCTGCTGGTCGGAGGCCTCTTCCCGATGACCCCCTGACCCCACGGAATCCGAAGGACCGGCCGCCGGACTCCGGCGGCCGGTCATATAAGGCTCCGTCGCGCCACACGGTCTCGTTCGTGTCGTACGGCTGCGCCAACGCGGTAAGACCTCGTGTGGCTTCACCGGCACCGTACGGCTCGGCGATCCGGCGCGGGAACCTACCGGTTGGGAAGCTCCTCCACGGGCTCTTCCGTCCGGTCCTCCTTCGCAGAGCCCCCGGTCGCGCTGAGTTCCTCACGCAGCCGGTTGAAGTCAATCCCGTGGCTGCTGTACTTCAGCTCGCGCGCCACCTTCGTCTGCTTCGCCTTGGCTCGACCCCGCCCCATTGGCTGTACTCCCTCACACGGCCGTGCTGACCTACTGTCACCGTCGCGTCGCCGGCGAATCCAGCCTGGCGCGGCAGGTCAGGCTGTGTTCGCCGGTACCTGTACCCAGCGACGCCCTACCCCATCCTCGTATCGACCGGGATCGGGTCTGCCGAGCGGCGTTGGGGAACAGAACACGGCCTCATCCTACCTAGAAACCTGACGATTTGAACAATTATGCAATTTGCCAGATTATAAGTGTCTTGTGTTCCTCGATTGGATCCAGCAGGAGGTCATCGGTCCACGAGAAGTGGGCGGCGTCAACGCGTTCGCGGCCAGGCCGCGGGCACACGCCGACGGGGCGTCCTGATCATGCCCGCGCCGCTCTACCAGGTCAAGGCCGACCTCTTCCGCACGCTGGGGCACCCGCTCCGCATCCGGGTTCTGGAGCTGCTGCAACGCGGCCCGCTGCCCGTCCGTGACCTCCTGGTCGAACTCGACATCGAGGCCTCCAACCTGTCCCAACAGCTGGCCGTACTGCGCCGCGCCGGGATCGTGAACGCCACCCGTGACGGGGCGACCGTCGTGTACGCGCTCTCGACCCCCGACCTGGCCGACCTGATGGTGGCCACCCGCAGGATCCTGGCGAACCTGCTGGCCGACCGGGACGAGTTGCTGGCCGAACTCCGCGATCCCGACAAACCCATTCCCTGACGCTCCCGACTTCGGCCATGATCGATCCGCGGGCGGCATCCCGCCCGCGGGCAGCCGATCAGAGCACAGGAGCGCCGTCATGGACCCAACCGTACTCACCGCGATCGTCACCGCCCTCGTCGGTGGCGCGGCGGGTGAGGTAGGCAAGAGCGCCTGGACCTCGCTGGTCACCCTGGCCAGGAACCGCTTCGGCGGCGACTCCGGCGAGGTCGCCGCCCTTGAGGCGGCCCCCGGCGGCACCACCGGGCAGGCCGAGGAGATCACCGGCATCCTCATCGACCGCGCCACGGCCGACCCCGCCTTCGCCGACGAGCTGGCCGCCTGGGCACAGGAGACGGCCAAGGTCGTACGGCAGAGCCACGACGTCTCCAACACCATCGGCGGCGACGCCACGATCCACGGGACGGTCATCCAGGCCGGCGACGTGTTCGGCTCGATCAACCTGGGCCCGCGCTGACGGGTTCCCCGCCCGGCCTCGACCGGGCGGGGAGACTGTTTCGGCGACGTTCACGGGGCGGCCCAGCTGGTTCCTCTGTTCGCCCTTCATCGATCCCGGCCTCCTGAACGGCCGTCAGGGGGAGGGGTTGAGAAGGGCGTCGATGTCGCTCTGGCGGTAGCGGCGTTGGTTGCTGGGGGTCCTGACCGAGGGGATGCGCCCGGTGAGCGCCCACCGGTTGACGGTCTTGGGGTCGACCCCGAAGACGCGGGCCACCTCGCCGGGGGTGAGGAGGCGTTCTGTGGTGTCGGGGCCGGTGGTGAAGGTGCCATCCGGTGCGACGGCCTTGAGGGGGGACAAGGAGCTTCTCCTTCAGTGGCGGAGGGTGTGCGGGCTGGGCTTCTGATCGCTTGGGTTGTGAGGCTCAGTGGGGGTCCGGGGTTCATGACTTTGTCGGGGGTGAGGGAGCGGGTGCCCGGCCCCGAGCCGGGGAGCACGACGGCCGGGCACCCTGGAGGAGGACCGGCCTTCCACGAGGGAAGACCGGTGCGCCAGACGGCTCCCTCCTTCCCCAGCACGCCCTGCCATGTCCCGGCGTGCGCGGAAGCCGTCTCGCGAGGGTGTGCGGCCCAGGTCCCTCCCACCTGAGCCGCACGTTTGAGGAGGTACGGCGGGCCGTGAGCCTTCCCACCCGCCGTACCGGCTTGCCGGAGTCGTGTGCGGTCCAGGTCCCTCATCCCTGGACCGCACGCTCAAGGGGTACGGCGAGCCGCCGTACCGGCTATGGGGAGCGCAGCAGCCTGCGCAACGCCGTAGGCCGACCAGGCGCGATGGCCTGACCAGGGCGTACGATCCGGGTGGTCCGGGTCCGAAGAGCGCGGGCGACGGCGACGGCCTGGATACTCGGCGGCACCATCAAGAGCACCTGAGCGGCCAGCTTGCGGTCCAGTTCCTCAACCGACTCGGCCCGCACCAGCAGCACGTCATTGAGGTACGGCCTGCCGGACAGGGTGCCCCGGTAGGCGCTCCACAGCCCGGTCGTCGAGTTGTGGAAAACCAACCAGCCCGGGTGAGCCGTCTGCACGGAGTTACCGGTTCGATCAGAAAGCTCAGAAACTTGACGAGAAGCCCAGGCCATCGGCATCATGCCGCCCTCCCGCCCGGCGAACGCCCTCCGGCGGGCGCCGCTTCCTCACCGGGCTCCGCAGCGACCCGCGCGTTGCGCACCCCGGCGGGCACACGACCGGCCCCGTGGGAGGCCCCCTCCCGAACCTGACGCCCCCTCGGAGCCAACGAAGGCGGCGCGATCCGAACGGCCTTGATCATCTCGGCCTCCCGCATCCGCTCCTCCAGCCCGTTGCCCGTGGGGTCTTCGACGATGACCGGTCGCGGCCCGTCCCAGGCGGCCACGGCGTAGAAGCTGCGTCGCCCCAGGCTGTAGAGCACGGTCCACTCCGCCCACGCCAGGTCGATCCGCTCGGCCTCCGCCCGCGCGGGGCCGTCCCACACCCGCCGATACACCGCCTCGTACGGCTGGCCGTCCCGGTGTCGTCCCGTCATGAGGTGACCTCCTCAACCAAGGCGGCGGTCTTCTCCTGCTCGGCGACGAGGGCCTGGATCTCCTCGAAGGTGTCGGCGTCCACCGCCGACTCGGCCCCGGCCCGTACGGCGGCGAAGGGGAAGACGTGGCTGCGGAAGGCCCAGAACCGGCCTGCGTCACTGATGATCAACCGCCAACCCGGGATCACCGGACGACTGGGGGTGGGGTGCTGCATGACCGGGACCTCCAAGATCCGACCAGAGGCATGCCTGGCCAGGACGTTCACCAGACGGGCCCGCTCTACGGGACAAGGAACAGCCGAAACCCGAACCGGCCGACAGGCCGTACGACCATGGGGAACGCGGCATCGGCCGCCACGCCGGTACGGTCTGCCGCTCGTAGGCCGTACGCCGTGGTGGTTGGGCTGACGCACGCGAGTCCAGATGACCCCCGCCCGAGGAACCGTGGAGAACGGACGCCGAACCCGCCGAGGCAGCACAGGCCGTACCGGCACAGCCTCCGGAACCGCACCCGGCTCATCCACAGGAACCGGCTCCCCACCACCAGCCGGTACGGCCTTCGCGGCCGGAACCATCGCGGGCGCCTCCGGCCCAGGCTCAGGATCGGGCCGCCGCTGGGCGGGTACCAACGGGATCACCTCAGCGGGCGCCGCCTCCCCCGGAGGCCGAGGCGCGGGAAGAACCTGCGGGCCGTACGCGCGACGGGCCTGAAGACGGGCGTTCATCAGCACCCCGGACGGCTGCACATAATCGTGCCCGTCCTGGCGCGAACAGCCGTGGGCATACGGCGAGTGCCCGCAACGGGCGCATCCCATTGGCAGAGGCACAGCGTCGGCGAAGCAGCCACAGCCGTCCCGGATCGACGTGTCCGGGCTGGAGTCCCGGGCACTACTCTTACTCACGTCAGGAGACACCTTCCTGATCAAGGACCTGTCCCGGCGACGCAACCGCCGGGCAGGTCCGTTTCCATTCAGGGCACTTGCCTCGGGAACCACGTCGCTCCCCGACACACAACACCCTAGGAGAGCCATCCCCATGATGGATGGGAAATCCCAATATCTCAATGGGATATCCCAGAGGTCTTCACTCTCAAGAAAGAAGGCGACCGCACGTGGGGCACACTGAGTCCATGCAGAACACCGTCAGGCAGCGCAGGCTGGCTCGCGAGATCCGAGCCCTCCGGGAAACTGCCGGATGGACAACCACCGAAGCAGCAGCACACCTGTCCTGGTCAAAGAGCAGACTCAACCGACTGGAAACAGGAGTCGCAAAGCTCACAGAACAAGACGTGATCACCATCTGTGACGTCTACGGCGTCACCGTTCCAGTACGCGCAGCACTCATCCAACTGGCACAAGACGGCACACGTCGCGGCTGGTGGACGGCCTACTCAGACGTATTCGCCGGGTCATACGTCGGTCTCGAAGACGAAGCACACGTCATCAAGGAATGGGGTGTCCAACTCGTTCCAGGCCTACTCCAAACCGAAGACTACGCACGCGAGGTCATCAGCGCCGGGCTCAGAGACGGCGACGCCGAACAAGTGCACCGCCGCGTCATGGCTCGGATGGCACGACGAACGCTACTCGGACGCCCGAACCCACCAACGCTGCACGCCGTACTGGATGAGGCGGTCCTTCACCGCCCGATCGGCGGCCAAGAAGTGATGCGCGAACAACTGCGAACCCTGCTGATCGCAGCCCGCAAACCCAACGTGACCGTCCAGGTCCTCCCCTTCACCGCAGGCATCCACGCAGGCATGGACGGCGCATACATCATCCTGGAATACCCCAACCCGGCCGACGATGTCGCCTACATAGCAGGAACAGTCGGAGACGTCTACGTCGACAACCCGGATCACGTAAAACGCTATAAAGTGTCATTCGAGCGTATTTGCGAAGAAGCGCTCACCCCTGACGCATCAGAGGTGATGATCGCCCAGGCCATGAAGGAGTAGCCCATGTTCCCCCCGGACCTGTCCGCCGCCCAGTTCCGCAAGAGCAGCCTCAGCAACAGCGGAGACGCATGCGTCGAGGTCGCGACGAACATTCCCGGTCTGGTCGCCGTCCGCGACAGCAAGGACCCCTCCGGCCCAGCCCTGGCGTTCACCCCTGCCCAGTGGCGCTCATTCATCGGCCGCGTGAACATCGGTGTCTTCGACGCCTGAGCACCTTCGCTCCCAGGACCCCGGCACCCTTCGCAGTGCCGGGGTCTTGTTCATGCTGGGGGCTGCTCGCACAGTGGGTACGACTGTGACACCTTCGCTTCCGCCCGAGCCGCCCTGCTTGATGGGCAAGGTAGCCCGCGTCAAGCTGTAGTCGTGGATCAGTCAGGCGCCCTGTACCTCGCGATCGCGGACCAGCTCCGCCAGCAGATCGTCAATGGCGAACTCGCCCCGGGAGCCGCCCTTCCGTCACAGGTTCCTCATCACTCTGAAGGGTTCGCAACCCCACCTTTTCGAACCAGCTAAGCCACGCGTCATGGTCCTTCATCGCCCTGATGTGGTTCCTCCAGTTCGGCCCTGACGGACCGGCGGCACCCCGCAAGAGGAACACCCCGCCCGGCCGTGACCGGGCGGGGAGGGTTCACCAGCGGACCGGAAGCTCCCGCAGTCCCCGGATGAACATGCCGCGCCGCCACACCAACTCCTCGGCCGGTACGGCGAGCGTCAGCCCGGGGAACCGGCCGAGCAGCGCCCCGAGGCCGACGTGGATCTCGGCTCTGGCCAGGTGGGCGCCGGGGCAGAAGTGCCTGCCGTGCCCGAAGGCCAGGTGTGGGTTGACCTCGCGGGCCGGGTCGAACCGTCCCGGTTCGGCGAACATCCCGGGGTCCCGGTTGGCGGCGTCGATCAGCGGCACCACCACCTGGCCCGCACGCACCAGGGTCTCGCCGAGCCGTACGTCCTCGGTGGCGACGTGCGGCGCGCCGCCGGTCGAACCGAGCGCGTTCCAGCGCAGCATCTCCTCGACGGCGGGGGCGAGCGCGTCCGGTTCGGCGCGCAGGCGGGCGGCCAGGGCCGGGTCCTGGAGCACCGTGAGCACGCACATGGCCAGCTGGTTGCCGGTCGTCTCGTAGCCCGCCATCAGCAGCCCGGCGCCGAAGACCACGATCTCCTCGACGCTGAGCCGCTCCTCCTCCGGCGCGGTCAGCAGTTCGGTCAGCAGGTCGGGCCCGGGCCGTCCGGCCGCGATCTCCTCGCCCCTGGCCGCGACCAGGGCGGTGAAGTAGCGCCGCGACTCGGCGTGCGCCTCGGCCACCTCCTCGGGGGCGAACCGGCCCGCGGACATCATCCTGTCCACCAGCGGGCGCAGCATGGTCCGGTCCGCCCAGGGGACGCCGAGCATCTCGGTGATGACGCGCAGCGCGAGCGGCACGGTGAACCCGTCGACCAGGTCGACCGGCCGTTCGCCCTTCTCCAGGTCGTCGAGCAGTTCCCCGGCGACCTCGCGCAGCCAGGGCGTCTGCTGCCTGGCCCGGCGCGCGGTGAAGGCGTGCAGTACGGCCCGCCGCCTGCGGGTGTGCACCGGCGGGTCGCTGGTGGCCAGCGCCAGCGACTCGGGGGTTCGGGCGAACATCGGCCGCCCGGAGAAGGCGGCCCGGCTGAACCGGTCGTCGGACAGCACCGCCCTGACCTCGGCGTGCCGGGAGACCAGCAGCGCCTGCCTGCCGTTCGACAGCGTCACCTCGGGCAGGCCCGGCTGGCCGAGCAGTTCCTCGTACTCCTTCGGCGGCCGGGCATCCGGCCCCTCGGGGAAGGGGAAGCGGCGGGTGGTCATCCGGCGTCCTCTCCGAATAGGGCCACAACCAGGTCCTCGTACTCCCTGGGGAAGGGGAAGCGGCGGGGGGTCATCCGGTGTCCTTTCCGAGCAGGGCCACGACCAAATAGAGGACGAAGCTGGACAGCAGGAACAGGGCGGGCGGCAGCACCGGCCACCGTACGGCCCGCCGCCGCCAGAACGCGTCGGCGCCGGAGACGACGAAGCCCAGCGGGAGCACGACCAGCCAGCCCCACGGCGACGACTCCCACGGGCGGACGAACGCCAGCGCGACCGCGACGGACACCACGGCGCTGACCGTCGAGATCACCGCCGTCCGCTCCGCCCCCCACACCGTGACGTAGCTGCGCTCGCCCGGCCGTAGCTCACGGGTGACCTTGCGGGCGAACTCCAGGTGCAGGTACGCGGTCGCCGCGGTCAGCAGCGCGGGCACCGCGTGCCACCCCGGCCCGAGGCCCGTCTGGTGCAGCACCCCGGCGTAGAGGTAGAGGTTGATCAGGATCTGCACCGGGAAGCTGACCAGCAGGCCGGTCACCACGTCGTCACCGTGCGGCCACCCGAGCAGCCGGTCGGCCGCCAGCACCAGCAGCGCGTACCCCAGCTGCACGGCCAGCGCGACCAGGGCGATCCCCCGGCCCGCGTTGAGCGCGAGCACGACCACGACACCGACCGCGATGAGGACCGCCAGGTCACCCACCCGGACGGCGCCGCTCGGCAGCGGCCGTCCGGGGTTGTGCTCGCGGTCGTAGTCGAGGTCCCTGATGTCGTCCAGGGCCCGCATCAGCAGCAGGTCGATCGCGAAGGTCAGCGCCGCGACCACGACGCCGACGTCGGGACGCCAGCCGGTGAGACGCGGGTCGACCAGCGCGAACAGCGCCGTGACGCCGACGGCCCAGCTCACCCCGTAGGGAAGGTAGAAGGCAGGCGGGTAGCTGCCCAGCACGTACCTGCCGAGACGGCCGATCATCCCTCGCCCTCCTCGGGGGCCTCGTCCAGGACGCGTACGGTCCCCGCGGCTCCGTCCAGCTCGATCAGGGCCCCGTCGGGGATGCGGGTCGTCGCGCCCGCGACCGCGACGACGGTCGGCACCCCGAGCAGCCTGCCGGTGATGGCGGTGTGGGACAGCAGCGTGCCGCGTTCGACGACCAGTCCCCTGGCGGCGCTCATCAGGAACAGCCACCCGGGGTCGGTCTCCCTGGCGATGAGGATTCTGTCCTGACAGGCCTCAGGGGGGATCGAGGGGTGCGGCACGACCTTGGCGCGGGCGCGCACGAGCCCGGCGCTCGACGCCAGGCCGCGCAGCAGCCGGGGATCTCCCTCCTGCTCCCGGGGCTCCGTCCGCCGTGCCCCCACGTCCCTGGCGAGGCCCTCGCCGGTGAGCAGGCGTGAGGGCGGGGCGGGCAGGGTCTCGTTGAACTCCCGCTCCTTCCTGCGGTGCGCGGCCAGCGGACGCAGGTCGGCGCCGGGCAACGTGCCCTCGAAGGCGCCGAGAACCTCCTGCACGGTCAGGTCGATCACGTCGTCCGCCCGGTCGAGGTGACCCGCCTTCGCCAGTTCGGCCCCCAGCCGGAACAGCACTCCCCGGGACAGGCCGTACAGCTCGGTGCGGCAGAACCTGGTGTCCTCCCGCGCCTTGACCAGCCCGCGCATCGCGGCGGCCAGCAGCCGCAACGCCGTACGGCGCAGCAGACCCGGGCAGCGTTCGCGCAGCTCCCGCTCCGCCTCCCGGCGGACCCGCAGCTCCTCGGCCCGGCTCGCGGCGACCGTGAGACCCTGCCTGACGAAGGGGCGGACCATGTCGAGCACCATCCACGGCCGCTGCCTGGGGGTCGGCTCCTCAAGCTTGAGGTCACCGGCCGCGCGGTCGCCGTAGCGGCGCAGGTGCGCGGCGGCCGCCCCGGCGATCGCGGAGCCGTACCGGCCCTCGACCAGTTCCTCCCACGCCCGTCTGGCGTCCTCGGGCCGTTCGGCGGCGAGGACCCGCTCGCGGGCGGGCCCGTTCGCGCCGACCAGTTCGGCCAGCGCGATCGCGGAACGCAGCGCGGCCAGCGAGCGGTTGTCCGGCCCGCCGGACAGCAGGCCGAGCATCAGGGCGCGGCCGTCCTGCCCGGCCCAGCGGCGCAGCAGCCGGTCGAGGGTGCCCGCGACCGTCATGCTGAAGACGCTGTTGGTCAGCGTGACCCCCCAGCGCACCGCGACCTGCGCCCACAGCCGCCGGTAGAAGGCGACCAGTTCCGCGGGTTCGGCGTGGTCGATGCGCTCGTGGGCCGTGGCCGCGGTCCTGTCCCACCAGGTCAGGAACTCGCGCACGTCACGGGGGTGGCGCAGCGCCCTGCGGAGGTAACCGGGGGCGATCCGCAGGGCCCGCAGCGGCCAACCGGGGCGGGGCGGGACCGAGCGGGGGTCGTCGGCCAGCCCCATCGAGTGCTCCCACCACCCCCTGACGAACTCGAAGACCGGCAGCCTGCCGTGCAGGGCGTACCAGGCGTCGAGGCGGTAGAAGACCCGCCCGTCCACCATGCCGACCATCCGCTCCAGGTGGTGCCTGTCGCGGCGCAGCGAACGTTCGGACACGCCCATCCGCCGGTACAGGTCGGTGAAGATCCACCGGTAGAAGTCGCGGGCGAGGGAGTAGGTCAGCGCCCCGGAGACCCCGGGGTAGCTCTCGGTGATGTTGTGGTTGCTCCACAACACCTGCCGGGTCCGCGGTCTCTCCTCGGGGGGCTCCGCCATGGGCCTGGCCTGCACCACGTACAGCCGCCCGTCCTCGGTGAAGGTGCCCTCCACATCCTGTGGACAGCCGAAGTGCCGTTCGATCCTGGTGAGGGCCTCCACGATCCGGGAGATCCGCTCCCGGTCGAGCACCGGCTTGCCGGCCAGCTCGTCCGGTACGACCAGCAGGGCGAGTTCCCCGGAACCGTCCTCGCCGGGCGGACCGACCATCCGGTTCTTGCGGACCGTCCGCTCGGTCACCTCGCCGGTGGCGTGGCTGACGAAGAAGTGGTCCACGTCGGCCTTCTCCTGCACCACGCCCTCGCCGATCCCGAGGGCCGCGGCGATCACGTGCCGGGCGGAGCCGTCACGCGGGTCACGGCTGAAGGCGACGAAGGAGCGGGTTCCCGGCACCATCAGCTGCACGCCGACGGCGACCCGCGTCGCCGTCGGGTCGGCGCCCGCGCGCAGCCGGTACAGCACGGCCTCCGGCTTGTAGGCCGAGGCCCAGCAGTCCACGATCCTGGTGAGCAGGTCACGGCGCGGCACGTACAGGAAGCTGTCGCTCATCCCGGCGAACGGGTCGGCGGCGTCGTCCTCACCGGTCAGACCGGCCGCGGGCACCACGCACGCCCGTACGGCCGCCAGCCCGTCGGGGCCGATCACCTCGTCGAAGGCGGCCAGCGCCGCATCGGCCAGCTCGCCGGGGACGGCCAGCCGGGCCACCTCCGCCGTGGCGGCCTCGCCCCAGGCCTTCACCGCCCCGGCGTCACCGAGCGGCGGCACGGCGGGCAGGCCGTCACGGACCTTCCCCACGACCAGGTCGAACGCCTCGGCGGGCAGGCAGTACAGCGGCGGCACGGGCAGACCGGCCAGCCGCATCGACTCCAGCCTGGCGAACTTGTTGCCGACCCGCGTCACGTCGTGGAGGTCCACCCGCAGCACGGGCGGCTCCGGGACAGGGGTCACGGGTTCGGCTCCTTCCCTGGGCCGTCCTCGCGAGAGCCGTTCTGGGAGCCGTCCTCGCGAGGGCCGCCCTCGGGACCGTCTTCGCGAGGGCCGTCTTTGAGAGGGCCGTTCCAGCCGTCGATGTGCAGGACCTCCTCAAGGGGAAGACGGGGACCGGGCCTGAAGTCGGTCCTGAGGCTGTGGGCGGTCGGCAGCAGGCCGCCCTGGCGCACGTTCGGCGGCAGGCCGAGCAGTTCGGCCGCCTCCTTCTCCCGGTCCAGGTGGACGCTGGTCCAGGTCGTGGCCAGACCCCGGCTGCGCGCGGCCAGCGCGTAACTCCACATGGCCGGCAGCAGGGAGGCCCACAGCCCGGCCTGGTTGCCCTCCGGCAGGTGCCCGTCGGCGAGTTCGAGGCAGGGGATGACGAGCACGGGGATGCGGTGGAACCGTTCTGCCAGGTCCCGGCCGTCGGTCGCCATGCGTCGCGTGCGCGGGTCGAGTTCGTCGAGCCTGGCGAACAGGGGCGCCATCCGTTCGAGGAAGGCGCGGCGGTAGACGTCGGCGATCCCGGCCCGCAGGCCGGGGTCGGTCAGCACGATCCAGCGCCAGTTCTGCTTGTTGGAGCCGTTGGGGGCCTGCAGGGCCAGGCGCAGGCACTCCTTGACCAGCTCCAGGTCGACCGGCCTGCTCTCGTCGAGGCCGCGCCGTACGGCTCTGGTCGTGGTGAGCAGTTCGTCGCAGGTGAGGTCGGGTCGGGGGTTCACGTTCACCACACTCCGGGGACGACGCGGGGGTGGCCGGTGGCGTAGTCGCGGTAGGCGGGGATGGCCAGCAGTTCCCGCTCCTCGACGTGGATGCGCCTGGCGATGGCCAGGGCCAGGACGACCAGCAGCGCCACGCTGAACGGGTTGAGGAAGAACAGCACCAGCCCGGTGTGCCCGAGCAGCATGCCCGCGTAGGCGGGGTGACGGACCACCCGGTACGGCCCGGTGCGGACGATCACGTGGTCGTCGCGGCGGATCACGTGGTGCGAGTAGAACTGCCCGAGCGTGCGCATCGCGATCTGCCGCAGCGCCACCCCGGAGACGAACATCAGGGCGGGCAGTACGGCCAGCGGGCTCAGCCGCTGCCAGGGGAACGGCCCCAGGAGCGCCGCGGCGATCACGGCGACCCTGGCGCCTCCGTAGAACAGGAGGGTGGCGACCTCGCGGGGCGGGGCGGACGGCCTGCGGAACGTGACGGGCGTCTCCAGGGCGACCCAGACCAGGTTGGCCACGGCGAAGACTGCGGCGGCCAGGTGCGGTGGCTCACCCGCCCGGCCGAGGTGCACGACCAGTCCCGCGACGTTGGCGGTCACGGCGAGCAGGAACAGCACGGGGATGATGTAGCCGGTCCACGCCCTGGGTGTGACCGGTGAGGGGGTGCCGCTCACTCCTGTTCTCCGTTCTGGCGAATCCTCTGGTAGGAGGCGGGGCTGAGGGCTCTGGAGCCGTAGGACAGCGAGCCGATCGGCACGCCCTGGCCGGTCGCCGTCCCACGGCTCACGGTGAGGTCGAAGGTGCCCCGGTTGCCCCGGGGCGGCTGGGTCGGCCAGCGCAGTGTGAGCCGTTCGGCGCGTGGGGGCGCGGCGGGCAGGTCCGCGGCCAGTCTGAGCCAGAGCATCACCGCGTCGCGGGGCCGTTCGTGCGCCAGGTGACTGGCGGCGGTCGCGAACTGCCGCCCCGCCTCGATCATCTCCTCAAGGCCGTAGTGCTCGTTGCCGTGCCTGAACAGGAAGTGCCCGACGGGCGGGGGGACGAGCGGCACCACGTACTCCTCGCGCTCACCGTCGTGGGAGCCCGTGCTCTCACCGTCGTGGGAGATCGTGGGTTCGCCGATCAGCACGTTCCTCGGGTCGGCGCGGTGCGCGAGCCCTCCCTCGATCGGTGCCGGAGACACCGCGGGACCCTGTTCCTCGGGGGACTCCGACCTCGGCTCCTCCGTGAGGGCGACCGTGCCCGCGCACACCGGCCGGTCCTCCTGCAGGGCCAGTACGGTCCACTCCCCCCGCTCGTCCGAGAGTTCGGCGGACAGGTCGACCCCGGGACCGAGTTCGCACATCGAGGTGAACTCGAACGACAGGCGCACCCGGTGGTCCCGTGACAGGACCGCGTGGTCGCGCAGCAGGTCGAGCAGTCCGGTCACCAGCAACATGCCCGGGACGTGGTCGAGGGGGTGGTCGAAGAAGAAGGGGTGGTTCTGGTCCACACACAACGTGGCGCCGTACCGCCCTGGCCGTCCCTCAGCCGGAGTGATGACGTTCAGCCAGTCCGACGCCGGAGCGCCGAACGACGTGCCCAGATGGTGATGGGATACCAATGCACAAACCTCCAGCATGGAGTGCGGTGAACAGGGTCAGGCGAATACGGCGGCCCGAAAAAAACGCCACCATCAATCGAAAAACCCTCCGATCTCCCGGTGTGCGCGACCGAAAACACGGATTCAACACGACCAATTCGCAGAGCGAACATCATCGCCGGATTCGGGTTGCGCATCTTCCAAATTGCTCTATTTCGGAGAATATGTTGACAGTGCCCGTTTGGAATAGGTCTGTCGTGTTACCTGGGCAAAGATGGCAATCCACCGGCGACTACGACATCCCTAAGCATCCGAAACATGGACATAGGTCACGAAAGTATGTTTTTGGCCGACCCTGATGCCCGTCCGGCGCCCCGCCCTGGACCCGCACCGGAGCACCCCTCAGGCCTCCGGACCCCCGTCCGCCCCTCACGCCGAGAACACGGGCCTCACAACGGCGGCCGAAGAAAGGCGATCCGAGCCCCGGCCGCCGGCCGGTACCCGACCGAGCCCGCCCGGGGAAAGGGGACCGACTCGGCCCACAGCGCGTTCCCCGGGCGTTTCTCAAGGTCAGGACATACCTGATCGTGGAATATCCCCCATCGGGCTGCTTCCTGGTGGAGAAACCACGTCATCGGCCATTAGGTTCGTATGTTCGGATGTTACGGTGATGGAGTTTTCGGCCGCTCCCGTCTCGTGGAGGCGGATCGGCTTCCCCTCCCGGGAAACGCCATTCCGGCCCGCGAAACGCCTTTCACGAACCCCCACGCGAAAACATGGAGGCAGACGTGGCCGCGCCCATCACCCATGACCAGTGGAAGTCCGTACGTTCCGCCCTCAGGCGGGTCGGCGACCGGTTCACCGAGATGGTCGTCTCGGCGCCCGACGCCCGCGCGGAGGTGACCCCCGGCTGGTCGGTCTCCGAGACCGCCGCCCACCTGACCGTCGTCGCCTGGCTCTACACCTCCCTGGTACGGCCCGCGGAGGTGCCCAACCCGTTCCCCGTCCTGGACGGGTGGCTGGACGACATCACCGTCGACGACATCGACGACTTCAACGAGCTGACGCTGCGCGACTTCACCGAACGCGACCCGCACAGGCTCGCCGAACTGCTGAACACCCACATCGACGACCTGCTCACCTCGACCGAGGACTTCGACCCGACGCTGCCGGTCTCCTGGCTCGGCGGCTCCCGCGTCCCGGTCGCCGGGATCCTCGCCCACCTGCTCAACGAACTGCTGCTGCACGGCCACGACATGGGACGCGCCCTCGGCATGACGTGGCGGATCGCCTCCGCGGACGCGGCCTTCTTCGTCGAGCTGTTCATGGCCGGGGTCGTCCGCCACGGTTCCGGACGACTGCTGGAGACCGGCCAGCCCCGCTCCGAACGCCCGATCGCGGTCGAGTTCCGCTCGCCGTACATCACCACCGTGACGATGGTCCTGCGCGACGGGCGGGTGACGCTCGGGGAGCCGGGGCGCAGGCCGGACGTGCGGGTGACCTTCGACCCGGCGGTCTTCAACCTGATGATGTTCGGCCGCATCGGCAAGCTGCGGGCCCTGCTCAGCGGCCGGGTGACGATCGGCGGGCCCCGTCCCTGGCTGCTGCCCGCCTTCCTGCGCGTCGTCCACATGCCCTGAGGCCCTTTCCGGACTTTTCCGGATTTCTGCACCCTTTCGCCAATTTTCCCCTCATATGTCGACTGCTCTCTCGGGCGTCGGCGGCGAGAACCGTGAGCGGCTCTCATACTTCCCGGCCGATATCCGGATTTCCTTCCAGGCAAGATCCAAGTTGCCTCCAAGTCCTCTCCAAGGGGCCGGATGAAGGATCGGTCTCGTTGAAGCGAGAAACCGATGGAGGTGTGGAATGACTGTTCGCATCGATGACCTGGACGGCTCCGCCGAGGTACTGGGCGCCGTGGTCGGCGGTCGGCCGCCGATGACGCCCCCGACCCCGAGGTACGCCTCTTCGCTGGGCAACGGCACCCAGGGCGACCCGCTGCCCGACATTTCCTGAAAGTAAATGGATGGTGCCCGTACGGGTGCACGGGCACCATCCGCCTTCCCGCGGAGAAACCCGTGATCCTGGTAATCAGCAGAAAAGAAGACCTCGCGGTCAACCTGGTCCTGCCCGAACTCACCGAGCGAGGAATCGAAACGCTCTGGTGGGATCCGGGCGACTATCCCACCGAGAGCCGGATCACCTCGCGCCTGACCGGCGGGCGGTGGCGGCACACCCTGGTGACGAACGGCACCGAGTACGACTTCTCCCTCTTCAGCGCCGTCTGGAACCGCAGGCCCTCCCGGCCCAGGGCGGCGGACGTCGTGACGGACGAGACGCACCGCGACTACGTCCGGAAGATCGCGCGCTTCCACCTCAACGGGTGGGAGGACACCCTGGACGCGCGCTGGTTCCCCGCCCGCACCGCCGACGTGCTCCGCACCCAGAACAAGCTGCTCAACCTCGCCGCCGCCGCCGAACTCGGTTTCACCGTCCCGGAGACGACCGTCACCAACAGCCCCGAAGGACTCATCGAGGTCTGGGAGGAGACGGAGGGCCGGATGATCGCCAAGGAGGTCGAGTTCGTGGAGTTCGGGATCGACGGCATGGGCCACAACTTCTACACGACCCCGGTCTCCCGGCGGCATCTCACCGGCAGGCACCGCCTGGCCCACGCCCCCGTGATCCTGCAGCCCTACGTGGACAAGGCCGTGGAGCTGCGGATCACCGTCGTGGGCGACCAGGTCTTCACCGCCGAGATCCACTCCCAGGGCTCGAAGGCGACCCGCCACGACTACCGGCACTACGAAGGCCACTTCTCCAAGTACGCCGTCCACGACCTGCCCAAGGACATGGAACGGCGCTGCGTCGAACTGGTCCGTTCCCTGGACCTGGCCTTCGGCTGCATCGACGTGATCCTCACCCCGGAAGGCGAGTACGTGTATCTGGAACTCAACCCCAACGGACAGTGGGGATGGATCGAGGAGTTCACCGACCTGCCCATCTCCAGGGCGATCGCCGACTGGCTCGCCGCCGGAGAACCCGCCGTCGGGGTGGACGGGCCGACCCGGCAGGGGGTCCCGGCGTGAGCGGGTTCCCCGAGACGCTCGCCGGGGCCGTCGAACTGCTGCGCGAGCTGCCGCGCAGGCGTGAGGCCGTACCGGACGCCCGGGAGAGGGTCGCCGCGTGGCGCGCGACCCACCCCGAGAGCCTGGCCCAGCTCGTGGTCGACGTACGGCCCGGCACCCCGATCGTCGACTACGACCTGGTCCTCGACCACCCCGACGGCGGCTGCGTCGCCATCACCGCCCCCGCCGAGGACGGCGTCCCGTGGACGGCCGAGCACTCCACGCACTGGGCCGCGAGCAACGTGCTGTCCGTGGACGGCCAGCAGCTCTCCGTACAGACCGCCCTGTTCACGCTGAAGGCGCTCGCCGACCGCGACCGGACCGTGCACGACGACCTCATCGACTACTGCCTCCTCATCCTGGAGAGCTGGCAGGAGCCGGCCCCCTCCCAGGAGGAGCTCCAGCGGGCCTCCGACGACTTCCGCAGGCACCGCGGCCTGCACAGCCGCGCCGACATGCTGCGCTGGCTCGAAGAGGTCGGCCTGACACCCGGCGCCTACGACAACCACCTGCACTCGCTGGCCAAGATGCGCGGTTTCCGTGCCCGTAGGGAGGCCGAGTCGGCCGAGGCCTACTTCGCGGAGCACGCCGCGGAGTTCGACCGGGTCTCGGCGGTGTGGGCGACCGGCTCCGAGGAGCGGCTGACGGAGCTGGCCGGGCGCGACGACCCCTTCGCCGCGCTCGGGGAGGCGGTCGCCCGGCCGGTCGGGGACCTCACCGTCCACGTGGCCGACCGGTCGGCGTCCGAACTGCCCGCCCCGCTGCGCGAGCTGGGTGAGGGCGAGGCCACCGGTCCGGTGCCCCACCGGGACGGATTCCTGTTCGGAGCCGTACGGCGCCGCGACCCCGCGCGCCCCGACGGGCCGACACTGGCCGCGGCGGGCAGGGCCGCCTTCACCGCCTTCCTCGCCGACCGGCGGGCGAAGGCCAGGATCGAGTGGTACTGGCTGTGACCCGTCCCCGGCTCAGGCCGGAGCCAGCACCCCGTCACGGAGTTCGAGGACCCGGTCGGCCAGCGTGATCAGGGCGGGGTCGTGCGTGGCGACCAGCGCCGTGACGCCCTCGCTGCGGACCAGGGCGCGGATCAGCCGCATGATCTGGCGGCCGGTCTGCGAGTCGAGCTGGCCGGTCGGCTCGTCGGCGATCAGCAGCCGGGGACGGTTGGCCAGCGCCCGCGCGACGGCCACCCGCTGCCGCTGGCCTCCGGACAGCTCGTAGGGCCGCTGGTCGGCGTGCTCGGCCAGCCCGACGAGGGAGAGCAGCACCCGCACCCGGTCCTCACGCGCGGCCGTCGGCGTACGGCTGAGCCGCATCGGCACCCCGACGTTCTCGGCCGCCGACAGCACCGGGATCAGCCCGAACGACTGGAAGACGAAGCCGACCACGTCCCTGCGCAGGGCCAGCAGCCCCTCCTCGGGCAGCGCGGTCACCTCGTGCCCGGCGACCGTCACCCGGCCCGCGTCCGGCCGGTCCAGACCGCCGACCAGGTTGAGCAGGGTCGTCTTGCCCGACCCGGAACGCCCCCTGACCGCGACCAGTTCCCCGGGGGCCGCCTCGAAGGACACCTCGCGCAGGGCGACGACCTCCTTGGGGCCACTCCGGTAGACCCTGCGCAGCCCCTCGACGGCGACCAGCGACTCCTCAGTCCCCATCCTCGTCCTCCATCTCGCCGGCCTTCCTGCCCGGACCGTCGGCGACCTCCTCCGGCCAGACGCCGATGTGGTCGCTCTCCAGCCGCAGGCGGACGCGGCGTTCCATGTTCAGCTCGCTCGTGAAGTCCCTGGGCAGCTGCAGGCGGCCGACACGGTCGAGCACGGCGTACTCCTCCGCCACGACCAGCCCGTCCGAGGAGGCGCGGCGGAGCGTCTCGCTGCTGGTCCGCCCGTCCCTGATGCCGACGGTCCGGTCCACCTGCCCGGAGACCATGGCGTCGTGGGTGACGATCACCGTGGTGACGCCGAGTTCGCGGTTGGCCCCGCGCAGCGCGGCGAACACCGCCTCCGAGCTCTCGCTGTCCAGCTCTCCGGTCGGCTCGTCGGCCAGGATGACCTGCGGGGAGTTGGCCAGGGCGACCGCGATGGCCACCCGCTGCTGTTCGCCGCCGGACATCTCCGCCGGTCTGCGTTTGGCGCAGTACCCCACGCCCAGCAGGTCGAGCAGTTCCGTGGCCCGGTCGCGCCGCCGTCTGCCCGCCAGGCGCGTCGGCAGTTCGACGTTCTCCGCGGCGCTCAGGTAGGGCAGGAGGTTGCGGGAGGTCTGCTGCCAGATGAAGCCGACCACCTGGCGCCGGTACCTCAGCCGGTCGCGCGCCGTCATCGCCAGCAGGTCGACCCCGGCGACCCTGGCCACCCCGGCGGTCGGCACGTCGAGCCCGGACAGCACGTTGAGCAGTGTGGACTTGCCCGAGCCCGAGGCTCCGACGATCGCGACCAGCTCACCCTTCTCGATCAGCAGGTCGAGACCCTGCAGGGCGACCACCTCGACACCCTCGGTCTTGTAGATGCGCACCAGGTTGTCGCACAGGATGTGCGCGCCCTCCCCGAAGGCGGGGCCGTGCCGTACGGCCTCGGCCTCAAGCTCCGCCAGCGAGGTGTCCGCCAGTCCGCTCACCGTCACTCTCCCTCTCTCAGGCGCGGGGCGACCGCGCGCCCGAGCGTCGCGTACACGAAGGCCCCGAGGACGGCCGCCGCCGCCAGGCCCGCGGTCAACAGGACCGGTGTGGTCAGGTCGGCGGGATAGACCTCGACCGCGAGACCCCCGGTGTAGGCCCGCAGGTCGATCCCGGGCCCCAGTACGGCGGGCAGCGCGAGGCCGAGCAGCATCCCGGCCAGCGCGGTCAGCACGATCATCGGGGCGATCTCAAGCACGGTCAGCCGGCGGGCCTGGGCCGTCGACAGTCCCAGGGCCCGCAGGTGGGACAGGGTGCCGGTGCGGTCGGCGCCGCCGGTCACCAGGGCGACGAGTACCGCGGCCAGCGCGTAGCAGACCAGGGCGATCGTGACGACGGTGAAGGCCCGTTCGATCGTCGCGGTGAACGGCGCCCCCACGATGTCGGCGAGGACGTCGTCGAGGCTCGTCACCTGCACGTCCGGCATGCCGGCCGCGGCCCTCAGCTGTTTGGCGTCCATGCCGGCGCCGTCGATGAACACCGTGTTGACCGGGGAGCCGTCCGGCGGGGCCACGACCAGGGGGCCGCCGCCGTACATGCGGGGCAGGCCGACGGCGACGCCGCCGGGGGTCAGCGCGCGCGAGGTCTTGGCGACCAGTTCGATCGGCCCCCGGCCTGCGAGGTCGGGCGAGACCAGCACCGGCGCGTCCGGCAGGACCAGAGGGCTGCCGGACAGCAGAGCCCGGTAGGCGCGCGTGTCGACGCCGAGCACGATGACCTGCTGCATGTCGGGTCTGACCATGGCGGTGCTCCGCGTCGCGGGGACGACGTTCCTGACCCCGGGAACCTGCCTGATCCTCTCGACCGCCTCCGGGGTGAGGGGCAGGGCGCTGTCCAGCCGGGCTCGGGCGCCGACCTGCTGCCATCCCGAGGCCTGCTGTGTCGTGGCCAGCCCACCGGAGATCACGGTGCCGAACACCGCGACCGCCAGCGCGGGCAGTAGGATCAGCACCGACAGCGTGGCGGCGGGCCTGGCCCTGGCCGCGAGGGTCAGGCCGAGGAACGGCACCGCGGGCCGCAGCCTGGCGGCCAGCCGTACGGCCAGGCGCAGCGGGTAGGGGTAGCAGCGCAGCACGACCAGCGCGACGGCCACGGTCAGCCCGGCGGGCACCAGGATCAGGAAGGGGTCGGAGCCCCGTTCGCCCGTCTGGGTGGTGAGTCCGCGCTGACGCAGCAGGTAGGTCCCGGCGAGGGCGAGCACGACGACCGCGGCCTCGGCGGTGATCCGCCGGGGCGAGGGGCGGGAGGTCGCGACGTCGTCACGCCGGTCGGCGCGCGGCCACCGGTGGTCCAGGGCCTGCCCGGCGGCCAGCAGCGCGGTGACGGCCACGACGACGAGCGGGCCGAGGTGCACGAAGAGGGTGAGCGGTCCAGGCAGCGCGTAGGACAGGGCGTAGCCCGCCACCCCGGCGGGCACCGCGACCGCCGCGACCGTCGCGGCGGTCGTCGCGGCGATCCCGGGCAGGGAGGCTCCCCTGGCCCGGATGAGGACCAGGCTGTGGCGCATGCGTTCGGCCAGCAGCCGTACGACCAGCGCGATCACACCGAGCGACACGGTGAGCAGGCCACCGATGACGAACAGCAGCAGCGACTCCGCCACGCGCATCCGGCTCAGGTGTTCGTCGAGCAGGAAGTCGAGCCCGGTGTCGAGGGAGCCGGGCGAGGTGCCGTCGAGCACGACCGGGACGGCCCCCCGGAAGGCGCGCACCGCCTCGGCGAGTTCGGGTGCCCGCAGGGTCGTGACCGCGGGGCCGTTGACGCCGATCACCCACTGGTAGGTGACGTTGGGGTACATCGCGCCCAGCTCGGGCAGGGCGGTTCCGGCGACCAGCCCGGTGGCGTACCAGTCGTCGGTGTCGGCCCCGGGCTTGCGGATCTTCATGACCCGGCGGAAGGCCTCGTTGTGCCGCCAGTAGCCGCTGTCCGGCTCGATCGGCTCGAACAGCCCGGTGACCGTGGCCGACAGCTTCTGCAGGCCGCCGAGCTGCACCGTCGAGCCGACGGGCATCCGCATCTCCTCGGAGGCCTGCTTCGCCAGCGCCACCTCGAACAGCGGTCCGTCGTCCAGCTTCTTCGGCTCCCCCGGCGGACGGCCCTCGACATAGCGGACATACCGCTCGGTGCCGGAGACCCAGCCCAGGTTCAGGTACTGGTAGGAGCGCACCTCGCCGTCCACGGCGAACACGGGGTTCTCGCTCTTGCGCACCATGTGGTGGCTGCTCCCGGCGCCCTGCGCCGCCACGGCCCGGCGGAGTGCGGAGGGCAGTTCCGCCCTGAACCTCCGGTCCGCGTCCAGCAGCACGGCCGGGGTGAGCGGCTCCTGCGGGGGACCGTTGCGCCTGCTGACCACCGTCAGGTCCGTACGCTTCGGCTCGCTCTTGGCCATGGCGTCACGCAGTGCCTCGTCGTAGGCGGTCTGGGTGACCTTGGGCACGGCGGCGACCAGCAGGCAGGCGCTGAGCACCAGCAGGCCGAGCACGGCGGCGACGCCCCGGTTGACCCGTACCTGTGTCCAGGGGTTCATCGGTCCTCCCCGATCCGCAGGGCGCCGCCCATGCCCCGGCGCCGCAGCGCACGGGCCAGCACGGCGACGATCGCGAACAGCAGCACGGCGACCGTGACCAGCAGCCCCAGCGTGGCCGGCCACGGGATGTCCAGCAGCACCCTCGGGGTCACGGCCGTGGCCTGGCCCGTCAGCACGATGTACGGCACGACCAGCGACGCGACGACCACGGCGACCCCGGTCCCGGCCGCCAGGGACAGGCCGATCAGGAAGGCCTGTTCGACCGCGAGCATCGTGAACACCTGCCGGAAGCCGACGCCGAGGGCGCCCAGGATGGCGAACTCGGACGTTCGCTCCCTGGCCGCGACGGCGGCGTTGACGACGAAGCCGAGGACGGCGAAGGAGAGCGCGGCCAGGAAGCCGAGCGTCAGCGCCCCCCTGAGCCCGCCGGCGAGCGGGTCGTCCCTGAGGCCGTCGGCCAGTGAGGACAGGTCGACCACGGTCGTCTCCCAGCCGGGGTGGCGGCTGAGTTCGGCGGCCGCCCCGGTGGTCTCGGCCCCGTCCGTGCTCAGCCACCACTCGGTCGGCATGCGCGGGTTGCGATGGCCGAGCATGTCCCACGCCTGCATCGTCTGCCAGTCGAGCAGTACGGCGGGCACACCGGACGTCGTCCCCGGCACCCCCTCCACGATCCCGGCGACCTTGATCACGGTGGTGTGCCGGTCGAAGGTGACCTTGGCCGTGGCGCCCGTGGTCAGGCGGAGTTTGGCGGCCAGGTCGGCGGTGAGGACGATCGGCAGCGGGCCGAGATGGTCGCCCTGTGGGGTTCCCTCACTGAAGAACACCGTCTCCTCCCGCACCTCCTTCGCCACGGGGGTGACCGTGACCCGCTGCGGGGCGAGCGCGTCGAACGGTTCGCGGCGCGGCGGGGCCTCGAACGAGGCGGTGAACAGCCCCTCCCCGGTCTCGAAGCCGCGTTCCTTGGCGGTCGTGGCCGAGAGCCCGTGGACCAGCCGCGTCCCCTCCGGCACGGTGATCTGGGCGCCGTCTCCCGTCCTGACGCCGAGCACGGCCGCCTCGAATCCGGCCCCCTCGATCGGCAGCGGCACGTCGACGACGATCGAGGCGACGGTCAGCGGATAGGTCAGCCGCCCGCTCCGCCCGCGCAGCGGCGTCAGGTCGAGTGCCGTCTCCCGCTCCCCGAGGCCGGGGAAGAAGCGGACGGGATACCTCGTGCCCGCGCCGTCGGCGAGCGTCAGCATCAGCCCCGTGTTGGCGTAGTCCTCGGTCTTCGCGGGGTCCTGGACGGTGAGGCGGGTCCGCACGAGCAGCCGGTCGGGGCGTCCGGGGACCGCCAGGCCGGGCAGCTTGGGGCGGGCCGCGGTGAGCCCGCGGGCGAGCGTGCCGATTGTCTCCTTCGACAGGTCGGGACGGAGCTTGAGCATGCCGGGCAGCTCGCTCCCGTCGACGGCCAGCAGGGTCGTCTCCTCACCCGCCAGTTCGCCGCCGCTCTGGTAGACCGGGCTGAGCGAGGTCACGCCGGGCAGCGACGTGTAGGCCGCCGCCCTGCCGAGCGGTCCCAGTTCGGCGTTCTCCGGCGGTGCGGCCACCCGCAGGTCGGCCCCGGCCTGGTGCCTGGCCTGGTCCTCCTGGGAGCCGCGCCAGGTGGCGGTGGTCGCCATGCTGACCACACCGATCGCGACGGCCATGGTCAGCAGCAGCGCGGGCCCCGAGTAGCGTCCCGGACGGCGGCTGACCTGCCAGGCGCCGAGCGCGGGCGCCAGGTCGACGCGGCGGGCGGCGAGCCGTTCCGCGATTTTGGAGACGGGCGGCACGACGCGCAGCCCGATCACGCCACCGCAGAGCAGGGCGGCGGCGGGACCGGCCACGATCAGCGGGTCGATGCCCAGTTCGCCCCCGGCGGTCGCGGTGACCGGGGCGCCGTAGTGCTGCAGCTGCCACACCGCGAGCGCCGCGACGACGAGCAGCACCACGTCCGCGCCCGCCCTTTGGAGCGGGCCGTACCGCTGGCCGCGCCCACGCGCCGTCTGCTCGGCCACATAGGTGCGGCGGGAGCCGCTGAGCGCGGGCAGCGTCATCAGTACGGCACAGCCGAGCGCCACCGCGACCGAGACCACGTAGGCGGTGAGGTAACCGGACGGCCCGACGTCGACCGCGACCGACGTGCCCGACGCCCCCGCCCAGGGGATGGCGTTGACCGCCCTGAGCAGCGGCAGGGCCAGCGGTGGGGCGAGCGCGGCGCACGGCAGCGCGACCAGCAGCGCCTCCCCCGCCGCGAGCAGCGCCAGCCGTACGGCACCGCCGCCTCGGGAGCGCAGCAGCGCGGTCTCCGTGCGCCGGTGGTCGGCCAGCAGCCGGGCCGTCAGCGTCAGCGCGTAGGCGGCCAGCAACAGCAGCTGCAGCACCGGCACGAGCATGGTCGAGCGGGCGACCAGGGTCGCGGTCGCGAGCTGGTTCAGCCGCTCCGGCAGGCGGGTGGCGAGTGTGCAGCCCTCACAGCCCGGCCTTCGCTTGAGCACCCCCTGCATGGCGCCGACCTCGGCGGCCAGGGGACGCAGCCCCTCCCTCGGCAGGGAGCGCAGGTCGGGAACGGCCAGCCAGGAGACCGAGGTGCCCGCGGCGAACCGGTCGAGGAACACTCCCTCGGACACCATGAGCGGTCCGTGGGTGACGTAGCCGCCGACCTCGATGCCCCGGGTGAGCAACGGCTGCCCCGCCCAGCGGCCCGAGTGGGAGTCCTTCAGTTCGAAGACACCGACGATCCTGACGCGGACCTTCGACTTGTCGAGTCGTCCCTCGACCGTGAAGGAGTCCCCGACGGCCATTCCGGTGTCCCGCGCGACGACGCCGGTGATCGCGGCCTCGACGACCTCGGTCCCGGTCTTCGGCCAGGCGCCCTTGACGAGCCGGGCGTGCTCGGCGAGACCCTGCTGGGTGCCGAACCTCAGCAGCTCCGGCTTGGACCTGCGCTCCTGGCCGGGCATGGCGTAGGAGTCCGACTGACCGTGCACCGTCACCACGACGGGCAGGCCCGCGTAGGTCTCGGCGACCTGCGCGCGCAGTGCCTTGTCCGTCGCCTCGAAGGTGCCCTCGTGCACCGGCGCGTTGACCATGGCGCCGGAGACCTCGATGGGAACGGTCTCCAGCGTACGGCGGACACCCGCGTCGACCACCGAGGTGGCGTAGACGCTCAGCCCGACCAGTGTGGTCGTGGCGAGCAGGATCGCCCCGAAAGCCGCGAACAACAGCAGTGGTTCACTGAGCGCGCGGCGCACGACCAGTGCCGTAGGCCTCGGCATGGCACCGCCTCCCCGAGCAGCGATTACATCCGTTGCCGCCACATTCCGGGTAAACGGCACTCCGGAACAAGTTCGGACGACGCACAGTGATGGAGCTGATATTTCAGGGCAATGTCAACGTGATATCGATCTCATGACATAAGGCTTTTCTCGCCATATATCCGCAGCTCAGCGGGCCATTTCGGAACGTCCAACATTGCCGTTCAACACCGGTTACCCCCCGAAAGGGCATGTAACCGGACAGTAGGATTCGGGCGTGGGACACCATATCTGCGCTCTCGTCGTGGCCGGGCGGATCGACGCCGACCGAGCCCGTTCGGTGGGGCTGCGCGCCGAACTCGTGCGCGACGGCGTCAGCGTCCTCCCGATCGACCACTACTTCTCGG
This sequence comes from Streptosporangium sp. NPDC000239, assembly GCF_040300765.1. NCBI lineage: Bacteria > Bacillati > Actinomycetota > Actinomycetes > Streptosporangiales > Streptosporangiaceae > Streptosporangium > Streptosporangium sp. NPDC000239. Next base: position 25,575 of record NZ_JBEPEI010000026.1, on the reverse strand, counting down.
CCTACTGGGCCGCGACCCGGGACCGTGACACACGACTCGACCTGCCCGACGGCCTCCCCGCCACCTTCCCCGGCGAGACGGTGCTGTGCGACCTCGTCCGCGAGGTGACCGGCGCCGAGGAGCCACGGTTCGCGATCATCCAGACCGAGTACTTCGCCGGCTTCGGCGACCAGTGGGCCGTGGCGTTCGCCGGTGAGCGACGGCTGACGGCCGACCAGGCCTCGATCAACGACGCCCTCGCCCTGCTCGGCGTCCAGGCGAAACCCCCGATGGACGAGTTCGACACGATCGGCCTCGGCACCTACCGAAACAACCCCGACCACCTGGACCGCTACGCCGACCTCTGCGACGAATTCGGCGTCTGACCGGACAGGGAATCAGCCCGAACTCAGACCGGCCGCCTGGCTCAGACCGGCCAGAAGGTCCTCGTTGAAGCTTCTCCACGAGGAGACCTCACAGATGGGACCCAACGGGTCGATGCGGTCCAGCAACTGACGGCGATGCTCGGGAAAACGCTTCTTGAACTTGTCCAGCCTCCGGCCGGACAGCCCCGAGGCCAGAGCGAGTTTCTCGGCGAGCATGGCCTTGGGGTCCGGAATCCTCTCCACGGACGCCGGCTTCGGGAGCCCCAGGTCCATCCTGCCGTTCGGGTTTCCCGCGACCTGCCGGATGTTGCGCTCGTCCAACATGAGCCACGCCTCGGTCATGCGAATCGGGATGGCTCCCATGAAGGGAGTGTCCGGCATGACCGCCTCGACGGCCTGTCTGATCTCATGCAGACGACGCTCCCTGCCGTCGCCGTCGGCGTCACGGTGGACGATCACCAGCTCGTAGACGCCGCCGATCTCCTTGATCGTCTCCAGTTTCGACCTGACCGTCCTCTGGCGCGACTGGGGGAATCTCTCCGTGAGGGGATCGGTGACGACGACCCTGAAACCGTATTCGGTCGCTATACGCCTGATATGAGTTGTGATACCGCCGTCACTGCTTCCTTCGCCAAGAAACAAGACACGCAGAATCACGCGATCCCCAGGGTGAGTTGAGCTCCGGGCGGGGCCGTAAGGTAAGGCAGTATATCCGCCTTGGTAACGGCCCTGCCTGTCGAATTCTCATTGTCCCGCCAGGAACCCGCGAGAGGGCGCAGTTGGAGCGCGCGCGTCATCGTGCCGTCCGGCGCCTGCCGGATATCCACCTCGGCGAAAAGAAGATCCTGGGGATCGACCAACTGGACGACCGCGGGCGAATGGGTGTTCACAATCACCTGTCGGAATGGATTGTCCAGCCCCGGCGCCTCCTCGGCGTCAACCGCCAGATCTTCCACCAGATGGACCATCGCATTGAGATTAGCCGGATGTATGCCGTTCTCTGGCTCTTCCATGCACAGAAGACCTTCGACCGACGGGTCCTCCAGGAGAACGCAGAGAGCCAGAAAGCGGAGGGTTCCCTCGGACAGGCTCCTCGCGGGCAGGGCGAGCCCGCCCGACTCGACGAGCTGTACCGTGAGCAGTTCCCGCACGTCGTCCTGGTCGACCCGAAGACCTCTGACGTCGACACCCGACAGGTCGGCCAGCCGACCGGCGACCCTCGCGTAGACCCGCTCCGGGTCACCGTCCTCGTAGGCGATACGGAAAAGCGCCGCCGCGAGATGCCGCCCCGTCGGATCCATCTGACGCCGGTCGACGTAGCGGTCGGCCGTCCGGAGCGCGGAGGGTTCGAGGGCCAGCCGCCGCCAGGACTGCATCTCCCTCCTGGCGGCCAGAATGGTGGGGTCTTCGCTGCTCGTGACCGTGCTCACGACCGTCGCCGGGGCCCGGGACGCGGCGGCGGGAATCGACTTCCACCTGTTCACACCGTCCTGGTGGATGCTGATGATCGGCTGACCGTCGGCGTCCTTCGTCGTCGAGATGAAGGCGGTGCCCGCCCTGCGCCCGTGAAGCACCGCCTTACGAAAGTGACCGGCGCTGTGCCTGAAGCGGAGCTTGTCCGGTGCGTCCCCCAGCCTGATGTGCTGCAGGTTCTCCGTCAGAAGGCTCAGGCGGCCGATCTTCTCGATTCCCCCTGGGGGAATGTAGCCGATCTCCAGCTCGTAGCGCAGAAAGGTGGTCGTAGGCGTGGCAGGACGGCCGAAATCGTCTTCGATCTCGCCCGGGACGATCATCTCCACCGCGAACCGCATCGTGTGATGGGCACCGGAATATCCGTTCCAGAATAGGTCGCGAGGATCACCCAGGCGTTCACCGTGAACACCGCGAACCTCCTGGGCGGCTTCGATCAGAGACTTGTCCGCCAGCAGGCTGATGAATTGAATGGCGTCGAAGATATTCGACTTTCCGGTGCCGTTGACGCCCGCGATACATGTGAAAGGACCAAGATCCACCTCGAACTGCAGGAGATTCTTGAATCCGTCGACCTCTAGTCTTGTAAGCATCAGCGCCTTCCCACCCGCCCCATGTTATCGACGGGAGGGAAGCACGTCCCACCGGACGACGTGTCCCTTACGAGAAATCAGCCCGTCAGGGTGTTGCTCGGGGAGTGGGTGGTGCCGACCCTGAACCACACGGCGCCGCCCATGTCGCCGCAGTGCGAGCCCCAGTCGGCCGACAGCAGGTCCACCAGGAACAACCCCCGGCCGCCGAGGCCGTCCGCCGTCGCCTCCCGTACGGTGGGGCCGCCCGTCGCCGACCCGGCGTCGAGCACCTCGACGTGGACCATGCCGTTGCCCACGCCGACACGCACCGTCACCAGCCCCTCCTCGTGACGTGCCGAGTCGGAGTGCACGACGGCGTTGGTGACCACCTCGCTCAGCAGCAGCAACACGTCGTCGAGGAGGTCGGCGCAGGACGCGCCGTCAAGGTCCTCAAGCAGCTCACGCACCCACGCGCGGGCGTCGGGAACCGAGGAGGGCGTGGCCGCGAACGCGCGCAGGCCGACCGGGCGGACCGTACCCCACCGGGCGTCCCAGCTCGCGTCCCACCGCGCGGCCCAGCACCTGGCCCAGCAGGTCGCCCACCGCCCCGGGGTCCTCTCCCGGCACTCACCCTCAAGGAACACGCACGGACGAGATTGCCGATGCGCCGTCATGGACATTTCGCGTCCTCATCGTCTCCTCGTCATACCCCCCGTCCGAACGTCAGGGGATGCCCAACAGCCGTACCGAAGCACCATCTCCCTGGGATCAACACAACGCAATCCGTAGGAACCTCCGTAGAGCTACGTAATCCACCGAAAAACTGGTGTTCACAACCACTATGAGTTCACTTACGCTTTCACTCCACGTGGTGCTGCACGGCGATGCGGACAGGGGCATGCGATGGCCACGGCTCCAAGGCACGAGGCGTACGGTCCGGCGCGAACGGCGTCACCCGTCCTCGTGGGACGTGAGACCGAGCTGGAGTCACTGACCGCGACGCTCTCCGAACAGCCCGCGGTGGCCATGATCGAGGGCGAGGCCGGAGTCGGCAAGAGCAGGCTGCTGAGAGAGCTGCTCGGCCGTCCCCCGCTGCGGAACCTGCGCATCATGCTCGGCCGCTGTCAGTCGCTGCGGGAGCCGTTCCTCTACGGCGCGGTCATCGAGGCGCTCGGCGGTCTCGCCCACCCGCCCGTCCCGCCCTCCCTGGCCCGCAACCGGCTCAACCCGGTCACCGGCGTGCTGCGCGCGCTGCTGCCCGAACTGTCGGCCTACCTGCCCGAGGCGCCGGAGCCGACCGGCGACCCACGGTCGGAACGCCACCGGCTGTTCCGCGCCGTCAGGGAACTGCTCTCCGGCGTCGGGCCCGCGCTGCTCGTCGTCGAGGACCTCCAGTGGGCCGACGACGGCTCACGGCACCTGCTCCGCTTCCTGATGGCCGACCTGCCGCGCAACCTGTCGATCGTGGTCACCTACCGGCGCGAGGACGTGCCCGGCGGGGTGCCGCTGGGCAGCGCCTACCGTCCCCCGCCCGGCGCGGCGAGCATCCTGGTGAACCTGCGCCCCCTCGACCGCGCCCAGGTGCGCGTCCTGGCCGCCGCCCTCCTCGGCAGGACCATCTCCACCCGGTTCGCCGGAAAACTGTACGAACGCACGGCCGGCATCCCCTTCGTCGTCGAGGAGACCCTGCTCGCCCTGCGCGACTCGGCCGAGGGCGGCCGGGCGACCCGGCAACTGCTGGAGAACGTCGAGGTCCCGGTGCTGCTGCGGGAGGCCATGGCCGAACGCCTCACCGGCATGCCCCTGCCCGCCGTACGGCTCGCGCAGGCGGCGGCCGTACTGGAGACGCCCGTCGACGCCGGGCTGCTGAGCGAGGTCGCCGGGCTGACCGAACGGCGTTGCCACGAGGCCCTGGCCTCCGCGCTCGGCAACGGCGTGCTGTACGAGATCGACGAGCGCTCCTACGGCTACCGCCACTCGCTGGCCCGGCAGGCCGTCTACGACACGCTCCCCGGCTACGACAGGCAGCGGCTGCACGCCCGCGCGCTGCGGGCGCTCGAACACCGCGTCCCCAGGCCCGTGGTGCGGATGGCGGAACACAGCCACCACGCCGGGGACGCCGCGCTGGCGCTGCGCTACGGCGAGCGGGCCGCCGACCTGGCCGCGCAGGTCGGTGACGTCTCGGCGGCCACCGGCCTGCTCCAGCGCCTGCTGGGATACCCGGGGCTGCCCGCCCGCGACGTCGACCGGTTGGCGGTCAAACTCGGCCAGGTCGCGCACACCGGTCTCGACCAGTACGACCCGGTGGCCACCCTGGAGCGGCTGCTGAGCGACCCCCGGCTCTCGACCGCCGCCAGGGGCGAGGTGCGGCTCTTCCTCGGCATGCTCCTGGTGCGGCAGATCGGCGGTCTCGAAGCGGGCCGCGCCGTGATCGAGACGGCCCTCGACGAGCTCGGCGAACGCCCCCACCTGCTCGCCAGAGGGGTCTCCGTCCTGGCGCAGCCCTTCTACGGCACGGCTCCGGTGTCGCAGGTCCTGCTGTGGCGGGAACGGCTGCGCGAGCTGATCAGGGCCTCGGAGGGCGAGGTGCGCCTGTCCCTGCTGGCCAACCACCTGTCGTCGCTGATACAGACCGGCGACCCGAGCGTCCTGCGGGAGCTGGCGTTCCTGTCGCCCCCCGCCCCGCTGACCACCGGCGAACAGCGGCACCTCGCCCGCGTGCACTGCAACATGGCCGACGCCTGCACCTGCGTCGGCCACCACGACCAGGCCAGGACCCTGCTGGAGACGGGCCTGCGGCTGGCCATCGACTCCGGGGCGCCGTTCGTCGTCAGCACCGCCCGCGCCTCCCAGGCCAGGCTCTCCTGGTTCCTCGGCGAGTGGAACGGCCTGGCAGAACGCGCGACCGACCTGCTCGACGAGTACCACGACCTGTTCCCCGTCGCCAGCGAACTCTCCCTCGTCCTCGGCTCGCTGGCGATCGTCCGCGGCGACTGGGAGGAGGCGGAGGAACGCCTGGCCGTGACCGGCGTCGCCGCCCCGCACGACGCCATCACCCCGATCGCCATCGGCGGCTTCGCCGGCCTGGCCAGGCTCAGGCTCGCCCAGGGGCAGAACGCGCTCGCCCTGGCCGAGATCGAACGCGGCCTGGCCGTCGCGCGTGCGAAGGGCGTCTGGTCCTGGACCGGGGAACTCGTCCCCGTCGCGGTCGCCGTACTCGTCGAGGTCGGCAGGACGGACGACGCCAGGCAGCTCACCCGGGAACTGGAACGCAACATCAAGGGCAAGGACACCCCGATGGCCGCCGCCGCGCTGGAGATGGCCGGGGCCTGGCTGGCCCGGGCCTCCGGCGACCCGGCCCTGGCCCTCGACGGTTACGAACGGGCCAGGGACCTCTACCGCGCGCTGCCCGCGCCGTACTACGCGGCGCTGGCCGCCGAACAGGCCGCGCTGTGCCGGATGGACCGGGGCGGCGCCGAGGCGGCGCGGGCGACCGAGGAGCTGTCCGCGCTGGCCGACGACTTCGCCGCGATGGGCGCGCCCCGCGACGCCGACCGGTGCAGGTACCGCCTGCGCAGCCACGGCACGGTCAAACCGTCCAAACGGGGCCGCCGGGGGTACGGCGACGTGCTGTCCCCCCGCGAACAGGACGTGGCCAGACTGCTGGCGAAGGGCCGGACCAACCGCGAGATCGCCCAGGCGCTGTTCCTGTCTCCCCGTACGGTCGAACAACACGTCGCCAGGACCCTCAAGAAACTCGGCAAACAATCCAGAACCGACCTACTCGACGACTGACCCTTCTTCACGGGGGATCGTGGACCGGGAGCCACGGGGTCGTGGGGTCGGTGGGGTCCGTGGGTACGGCGGGCAAAAACCACGTACCCCTACGGATGTCGTCCCGGATTGTTCGGCGTCCGCCGTCGGCACAGAGTTGTCCATGACGCCCTCCCACCTCGTGGAGTACGGAAAGGACTGCGGTGCCTCCCGGGACGGGCAACGGCGTCCCCCGTCTCAGCGGGGTCTCCTCGGTCGGTGGGAGGGCGGAAACGGCATCTTCCCCCATCCACCACACGAGGTTCGGGAGCCAGGGATCGGCAGTGCTGTTGGGAGCCGCCGGGTAAGGGCATCCCTGGATGCGAGTGGCCCCCGGGGCTCGGGAAACCCGGGGGCCTGGCGCACGTCTCTCCCAAAAAGCGCGGGAGACCCACGTCGATCCGTGCCCGGACCGGCCGTCGCCGACGGCGGGCCGTTCGCGGGCCGTGGTCAGGGTCTACGGCTGGGGCGCTGAGAAGACGCCCGCGCGGGCGGCGGCGGCAGCGGCGTCGGCCGCGCGTACCGCGTCGTGTTCGGTGACCGGCTCGTGGGTGACGAACAGCCGGTAGTAGACCGGGGCGACGGCCGTCCTGATCACGTCGGCGCCGTCCGTGCCCGCGGGCACCTCGCCCCGTTCGACGGCCCGCCGTACCACCTCGGCCGCCTGCTCGTGGCGGGCCGTGAAGAAGTCGTGCAGGGATCGCGCGGCGTCGCCGTTCTGCACGGCGGCCGTCACGAACGCGGCGGAGACCGGGCCTGCGACGGGGTCGGCGAACCCGCTCTGCACCAGCCGGACGATCTCCCGCAGGTCCTCCTGGAAGGAGCCGGTGTCGGGCATCGGCCACGGCTCCTCACGCGCGAGCTCCAGCGCGTCCGCGATCAGCCCCTCCACGCTCCCCCAGCGGCGGTACACGGTCGTCTTGTGGACACCTGAGCGGATCGCCACGTTCTCCACCGTCAGTCCGCCGTAACCGTGTTCGGCCAGTTCGGCGAGGGTCGCCTGCCGTACGGCGTCGCGCACGCGAGCGCTGCGACCACCGGGACGCTGCTCCAAAGTCTACTCCAGTTGCATTAGGCGCCTTGACCCTGCTAGCCTAAAGCAACACGAGTTGCGATTGGAGTTCTTCACTGACCACACAGCTCTCCCTCAAAGGAGTCTCGAAGTCCTACGGCGAACGCCGGGTCCTCAACCAGGTCACCCTCAGCGTCCGCCCCGGCGAACGCGCGGGGATCGTGGGCGAGAACGGTTCCGGCAAGTCCACGCTGCTCCGGATCATCGCCGGGACGGAGACGCCGGACGACGGCGAGGTGACGGTCTCGGCGGCGGGCGGCGTCGGCTATCTGAGCCAGACCCTCGGCCTGCCGGGTGACCACACCGTCCAGCAGGCGATCGACGCCGCCCTGGCCGAGCTGCGCGCGCTCGAACGCGACATCCAGGAGGCCGCCGAGGCACAGGACATGGACAGGTACGGCGAGCTGCTCACCGCGTTCGAGGCCAGAGACGGCTACGAGGCCGACGCCCGGGTGGACAAGGCGACGCACGGGCTGGGTCTGTCACGGATCGAGCGCTCACGCGTGCTGTCGAGCCTGTCCGGCGGCGAGCAGGCGCGGCTGGGGCTGGCGTGCGTGCTGGCGGCCTCGCCGGAGATCCTGCTGCTCGACGAGCCGACCAACCACCTCGACGAGGCGGCGGTGACCTGGCTGGAGGACCGGCTGCGCGAGCACAGGGGCACCGTGGTGACGGTCTCACACGACCGGACCTTCCTTGACCGGGTGGCGACGGCGATCCTCGAAGTCGAGGACGGCACGACGACCAGGTTCGGCGGCGGTTACAGCGGGTTCCTCGCCGAGAAGGCGGCGGCCAGGCTGCGCCGGGAACAGGCCCACGCCGACTGGCGGGAGGAGATCCGGCAGGTCAAGGAGTTCGCCACGACCACCGCGCACCGCGTCGCCGTCGGCCGGGCCATGAAGGACAACAACAAGATGGCCTACGACCGCAACGCCGGGCGCGTGCAGAGCTCGGTGGCCTCACGCGTACGGCAGGCCCAGGAGCGCCTGCGCCGCCTGGAGGAGAACCCGGTCCCACGCCCGCCCAGGCCACTGCGCTTCCACGGCACGTTCGCGCCCGCCGGTAGGCGTACGGGCACGCTCGTGCGCCTCGACCGGTTGCGGATCGCGGCGGGCGACCGGCTGCTCATCCACGGGCCCAACGGCGCGGGCAAGTCGACGCTGCTCGCCGCGATCGCGGCCGAGGCGGGCGCACGGACCGGCTACCTCCCGCAGGAGGTGACGTTCGATCCGGACAGGACGGTCATCGAGACCTACGGCGGAGAGGAGGAGGCGCTGCTGGCGACCGGCCTGTTCCCTCCGGAGGCGCTCGAACTCAAGGTCGGCGCCCTGTCGGTGGGGCAGCGACGACGGCTGGCGCTGGCCGTACTGCTGGCGGGCGAGCACGACCTGCTGCTGCTCGACGAGCCCACCAACCACCTCTCGCTCACTCTGGTCGAGGAGCTCGAAGAGGCGCTCGACGGCTACGGCGGCGCACTCGTGGTGGTCACGCACGACCGGGCGCTGCGGCGCCGTTTCACCGGCACGGAGATCGAACTCTCAGGGGGCGACATATGTTGATCAATGGTTCACCTTACGGCGTCGTCACCGGTTCCGACGGCGCGCTGTGGTTCACGCTCGTCCATCAGGGGCGGATCGGGCGGGTCGTGCCGGGCGAGGAACCCACGATCTTCCAGCTCGATCCCGCCGACGGTCAGCCCACGGTGATCACCGCGGGGCACGACGGGGCGCTGTGGTACACGGAGTTCGCCGGTGGCCGGATCGGGCGGATCACCCTGGACGGCACGGTCACCGCCTTCGACGTGCAGTCGCCGTACGGCATCGCCGCGGGCCCCGACGGGGCCATGTGGTTCACCCAGCTCCAGGGCGACCGGATCGGACGTATCACCACGTCGGGCGACATCACCCTCCACCGGCTGCCGACCGAGGGCGCGATGCCGTCGGCGATCACGGCGGGACCCGACGGCGCGCTCTGGTTCACCCTCAACCAGGGCGACGCGATCGGCCGCGTCACCGTCGACGGCGAGGTGACGCGGTACGCGCTGCCCACACCGGGCGCCGCCCCGGTGGGCATCTGCGCCGGACCGGACGAGGCGCTGTGGTTCGTGGAGATCGGCGCGGGTCAGGTGGGCAGGATCGACACCTCCGGCGCGATCAGCGAGTTCCCGCTGCCCGACCGCGCCGCCAGGCCGCACGCCATCGTGACCGGCCAGGACGGCGCCCTCTGGTTCACCGAGTGGGGCGCGGGCAAGCTGGGCCGCGTCACCACCGAGGGCCGGATCGAGGAGTATCCCCTGGAGGGCGCCGAACCCCACGGGCTCACGGTCGGGCCCGACGGCGCGATCTGGGTCGCGATGGAGTCCGGAGCCCTGGTTCAGCCCAGCCTCACGGCCTCATAACACTGTGTGGTCCAGTCGACGGTCACCAGGTCGTCGAAATCCCGGTGAATCACCGTGGTTATTCTCCCGATCAGGGACTCACCTCTCTCCGGCCCGAGCGTCTGGAAATAGGACGTCGAACGCAGGTAGGCGCCGAATTCCGCGGCCCTGAGCGTCTCCTGCCACGGAAAAAGGACACTGCCGAGATATTCGAACCCGGGATGCGCGTCCAGTTCGTCGCCCGGCCAGGTCTCCGGATCCTGGATCACCTCGGCCTCGGCCCCGGTGATCGGCTCGGCGGGCCGCTCAAGGTCGGACAGCCCGAAGTCGTCGTAGATCGCGCGGATCGCGGCGACGACCTCCTCCTGCCTGAGCGGGCCGCAGTTCCAGACCAGCCCCAGGAACCCGCCGGGCCGCAGCAGGGCGGCGGCCCGGTCCATCCGGGTCTCCGGGTCGGTCCAGTGCCAGGCCTGCGCGCTGACCAGCCCGTCGTACGGCCCGGCCGCCGCGAACGACTCGAAGGTCGCCACCTCGACCCCGACCTGTCCCCCGGCGCGGCTCGGCAGGATGGCCGCCATCCGGGGATCGGGCTCCACGGCCGTCACCGTGAGCCCCTGGTCGACGAGCCCCACCGTGGCCTTCCCCGTGCCCGCCCCGACTTCGAGCACCTTCGGCCCGGGGAGCCTTCCCGCGATGTACTCGAAAAGCTCGTCCGGATAATCCGGCCGAGCGTCGTCGTAAACCTGGGCGACACCCCCGAATGACAGAGCGTGCCGTTCCGTGTACGCCTTATCGTCCTCCATGGAAATCACTCTATTTCCCGAAGGCGATTTCCGGTTTCCCGTGAGGGATTTTCCACCTGCCACATCGGCGCACCAATAAGGCCACGAATTCATCTCGTCCGCGAAAGGCCCGGTCGAAACGACCGCGCCTGGGAGACGGTCTGCTCGCGTACCCAGGCGAGGCGAACGCTCAGTCGAAACGAATGTGCCTGAGGCCCGTCGCCGCCCGGCGGACACGACCCCGTAGTCGGCCGTCGGTGTTCGGGGCGAGCTTCAGGCCGGTCGAGGCGGCGATCCGGTCGGCGACCTGGGCGACGGTGATGTGGTCGGTCCAGATGTGCTCGGCGAACTCCTCACCGCGCAACCGCTCCAGGCACCGGTCGAGCTTGGCCACGGCGAAGCTCTCCCTCCTCAGTGCGACCTTGCGCCCTGCGAAGAACCGCACGACCTGGCCGAAGCCGCGCTCACGCAACCGCCGCAACACGGTCGCCCGGTCGGCCAGCAACGCGAAGTGCCGTACGTCATGGCCGTTCTCCCGCAGCCGGCCGACGATCTCCCCGAAGTACTCCGGCTCCACGACCGTCATCGGCACGATCACCGGCCCGTCGTGCTTGCCGAGGACCAGCTCAAGCATTTCGTGAACCCCGTGCCGCCAGGCGGGAAGGTCCTGGAAGTCGCCCCGCAGCTCCGGCGGCAGCATCCGGTGCAGACCGAACCCGACATGCTCCGGATCACAGATCACACTGCCCGGCAACCGCCGCCGAAGCTCATGAGCCGTCTGCGTCTTCCCGCCCCCAAAAGGCCCATTAACCCAAACCAACATCCCCCGACCCTACGACCCCATCCCCGCGCACGTGGGGATCGTTCATCAGCAGGCCTCCGCCTCACCCCCTGAGCAGGCAGAACGGGTGACCCGCCGGGTCTGCGAAGATCCTCCAGCCTCGGGGATCGGTGTGGAGCAGGGTGGCGCCGAGGCTGAGGACCTCGTTCTGGGCCTGGTCGAGGTCGGGGACGTCGACGTCCAGGTGGAACTGTTGCGGGTGCGCGCTGTCAGGCCATCGGGGCGGCCGGTAGTCCTCCACCCGCTGGAACGCGAGCACAAGACCAGAACCGGTGTGCAGGGTCGAGAAGTCGTCGTCGACCGCCCACCGAGGATCGGGCCGATTGACCACGCCGCCCAGAAGCGCCCGGTAGAACCGTGCGAGTTCCAGAACGTCCGGGCAGTCCAGAACCACGCACTGCAGCCTGCCGATCATCGAAAATCCCTTCGCCAACAACCCGACAGCGCGCGGCCGTCCGCCCCACCGCGAGCCGGAACATCAGCCGTGCGGAGGCATGTCCACATCATGTGGCATGTCGACGAAGCGACCGTAGTGCCCCTGGAAGGCCACGGTGACCAAGGCCGTGGGACCGTTGCGGTCCTTGGCCACGATCAGGTCGGCCTCCCCCGCACGGGAGGACTCGCGCTCGGCGGCGTCGTCGCGGTGCACCAGGACGACAAGGTCGGCGGTGCGGGCGACGGGGGCGCACAGGTCGGTGTACATGTCCGGCGGCCGGTTGGAACCCGCCTCGGACGGGAGGTCGAGGTCGGTGGAGACGATGATGGGGACCTCCAGCCGTACGGCGAGCGCCTTGAGGGTCTGGACGGTTTCGGCGATCTCCTGCTCGTGGGTGCCACCGCGCGTGTCGGGGCGGATGTGCCGCAGGCCGTCGACGGCGACCAGGCGGGCCGCGGGCTCGTCGGTGCAGGCACGGGTGATGCAGGCGCTCAGCTCGCCCAGGGTCCAGTCGGCGGGAGTGGCCAGGAACAGCGGGGCTTCGGCGATGCGGGGTGTCACCTGAGCGAGCCTGTCGCGGTCGATGTCGTGCAGGGTGCCGCGTCGTATCGCGTGCCGGCTGACGCGGGCCTCGGCCGAAGCGATGCGGGTGAGCAGGTCACGCCGGGAGGACTCGTAGCTGACCAGCAGAGTAGGAGTGTCGTCGGTGAGGGCGGCGCCTCGGCAGAAGGCGAGCAGCAGGGTCGTGCTTCCCACGCCGGGACGGGAGGCCACGACGGACAGGGTGCCGGGACTCAGGGAGACGAGAAGGGCGTCAAGGTCGGTGATGCCCGTGAGGACACGGCCGGAAGGCCGACTCCGAACGGCGTCGAGGTGCTCTAGAAGACCGTGGAACTCCTCGCGGACCGGGGCTGGGGCGGGGTCGTAAGGCATGGCGGTCATCTTGTCAGCCGGTACCGACACCCACCGGTCGCCGCGCGAGGACCTGTCAGCGGTTCCACAGCGCGGCGGCCGGTCATGACAGGTGGTTCAGAGGAGCTTCCACTCCTGGTAGGGCAGGTCGTTCGAACAGTCCTGCTGGACCACGAGGACGCCGTCGGTGAGGTTGCCTCGCGGGACCGTCAGGCACTTGCCGCTGTGACGGGCGACCAGGCTGAAGTAGCCGTTGGGCCGCTGGACGAGTTTCCACTGCTGCTGGGTCGTGCGGTAGGTGGTGTCGCAGGCCTGCTGGATGACGGACGCCTGGTCAGTGGTGGCCCCTCCCTGGACCTCCAGGCACTTGCCGCTGTGCTGGGCGCGGATCGTGTAGTAGTTGTCCGCGACGAACCCGTCCGCGAGGTCGCTGTTGTAGGCGGCGACGAGGTTCCATGTCTGGTTGTCGGGGGCGTCGTAGCAGTGCCACTGCTGTACGGGCTGCCCGGCGGCCTGGTTCGCGCCGGGGACGTCCAGGCACTTGCCGCTGTGGTTGACCATCAGCTTCGCCCTGAACAGCGGGGCGGGGACCGAGGTCGCCGCCGACGCGGCGGGGGCGACGACCGGGATCGCCCCGCTGACTGCCAGGGCGCACAGACCGGCGGCGATTCGTACGGTGGAGATCGTTGCCTTCATCGTGATTTTTCCTTTTCGACCGATTCGGGAAGATCACTCAAGCATTTCCAACACCGTATGTAATGAATCAAACACGTAGAGCTTTGTCCATCGTCGATTTTCACGTCCAGGCCCCACGCCCAAACCCCATGAAGGTCGTCAGGGTGCGGAAGCCGTACCACTCGGCCGGTGACCTTTCGACCACGAGTTCACCCCCGGAAGGGCATTTGACCTGGTGTTTGTGGTGGTCCTGGCACAGTCGGACACATGGCGCGCGCTCACTCCATCAGAGCCCGGATGACGATCACGACGGTGGTCGCGTTCGGCCTGGTCATCCTGGGTGGAGCGGCGACGATCTCGGTCACCTACCCGGCGCGGGTGCGGGCCCAGCTCACCGACCAGGCCGCCGCCGCCAGCCGCCACCTCACCACCATGATCGACGACCGGCGGTTCCCCGGGCAGATCCCACCGCAGGGCGACGTCCGGCTCCTGCAGATCGTGGACGACCAGGGCCGTGTCCTGGTCTCCTCCCGCAGGTTGGAGGGCCGTCCGCCACTGACGCGGGCCAGGCCGACCGGAGGCGACTCGCGGGTCGACGACCGGGTGTGCGCGGGGTCACGTTGCATGGTGATCGTGGGCACCAGCAACCGCGCCACCGTGTACGGCCCGGTCGTGGCCTACGCCGCCATGGAAGAACCGTTCATGGTGAACTCGCCCCTCCTGCCCGCCCTCCTGTTCGGCTCGTCCGCGCTGCTCCTGGCCCTGATGGGGTGGGGCGCCTGGTACGGCGTCGGCCGCGTCCTGGCACCCGTCGAACGGATCAGGCAAGCCCTGGAACGGTTCAGCGCCGAGGATCTCAGCGGACGTGTCGAGGTTCCGTCCACCGGGGACGAGGTGGCCGAACTGGCCGCCACGGCCAACGAGACGCTGAACCGGCTGGAGAACGCCGTCGAACGGCAGCGCCGCTTCGTCTCCGACGCCTCCCACGAGCTGCGCACCCCGATCAGCGGTCTGATGGTGCGCCTGGAGGCGGGGATGGAGGAGCGTACCGAGGCCGACTGGCGGGCGGCCCTGGACGACGTGCAGCGGTTGGCCGACATCGTGCAGGACCTGCTGCTCATGGCCCGGCTCGACGCGGGGGCGCCCGTCTCGCAGGAGCGCTTCGACCTGGGACGACTGGTCGAGGACGAGAGCGGGCGACGGCCCTGCCGGCTCTCACTGACACTGGACGTCGAGCCCGGCGTGTACGTGCGGGGCAACCGGCTGCGGCTGGCCCGCCTGTTCACCAACCTGCTGTCCAACGCCGACCGGTACGGCGACTCGATGGTGCGGGTGGTCGTACGGGGCCACGGCGACGAGGCCGTACTGGAGGTCGTGGACGACGGTCCGGGGATTCCACCGGAGATGCGGGAGCGGGTGTTCGAACGGTTCACCCGGCTTGACCGCACCCGCTCACGCGACGCCGGAGGGACCGGGCTCGGGCTGCCCATCGCCCGGGACATCGCCCGCGACCACGGCGGCGACCTCAGCGTCGGAGACGGCCCGCAGACACGGCTGGTCCTGCGGCTCCCCCGGGCCTGACGATCGACGTCCGCTCCGGCCGTACGGCGGGCCTGTCCGGCGGTTAGGTTCCGGGCATGAGCCTTTACGAGCGACGGCCTCCCCTCGTCGCGGATGAGCGGACCCAGCTGGTCGGGTGGCTGGACCTGCAGCGGGTGCTGGTGCGCCACAAGCTGGAGGGGCTGCGGGCCGAGGACGAGCACCGTGCCGTGCTGCCGGAGTCTCCGCTGATGACACCGGCCGGGCTGGTCTCGCACATGCGGTGGACCGAGCACTGCTGGTTCAACGTGATCTTCCTCGGTGAGCCCGAGGAGACGAACCCGCAGTTCCGGAAGGATCTGCCGTTCAACGCCGACATGATGGCCGACGGCGTACCGCTGGCCCGGCTGCTGGACGAGTTCGAGGCGCAGTACGCGCGTTCGAACGAGATCACCGCGGCCCACTCGTTGGACGACGTCGGCGGGCAGCCGGACTACGCCCCGACCCTGCGGTGGATCCTGATCCACATGGTCGAGGAGACCGCCCGCCACGTCGGCCACCTGGACGCGATGCGCGAACTCCTCGACGGACAGAAGGGGTACTACTGACGGCGCCAGGGCGGCTCCAGGAGTGTCCCCGGACGCGTGCCGATTCCCGTCCGGGGCCCTCCTGTGGCCGTCACGTGTGCGCTACGGGCAGGTCGGTTCGAGGAACTGGGCGTGCACGCCGACGGCGTCCCACGCGGCCTTGGTCGCGCTGAACTCGTAGGAGCAGTTGAAGTGCGTCTTGGCCGTCCTGAGCGTGGCGATGCGCGACGCGCGATGGGTCCACGGCTGGGTCTTGCCCTGCAGCCCTCCCATGAAGATCAATCCCGCCTTCTGGATGCCGATGCCGACCACCTCCACCGGCCCGCCCGAGCAGATCGGGGAGCTGGGCTTGCCGCCTCCGGGGTTGCTGCCCTCGGCCAGCAGGTAGAACCAGTGGTTCTGCGGCCCCGCAGCCTTGTGGGGATCGATGTTCGAAGGCAACGGGTAACAGTTCGGGTCGCCCGCGAGGGAGGGGTTGTACATGTAGCGGATCGGCCCGGTTCCCACCAGGTTGACCTCCTCACCGACCATGTAGTCCGGCGGGTCGAGGGTGACGGGCTCGTTGGCGTACGCCTCGGTCAGCGCGCCGAAGATGTCGCCCGCGGACTCGTTCAGGCCGTCGGTCTCGACACCGCTGCCCGCTCCGCCCGGCGTTCCCTGGAAGATGGCATGCCCGTACTCGTGGCCCACCGTGTCCAGCGAGGTCACCTGGCGCAGGTTGTCACTGGAGTGGCCGAAGCTGGTGTAACTGCCGTTCCAGAACGCGTTGACGTCGTTGAGGCCGACCCGGCCGGGGAAGCCGTGGCCCAATCCGTCGTGACCGTTACGACCCAGCCAGTTCTTGAGCATGTTCCACTGGGTCTGCGCGGCGAACATGACGTCCACGCAGGCCGTCACGAGGTCGGTCCCGGTGCCGTTGCCCCACGAGTCGGAGGCTCGGGCGTACACCTGCCCGCTCTGGTTGCCGCACTTGAGGCCCGGCCGAGTCAGGTCGGACATGGTGTACGACCCGAACGATCCGGACGTGGAGATGGTGACGGGGTTGCCGTTGTAGTAGCTGTTGCCCGTACCTTCCCTGACCTCGTCCACCTTGTCGATCACCGCGCCGGTGCGGGCGTCCACGAAGACGTGCAACACGCTCGGGCCTCTCGTGGTCGCGCCGGACACGTCGACCGCCCAGGCCAGCCGGGGTGTCGCCGTGGTGGCGTGGACCACCAACGCGGGCGCGCCCGCGCTCTCCACGGTGGCGAGCTGGGATCGGGCGATCGCGGCGGCCCGCTCGCCGGTGACCTTCGCCACGGTGCCGACGGTGATGTCGGCCGTCTGCCCGGTGCTCACCTGCTGGACCACGCCGCCCGACCGGTCGGTGCCCACAACGACCTCACCGCCGTACACCGGCAGCCCCTTGTAGGTGCGTGAATACCGCAGATACTGCACGCCGAACGCGCCCGTGACGTTCTCGGCCAGGGTCAGCGTCTCGCCGCTTCCCTTGTGAAGCCGCTTGGCCTGGGCCGCGATGGCCACGTCGGCCGCGGACTCGGCCCGCAGGCGGGACTGGGGGTCGGAGGGGGCGAACACCGGCGTACCGGCGGAGGCGGCCTTGCCGTACGGCACGGCACCCGGTGCGGCGGCGAGCGCGCCGCCGGACGTCGAGGCCGCGGTCATGGCCGCCGCCGCCAGCATGGCGATCGCACCTGTCCTGTGAATGCGGTTCACTCTCGATGACTCCTCTCACAGTTCCCTCGGGGGGTGAAGGGATTGCAGAGAGCCCGGATGAAATGGGCCTGAACCTGCCCTCAAGCTGGTCCCGAATTCGAATCTGGAATACCCCACAAATTTCCATGCAATGGCGCTATAGAAACGTTTACGGATGGCTTGGAAGGCTCGTTTACAATCACGTCCCAAGAGTTACGGCAGACCGAAAAATCGCCAACCGGACGACCTTCACCGAACCGGCGGCATGGGTGAACGGACGGGACGGGCCTGGCTGACCAGGGGTCGACAGGTGGCGGCGCCCAACCAGGGCCACGGCGCCTTCACCGGCGGCCTTCCCCCGCACGGGCCGTCATGGAATGATCCGCTGCGATCAGGACCGACCGAAGGGAAATGCATGAATGCCAAGGTGCTCGCTTTCATCGGCCTCCTGTTGGTGGGTTCAGGCGTCCTCGCCGGAATGATGCCCGTCACCGCGGAAGGAGGGGAGTGCGGTTCGGTGTTCTTCGAGACCGATTTCACGTCCGAGGATGAATCGTTTCGGAATATCGGTCCTCGAAGCAGCTGCACGGACACGAGGAGCCTTGTCCGGATCCCGATCACCGTCCTCATCGCCGCCGGCGGAGCGACATTGTTCGCCGCCTCCCTCTCCACACGAAAGACCGACCCGGAAGGCGAATGACCAAAACTCCGTCACACGCGTGCACGGCCGACCGTTCCGATCCCGCCACCGGGGCAGACGTCATACCGATCATGTGAGGACACGGAATGCCCGCCGTACCCGACCCGCCCGAGAAGAACGTTTCCCGTCTGCCGAACGGCGCCCTTCGATAACCTCGTCCCGTCCCATCCCGGACAACGGAGAAGGCGTACGGCGAACGCATGGCCGACCGGTTCAGCACCCACGACCTCGAACTCGGCGACAACGTCGTGACCAAGCGATACGCGTCGTGGGACCGAGGAGAGCCACACCGGGAGTGGACGACACTGACACTCCTGGCCGAACACGCCCCCGGCCTCGCCCCCACCCCCGTGAGGGCCGCGCTCGACGCCGACCCACCGACGATCACGATGAACAGGCTCCCCGGCCATGTCCTGCGCGGAACACACGCCACCGACGAGCAGATCGGCGCGCTGGCCGCCGCCCTGAACCGGCTCCACCGGATTCCCGCCACGGTGGCGCGGACGCTCCCGCCCGCCCCCTGGGGTCCCGCCGTGGCCGTGAACAAGGCCCGCACCTGGGCCGACAGGCGTCCCGACCTCGGCGACGACCCTCTCGTACGGCACGCCTACCGCGCGGGAGTCGCCTGGCTGTCCTCGACCGCCCCGGACGAACTCACCGTGAACCCGTTCCCACCCGTCATCGGCCTGGCGGACGGCAACCACGCCAACTACCTCTGGGACGACCACGAACGCCGGATCCGGCTGGTCGACTGGGAGGACTCCGGCCACAACGACCGCGCCTTCGAACTCGGCGAGGTGGTCGAACACATCTCCCGCCTCGACGGCACCCTGGACGCGGAGAAACTCCTGGCCCACTTCACCCTCACCCCGGCAGAGGCCGACCGCGTCCACGGCTTCCGCCGCCTCATCGCCCTGCTGTGGTTCCTCCAACTGGGCCCCACCGGCCCGGCCACCCCCCACAACCCACCGGACACCCTGAGGCGCCAGGCGAAAAGGGTCGTACACCTCCTCACCTGACGCCCTCACGCCGGGGGCCGTCACCCACTCGCAGGTACGGCAGGCGCACCCACCCCGACCGGTCACCGGCAAGCCTTCGGCAGAGGTCACACCGCACAACGCCCAACGAACGAACGCGACCCTTCCCGCGTGCGCGGGGAGCACGGCCGAGCACATCACGCGGTGGAGTACCGGCGGGGACCATCCCCGCGTGCGCGGAGAGCACATCTCGGCCCCCGGCACCGCCACCCCGAGCAGGGGACCATCCCCGCGTGCGCGGGGAGCACCACCAGCTGTGTCCCCGCGAACAGCGATTGGCCGGACCATCCCCGCGTGCGCGGGGAGCACATCGACCCCCACACCATGACCGCCGCCCTGGTGGGACCATCCCCGCGTGCGCGGGGAGCACAACAGGGGCATTTACCGGCACAGGTGACATCTCGGACCATCCCCGCGTGCGCGGGGAGCACCCTCGGCGACCTGCGGGTTTATCAGCGAAGGGAGCGGAAATTCATCACTTTCATCGACTTGGACATACCGGACACACCATGAAGTTCACCTAGACAACGCCGACCACAGGCTAACGTGCGACACGACGCAAACCTCCCTGATCCACAATCACGCCCCAAGACAGGAAACCCACCGCCCACCAGAAAGCCACACCACCGCCCTTGCCTTCAGAACTCTCCACACCCTTCAAACAACATGCCCGAAATGTCCGACTCAACGAAAGTGATGATTTCCAGCCCTCACCGCCGACAAACCCGCAGGTCGCCGAGGATGCTCCCCGCGCACGCGGGGATGGTCCCTACAGGTCGGCCAAGCCCAAAAGCATGTTGAGATGCTCCCCGCGCACGCGGGGATGGTCCCTGCCGCTGTTTCTGCCGCCGGGGTGCCTGGCAGTGCTCCCCGCGCACGCGGGGATGGTCCCCCGCCCTCCGAGTACGGCAGTTTCGAGGCGTGGTGCTCCCCGCGCACGCGGGGATGGTCCCTTGCCGCGCTTTTCGGCGTAGCCCATCAGCCCGTGCTCCCCGCGTACGCGGGGATGATCCTCTTTTCGTTGGCACCGATCGAAGGACAGGTCCGCTCGCTGGGTGCTGATGGCGCGGTCATTTAGGGTGTGTCATCAGCCCCAGGTCGTCACCTCAGCGGGCGGGTACAGCCTCGCCCGGGTCGCCCAGCCATACCTCCTGGCGGCCGTCTACCGTGACCGTCAGCCCGAACTCCTCGTGCCCCGGCCTCCCCCGCTCGACCCACCGCCGGTACGCGGCCTCGACCTCGTTCCGCTTGTACGGCACACCTACTGTGAGACGGTTGCCTGGCTGTCCTCGACCGCCCGGACGAACTCACCGTGAACCCGTTCCGCCCGTCATCGGCCTGGCGGACGGCAACCACGCCAACTACCTCTGGGACGACCACGAACGCCGGATCCGGCTGGTACCAGCGCGGACCCCAACCATGATCTCAAAATGTCACCGGAGTACCAGGGGCCCACGACAGAACTGGTTCGCTAGAGGCGTCCGTACGCGCGCAGGGTCTTGAGCTTGCCCACGGTGAGGTAGCCGCCCCATTCGTGCTGGACGAGGGGGGTCCACATCTCCCAGTTGGGCGCCCAGCCGCCGTCGTCGGCCTGGTCGCGCACTGCCACGTCCAGGTGGCGCTCCAGCACGGCGGTGTCGAACAGAGGCAGCCTCAGCGGCTCGGGGGCGAAGTCGAGCGGGTAGTGGACGTGGCCCGGCTGGTCGGGTTCGAGGGAGACGGCCGCCAGGAAGGCGGGCTTGAGGCGGGTGAACTCGGCCAGGGCCCGCTCCCTGTCGGATACGTGCTCCAGGAAGGTGAGCACGGCACGGGCCTCGTACTGCTGCATCTTGTCGAGGTCGGCGATCCGTGACCAGCAGAAGTCGGTGGCGGGCCCGAGCCACGGGTGGGTGACTCCGTGCTTGTGGAGCAGGCCCGCGAGGGGTGCGGTGGGGTTGAGGTTGGCGGGCGGGTCGGCGTCGGTCTGCCACCAGGGGGCGCGCGGCGCGTCGGTGGGCAGCATGAAGGGCACGCCGCCCTCGGGCGTGCTGATGCCGGTCAGGTAGTCACAGGCGGCAGCCGTCATCGGGTCGGCGAACGCGTCGAGCTCGTCCAGCAGCCAGAACGCGATCTCGACGGGCTGTGGCTGGCTGCCGGAGCCGCGCAGGTCGGGCTCCAGCGCGTGGCCGAAGCCGCCGTCGGCGTTCTGGTAGCCGCGCAGCGCGTCGAGCACACGGGCCCGGGGGCCGCCGCCGAACAGCGCCTCGAACCTGAGCCTGTCGAGGAGCCTCGCGTGGAGCAGCAGGTAGCCGCTCGCCCGGTGCAGAAGGTCGTTCATGCGAGCGACGATACGTCGTCGGCCATAGGCTTCTCTTGTACGAATCGGTCACGTCACGGACGTGGCCAGGGCCCGCGCCCAGAAGAGCGGCGACCTCGGCGCCTTGCTCGCTGACGCACCGGTTGGCGGCGATCACCAGCACGTATCCCAGCCGGTGCGCTTCCAGGAAGGCACGCGGGTAGGAAGCTTGGCCGTAGACCTCGTCCCCGGTCACCCAGGAGACATCGAGGCCAACGCCCAGCGCCGCGCCGATCATCCACGCGGTCAGGGTGGACTTGGAGGCGAACGAACGCGGCACTTCCCCGCATACACGGGGAGCACACTCTGGCCGACCAGAGCACCGTCCCAGAGCACGGACCATCCCCGCGTGCGCGGGGAGCACCCGGACATCAGGGTGACGCTGTACCAGGTGGAGGGACCATCCCCGCGTGCGCGGGGAGCACCCTCGGCGACCTGCGGGTTTATCAGCGAAGGGAGCGGAAATTCATCACTTTCATCGACTTGGACATACCGGACACACCATGAAGTTCACCTAGACAACGCCGACCACAGGCTAACGTGCGACACGACGCAAACCTCCCTGATCCACAATCACGCCCCAAGACAGGAAACCCACCGCCCACCAGAAAGCCACACCACCGCCCTTGCCTTCAGAACTCTCCACACCCTTCAAACAACATGCCCGAAATGTCCGACTCAACGAAAGTGATGATTTCCAGCCCTCACCGCCGACAAACCCGCAGGTCGCCGAGGGTGCTCCCCGCGCACGCGGGGATGGTCCCGGCACGAACAGCAGCGCCGTCAGCACGGCCCGGTGCTCCCCGCGCACGCGGGGATGGTCCCTTGTCCGGCTCGATGCCGAGGTGGCCTTCGAGGTGCTCCCCGCGCACGCGGGGGTGATCCTCTTTTCGTTGGCGACGGTCGAAGGACAGGTCCGCTCGCTGGGTGTTGGCGGTACGGTCATTTAGGGTGTGTCATCAGCCCCGGGTCGTCACCTCAGTGGGTGGGTACGGTATCGCCCGGGTTGCCCAGCCATACCTCCTGGCGGCCGTCTACCGTGACCGTCAGCCCGAACTCCTCATGCCCCGGCCTCCCCTGCTCGACCCACCACCAGTACGCGGCCTCGACCTCATCCCACAGGCTGCGCGGACCCCCCTGGTAAACGCGCGAGGCCGAAGGGTTCTCCTCGTCGAAGAACGTCGCGGCCCATGACCGATCCCTCAGCCCGAACAGCCACATGGTCTGCTTGCCGCTCGGGCTGCGGCCAACGGTGTGGGAGCAGCCGGGCACCAGCAGGCCGAGCACGAAGTCCACCGCGGCGAAGGGGTCATCGGTCACGACGTCGGTCTCGGTAAGCGTGGTGGTGGACTCGCGGGTATCGGCGGGCCAGTCGCCATCAGGCAGGTAGTCGCTGAAAGCCCAGCTCACCCGCTGAGAACGCACATGCATGAACCGGACAGGCCCCGTGAAGCGTCCGCTGGCGCTGCCGTCGTCGGCCACGACCAGTCGCACGACGGCGTTCTGATCAGTGAAGTCCGGCCCCCACGGAAGCACGATCACCCCGCCGGGCCGGGTCTGCCGAACCCAGGTGCAGGGAACCTCACGAACGCCTGCGGTGACCAGAACCCTGTCGTACGGCGCCCGCTCCGGCATGCCCTGCAGACCTTCACCGAGGAGGACCTTCGGATGCCACCCGGCGGCGGCCAGAGCCTTGCGGGCGGTCTCGGCCACCTCCTCGTCGATCTCGACCGACACCACGTTGTCCTCACCAAGCCGGGCCGACAGTAGAGCGGCGCACCAGCCGGTGCCGGTGCCGATCTCCAGAACCTTCGCGCTCTCGAACACCGACAGGTCGGCGAGCATGGAGAACACCACGCTTGGCATCGAACTGGAACTGGTCGCCAGATCTCCACGGTCGGCTCCGGCCCGCAGTGGCCCACCGTCGTCCCACTGGGTGATGAGTGGCACGTCGGTGTAGGCCCAGCGATACCACTCCTCGGGATCATCGGTCTTGGACACCACCAGGCGCCGCCCCTCGACTGAGGGCCACAGCACCTCGGGCAGGAACAGTTCCCGGGGCACCACGTCATAGACGGGCGCCCAGTCGAGAGTCATCGCCCCGGAGGCCAGCAAATGATCGCGTAGCCTCCGTCGGCCTGGCCCCATACCGCTCACTTCGAGGGCTTCTCGTGCTTGCCGTCATCGGGGCGACCATCAGACTGCTCCTTGGTCAGCGGCGCCGGCTCAAACACCTTTTCCTTCTCAGCGGGCTTACCTTCGTGCTCTCCCATAATGGGCATTCCTTCCCTGACCGGGCTCCCGAATGGAGCACCCACGGTAAGCGTAATCTCGCGCTCAGCAATCGGAAGGAGCAATTCATTATCCCCAGACCGGAAACGTTCCCGTAAACCTCAGTCTCCATTGAATTGGAATCGCGTATCGGTCATCGATACCAACACTGCAAGAGAGAGGACATCCGATTAGCCCGCCCGCAAACCCCTGAAGCTTTCCCCGCGTGCGCGGGGAGCACGGCACACACAGGCTTGACTGCCCGCCCCGCGCAGGACCATCCCCGCGTGCGCGGGGAGCACGCCTCGTCGAGGTCGGCACAGAGCTGGTTTGGGGGACCATCCCCGCGTGCGCGGGGAGCACACCGGTAATACCGGATGCCATATACGTACGTCCGGACCATCCCCGCGTGCGCGGGGAGCACCTCCTCCTGAGTGGGGCCACCCTCCAGGACAGAGGACCATCCCCGCGTGCGCGGGGAGCACCGATGGCTTCCCCGCCCTTACTGAAGGTGAACGGGACCATCCCCGCGTGCGCGGGGAGCACCCTCGGCGACCTGCAGGTTTATCAGCGCAGAGGGCCGAAATTCATCACTTCCATCGACTTGGACATACCGGACACACCATCAAGTTCACCGAGACAACGCCGACCACAAGCTAACGTGCGACACGACACAAAACCCCCTAATCCACAAGCACACCCCAAGACAGGAAACCCACCACGCACCAGAAAACCCCGCCGCCGCCCTTGCCCTCAGAACTCTCCACGCCCTTCAAACAACATGCCCGAAATGTCCGGCTCAACGAAAGTAATGATTTTCAGCCCTCACCGCCGACAAACCCGCAGGTCGGCGAGGGTGCTCCCCGCGCACGCGGGGATGGTCCCGTCTCCTTCAATCCCGGTTCCTTGGTCCTGGCGTGCTCCCCGCGCACGCGGGGATGGTCCTGTCTTCAATTTGGAGAACGGCGTCGATCTGACGTGCTCCCCGCGCACGCGGGGATGGTCCGCCCGTCGACGACGGATCGGTCGCGGCCTACCGGTGCTCCCCGCGCACGCGGGGATGGTCCCGCGGGATATCGCTGTCTCGTTACCTGGAGGAGGTGCTCCCCGCGCACGCGGGGATGGTCCCACGTGGGCGGCGATCGTGGGGGTGATGCCGGTGTGCTCCCCGCGCACGTGGGGATGGCCGCCTCCCGCTTGGAGAAGGGAAGGCGACGATCAAGACGTGGTGTTGAGGAGGGCGTTGATGTCGGTTTCACGGTAGCGGCGTTGGTTGCTGGGGGTTCTCACCGAGGGGATGCGGCCGGTGAGGGCCCAGCGGTTGACGGTCTTGGGGTCGACGCCGAAGATGCGGGCGACCTCGCCGGGGGTGAGGAGGCGTTCGGTGGTGCCGGTTCCGGTGGTGAAGGTGCCATCGGGGGCGACGGCCTTGAGTGGGGACATGGGGGCTCCGTAGGGGGTCAATGGCGGGTGCGGTGGAGGATTTCGTCGTGGTGGGCCAGGGCCTCGGCGAGGCGGTGGAGGGTGGTGCGGCCGAGGATGTCGCGGGCTCCGGCCGCGCGCTGGTCAGGGCGGAGCGGTTTGTAGCGGATGGCCCACCATTTGGGCAGGCCGGGCAGGTGGAGATGTTCGTAGCGCCAGGCGGGGTGGGCGCTGATGAGCAGGTCGATCATTCGTCGCTCGTAGTCGGTCATGGTCGTCCTGGTTCGGAGGGCGGACAAGAAACCCGGGCCGCAAGGCCAGGGCCTTTCACTTGGGCGGGGATTCCCGATCGCTCGGGCCGCGAGGCCGGGAGAACCTTCGCAGGGACCGCGAGACCGGGGCTTTCCCTTGGGCGGGGCCCTCGACCGCCCGGGCCGTGAGGTTCGGGGATTTCCAGCCGTTCGGGCTTGGACGGCAGGTCCTCGCGGAGACAAGGAGGGCGGGTGCCCGGCCCCGAGCCGGGGAGCACGACGGCCGGGCACCCTGGAGGAGGACCGGCCCCACACGTTCAGGGCCGGTGCGCGGTCACGTCCAGCGAAGTGGTGTATGAGCTGCCCTTCGCGTGATCCTGTTTCTGCAGGTTAAGCGGTAAGTGTCTGCGGTAGCGGATTATGGGC
>NZ_JBEPEI010000025.1:0-96739 GCF_040300765.1 Streptosporangium sp. NPDC000239 | reverse complement strand
GTCCCGGCCGCCTGAGACGAGGTCCCAGAGCTGTTCGGGGGTGTCGGTGCCGCCGGGCAGGCGGCAGGCCATGCCCACGATCGCGATCGGCTCCCGCTGTCCGTCCCGTACGTCGCGCAGCTCTTCACGTGTCTTGTGCAGTTCCTCGGTCACACGCCGGAGGAGATGCCGGATCTGGTCGTCACTCACAGGTCTTGCCTTCCGCACGGGCTGAACAGGGGAGCTTCAGGAGATGCCGAGCTCGTTGCTGATGAAGCTGATGAGCTCGTCGTCGGAGACGGCGGAGAGATCGCCGGAACCGGCCGTCGTTTCCTCGGGACGCGGACCCTCAAGGAGCCGCAGCAGCCTGGAGACGGCGGCCTGCCGGTCCGGCTCAGGGACCGCGCCCTCGGCCAGCAGGTCCTCCAACTCGTCGAGCTTGGCCAGCGCCACGGCCAACGGCGGCTCAGGCTCGGGGACCAGGAGGTCGTGCAGATGCTCGATGAGCGCCTCGGGGGTCGGGTGGTCGAACACCAGGCTGCTCGGCAGCGCCGTACCGGTCAGCCGGCTGAGGCGGTTGCGCAGCTCGACCGCCGACAGCGAGCTGAACCCCTGGTCGCGGAAGCCGCGATGGTCCTCGACCTCGGACGCCGACTCGTACCCCAGCACGGCGGCGACCTCGCCACGGACGAGCCTGCGAACCGTCTGCCTCCGCTCAGACTCGGGCATCGCGGCCAGTCTGACGGCCAGATCCTCCTCCGGCTCCTGGGCCACGGCGTCGGCCGCGTTCAGCGCGGCCTCGGGAAGCTCACCCAGCAGCGGGTACGGCCTGGCCGAGAGCACCGAGGCCCAGTCGGCACGGCTGACGACAAGTCTGGTCTCCCCGTGCCCGACCGCCTCCTCAAGCGCGGTGACGGCGAGGCCGGGCGCCATCGGCGGGAAGCCGTCACGCACCAGCTGCCTCTTCGCGGCG
The DNA here is from genome assembly GCF_040300765.1 of Streptosporangium sp. NPDC000239. Taxonomy (NCBI): domain Bacteria; kingdom Bacillati; phylum Actinomycetota; class Actinomycetes; order Streptosporangiales; family Streptosporangiaceae; genus Streptosporangium; species Streptosporangium sp. NPDC000239. The sequence goes on along the minus strand of NZ_JBEPEI010000025.1, from coordinate 95,787 downwards.
GGATCGGCGATGCCCTCGCCGTCCCAGTGCCCCCACGCGATCGACGTGGCGGGCAGGCCCGCCGCGCGGCGGTACTCGGCGAAGGCGTCCAGGAAGGCGTTGCCCGGCGCGTAGTTGCCCTGCCCCGCCGACCCGAGCGTGCCGGTGACCGAGGAGAACAGCACGAACGCCGACAGCTCCAGCTCCCGGGTCAGCTCGTGCAGGTTCAGCGCGCCCGTGACCTTCACCCGCAGCACCCGGTCCATCCGCTCGGCCGTCAGGGAGCCGACGAGTGAGTCGTCCAGCACGGCCGCGGTGTGGACGACCGCGGTCAGCGGGTGTTCCGCGGGGATCGCGGCGAGTACGGCGGCCAGCGCCTTCCGGTCGGCCACATCGCAGGCGGCCACGGTGACCTGGGCGCCGAGGGAGGTCAGCTCGGCCTCCAGCTCGGCGGCCCCGGGCGCGTCGAGCCCCCGGCGCCCGACCAGCAGCAGCCGCCGGGTGCCGTTGGCGGCCAGACGGCGCGCGACATGGCCGCCCAACGCCCCCGTGCCGCCGGTGATCAGTACGGTTCCCTCCGCCGTCCACGGCACCGGGGCACCACCCCCGGGAAGCGGCGCGGGTACCAGCCGCCGTACGAGGAGGCCGTTCGCGCGGGCCGCGAACTCCGACTCACCGTGCTGCCCGGTCAGGGCGGTGACGGCGTGCGCGGCGGCACGCGGGTCCGGCGTCACGGGCAGGTCGATCAGACCGCCCCACCGCTCGGGCTTCTCCGTGGCCACGACCGGGCCGAGGCCCCACCCGAGCGCCCCGGCCGGACGGCTGACCGGGTCCGAGGGGCCCGTCGAGACCGCCCCGGCGGTCGCCGTCCACAACCGTCCGCCGATCCCCGCCAGGTCGAGGGCCTGGATCAGCGCGACCTCGGCGGCGGCCCCGCTGGGCACCGCCGGATGTCCGGGACACGGGGAGTCGTCCAGGGAGAGCAGGGACAACACCCCGGACGGCGCGGAGGGCAGGTGCTCCAGGGCGTTGACCAGCGCCGTACCGATGCTCTCGGCGTCGGCCGTACCCGTCTGGACGACCACCGGCGCCACCCGCGTCCCACGCCCGGTGAGAGTGCGGGCGAGCACGTCGGCCCATGCCGCCCCGGCCACCCCGGCCGGTCGGACGAGCAACCAGCTCCCCTCGGTACGGCTCCGCGCCGGGGTCACCGTGTCGAGGGGACGCCACACGACGCGGTGACGCCACGAGTCGACGGTCGAACGGACACCGTCGGCGGCGTGCCAGGACGCCAGGGCGGGCAGAACCGTGCCCAGGGCGTCCCGCACCCGTTCCCCCTCGGTGCCCAGGGCGGAGACCAGGGAGTCGAGATCCCCCCTGCCGACCGTGTCCCAGAAACGGGCGTGCCGTGAGCCGTCACCTCCGGAGGAGACGCCCCGCTCCAGCCAGTGCCTACGTCGCTGGAAGGCGTAGGTGGGCAGGTCGACGGTCCTGGGCTGTCCGGTGAGGGTGGCGGTCCAGTCGACGTCCACGCCATCGACGTGCAGGCGGGCGGCCGCGGTGAGAAGGGTGGTGGATTCCGGCCGGTCACGGCGCAACGTCGTGAAGGCCGGGATGTCGGGTGTCGTCTCGGTGGCGAAGGTGGTGAGGACGGGGTCGGGGCCGAGTTCGAGGAAGAGGTCGGTGGTGGGTGCGGCGGTGGTGAGGGCGTCGTGGAAGCGGACGGGGTGGCGTAGGTGGTTGGTCCAGTAGGTGGGGTCGGTGTGGGTGAGGGGTTCGCCGGTGTGGTCGGAGATGACGGGCAGGGTCGGGGGGTTGAAGGTCAGGCCGCTGATGGCGTCGCGGAACTCGTTGAGGATGGGGTCGAGGTGGTGGGAGTGGAAGGCGTGGCTGACGGTGAGGTGCTTGGTTTTGCGGCCGAGTTCGGTGAAGTGGTCGGTGAGTTTCCGGACGGCTTCCACGTCGCCGGTGATGACGGTTGAGGTGGGGGTGTTGAGGGCGGCGATGGTGACTGCGGGGTCGAGTAGGGGGGTGATGTCTGTTTCTGGGGCGTTGATGGCGGCCATGGCGCCTGGGGGGAGGTCGTTCATGAGGCGGGCGCGAACCGCGACCAGGTGGACGGCGTCCGCCAGGCTGAGCACGCCGGCGAGGTGGGCGGCGGTGATGCCGCCGATGGAGTGGCCTGCCAGAGCGGTGGGGTGGATGTTCCAGGAGGCGAGCAGGTGGTGCAGGGCGGTGTGGAGGGTGAACAGGGCGGGTTGGGTGTAGAGGGTGTGGTTGAGCAGGTCTTCGTGGGCGGGGTCGAAGATGACGTCCTTCAACGCAACAGGGAGGTGCCGGTCGAACAGTGCGGTGACCTGGTCGAAGGCATGGGCGAAGGCGGGGTAGGTCTTATACAGGGTGTGGCCCATGCCGGTGCGTTGGCTGCCCTGGCCGGTGAACAGGAAGGTCACCCGGGGTGTGCCTTTGACGGGGTGGGAGTCGGTGAGCGCCCGTAGCTTTCCGGCCAGGTCCGCACTCGTGTCGCCGAGGACGACCGCGCGGTGTTCGAACACGCTTCGGGTGGTGACCAGCGAATGTGCCACATCCTCGGGGCGCAGCTCGGGGTGGGTTTCCAGGTGGTCGGCCAGGCGGGTGGCCTGGGCGGTCAGCGCTGCCACCGAGCGGGCTGACAGGGGGAGCGCGACGGGGGAGTTCCGCTTTTCGTCGCGGGGTTGTGGGGGTGTTTCCGGGGCCTGTTCGATGATGACGTGGGCGTTGGTGCCGCTGATCCCGAACGACGAGACACCCACGCGGCGGGGCCGTCCGTTCCGGGGCAACGGAACGTTCTCGGTCAGCAGCCGGACCCCGCCCCCGGCCCAGTCGACGTGCTCGGACGGCTGGTCGGCGTGCAGCGTCCTGGGCAGGATCCCCTCCCGCAGGGCCTGCACGACCTTGATGACACCGGAGACTCCCGCGGCGGCCTGGGTGTGGCCGATGTTGGACTTCAGCGACCCCAGCCACAGGGGCCGGTCTTCGGGCCGTTCCTTGCCGTAGACCGCGATGAGCGCCTGCGCCTCGATCGGGTCACCCAGAGTCGTGCCGGTGCCGTGGGCCTCGACGGCGTCGACGTCGGTGGGGACCAGCGCGGCGTCCCTGAGCGCCTGCCGGATCACCCGCTGCTGCGCGAGGCCGTTGGGGGCGGTGAGGCCGTTGGAGGCGCCGTCCTGGTTGATCGCGGTGCCCCGGATCACGGCCAGCACCCGGTGCCCGTTGCGCCGGGCGTCCGACAGCCGCTCGACCAGCAGGAGGCCGACGCCCTCCGCCCAGCCGGTGCCGTCCGCGGCGCCGGAGAAGGCCTTGCACCGGCCGTCAGGAGCGAGCCCGCCCTGCCGGGAGAACTCGGTGAACATTCCGGGGGCCGACATGACGGTCACCCCGCCCGCCAGCGCCAGGTCCGACTCCCCGGAACGCAGCGAACGGACCGCCAGGTGCAGCGCGACCAGCGACGACGAGCAGGCGGTGTCCACGGTCACCGCGGGCCCCTCAAGGCCCAGAACATAGGAGATCCGGCCGGAGGCGACGCTCGCGGTGGTGCCGGTCAGCGCGTACCCCTCGGCCCCCTCTCCGGTCTCGTGCAGGCGCGGGCCGTAGTCCTGTGGCGTCAGCCCGACGAACACTCCGGTGCGGCTGCCCCGCAACGTCTCGGGCACGATGCCGGCGCGTTCGAGGGCCTCCCACGCCGTCTCAAGCAGCAGCCGCTGCTGCGGGTCCATCGCGGCGGCCTCCCTGGGGCCGATGCCGAAGAACTCGGCGTCGAACCGGTCGGCGTCGTGCAGGAAACCGCCCTCCCGGGTGGTCGAGGTGCCGGGCCGTACGCCTTCGGGGTCGTGGAGCGCGTCCACGTCCCAGCCCCGGTTGGCGGGGAAGACACCGATCGCGTCGGTGCCGTCGAGCACCAGTTCCCAGAGGGCCTCGGGGGTGTCGGCGCCGCCCGGCCACCGTCCCGCCATCGAGACCAGCGCGATCGGCTCGTTCTCCTGGCCCCGCCGGTCGTCCTCGGCGGAGGGAACGTCCGCCGTACGGCCCTCGGCCGTCGCCTCCAGATGCCTGGCCAGGGCGAGCGGGGTCGGGTGGTCGTAGGTGACGGTCGTGGGGATCGTCAGGCCGGTCGCCGAGGACAGGCTGTCGCGCAGCTCGACGGCGCCGAGCGAGTCGAGCCCCAGATCCCTGAAGGTACGGCCCGCCTCGACGGCCCCCGGGTCCTCGTGGCCGAGGACTTCCGCGGTGGCCGAGACGACCAGGCCGAGCAGCTCCCGGGCCTGCCCGGACGCCCTGGCGACAGGATCCGGGACAGGTGGTCCGCCGAGCGGCGGCGGTACGGGCTCGGTGGCGGCGATCCAGTGGCGGTCACGCTGGAAGGCGTAGAGGGGCAGGGGAACGCGGCGCGCACTGGGACGCAGCGCGGCCGTCCAGTCGACGGGGGCGCCGTGCGTGTACAGGTGGGCGAGCGCCAGCAGGAACCGGTCCAGGCCGCCGTCGCCACGCCGCAGCGTCCCCGTCACCACCCCGTCGGAGGAGCCGGGCGCGGCGCTCTCCAGGATTCGCTCAATCCCGGTGGACAGGATCGGGTGCGGGCTGACCTCGACGAACACCGTGTGGCCGTCGGCCAGGGCGCCACGTACGGCCCGGTCGAACTCGACCGTCTGCCTGAGGTTGCGGTACCAGTAGTCGGCGTCGAGCGTGGCGGTGTCGAGCGGACCTCCGGTGACGCTGGAGTAGAACGCGACGCCGGTGCCGCGCGCGCCGTACCGGGGGAGGAATTCCAGCAGCCGGTCCCGCACCGCCTCGGCGTGCGCGGAGTGCGAGGCGTAGTCGATCCGCACCCGCCGTACGGGGACGTCCTCGGCCTCGTAGTGGGCGACGAGTTCGTCGAGCGCGTCGGCGTCACCGGAGACCACGGTCGTGTCGGGGCCGTTGACGGCGCCGATGTTCAGCCGTCCCTCCCAGCGGGCGAGCGTGGCGCGGACCCGCTCGACGGGCAGCGGGAGCGAGGCCATCCCGCCCCGCCCGGAGATGGCGGCGAGCGCCTGGCTGCGCAGCACCACGATCGCGGCGGCGTCGTCCAGGGACAGCGCCCCGGCCACGGCGGCGGCGGCGAGTTCCCCCTGCGAGTGGCCGATCACGGCGTCGGGGCGGACGCCGAACGACTCCCACAGCCGGGCCAGCGCGACCATGACCGCGAACAACGCGGGCTGGACGACGTCCACCCGCTCCAGGGAGGGCGCTCCCGGCTTCTGCCACAGCACGTCGGTCAGGGACCAGTCCACGTGCCGTTCGAGGGCCTCGGCGACGGTCCGCAGGTGCCCGGCGAACACCGGGGAGGACTCGGCCAGCCGCCTGCCCATGCCCGCCCACTGCCCGCCCTGGCCGGGGAAGACGAACACGGTTCCGCCGGGTTCACGGGCCGTGCCCCGCACGGAGCCCCTGACCGGCTCGCCCGCGCCGAACGCCCTGAGCCGCTCGCGCAGCTCCCCGCCCTCGGCCCCCACGAACACCGCCCGGTGGCCGAACGCCGTCCGGGTGGTGGCCAGTGAGAACGCGACGTCCGGCACGTCCCCGTCGAGCGCGGGGGAGGCGGCCAGCCTCGCGGCCTGCGCGCGCAGCGCGGCGGGCGTCCCGGCGGACAGGACCAGCGGTACGGCGACGGCCTCCGCGGCCGGTTCCGTGGTGACCTCCTCCCGGGTGCCGGAGGGCGCCTCGCCCAGGACGACGTGGCAGTTCACGCCGCCGACCCCGAAGGAGCTGACCCCGGCCACAAGCGGGGCGTCGGGGCGGGGCCAGGGCCGTGCCGTACCGGAGGCGACCCGCAGGTTCAGCGCCTCGAAGTCGATCAGCGGGCTGGGGGTCTCGAAGTTGAGGCTGGGCGGCACCTCCCGGTTGCGGATGCTCAGCACGGCCTTCAGCAGCCCGGCGATGCCCGCGGCCCCCTCCAGGTGGCCGATGTTCGTCTTGACCGAGCCGACGAGCAGCGGCTGCCCGGCGGGGCGGCCGGCGCCGAGGGCCGCCCCGAGCGCGGCGGCCTCTACGGGGTCGCCGACCCTGGTTCCGGTGCCGTGCAGCTCGACCACCTGTACGGCGGAGCCCTCGATCCCGGCCCTGCCCAGCGCCAGGCGTACGACCTCCTCCTGGGCCGTGGCGTCGGGCACGGTCAGGGCGCTGGTCGCGCCGTCGTTGTTGACCGCGCTGCCCAGGATGACGGCGTGCACCTCGTCCCCGTCCGCCAGCGCCTGGTCGAGCGGCTTGAGCACGACCAGGCCGCCGCCCTCCCCGCGCGCGTAGCCGTTGGCGCGCGCGTCGAAGGTGAAGCAGCGTCCGTCGGGGGACAGGCCGCCGAACCGGTCGGCGGTCACCGTGCTCTCCGGCACGAGGTTGAGGTTGACGCCACCCGCCAGCGCGACGGCCGACTCCCCCGAACGCAGGCTCTCACAGGCCAGGTGCACCGCGACCAGCGCCGACGACTGGGCCGTGTCGACCGTCAGGCTCGGGCCGCGCAACCCGAGGAAGTAGGACACGCGGTTGGCGAGGATTCCCCTGGTCAGCCCGGCGAGGGTGTGCCGGGTCACCGCGTTCGCACCGTTCCGGTAAACCAGCGTCGCGTAGTCGGAGGCCATCGCGCCGAGGAACACCCCCGAGGCCGTCCCCGCCAGCGTGGCGGGCGGCAGCCCGGCGTCCTCCAGCGCCTCCCAGGCCAGTTCGAGGACGAGCCGCTGCTGGGGGTCCATGGCCGTGGCCTCACGGGGGGAGACGCCGAAGAACCCGGCGTCGAACAGGTCGACGTGGTCGAGGAAGCCACCCCGCAGCCCCGCGATCCCGGGGTCGGCCCGCAGCCGGCCCTCGGACGGCTCACCGGTCGCGTCGTGTCCCGACCGCAGCAGCTCCCACAGGTCCGCCGGGTTCGGCGCGCCGGGCAGTCTGCAGGCGAGCCCGATGACCGCGATCGCCTCCCCACCGTTCCGCTCCCGCCGCGTGCTCTTCTCCGGCTTATTTCCTGCCATTGTGAAAACCCGCCTCTTGTCGTGCCTTCTTCGATCCGTTCGCGCTCCGGATATCGACTTCCGGGAGTTGTGGCGCGGGTGGTGGCCGCCCAGCGGACGTCGCAATTAAAAGGCGCGTCGGCAAGAATTCGGTGAGATCGCACAGCCGTGGGGGAAAGGATTCTCCCCGTTCGGTCTCTTCCGGCGGGCGGCGGTGTTACGTGGGCGGAACCCGGTGGGACTCAGCGACAGGCCCGGTCGGCCCGCCGTACGTCCCGGCACGGATGGTCGGTCGCGGTTATTTCCCTGTTCACGCTACGAAGGTCGCACGCATTTCCCTACAAAGTCAAGCGGGATTGAGGGTTTTTTGGGCCTCTGACCTGCCATAAGGCTTCCTTTGTCGTTACTCATTAAGAATCGTGATTGGACGTTCCCGTGATGCCGCGCCTAGCGTGCCAATAAGCATCGGCGGTTAAAAGAGAAGACACGGGAGCGCTTCATGACGGTTGTCGCGGCGGCACCGGGGGAGATCGGCCGCGATTCCAGGCACCCGGGGGACAGGCTCGCCCGGCTGCTCGACCCGGGATCGGTCACCCCGCTGCACCCGGAGGACCGCAGCGGCGTCCTCGCGGTCAAGGGGCTGGCCGGCGGGCATCCGGTGGTCGCGTTCTGCACGGACGCCACGGTCATGGGAGGGGCCCTGGGCATCGCCGGGGCACGGCACATCGTGGCGGCGGTCGACGAGGCCGTACGGCTACGCGTCCCGGTCATCGGCCTGTGGCACTGCGGGGGAGCGAGACTGGGCGACGGGGTCGAGTCGCTGCACGGCGCGGGGCTGGTCTTCGCCGCCAACACCCGCGCCTCGGGGCTGGTGCCGCAGATCTCCGTGGTCCTCGGCCCGGCGGCGGGGGCGGCGGCCTACGGGCCCGCGCTCACCGACGTGATCGTCATGTCCGAGCAGGGCCGGGTCTTCGTGACCGGCCCCGACGTGGTCCGCAGCGTGACCGGTGAGGACATCGACATGGAGCGGCTCGGCGGCGCCGACGCCCACGGCCGCCGCTCGGGGGTGGTGCACGTGGTCGCCGCAGGGGAGGAGGACGCCCTCCTGCGCGCCCGGCGGATCGCGCTCGCCCTCGGTGCCCAGGGAGACTACGACCTCGACGACCTCGACGAGGGCCGCGACCCCGCGGCGCTGCTGCCCTCCTCTCCCCGGCAGGCCTACGACGTCCGGCCGCTGGTGCGCGTCCTGCTGGACGAGGGCGAGCGGTTCGAGGAGTTCCAGCCCCGCTGGGCGCCGAACGTCGTCGTCGGGCTCGGCCGTCTCGCCGGGCGCTCCGTCGGTGTGGTGGCCAACAACCCGCTGCGCAAGGGCGGCTGCCTGGACGCCCTCTCCGCGGAGAAGGCCGCCAGGTTCGTGAGGATGTGCGACGCCCTGGGGGTTCCGCTGGTCGTGCTGGCCGACGTCCCCGGTTACCTGCCGGGCGTCGCCCAGGAGTGGGACGGGGTGGTCAGGCGCGGGGCCAAGCTTCTGCACGCCTTCGCCGAGGCCCGGGTCCCCCGGGTGACGGTCGTCCTGCGCAAGTCGTACGGCGGCGCCTACATCGCGATGAACTCCCGCGCGCTCGGCGCGACCCGGGTCTTCGCCTGGCCGGACGCCGAGGTCGCGGTCATGGGCGCGGAGGCCGCCGTCGGGGTCCTGTACCGCAGGCGGCTGGCGGCGGCGCCGCAGGAGGAACGCGCGGAGCTGCGGGCCAGGCTCGTGGAGGAGCACGAGCGGGACGCGGGCGGTGTGCGCAGGGCGATCGACCTCGGCGTGGTGGACGAGGTGATCGACCCGCGCACGACCCGCCGCCGCGTCGCCGAGGCGCTGGCCGGGGCTCCGGGGGAGCGCGGCCACCACGGCAACATCCCGCTGTGAGGGCCTCCCGTCACAGGCGCAGGGCCGCCAGCCGCTCCTCGAACGGCACCGCCTCCCCGGCGCCGGTCGTCGCCTGCCCGTGCCGCATCAGGCCCGCCAGTTCCCCGGCCGCCCTCGTGACGCGGGTGGCCAGATCCTCCCCCTGCGAGCCCGCGCTCGTGCCCCAGTCCTCCGAGGCCGCGTAGACGGCCGTCGGCGCGACGACCGCGCGGAGGTAGGCGAACATCGGGCGCAGGGCGTGCTCAAGGGCCAGGGAGTGCCGTGCCGTACCTCCGGTCGCCCCGACGAGCACCGGCTTGCCCGCGAGCGCGGTGTGGTCGATCACGTCGAAGAAGGACTTGAAGAGCCCGCTGTAGGAGGCCGTGAAGATCGGCGTCACGGCGATGACGCCGTCCGCCCCGGTCACGGCCTCGATCGCCTCGTCCAGCGCGGGGGACGGGAAGCCGGTGACCATGTTGTTGGCGATGTCCCTCGCCAGGTCGCGCAGCTCGATCACGCGCACCTCGACCTGGCGCTCCGGTTCGAGGTGCTTCCTGGTCGCCTCGGTCAGCCGGTCGGCCAGCAGGCGCGTCGAGGACGGCTTGCCGAGACCCGCCGAGACGGCGACGAGCTTCAGGGCTGTCAACGTTCTCTCCTTCTCGTGTTCCGTACGGCTTCTATCGGGCCTCGGCGGTGTCGCGCTCCCGCTCCGCGGCGACGAGGGCGGCGTGGGTCGGACCGTCGGGCACCCCCTCGGGCCGTCCGGCGGCGAACTCCCTGCGCAGCACGGGCACGACCTCCTCGCCCAGGATGTCGAGCTGCTCCAGCACGGTCTTCAGCGGCAGGCCCGCGTGGTCCATCAGGAACAGCTGGCGCTGGTAGTCGCCGAAGCTCTCCCTGAAGGTCAGGGTCCTGTCGATGACCTCCTGCGGGCTGCCGACCGTGAGCGGGGTCTGCTCGGTGAACTCCTCAAGTGAGGGGCCGTGGCCGTACACGGGCGCGTTGTCGAAGTAGGGCCGGAACTCGCGCACCGCGTCCTGGGAGTTGCGGCGCATGAACACCTGGCCGCCGAGCCCGACGATCGCCTGCTCCGGGGTGCCGTGCCCGTAGTGGGCGAAGCGCTCCCGGTACAGCTCGACCAGGCGCTGGAAGTGCTCCTTGGGCCAGAAGATGTTGTTGGCGAAGAAGCCGTCGCCGTAGTAGGCGGCCTGCTCGGCGATCTCGGGGCTGCGGATCGAGCCGTGCCAGACGAACGGCGGCACGCCGTCCAGCGGCCTGGGCGTCGCGGTGAAGGACTGCAGCGGGGTGCGGAAGCGGCCCTGCCAGTCCACGACGTCCTCGTGCCACAGCCGGTGCAGCAGCGCGTAGTTCTCGATGGCCAGCGGGATGCCCTGGCGGATGTCCTTGCCGAACCACGGGTAGACCGGGCCGGTGTTGCCCCGGCCGAGCATCAGGTCGACCCGCCCGTCCGCCAGGTGCTGCAGCGTCGCGAAGTCCTCGGCGATCTTGACCGGGTCGTTCGTGGTGATCAGCGTCGTGGCCGTGGAGAGGATGAGCCTGTCGGTCCTGGCGGCGATGTAACCGAGCAGGGTCGTCGGCGACGACGGCACGAAGGGCGGGTTGTGGTGCTCTCCGGTCGCGAAGACGTCCAGCCCGACCTCCTCGGCCTTGAGCGCGATGGCGACCGTGGCCTTGATCCGCTCGTGCTCGGTGGGCGTCCTGCCCGTGGTCGGGTCGGTCGTGACGTCCCCGACGGTGAAGATTCCGAACTGCATGATCCTCGCCGCCCTCCCTCTTGGTTGAAGTTTCAACTACGGGAACAGGGTGCGGTTCCCGGCTATTCCCGTCCCCGTCAGCGCCTTCCCCGCCGGCGGCCAGGGCGGGTGAGCCGGTCGTAGACCACGGCCGTCGTCAGCCCGTAGGCGAGATGCGGCAGGAGGTCGGAAACCCACGAGGCCGCGTCCCAGCGCCGCGGGTCGGTCACCCCGGCCGCCGCGAGAGGGATGTCGCTCGCGGCCATCGCGGCCAGTGACAACCCGAGCGCGGCCAGCGGCAGCGCCGGGCGCCGCGCGCCGGGGAGCAGGCCGTACAGCACGCCGACCCCGAGACCGGCGGTGTAGCCCAGCAGCGCCCCCAGGCCCGTACGCCTGCTGTCGCCCTCCTCGCCGTGCCCCAGGTCGATCCCGGCCCGTCCCGCCAGCTCGTCCGCGGCCTCGGCCGGGACGTCGCTCGCGGGACGGCCGCGCACGACCATGTCCAGGTAGCCGACGGTGTCCAGGGCGGTGATGCCCGCCGCGGCGGCGGTGACTCCGGCTGTGAGATTCATGCGCGTCCCCCGAATCCGTGTGCGCGGGCCCCCGGTCTCCACGGTTCGTCTCCCCGCGGAAACCCCGGCGGGCGATCCCCTGAATATGCCCAGCCGGGGCGGGCCGTACCCGCCGTGCCCGCCGTATCGGTCGTGCCCGCTGTGTCCTCTACGGGCGCCCGGATGGTTCGTCCCGCCCGGGGAAGGGACACAGGTCCCGGCCGAAGGGGACCTTCGGCCGGTGAGTCCCGGGCGGGACGGTGATCGGATGAGGACAGACGTGACAGGAGGCCGGGATGACGGCACATGTGGTGGTGGGGACCGACGGTTCACCCTCGGCGGAGGCCGCGGTCGGGTGGGCGGCAGAGGACGCGGTACGGCGCGGCGGCGCGCTGCGGATCGTCCACGTGCGCGAGGACTGGCGGCGCGGGACCCCGAGGGAGCTTGAGGAGTCCCTGACGGAGGAGGCGAGGGGAGTGCTGGAGACCGCCGCGAGCCTCGCGCGCGGGCGCGCCCCCGGCGTCGACGTCACCACCTCCCTTGAGACGGGCAGGCCCGTCGAGGTCCTGCGGCGGGAGGCGGAGGACGCCGAGCAGATCGTGATCGGCAGCCGGGGCCGGGGCGGGTTCGCCGGGCTGCTGCTCGGCTCCGTCTCACTCTCGCTGGCCGGGCACGTGGCGGTCCCCGTCGTGGTCGTCAGGGGCGAGGAGCACGGAGGGCACGGCGGAGTCGTCGTCGGGTTCGACGGCTCGCCCGAGTCCGAGGCCGCACTGGAGTACGCCTTCGGGGAGGCCGCCCGCCGCGGCGTCGGGCTGCGTGCCCTGCACGCCTGGCAGCTGCCCGTCATGGCGGTCGGCTCCGTCGCCTACACACCGCTGATCGAGGACATCTCCGGCACCGAGGAACGGCTCGCCACCGAGATCCTGGCGCCGTGGCGGGAGCGGCACCCGGAGGTCGAGGTCGAGCAGACGGTGCTGTTCGAGCACCCCGTGTTCGCCCTCGGCGAGGCCTCCAAGGCCGCCGGCCTGGTGGTCGTCGGGTCACGGGGGCTGGGCGGGTTCGGCTCGGCCGTACTGGGATCGGTCAGCCACGGGGTCCTGCACCATGCCTCCTGCCCGGTGGCCGTGGTACGGGCCAAGGCCTGAGGGGTAATGGTCAGGACATAAGTCCTTTTAAGGGAGGCCCGCGGTTCCGCGGCGGGTCTCCCGGGTTCCGGGACGGCATCTGTGAGACGGAGCACCACCCATGGACGTCTTGGACCTGTCGCGCTGGCAGTTCGGGATAACGACGGTCTACCACTTCTTCTTCGTCCCGCTGACGATCGGCCTGTCCGCCGTCGTGGCCGGTCTGCAGACGGCGTGGTACCGCACGAGGAAGCCCGCCTACCTGCGGCTGACGAAGTTCTTCGGGAAGCTCTTCCTGATCAACTTCGCGATGGGAGTGGTGACCGGCATCGTGCAGGAGTTCCAGTTCGGAATGAACTGGAGTGACTACTCCCGTTTCGTCGGTGACGTGTTCGGCGCCCCGCTGGCGATGGAGGGCCTGATCGCCTTCTTCCTCGAATCCACCTTCCTGGGCCTGTGGATCTTCGGATGGGACAGGCTGTCCCCCGGACTGCACCTGGCGACGATCTGGGCGGCGGCGATCGGCACCACCATTTCCGGATATTTCATCCTTGCTGCGAATTCGTGGATGCAGCACCCGGTCGGCTTCAGGCTCAACCCGAAGTCCGGCCGCGCCGAACTCGTCGACATCTGGGCGGTGCTCACCAACTCCACGAACCTGATCACCTTTCCGCACGTCATCTTCGGAGCGTTCGTCTCGGCCGGGATGTTCGTCGTCGGGGTGAGCGCCTGGCAGCTCCTCAAGAAGAGGCACGTGGACCTGTTCCGCCCCGCCGCCCGCCTCGGGATGGTCGTCACCCTGGCCGCGGCGCTGGGCGTCGTGATCAGCGGCCACCTGCAGGCGCAGATCATGACCAGGCAGCAGCCGATGAAGATGGCCGCGGCCGAGGCGCTGTGGGACGACGAGACCTCCGCGGGCTTCTCGATCTTCGCCGTCGGTGACGTCCGCAACGGCCGGAACCACATCAACATCCAGATCCCGTACGGCCTGAGCCTGCTGGCGACCGACACCCTGCACGGACGGGTCGAGGGCATCAACGACATCCAGGCCCGCTACCAGCTGAAGTACGGCCCCGGTGACTACCGGCCCATCATCGGCCTCACCTACTGGTCCTTCCGCCTGATGATCGGGTTCGGCGTGCTGGCCGCCCTGGTCGCGCTGGCCGGTCTGTGGCTCATCAGGGGGAACCGGCTGCCCGGGAGCCGCTGGCCGTACTGGGTCGCGGTCTGGGGTATCGGCCTGCCGCTGCTCGCCAACTCGCTGGGGTGGATCTTCACGGAGATGGGCCGCCAGCCGTGGACCGTCTTCGGGCGGATGCGCACCGCCGACTCGGTCTCACCTGGTGTCGGCGTCGCCGAGGCCGCGATCACCCTCAGCGGGTTCACCCTGCTCTACGGGGTGCTCGCGGTGATCGAGGTCGCGCTGCTGATGAAGTTCGTCCGGCGCGGCCCGGAGGACGAACCGGAACCGGAGAGCACGGGCGAGGCGCCCGTCCTGTCCTACTGACCAAGGAACGTTCATGGAGCTCACGACCGTCTGGTTCCTGCTCATCGCCCTGCTGTGGACCGGTTACTTCGTCCTGGAGGGCTTTGACTTCGGGGTCGGTGTCCTGCTGCCGGTCCTCGGCGGGGACGACGACGACCGCAGGTCGATCCTGGCCACGATCGGGCCGGTCTGGGACGGCAACGAGGTCTGGCTGATCGTCGCGGGAGGCGCGACCTTCGCCGCCTTCCCCGAGTGGTACGCCACCCTGTTCTCCGGCTTCTACCTGCCGCTCTTCCTCATCCTGGTCGCGCTGATCCTGCGTGGCGTGGCCATCGAGTACCGCGGCAAGAGCGACAGTCCGCGGAGCTGGGACCGGGCCATGTTCCTCGGCTCCCTGCTGCCGGCCTTCCTGTGGGGAGTGGCGTTCGCCAACATCGTCAGGGGCGTCCCGCTGGACGCCGACCACGAGTACACCGGTTCGCTGCTCACCCTGCTCAACCCGTACGCCCTGCTGGGCGGCCTGGCGACGCTCACCCTGTTCACCCTGCACGGCGCCGTGTTCCTGACCCTGCGCACCGGCGGCGACCTACGGGCCCGCTCGGCCGCCCTGGCCGGGAGACTGGCCGTCGGCGCGCTCCTGGTGGGCGGCGCCTTCCTGCTGGCCACCCAGCTCACCGTGGGCAAGGCCGCCACCTGGGTCACCGTCGCGGTGGCCGCCGCGGCGATCGCGGGCGCGCTCCTGGCGACGCTGCGCGGCCGGGACGGCTGGGCGTTCACGGCCAGCGCGGTGGCGATCATCGCGGTCACCGTCACGCTGTTCGGCAGCCTGTGGCCCAACGTGATGCCCGCGCTCGACCCGGCCAACAGCCTGAACGTGCGCGACGCGGCCTCGACGCCCTACACGCTGACGGTGATGACCTGGGTCGCGGTGATCTTCACCCCACTTGTCCTGTTCTACCAGGGGTGGACCTACTGGGTCTTCCGCCGCCGGGTCACCGGCGCCCGCGTGGGGGCGTGAGGCCAGGAGAGCGCAGGAGCGCTCTCACCGGTCGCGGTCCGTCTTCATCCGCGCCGCCAGCGCGGCCACCTGGGTACGGCGCTGCATGTTGAGCTTGGACAGCAGGTTGGACACGTAGTTCTTCACCGTCTTCTCGGCCAGGAACATCCGTTCGCCGATCTGCCGGTTCGTCAGGCCCTCGCCGATCAGCTCCAGGATGTGGCGCTCCTGCTCCGACAGCGCCTCGACCGGGTCCTTGCGGGTCGCCTGGTCGCGCAGCCGGGCGAGCATGCTGGCGGTGGTCTGCGGGTCGAGCAGCGACTGGCCGGAGGCCACCGTCCGCACCGCGCCGATCAGGTCGGAGCCGTGGATCTGCTTGAGCACGTATCCGGACGCCCCCGCCATCACCGCCGTGAACAGGGCGTCGTCGTCGGCGAAGGAGGTCAGCATCAGGCAGGCCACCCCCGGCGTCGCCGAGCGGACCTCCCGGCACACGTCGATGCCGCTGCCGTCGGGGAGCCGCACGTCCAGCACCGCGACGTCCGGCCGCAACGCCGGGATGCGGGCGATCGCGGACTCCGCGGTTCCTGCCTCCCCGACGACCTCGATGTCGTCCTCGGACTCCAGCAGGGCCGCGACGCCCCGCCGTACCACCTCGTGATCGTCCACGAGAAACACGCGAATCATGCTCCGAAGCTAGTCGCTTGTGGCCGTGCGGGGTAGGGACCTTGGTCCCCGATGACCTCCTCAAGGCCCTCGCGGCTCAGGCCGGGCGGGAGGTTCCCCTGGCCGGTGGTCCTCGACGACGGCCGTGACACGGGGGCCGCCGGTGCGAAGGGCATGCCGGGGCCTCTCGGGGTCACGGGCTCAGGGGGACGGCTCCCGTCCGATCTCCTCAAGGGAGGTCCGCATGAGGGCCGTCGCGCGGGTGAACCAGTCGGCCAGTACGCCGATCTCGTCGGGCGTGTAGTCGGCGAACAGGTCGGAGAGCCGCCGGTAGAAGGGCTCGTAGACGGCGGCGACACGGGCGGCGGCCGAGGTGTCGGCGACGACCAGCACCCGGCGCCGGTCGGCGGGATCGGCCTGCCTGCGGGCGTATCCGGCCTGTTCGAGGCGGTTCAGC
This sequence comes from Streptosporangium sp. NPDC000239, assembly GCF_040300765.1. Taxonomy (NCBI): domain Bacteria; kingdom Bacillati; phylum Actinomycetota; class Actinomycetes; order Streptosporangiales; family Streptosporangiaceae; genus Streptosporangium; species Streptosporangium sp. NPDC000239. The sequence goes on along the minus strand of NZ_JBEPEI010000025.1, from coordinate 79,860 downwards.
ACGCCGGTGACGGCACCGGTGGTGAGGCCGGCCCGCTCGGCCAGCTCGCCCGCGCTGATCGGCTGTCGCCCGGCCCCCATGATGTGGCCCAGGCAGGTCAGGTCCGTCGTGTTCAGCCCGAGACGCTGGGCGATGTGCTGCTGGCCGACGAGGCTGAGCGCGATGAGGCCGTCCATCCCGGCCAGGGCCCGCTCCGCCGTCGCCTCGGGCCGCGGCTTGCCCTCCACAGGCATTCTCCTTAGCATCTAAGATAATTATTACGTGAGATAAGTATTCTACGTTCGCCGAGGAGAGGCAATGAGCGGTGTGCACGGTGACGTCGATCTGGGACACACCGTCGCGGGATGGACCGGATGCCTCATCGGCCTGGCCGGCTTCTCCGCGGTGGGCCTGGCCATGTGCGCCGGATGGGCGCCCGGCCTCTGGCTCGGCGCCGGAGTGATCCTCTGTGCCGGCCTGGTCACCTGGGCGTTGCACCTGGCGGGCTGGGGCAAGCCGAGCGGCCCCCGGCCCGCCGGGCGGCGGGACTGGCGGGTGAAGGACCCCATGACCGGCCATCGCGACTGTCTCGCGTGCCGGTTGGCGGGGAGGGCCTGATCGAGACCGGCGCTCAGGCGGACTCGGCGCGGCCCGCCCGCCAGTAGCCCATGAAGGCGACCGAGCGCCGGTCGAGGCCGCGCTCGGCGACCAGGTGGCGGCGGAGCGTCCTGATCACAGCCGCCTCACCGGCCAGCCACGCGTACACCGAACCGGCCTCCCGCCCCTCCGGCGGCACCTCCCACAGGATCTCGCTGTCCACGTCGACCTCGGGAAGACCCTGCGGGGCGGCCGGTCGGCCAGGGGTGGGCAGCAGCCGGTCGGCGGCGGCCCGTACGGCGGGCACCAGCAGGTCGCCGTGCCCGGCGCCGTCGCGCGGCAGCCACGTGACGGCCACCCCCTCCGGCGCGTCGAGGTCGAGGACGTCCGCCGCGCACGGCACCTCGAGCAGGACCTCGCCGCGCCGGTCGCGGGGCAGGCGTTCGAGGATCGAGGCGACGGCGGGAACGGCGGTCTCGTCACCGGCCAGGAGTATCGGCCCGTCCCCCTCGGGCAGGCGGAACTCGATCCCCGTCGGCTCGCCCCCGTGCCGGGCGTCCGGCCCGAGCAGCACGGCCTCGTCACCGGGCCGTACGGCACGGGCCCAGCGGGCGACGGGGCCGGGGGCACAGGTCGGGGTGAGCCTCCCGGTTCCATGCGTGGCCTCGCGCGCGGCCGCGTGCGCCGTCGCGTGCGCGGCCTCGTGCATGACGATGTCGAGGTCGACCTCGCGGAGGCCGTGCCGTACGGCTCTGACGGTGTAGGTGCGGAAGGGGTTGCGCAGCCCGGCGGGCAGGGCGCGCCAGCGGGCGTACCAGTCGGAGCCGGTCGGCAGATGGGCGAAGCGGTGCTCTCCACGGGCCTTCTCGCGAGGCCCTTCGTGGGGGAGGACGAGTTTGATGCGCTGGTCGAACCCGTTGTCCGCGAACAGGTCGAGGTCGTCGCCGGTGAAGGTGACCCGCAGGAAGGAGGGGCTGAGCCGCCGCAGCCCGCTCACCTGTACGTGGAAGAAGCGGAACGGGTCGATCATCGGCTGTGCCTTCCTCTGCGTGTGCCGCCGGAGACGGTCCCGGGGCGAAACAAAGGTAAGGCTAACCTACTCTCTTTTCGGGTGCGGTTGGGCGGTTAGAACCCGACATTCGGGACACGGATCAGGTGTCGGCAGAGAGGAAGGTGAACACGATGAGTGAGCATGAGCGCTCCCGCAGGATCTCCGCCTCCGCGGAACAGGTCTTCGACCGGGCGAGCGACCTGGACAGTATCGACCGCTGGCTGCCCAGGGACCTGCACGTACGGCCGGACGACCTGCCCGCCGTCACGGTGCACGAGGACGAGACGGGGCGCGACGCCCGAGGCCTGTTCCAGGCGGAGCGTGACCAGCTCCGGATGGAGTGGGGCACCCGCGACGACGACAGCTACGCGGGCTGGCTGCAGGTGGCCGGCATCTCCCCCCAGGAGAGCGAGGTGACCGTACACCTGTCGTTCTTCGAGGAGGAGCACCCGCCACCCGGCGAGTACGTCGAGCGCGCGCTCGACGAGAGCCTGGCCAGGCTCGCCGAGCAGGTACGGCAGCCGGCCTGAGAGCGGGTCGCCGGAGGCTGTGACGCCGGGGTGACGCCGGGGTGACGCCGGGACCCGTCCCGGCGTCGCGGCCCTTCCATCCTTTGGTGAGGTGCGAAACGGCCGAACGGAAACCGGCGAGTCGCGTAGGTCGCCTTGCGGAACAGATGAATGAGGGTTCCGGGCCCACGCCAGGCCGGTCATCGCCCGGCGGCCCGGCGTCCAGCACGGCGGCAGGATGCGCGGCAGGCCCGCGCGGGGAGGCCATGGCTAGCAGGTCACGGTGCGGTCATAGGAGCCCAGGTTCCAGCGGAAGGTAAGAGCCTGGCCGTTTTTCAGGGAGTAACAGGAGTTGTCGGGGCCATTGTCGATGGTGATCCTCACCCTCATCGTTCCGCCACAGCCGTTTGCGACCCGGGCCACTTTGATGTTCTCGTGCACCTCCCGGCCGACACAGGCCGGTGCCGTACCTCCGGCGACGGCTGCGGACGCCGGAGTGATCCGCTCCCGGGCGGCGGTCGCGTTCGCCTGAACAGCGGCGACGCCGGTCACCAGCGCCGCCGTGGACAAGGCGATTCCGATCTTGCGATTAGGCCGAAACATGAGAGCCCCCCTTTTCTCGCCGGCGCGGAGAATCGCAAGGAGGTAATTCCACGGCCCGCGCTTTCCCCGTCTGGCACGTTGAACGTCCGGGGCAATTCACTCATGTTCCGCGCTGATGCGTCATTGGCTGCGGGCGCACCGGTCTATGCGTAGGGCGCACTGTCGCCTTCCGGTCTGGAAGAGAGGCTTTCTTTACGGCGGCCGACCGGCCTCGCCGCCGCCGTCACCGCCTCAACCGCCGCCTCCGCTGCGCGGGCTCGGTATGGCGCCGCCCAGCACGGTGCTGGTGTCACGCAGGTCCTCGGGGAAGGCCAGCACGGCCCCGACGCCGCGGGCGCGGTCCTTGCGTTGCTGCCAGCTCAGTCTGAGGCCGAGTTCCCCGGCGAGCCCCGCGCCGTCCACGAGGTCGCTCAGGAACAGCAGACGCTCGTCAAGCGGGGCCCGCTGGTCGTAGACGGCGCGTAATCGGGCGATGAGCGAGCCGCGGGCCGACGGATCAGGATGGTGACGTTCTCCGGCCAGGAACCTGCCGGGCCGGTGACGTAGCAGGCCCAACTCGATCAGCGCGTCGCGGTGCAGGGTGAGAGCCGCGCGGCGGCGATGGCGCAGCCACTTGTGCATCCCCGAGCCGGACTGCAGCGCGTCCAGCAGGTCGTCGGCCCAGCCGAGACCGGTGCGGCCGGTGTCCAGCAGCTCGATCGTGCCGCTGAGGCGGTAGACCTCGAAACCGAACAGTTCGGACTTGCGGACGCGTACCCGCAGCCTGCGGCGCAGCGCGAGTTCGCCGAGCTCAGCGGCGGCGCAGCCGTAGGCCACCTGCTCGGAGTCACGCACCCTGCCGGACTCCTGGTGCGCGAGGAGCAGGAACTCCCCGGGCAGGGACAAGTGCCACATGGGCTCATTATGTGCCGTGGAAGATCGCCGCGAGGCTCAGTGCGCGGGCGGGGCACGCGACGGTGAGGGCGGAGGTTGCGAACGCGCCGAGTACCAGGGCTCTCCTGGCCGGATGCCTGCCGTGTTCCGCCCACGGCGTCCTGTGACATCGAACACCGCGCGTTGCCACCGGAGGACGGCGATCAGTAGGTTCACGCCACCGGGGATTGGGCGGGAAGGGGTTGCTGAGGTGCTCACATTGGCGGCGGTCGCCGAAGACCCGCTTGTCCTGACGCGTCGCCTGAACCTGAACGACGGTTCGGAGGTCGTCTTCCGGCCCCTCGTGCACGCCGACGCGGAGCGTCTTGCAGGCCTCCTTGAGGAACTGTCCGCCGAATCGAGGCGACTGAGTCCCTTCGACGGGTACGACCTCGGGGCTGCCCGGAAGCTGTGTGACGCGATCGCGCGTTACGACAAGCTCAGGCTGGTGCTTGAGGACGTGTCGTCCGGCAGGATCGTCGGCCTCGTCGAATTCAGTCTCGATCTCCATCCGGCGGACATCGCCCGCTACCGGGAGGCCGGCATCCACCTGGAGGCGACGGACTGTCGCTTCGGCCTCAGCCTGGCCGACGACTACCAGGGGAGGGGGGTGGGGACGCGGATCTTCCCCCTCGTCGTGGATGTCGCACAGCGTTTCGGCAGGAAGAGAATCATCCTGTTCGGCGGCGTTCTCGCCGACAACCCACGTGCCATCCGTTACTACGAGAAGCACGGCTTCCGGCTGGTCGGCTCCTTCACCGGGAGGGACGGCGCGCGGTCGTTCGACATGATCCTGGACCTTCGTCCGCCGCCAGGCCGGTGACGTCTTCGCCCAAGCTTCGCCGGCGCGAGCGGTGGCTTCGCCCGAACCGGCTCGCCGTCGCCGTCGGCCGTTCGGATGTCGCTCAAGGGCGGAGTTTCACAGAGCGGTTTCGCCACCCCGCCATCGGTGACGGTCACGGGTTTTGACCGGCTCCTCACCGTCCGCCATATCGGAAAGTCAGGGCGGTGTTCATCGGGCGCCGACGATTTCCGGTCAAAGGTAATTGGGCACGCTTTCGGCCGGTGGCGACCGTATGTGAATGTGTTTCGCCTGGCGGTAGTGGCCGTGGTCGCCCGGGGCCGGCCGGATACCGGCCGTGACGGCGCCCGAGAGGTAGGGCTCCGTGTCGCTTCGGGTAAGCGCGTGAAACAAACTATGTATGACAGAAATGTCTTTTATTTACTAAGTCTCGATAAATGGTTATTTTAGGTGTTGAGCCGGTTTGTGGTGGACGGAAACAGGGAGACGGGGCGCATGGGGGAGTCCGGTGACCAGGACGATCCGGTTGGTTTCGATGTTCGGCACCTCGGGGGACGACGGCGCGGGAAACCGGGCCGTCCGGCCGGACGCCGCCTCCCGCACGCCGGTGACGGGCGGCTTCGGCAGCGGTGACCCCCTGAACCGCGACCGCCCCCGGCCCTTCGTGCCCGGGGGCCGGAGGCCGGACGCCCGGCACTCCTGACAGGGGACGGACAAGGACCCCGCGCGGCGCACGCGCGGGCACGGGCCCCGGCGCGTTCCACACCGGAAACCGGGGCGTACGGCCGACGTGGCAGACCGTCGAGTACGGGATTGTCGGTGCGGGGCATTAGCGTTCCGCGCATCACCGTCACAGGTACCGATCCCTGAGGGCGGATTCGTGTCGTGTCGAGAGGTGGGGAGCGTTGGGCTGGCTGTCGGCGGGCGACGGGTACGAGGTCGCCCTCGTGGAGGGCCGGGTGGTGGCGAGGTCCACCTCCGGAAAGGCTGCGGGAAGGCAGCTGAAGTCGCTGCCGAAGCAGGTGCGCGAGCACCCCGAGGCGGAACGGCTGCGCCGTCTCACCGAGTGGCTCGACCGGCACGCCGCCGCCTGCCTGGCACAGGCCGACACCTGGATGGTCTCCTCCCTTCCCGTCCCCACCGGACTGGTGGCCGCGGTCTGGCCCGACGAGGCCTGGCAGTCGGTGCTGCGCGACCTCGTGGTGGTCGGCGACGACCCGGAGGAGGCGGGCTTCCTGCGCGACGTCACCGCCACGGGCGAGCTGCGGGTGGTCAACCTCGACGGCGAGACCGTACGGCTGTCGCCGCTGACGGTCACCCTGCCGCACCCCGTCCTGCTGCCCGACCTCGACGAGCTGAGGGAGTTCGCCGCGGAGCTGGGCATCGTCCAGCGCGTCGAGCAGATCCACCGGGCGACCTGGTCCAGGCCCGCCGAGCCCGCCGACCGGGTCGCCGAGGTGACGGAGTTCTCCGGCGGCGGCTTCGACTCCCGGTTCGGCCTCGCGGCCAGGGCGGCCTCGCTGGGCTACCGGGTCTCCGGCGGCTACGTCACCTGCGCGGCGCGCGACGCCGGGGGCGTCACCGAGGCGTCGGTGTGGATCGGCGAACCCTACTGGGACGGCGAGACGGAGACGGGCGGCCTGACCTGGCAGGGCCACGACGGCAGGAGACTGTCGGAGCGCGAGGTCGGCCCGGTCGCCTGGTCGGAGGGGATGCGGATGGCGGCGGCCCTCTACGCGGGGCGGACGGTCGAGGAAGGAAGAGACGTGTGAACGGGGACATGCCGACTGAGGGCGCCGCGACGGCGACGGGAGACGGGGCACACGAGCTGCTCGACGCCGGAGCCGTCCTCCTCCCGGGGGCCGACGGCGGCGACGAACGGGCGGTCGCGCTCACCGCGCGCCCCTACCGGCACCCGGGGCTCGACGGCCGGGTGGTCGTCCGCCTGGTCACCGAGGACCTGGGGGTCGCGGAGGACGCCGCTGCGGGCTTCCTCGGGCTTGAGGCCGCGGGTGAGCCGGTCGTGGTCGGGGTCGGCCTGCGGCGCTCACTCGGCTTCCCCGAGTGGGTGCTGGTGCACCACCCCCGCGACGGCCACCACGCGCTCGCCGTCGTGCCCGAGCTCGAACGAACCGCCAGACAGGCAAGGACGAAGCCGAAGGCCGCCCTCGACGCCTACCTGCGTCTGGCCGCACAGCTCGCCGGATCGGTCCCGCACTTCCTGCCCACCTTCTTCGAGGAGGCGGGCCGGGCCTTCCTCGCCGCGGAGAGCGTCACCTACGCGGCGCAGATGTTCGGCCAGGCGCGCAGAGCCGAGGCCGAGCACGGCCTGCCGGTCGACGAGGAACGCCTCGACGCGGTCTTCCTGGAGTTCGCGCTCGCCGGGGCGCTGCCGGTCAAGGCGCTGTCCGGATACGCCAAGGAGCTGGCAGCCAGGGTGCCCGCCCAGGAGGCGCTGCGCAGGTTCCGCGGCCTGTGCGTGCGCCGTACGGCGGGCGGTTTGGCACCGTCGACCCAGATGGCGGGCGACCTGCGGCGCCTGGCCAAGGCGGCGGGCAGGGACGCCGAGGCCGAGGAGCAGGACTACCTCGCCGAACTGCTCGGCCTGCCCGCGACCGCCGGGGCTCCGCTCGGCTGGTGGAAGGCGCACCGCTCCGCCCTGGTCGCCCTCGGTGCTCGGGACGCCTCCGTGCGCGGGGCGCTGCTCAACCTCATGCCCCGTGGTGACGAGCGGCAGCTGCCCGCCCTCTGGCTTGAGATCCTCAAGGAGTCGGGGGCCGACGCCGGCCTCGGCGAGGGGGAGGTGACCCCGCAGGAACGGCCCAGCGACGGCGCCGCGGGCTGGCTCAGGCGCTTCCAGCGGCTCTGGAGCCCGGGCTGGCAGGCGGAGCCGCGCCTGATGGGCCTGTACGACCTGGTGGAACAGATCGCGGGACGGCTGCGCGCCGAGCTGGCCGAGACGGGCGAGAGCCTCACGATCAAACTCGACGTCGACCTGCTCGACCTGCTGCTGGCCCAGCGGGTGCCGGTCGCCGCCCCCGGAGACGACGCCGCCCTGCTGCTCGAACCGTGGGCGCGGGGCGAAGGGCAGCGCGACCTGCTCGCCCTGGCCGCGGACCCTCGCTTCACCGCGGCCTTCGACCAGGCCGCCGACCGGTTCCGCGACGACGAGGACGGCAGGCGGGCCGTGCGTGTGCTCGCGGCCTCCCCGGGCGGCAGGCCGATGCTGGCCCGCTGGATGCGGGCGGTCGCGGGCCGCTCGTTCACCATGGGCCTGCCGCAGCTGCCCGACGCCCTCAGAAGGCTCACCTGGCTGCCCGCCGAAGGCCTCGTCCTGGCCGCGGAGGAGGTCGCCGCGGTCGCGCGGGCGGACCTCGCCGCCGAACTGGCCAGGACCCTGCGCGGCGGTCTCGTCGACGAACTCGGCTGGCCCGCCTGGGAGGAGGCGATCGCCGCGCTCGTCAGCCCGAAGGACCTCGACGAGATCGAGGTCGCCGACGCCTGGCCCCACCTGGTCGTCTCCGGCCCCTCCCAGGCCAGGGTCATCGGCACCGAGGGCACCGTGCTCGTCCACGACCTGCGCAGGCCTCCCGCCGACGTCTACGGCGACCCCGGCTTCCACTACGTGGACGGCGAACTGCTGGTCTACTGGAACGCCTACGGCGCGGGCGACCAGCTACGCGGATACTGGCACTCCTCGGCCGGGTCACTGCGCACCCTCCAGGGACGGGCCGGGATATGGGCGCTGCGCAACGACCTGGTGACCCTGCCGTTGCCCGGCGGCGGCCGGACGACGGGCGCGGGCGTCATCCACCAGGGAGACACCGTCGTGCCTGCCAGGAGCAACCTGATCAGCGACGGCGCCTCCTTCTGGGTGCCCGACCAGCAGGGCGACGGCTGGCGTGAGTACGACCCGGTCAGTGGGACGTACGGCAGGCCCGGGCTTCCCGGCTTCCTCGCCGACGCCGTGCGCTCGGCCCCGCCCGGCAGTGTGTTCGACGGCGGCTGGCTGCTGCCCCTCCCCTCGGCCGAGGCGACCCCGGTCGCCGTCCCGGTCGGCGGGCTGCTCGGCTGGCGGGTGGTCCGTCTGCCCGGCGGAGGACTGCGCGGAGAGGACCTCGCGGGACGCGTCGTCACCCTGCCCGGCGACCGGGAGACCCTCTCGGGCGCCGTGACCTTCCCCGGGGACGACCGGCCGCGCGCCCTCGTCGAGAGCTACCCCAGGATCAAGCTCGTCGATCCCGAAGGGGTCGTCGTCGCGGCCGTGACCGTGGGCCGGGAGCCCGGCATGTTCGCCGAGGGCACCGCGATGCTGCCGCCGCCGCGCTACTGGCGCTGCCTGCGCCCCCGCGACCCCGAGGGCTCCCTCGCGCTGCGCCGGATCGACACCGAGACCGCGGTCGCCCTGCTGAAGGCCGCCGTCTGCGCCGAGTGCGAACGGCAGGGACAGCCGGCCCAGGCCGTGCGGGAGGAACTGCACGCGCAGGTCCGCGCACTGCTGCCCCAGGTCAGGGACGAGGCGCTGATCGCGGGAATCGCCGGGGTCGCCCGGTTCGCCGCCACCCAGCAGATCACCCTGGACGCCGTGGCGACCAGGCTCGACCGCGCACTGGCGGGCGGCCACGAGGACCGGGCACCGTCCGGCCCCCCCGACCAGGTGCTCGCCCGCGCCCTCAACGGCCTGGGAGTCTCCGGCCCCTGGTGGTACGGCAACGCCTCCCACGACTCCTTCCATCAGCTGAGGACGATCGGCGGGGTCCTGCGTTCCGCCTCGGCCGACACGGTCCCCGAGGAGGGCCCGGCCGCGGTCCAGGGCGTCGCCCTCCACTTCGACGGGCCGCGGCTGCCGGAGACCTCCCTCAGATGGGAGCCCCTGCTCGACCGCTGCGCCGCCGTCGCCTACCGCGCCGTCTCCGCCGCCTTCGAACCCGGGCACACCGAGGCGACGCACGACCTGCTCCGTGAGATCGGCGCGCTCGGCCTCGGCTCCGCCGCCGAACCCGCCGTCTGGCGCCGCATGTCACTGCACCTCGACGACAAGTGGCTCGTCGACGAGGGCGGGAACCGGCGCGAGGGCACCTGGTGCGGAGTGCTGCCCCTGCCGGACGGGGCCTTCATCGCCTTCCAGAACAACTCCCTCGACAACGGCGGCTGCGACTTCACCGCGCTCTTCCACGACCCGTCCGGCCGCTTCGACGTCCCGCCGCCCTACACCGCGCGCCTCTCGGCACCGGTCGGTGAGGACCGCGAGGACGGCTGGATCGACGGGCTGCTCGCCCTGTGGGCCGAACACGGCCCCGCCCCCTGGCGGCCGGAGGCCGCGGAGGAGTTCGCCCGCCTCACCGGTGTCACCCTGACGACGGCCAGACTGGTCGTCGCCGGCCTGCCGTACGTCGACAGCCACGACCGGGGCTTCCTGCCGTCGGCGGTGAGGACCGGGCTCGGGCTGAAGGCCGCCGACGCCGTCGTCGCCAGGGACGAGTTGCGCGAGCTGGACGCCACCGTCCGCAGGCAGGTCGTCGCGGCGCTGCTGCCCGCCGACCTCGCGACGCTGTGGACGGACGGCCCGGACGTCGCGGCGGCGGCGCGGGTGTGGAACGAAAAGGTCGGCAGGCGGGTGGCCGTCCCCGAGTGGATCGTCTCCGAGGCCTCCCGCGCGGTGCGGACCCCCTGGGAGCCGAGCCGCGCGCTTCCCGCGCTGCTCGACCCCGTCTCCGCGCCCGAGCTGAGCGGAGACCTGCGCTGGCGGGTGTACCGCGACCGGGTCTCCCCGATCGAGGAGGGGACCGTGGGCTTCACCGAGTCCACGCTCGTCAGCGTGGTCGCCGTGATGGCCTGGCTCGCCCACCGGCTGCCCGCGGGAGACCCGGTGCGGGCCGTGCTGCCCGCCGCGCTTGCCACGGTCAGGGAACGGCTGGCCAACCCCGACCTGATGCTCAGCCTGGGCCGCTACGTCAACCTGCCCGGCTTCAGGAAGGTCGCGGGGACCCCCAGCGAGGTCGCGGACGGGTGGGAGCGCTACGGCGCCGTGATCATGGCCACCCACGACAACCAGCCCGCTCCGGGCATCAGGATGGCCCTGCTCGACGCCTCGGGGGAGGACCCCTACCTGCCCGCCCTGCGGGCCCTCGCCGGGGAGGCCGGGGCGCCGTTCCCGGTCGAGCTGGCGCTGCGCGCCGCCAGGGACACACGTTTCGAGGCGCTCCTGGCCGACCCGGGCGACCCGGCCGCGGGGGAGCGGGCGGCCGACGGCACCTGGTGGCCGCAGGACCCCTCCCGTTCGGCGCCCGAGCTGGTCTCCGAGGCCGTCGCCGAGTACGGCATCGGCGCGGACGCGGCCACGCTCTACCTGATCCTGCTGGCGATGCCGGACCCCACCGACAGGAACGTCGCCCGGTGGACCGGCTGGAAGCCCGCCCGGCTGAAGGCGGCCCGCGCCGAGCTGGCCGCGACGGAGCTGGTGGTCGAGGCCAGCCGGGTCAGGGCGGGGCGTTCACTCTTCCTGCCGGGCGCCTGGACCGACCTCAGGACGCCGCGCCTGCCGTTCGAGCAGTGGAAGGCCCCGCTGTACGACCTGATCAGCGGAGAGAGCGCGCAGCTCGGGGTGGTCGTGCCCATCGAGCCTGCGGCCGCCCTCCACGCCAGGGCGTGGCGGCGCGTCCGCGACGGGGACGTCCCCCGTTTCGAGGAGCTCCGCATCCGGCGCGGCAGGCGCCGCTGAACCCCATGACGTCACGGCCCGAGCCTCTCGCCTGAGTCCCGGCCGGGATCGACGGCGGGGGCGCGGAACGACCCCGGGACGGATGTCGAAACCGCCCCCGCCACCGCACCATCCACACGACACGTCCCTCCCGAGGGGCGCGAGACCCGAAGGACCTCCCTCCATGACCACGACGCGACAGGCGGCGCCCGCCGCGACCTCGGACGGGGCTCCCCCGGCCAGGCAGGCACAGCCGGCCGAGGAACGCCACGCCACCGAACTCGCCTTCCTCGCGGCGTACGACGACGGCCCCCGCCCGCCGGGCTGGGCGCTGACCCCGCGGGCGGTGGTCACGTTCATCTGCGGCAGCGGCGGCGAAGCCCTGGAACTGCCGAAGGGGCGCCGCTCCGGCGTCGGCGTCACCACCCCGGGCGACGGCCAGGCGCCGCCGTCCCGGCTCGTGATCGAAGCCAAGTTCGTCGGTGAGCGCGCCCTGGTCGAGCGCTGCGTGGTCACCCTCGCGGGCGAGCGCGGGCTGCTGCTCGTCGGCGAACCGGGCACCGCCAAGTCGATGCTCTCCGAACTGCTCGCCGCCGCCGTCTGCGGCACGAGCGCCCTCACCGTGCAGGGCACGGCGGGCACGACGGAGGACGCCTTCCGCTACGGCTGGAACTATGCCCTGCTGCTCGCCCAGGGGCCGAGCCCCCAGGCGCTGGTCGCCTCCCCGGTGCTGACCGCCATGCGTTCCGGGCGCGTCGCCAGGGTCGAGGAGATCACCCGCTGCCTGCCCGAGGTGCAGGACGCCCTGGTGTCGATCCTGTCCGACCGCCGTGTCAGCGTGCCCGAACTGGCGGGCACCCCGGACGCCCAGGTCGCGGCGGCCCCCGGCTTCACCGTGATCGCCACGGCGAACCTGCGTGACCGGGGTGTCTCCGAGATGTCGGCGGCGCTCAAACGCCGGTTCAACTTCGAGACCGTCAACCCCATCGCCGACCCCGAGGCCGAGGCCGCCCTGGTGCGCGGCCAGGCCACGGCCGTGGTCGGGCGGGCGGGCGCCGCCTTCCGGGTGGACGACGCGGTGCTGGACGCCCTGGTCACGGTCTTCCGCGACCTGCGTTCCGGCCGTTCCGCCGAGGGCTGGGACGTCGAGCGGCCGGGAACGGTGATGTCGACCGCCGAGGCGGTGCAGGTCGCGGCCTCCCTGGGGGTCGCGGCCGCCTACCTGCCCTCGGGGGACGTCCTCGACCTGGTGCCCGGTCACCTGCTCGGCGTGGTCCGCAAGGACGACCCCGCCGACCATTCGAGGCTGCTCGGCTACTGGGACGGCCCGGTACGGCGCCGCGCCGAGGAGGGCTCCGCGATGTGGCGCCGCCTGTGGGACCTGCGGGAGAACCTGCGTTGACCACCGGAGAAGGCCGGGGGAACGGGGCCCCCGAGGACACGACGGACGCCTCCCGGGAGCCGGAGAGCGCTTCCCGGGCGGCGGGAGGCTTTGGAAGGGCGGCCGACGGCCCCCGGCGGGCCGTCGACACGCTGGCCGCCTGCGCCCGGCCGTACCTCCTGGGGGTCCGCCACCACAGCCCCGCGCTGGCGGCGGCCGTGCCGGCGCTGCTCGCGGAGGCCGGGGCCGAGGTGGTCTGCGTCGAGCTGCCCGCCGACTTCCAGCCGTGGCTGGTCCACCTGGCCGATCCGGCGACCGTCGCGCCGGTGGCCCTGGCCGGAACCGGGCAGGACGGCAGACTCGGGTTCTACCCCTTCGCCGACTTCTCCCCGGAGCTGGCCGCCGTCCGCTGGGCCAGGCAGCACGGGGCCGAGGTGCTCTGCTGCGACCTTCCGCTGTCCGCCCCGGCCGCGGCGCGGGACGGGGCGCGAGTCCCGTCCTCCCGCGCCCAGGCGGGCCGGGCCGGGGTCGCCGCCAGGCCGGGTTCCGAGGAGCCCGAGACCTCCGAGCCCCCCGGAACCCCCACGGACCACGGGGACGCCCGGGACACGGCCCTCCCGATGGGGAACGCGTTCGCTGACGGGCTCGCCGCCTCCTGCACCGGCAGGCAGGGCGACGACATGTGGGACCGCTCTGTCGAGGTGCTCGCCCCCGGCTGCTCCCCCGAGGAGGTGCGCCGGGCCGCGCTCGGCGTCGGCTGGGCACTGCGTCAGGACGCCGAGTCCGCCGGAGGCGTGCCCCCGGCCGACCTGGCCCGTGAGGCGCACATGCGCGAGGTGATCGCCGGGGCCCTGGCCCGTGGGGCGCGGGTCGCCGCGGTCGTCGGCGCCTTCCACGCCCCCGCGCTGCTCCTCGCGGATGAGGAACCCGGCGCCGTGGCCTCCGCACAGGGGCAGGCCACCGCACGGGCGGAAGAGCACGCCCGCGCCGCCGCACGGGTCCCCGCCCCGGAGGCCGTCCCGGCCGCGACGTCGCTGGTGCCGTACGCCTTCGACCTGCTCGACTCCCGCTCCGGCTACCCGGCGGGCATCCGGGACCCGCGCTGGCAGCAGGAGGTCTTCGCGGCCGGCGGAGACCCGGACAGGGTCAGGGACGCCGCGGCCCGCGCGATCACCGGCGTGTGCAGGAGACTGCGCGAGGCCGGGCACACCGCGGGCACCGGAGAGGCCGTGGAGACGCTGCGGGTCGCCTGCGACCTGGCGCGCCTGCGCGGGCTGCCCGCGCCGGGCCGGGGAGAGATCGTCGAGGCGGTGACCATGGTGCTCGGCCAGGGCGAACCCCTGGGCCGGGGCAGGGCGCTCGCCCGCGCCCTGGAGGCCGTCCTCGTCGGCGCCGAACGCGGCAGGACCGCCCCGGGCACGCCCCGTTCCGGGCTCGGCCCCGCCGTCGAGGCCGAACTGGCGGCGCTGAAACTGCCCTGCCCGGACAACCCCGACGCCAGGGAGGTCCGGCTCGACCCGCTCCGCTCCGACCTGGACGGCCGCCGCGAGGTCCTGCTGCAACGCCTCCTGGTGTGCGGGGTCGGGTACGGCAAGCAGATCGAGGTCACCGGGACGGGGGACGCCTCCGCGCTCACCACCCGCTGGCGGCTCTCATGGACCCCCTCCGTCGCGGCCCTGCTCGACCTGGCGGGCATCCGCGGTGTCACCGCGGAGCTGGCGGCGGCGGGCACCCTGCGTGAGAACTTCCGCCGGGAGTCGGCGGAGGGCGGTCCGACCTGCGAGCTGATCCTGACGGGACTGCGCGCCGCGGCCGTCTGCGACCTGCCCGGCCTCGTCACGGACCGGCTTGAGGACGCCGCGGCCGTGCTCCCCGCGACCGCCGGACTCCCCGACCTGCTGCGGGCGCTCGACCTGCTGGAGGCGCTGCGGAGACGGCACCTGCCGGGCACCACCCCGCACAGCAGACAGCAGGCGGCCGAACTGGCCGCGACCCTGCTGGACGCCGCAGTCCGCGCGCTGCCCGGCCTGGTCGGCAGCGACCGGCACGAGGACGCCGCCGCCCTGGTCGCGCTCGTGACCCGGGCGGGCGAGCATCGCCTCAGCATGCGCATGGACGACGTGCTCGCCACCCTGGCGAAGGAGGGGTCCCCGCTCATGCAGGGGGCGGCGCTCGCCGCCAGGGTCCTGCTCGACCTGGACGAACCGCACACCCTCGGCACCCGCGCCGCGGGGTGGATCGACACCGCGACCGGTCCCGAGGGGCGTCACCGCCTGTCCCGCCTGGTCACCGGACTGCTCACCGCGGCCGGGCCGCTGCTGCAGTCGGCGACGCCGGTGTTCGAACCGCTGCTCGACCGCGTCGACGGCCTCGCCGACCGTGAGTTCCTCGACCGGCTGCCCGCCCTGCGCGGAGGATTCGACACGCTCACCCCGGCCGCCCGTGACCGGCTGCTGCTGGCGGTGACCGACCGGCTCGGC
Source organism: Streptosporangium sp. NPDC000239 (assembly GCF_040300765.1). Taxonomy (NCBI): domain Bacteria; kingdom Bacillati; phylum Actinomycetota; class Actinomycetes; order Streptosporangiales; family Streptosporangiaceae; genus Streptosporangium; species Streptosporangium sp. NPDC000239. Next base: position 64,846 of record NZ_JBEPEI010000025.1, on the reverse strand, counting down.
GACCGCATCGACCTGGCGCTGGGCGCGCCACCGGCGCTGCTCGCGCTGTGGACGGCGGCGGACGCCGCCGGGCTGGCCGCCCTCGGCGCCCTCGGGGTCCCCCTGCCGTCTCCGGGCCCCGAGGAAACGGACACCGGAGACGACGAGGGGCCGCCGACCGCCCGCGACCCCGGCACGCCGTCACGGGCGGCCCGGAGGCTCACCCCGGCCGACAGGTGGCGTCTGCTGCTCGGCAGGGAGACCGGACGGCTCCCCGAGGACGCCCGCCGTTACGCCCACGCGCTCGACGAGCTGTACGGCGGAGGCCGGGGAGAGGGGGCGGACGACCTGACGGCCGGGCAGGGCGGACAGGCCGGTGGCCAGGGGGCCTCCTTCCCCGGGGCCCGTGAGTGGGCCGCCGAGCTGGACGCCCTGTTCGGGCCCGAGGTCCGTGAGGAGGTGCTGGCCAGGGCCGCGGACGAGGGCAGGACCGACGTGTTGTCCGTGCTCGACCCGGACGCGGTGCGCCCCTCGGTGGAGCTGCTGACCTCGGTCCTGTCCCTGGCGGGCGGCCTGCCGGAGCAGCAGCTGGCCAAGCTGAGGCCGCTGGTGCGGCGCCTGGTCGCCGAACTGTCGCGCGAGCTCGCCACCCGCCTGCGCCCCGCGCTGACCGGCCTGTCGACGCCCCGGCAGAGCCGCCGCAACGGCAGGCTCAACCTGCCCGCCACTCTGAGGGCCAACCTGGCGCACACCCGCAGGAACGCCGACGGCGGGTTCGTCGTCGTCCCCGAACGGCCGATCTTCGACACCTCGGTCCGCAAGGAGGCCGACTGGCGGTTGATCTTCGTGGTCGACGTGTCCGGTTCGATGGAGGCCTCGGTCGTCTGGTCCGCGCTGACCGCCGCCGTCCTCGGGGGCGTGCCGACGCTCTCGACCCACTTCCTCGCCTTCTCCACGCAGGTGATCGACCTGACCGGCCAGGTGGCCGACCCGCTGTCCCTGCTGCTGGAGGTCCAGGTCGGCGGGGGCACCCACATCGCCGCCGGGCTCGCCCACGCGCGGTCCCTGGTCACCGTGCCCAGCCGGACGCTCGTCGTCGTGGTCAGCGACTTCGAGGAGGGCTACCCGATCGGGGGCCTGCTCGGAGAGGTCCGCTCCCTCGTCTCGTCGGGAGTGCACCTGCTGGGGTGCGCCGCGCTCGACGACACGGGGGCACCCCGTTACTCGGTGCCCGTCGCCCAGCAACTGGTCGCCGCGGGCATGCCCGTCGCCGCGCTCAGCCCGCTCGCCCTCGCCCGCTGGGTCGGCGACCGCCTCAGAGGAGAGAACCGTTGACCCCGCCCGCCGTACGGCTGCCGCAGGTCGAGCCGCACGTGGCCGCGACCGCGGTCGAGAACCTCACCCCCCGGCTGCGCAGGAGACTGGAGGAGGCGGTCGGACGTTGCGCGGGCCTGCCCATGACCCAGGAGCAGGGCCGCGTCTCGGTCAGCTGGGGGGAGGACGCGGTGGTCACCCTCAGCCCGGCCGGGACGGGCGTCGTCACCGACCCGGCGGCGGCGCTGTGCAGCTGCCTGCTGGCGCCGCGCTGTCTGCACCTGGCGGCCGTCCTCAGCGCCTGCCCGGTCGCGGAGGGAGGCTCCGACGGCGACCCGGTCGCGGCGGCGGCCGAGCCCGTCCTCGCGGAGACACCCCAGGCCGAGACAGCCCCGGCTGAGACACCGCAGGCCAGGAGACCCGTTCAGGGACAGGTCGCGGCGGCGGCCGAGCTGTGGGCCGCGGGCACGGCCGTGCTGGCGGCCGGGGTGCCGGGAGCGGGGGCGCTGCTCCAGGCCGAGCTGCTCAGGGCCGCGCACACCGCCAGGCTCGCCGGGCTGCCCAGGGCGGAGGCCGCGGCGCTGCGCGTCGTCCGCGGCGTGCGCGCCGCCCGCGAACGCCAGGACGGCCACCGCCTGTCCGACCTGGTCTCCGCGCTCGGCGACCTGCTGCTGACCTCCGGCAGGCTCGCGGCCTCCGACCCCGACCCGGCTCTGGTCGGCACCGCCCGCCGCGCCTACCGTCAGGGTGAGGGACTGCGCGTCTACGGGGTCTGCCGGGAACCGGTGATCAGCGCGACCGGCTACGGCGGGGTGGTCACGCACCTCGTCACCGAGGACGGCCGCTGGTTCTCCGTCGCCGACGTCAGGCCGGGAGGACCGGCCCGCGCGAAGGGGGCGGGCACGGCGGCCGTCGCGCTCGGCTCCGCGGCCCTGAACCACGCGCAACTGGCCAGGGGAGGCCTGCTGATCTCCGGCGCGACGGTCTCCCCCGAAGGGCGTCTCGGTTCGGGCAAGGGCGTCAGGGCCACCTCCGTCACGAGGCCGTCCTGGTCGCAGGGGCCGCTGGCGGCGCTGTTCTCCCGGCCCCTGGCCCAGGCGGCGGACCTGAGGCTCGCCGAGGAGGCCTGGCGTGAACCACGGGAGACGGACGAGACGAACCGGCCGGTCGGCTGCGACCTGATGGTCGTCGGAGCCGTCGGGGAACTGCTGCTCGCCCGCGAGCTGTCCCCCGGGGGAGCGGCGCAGGACGGGCCGCTGATCCGCCTGATGGCCGCGAGCTCCGACCCCGGCCTCGCCCACGTCGCCAACCTGCGGCAGCTGGCCTCCCGGCCGGGGCTGCGGGTCAGGGTGCTCGGACGGCTCGACCCCGACAGGGCGGCGACCATGCGCCCGCTGGCGGCCGGGCCGGTCCCGGGGGAGGGTCCGACACTTCGCCTGCCCGCCGAGTGGCACGGCCACGCCGATCTCGGTTACGACCGGCTGAGCGGTTCCCACCTGCCCCCTCGCGAGGCCTGCGCGCAGGACGGGCCGGCCGGGGACGAGGCGCCGGGCCCCGACCCGGTGACCGGCTCACCGCTGTGGCGGGTGCGCCGCCTGGTCGAGCTGGCCGTGACCGGCGGCAGACGGGCGCTCGCCGAGTCCGCCAGGGGCGGCGACTGCCTCGCCCAGCGGGCCTCGCTCCGCCGGGCCGGCTTCGGCACCGCGGCGGAGCTGGTCGGCGCGCTCGGCGCCGAGGCCGACCGCCGTGCCCGCGACGTGTTCGGCCGCCTGACGGACACCGGGGGCGACCGGTACGCCTGGGCGTGGCTGGCCGCCGCGCTCCACCTCGCCGCCACCGAACGGGCGCTGGTCAGGGCCTCCTGGCAGCCGGAGCGTCCCGGCTGAGAAGGAGGTCAGGCGAGCAGGTCGGCCAGGCGCAGGCCGTCCAGCTCCGGGGCGTCCCGTGACGGCAGCCGCAGTGCGACGGCCTCCTCAAGCGAGCGTTCCCCGCCGGGAACCACCCCGAGCCGCCTGACCTCGTCGATCTCCCCGGCGACCAGCGTGGCCACCCGCTTCCTGTCCAGCGGCGTCAGGTCGGGCGAACACCAGGCCCGCACCACGGCATCGGAGCGCAGGTCCCGGAACGTCTGGGTCTCCCCGCGCCGGAGATACTCCTCCCCGGCGCGGTCGATCAGCTGGGCCAGCTCGGGAAAACGCCAGTCGTCCCGCTCGGTCCTGCACTCGATCCGCAGCACCAGGAAGTCGGCCCCGACGGGGGGCCTGCCGTCCACGAGCAGCCTGCCGTCCTCGATCGACAGCGTCCCCGGCGGCTCGGGAGAGTCGATCACCACCAGGTGCCCGGCGCGCACGGTCCTGACGCCGGAGCCGGAGACGCCGGGCACGGGCGCGACCATGGTCCAGTGCACGCCGAGAACCGGCTGTTCGCCCAGGTCGCCCAGGATTCTGTCGATTCCCTCGGACACCTTGGTCGCGATGGTCGCGGCGGCGGCCAGCGGCGGCGCCACCAGCCCGGCCAGCCCCCCGGCGATCTGTACGGCGGTGCCGAGCGGCCCCCTTCCCGAGACGCGGTACAGGCCCGCCTGCACCGTCACCGTGCCCCCGCCGTACGGCAGCAGCGGCGTGATCGGCTCGCCGAGCGTGACGCCGGGGGCCATCCAGGAGGACTGCCCGGCCATCGTGGTGAACGCCAGCGGCTCCCCGCCGAGGAAGGACAGCGAGACCCCGCCGTGCAGCGCCGGATACTGGTCGGCGGCCCAGCTGCGCCGGTCGGCGAGAAACCCCTCGGCGACGAACAGCCGGACGTATCCCTCGTACGGCGCCGGCACCGCCGCGCCCTCCTCGGGGACGAATCCGACGGTGATGTGCTCCGAGGCGGCGTGGAACCAGGATTCGATCCGCTGCCACATGGTCATCCGGGGGTGTCCTCTCCTGTGAAGGTGGTCGGCAGGAAGAGCAGCACGTCGCAGACGGCCTCCCGTTCGCCGCCCGCCTTCCCGACGAGGGCCCGCAGGTCGCGCTGGAGCCGCAGCAGGTGCCGGGGAAGAAGCGAGGCTCCGTGCCCGGAGGCCCTCGACCGCACCAGGGACACGGCCTGGTCGGCGACGGTGTCGGGCAGCGGAGGGACGACGAGCACGGCGCGGGTGCCCATGGCGAGGAGTTCCCTCGCCATGGCGGCGAAACGGCCACGCTGCTCGGCGAGCGGCGCCGGGGGCCCGTCGACCGGGTCGGCCTGCAGGGCGACCAGGGTTCTCGTCCCGGCCTCCATCGACATCGGGCCGAGCAGTTCGGACCGTCTGCCCTGGAGGTCGCCGTTGAGGCGGATCCGCGGTCCCGCCGCCGTCGTCACGGCCGTGCCGACGACGTGCAGCAGGGAGAAGGACGTCCGGCGCACCACCTGCCCGTCCGCGTTCCGCTCAGGGGCGGGCGGTTGCGCGGGCGGCGCGGCGGCGCCCCGGAAGACCCGGGCGTGGGGCGGAAGGCGTGACTCCCAAGGCTCGTCGTCGAGAGAGGAGGGAAGTTCGAGCCGGACGAGGGGCCGGAGACGATCGGCGAAATAGGGGCGCTGGAACTTCCACATGGCGAACTCCCCACCGTCGGGGGGCCCGCTCCAGGCCACGTCCGCCCAGTCCGGCCTCCGGTTCCGCAGGGACCGGCGGCCGACGACGCGGATCACCGCGCGACGGTGCCCGACGCCCATGACCGTGACGACGAGCATTCGGGGGATCAGCCGGTCCAGGAGACCGATCGTGCCCACCGGCACGCGTCGTTCCCAGCCGGAGGGCAGCACCAGGACGACCGCCGCGGTGAACGGGACCAGGGCGGACAGGAATCGCAGGACGGACGGCAGACGGTCCGCGACGGGAAGCAGCCCCGCCGCGAAGGCCAGCGCGAGCAGCGCCACGACGGCCGCCCCTCGTACGGCGCCGCCGAACCCGCCGACGGCGAAGGCGGAGGAGGCCCCGGGGGACAGGGGAGCCGAGGCGGCGAGGTCCAGGGCCAGCTCCGGCAGGTCGGAGCCGGTGGCGGCGGGGTCCTCAAGCAGGCCGCGCAGGTAGGCGATCCGTTCCGGCCAGCCGGAGCCGGGCGGGAGGTCCACCTCCCCGAGGGGAAGCGCGTCCAGGACCGCGACGGGAGGACGTTCGCGCGGGTCGCCGACACGCACCCGGGCCAGCAACGCCAGGATCCGGGCCTGAAGCGCGCCACGCCGGTCGTACGCCCTGTCGAGCAGCGCCGCCGCCTCGTCGAGCATCGGCCCGGCCAGGTCAGGGGAGCGCAGGGCGAGCGTCTCGGCCTTCTCCAGCAGCCGTCTGCCCTCGCCTCCCGGTCCCGGGGGCGGCACCGGGGGACGAACGGCCGGGGTCTCAGGGTTCCCGGCGTACTCCTCGCGGGCGGCCAGCGTCAGCTCCCAGGGGATGCCGGGCTCGGCCGTGGACGGCGGGCCCCAGGGCCGGCCACCGGCCAGGGAACGCCTGTCCTGGCACTGCCACCAGCCGTACCAGCTGCCCGCCTCCTCGGGCGAGGCGGGCCGCGTCCCGGTCACCAGAGTGAGGGTCATCCAGGCCTCCGCGCGCACCAGGGGCGTCCCCGAGGCGGCGAGTGAGGCCAGTTCCGGACAGAGGGCGAGCGACCTGACGCGGCGGCAGGCCCGGATCAGGGCGAGCTGGCACTGCTCGACGGTGTCCGGGTCGTCCCCGGCGGCGACCGCCGCCTCGACGCGCCCGCGCAGCAGTTCCGCGGCCCTGGCGGGCTCACCGAGGGTCAGCCAGGCCTCGGCCACCTCGGCCACCAGCGGCCGTACCCGGTGGTGCTGCCACACCGACGCGCGTCTGGCCGGGGAGTAGGCGTCCAGGACGGTCAGCGACTCCAGGACGTGCGGGTCGAGCGGCCGTCTCCCGTTGTGGACGCGCACCCGCCAGGAGAGCAGCCGTTCCACGTCGATGTCGTCGATCGGGGCAGAGAAGGCGTGCCACGGGGTCTGGAGGTCGTCGTGCTCCTCAAGCCCCGCCGTGACCAGCCGCCACACGAGCAGGCAGCGCGCGTCCAGACGCCGGGGGACGCGCCAGTCGGCCCAGGCGGGGGCGGGCGCGTCGCCGGGGGAGGCGGCCGCGACCAGCGCCAGGGACAGGGCGGTGGCGTTCCCCTCAGGGGCGTCCGGCAGGGGTCTCCGCACGGCGGGCAGGGCGGCGGCGAACGCGTGGGCCGCCAGCCGGCCGGCGGTCTCGCGATCACCGTGGTGCAGGGCGAGCAGGGCACGCTGGGCGGTGACCGCGGCGGCGATCCCCGTCCGCGCGGCGGCGTCCGGACGCCCCTCCTCGGCGCGGTCGAGGCCCTCGCCGATCCGCCGCAGGTCCGCGTCCCGCAGGACGGACCAGTCGCCGTGCCGCATCCAACCGTCGAGCGCGGCGACGAAGGAACCCTCGGGGGCCGCGCGCCGGGCGACCACGCCGGGCAGGACGTCGCCGAGCGGGACATCGGCCCCGGACGCGGCCAGGCCGAGAAGGGCGCGATCGGCGAGCACGACGGCCTGGGCCGGATCGGGATGCCCGGGCGCGTGCTCGGCGACCCGCCGCCACAGCTCGCCGGTGCCCCCGGTCCCGGTGTGCGTCCTGGCCGCCGCCTGGGTGGCGAGGATCGCGGCCAGGATCGACGGCCCCGGCTCCCCGGCCCGCGGCGCCTCCTCGGCGGCGGCACGCACCGTGACCTGCTCGGCCCACGGCCAGGCCTCCTGCGTCGCGGCCCTGTTCTCGACCCTTCGCCAGAAATCCGCCGCCTCCCCGGCGGGCAGCAGGCGGACGGCGGCCAGCACGGTCGCCGCCGAGACCTCGGACAGGACGGGGGCGGTGTCGGCGACGGCGGCGGCGTCCCGGCCGAGCAGGTCCCTCCTGAGCGGGAACCTGCCCGGGTCCGCGGTCGTCACGCGGCGCAGGCGGATCCTGACCTGCTCATCAAGCTCGACCACCCGGGGGCGGCCGTCCCGTCCCGTCTCGGTGACGCGTGCCCACTCCTGGGCGGCCAGGCCGTCGAAGACCGCGTCGGGGTCCAGGCCAAGGCGCAGCAGGGCCGGGCGGACCTGTGCCCGGTCGAACCTGCCCAGCTCGGCGGCGACCGCCAGCGCCCGGGTCACCCCCTGGTCGGCGAGACGGCCGATGATCCGGTGCTCGACGTACGGATCACCCTCGGCGTCGCGCAGCCGCAGAGGGTCGAGCTCGGGTTCGCTCAGCGCCCACTCGGTGTAGGCGGCCAGGTCGAAGGGGTTGAAGACGTCCCCGTTCGCCGACCGGGTGAGCACGGCGGACCTGAGCGGCGGCGGCACCTCACGGGCCGCGAGGTAGTCGTCCGCCTCGGCGCGGGTGAAGCCGTGCGTCCTGACCACCCGCAGGTACGGCCTGGGCCGCAGCAGGGGCCCCGCGGACGTCCCGGTCTCCCCGGTCTCCCCGGTGGCGTCGTACGGCGTGGCGAGCCACCGGCGCCCGGCCAGCAGGACCCGGATCGAGGGCGCCCGTTCGCGCAGCCGTTCCAGCAGGCCGAAGGTCATGTCGATCGCCGGTGCGGGCGCCCCCGGCGGGTACAGCTTGGCCAGCTCCTCGCAGGTGTCCAGCACCAGCACCACCGGAACCGGAAGTTCCCCGACGAACCGGGCGAAGGCCCTCACCATGTGGTCGAGCATCGGGGCCGCCCTGCCGGACAGGCGCCTGCCGCGCGCCAGCTCCTCGTGCAGGCCGGTGACGGAGTCGACGAACCTGCGGTGGGCGTTCTCGGCGTCCCTTCCGATGCCGAACCCCAGCAGTTCCTCGCCGAGGGCGAGCAGGATCTCCCCGGGACGGTCCTGCGGATAGCGGGGATCGAGGTGGTCGAAGTCGACCCTGGCCACCGGAACGGGCGCCGGCCCCCGGTCCCGGGCGTAACGGCCGGAGGCCAGGTGGCGCACGACCATCGTCTTGCCCGTCCCGCCCGCGCCCAGCAGGTGCAGCGCCCAGTACGGCGGGTCGTCGCCGAGCAGGTCGGCGAGGGCGGCCTCGATACCCGCGCGGGGCAGGTAGTGGCGCAGGAAACGGGCGTCCTCGGCCTCGCGGGCCGCGCGGTCGACCCGGCGCCGCGCCCGCCGCGCGGCGCCGGCGAGCGGCTCGCCGAGGACCTCACCGAGCATCCGGGCGGTCGCGACGAGCTGGGCGGCCTCGCTCACCGCGCCCGACTCGACGAGGCCGGAGACGTCCGCCATGAGCGTGGCGCCCGAGCGGTCCCCGCGGTAGACGGTCGCGGCGCGCCGCCAGTCGCCCAGCTCGGCGACGCGGTACGTCAGCTGGAGCAGCTCTCCGGTGACCTCGTCGAGCAGCCGCCCGTGCGCCTGGCGCAGGTGGGAGCCGAGTTCCGGCCGCCTGCTCGCGCGCACCCAGAACGCCTCCCGCCCGGTCGGCAGGGTCCGTGACTCGACCAGCCCCAGGTCGTCGAGGTCGTCGAGGAACCCGGGCAGTTCCTCCTCGGGGGCCAGCGAGAGCCGTACGGCCAGCTCCGTGGTCCACTCGGGCAGCAGCGCGAGCCTGGCCAGCCGGGCCGGGTCGAAACGGCCGAACTGCTCGGCCCGCCACGCGGCGGCGTGCCGTTCCAGCTCGGCGCCCAGGTCGGCCGGGTTCACGGCTCGTACCTCAGGCCGTGGGTTCGGGCGTAGACGCTCCAGCCCTCGGTGTCGTCGTGGGTGAGGAACACCTTGTGCAGGGCCAGGAGCTGCGCCATCCGGTACAGCTCGGTCTTGATCAAACCGGGACGCCCTTCGAGGTGGAGCCTGAAGCTCTCCCTGAGCACCGCCGGATCACTGCCCGGCGCGGCGTAGTAGGTCAGGCGGAAGCGCTCCCTCGGGTGCCACGGCTGCAGCAGAACCCACTGGAAGCCGAGCGAGGCCTCCTCGTCGGACAGCGGTTCGAGGTCGTGGAAGGCGCACCACGGCATTCCGGCCTTCTCCTCGCGGAAGCTGCGCAACGGCGGGCACTCACCGAGGGCGGCGGTCGCGACCACGGGGACCGGCCTGGCGGCGGTGCCGAGACCGTCCGGGGTCAGCAGGTCGAGCAGCCCCTGCGAGGGCTCCGTCCAGCCCAGGGCCCCGACCCACAGGTGCAGCGCCTCCGCCAGGACGACCACGCGGGTGTGGGCGCCGAACGGCGGACCGAGCGTCTCCGCCGCACCGGCCAGGTCGGCCAGGTCGGCGGCGAGCAGCGTGTCGACCGCGCTGGGCACGAGCGGCGCCGCCGACGTGGCGAACCGGGCGACCGCCGACTTCACCCGCTGCCGTGCCACCGCCTCGTCCTCGTCCGCGTCAGGACCGTGCCGTCCTCCGCTCCGCGGCGGTCCGGACCACAGGGACCGCAGCCGTGGCACCGGGAGCGAGAGACGCTCGCCCGTCCGCACGACCTGCGCGAGGACCTCCCCGACGACCTGGCGCAGGCTGTGCGGCGCGGACTGGACGTCGTTGAACGGCGCCAGCAGCAGGGGAAGGTGACCCGCCTGCAGCAGCCGGAACCCGATCTCCCTGAGCAGCCGGGTGCCGCCCATGCCGCCGAAGGCGCCGCCGCTGGTGACGCCGAGGAAGGTCCGCTCGCTTCCCGGCGCGATCAGCCCGTCGAGGGTGTCGAAGATGGGTCCCCTGCCGACGTAGGCGGGTCCTTCGAGGAGTTCGAGCCTTCCCGCCATGCTCCTGGTGCGGTTGACCTCCCCGGGATCGACGGCCCTGAAGTCCGCGGGCAGCGTCTCGGCGAGGAACAGGGTCGGCATCGCCCAGTCGAGACGGTCGTCGGGGTTCGGCTCGCCGAGAAGGGCGGCCCTGCGCCCGTGCGCGGCGGCCTCGGCGACCGCGTCCCCGTGCAGAAGCGCCTGGACGAACCGCCGGGAGAACAACCGGCACGCGTACTCGGTCACCTCCCCGGCGACGGCGACCACGATGGGTACCCCGCCGCGCACCAGGGTCTCCACCAGCCCCGAGGTGCGGTCGAGGCCGCCGTGCGCGCCGCTGTGGCAGACGCTGAGGACGACGGCCAGCGGCGGGGGAGCGTCTCCCGAGACCAGCGCCGAGGCAAGGCCGCCGCCCCTGGTCCACTCACCCGCCAGCTCGACCCAGGTCTCCCCGTCCACCGGGTCGGGCCTGCCGTGGGCGACCAGGTGCACCAGGTCGGGCCGGAGGGACGCGCAGCGCCGCCGCAGCCGGTCCGCGGTCGTCTCCTCGGAGATCCTGGTCATCGCGAGCCCCTGCGACTCGCACTCCCTGACCAGGCCGAGGAACATCGCTCCCGGGCGGATCACCGGGTCGGTCAGCTTCGCGCCGGAGGCGAACAGGATCCTGGGCGTTCCCCGCACGGTGCGGTGCCCGCCGGGCCCCGGGGCGGGGATGAGCCGGGTGACGGCCACGAGCAGGCGGGGGTGGGCGGCCAGCGGGCCGTCCTCGGTGTACATCGCCTCCCAGATCAGGGGTTGCAGTTCCATCGGCAGCCGCAACGCCAGCTCGATCCCCCGGCCGTTCCCGGTCAGGCCGGTGACCGCCCGCCAGACGGGACGCAGCAGGGCCTCGAACAGCGCGGTGCCGTACGAGCGGGCGTCGGGGCAGGCGGCGGCCCTGGCCGTCAGCGACGGCCCGGCCCCGCGTTCCAGCGGATAGGAGAAGGCCCCGTCGTCGCAGGGCAACGGCCTGCCCTCGTGCAGGACCGTCACCGTGTTCTCCGGACCGGTCACGCTGACGAGCAGCCGGGCGCTCATCGCGTGCTCCCGAGCAGTCGTCCCGTCAGTTCCTCGGCCAGCCGGGCGACCGGCGGCCCGGCGGGGGAGACGCCGAGCCTGCCCGGCGGGCCGCACCGGGGCAGGTGTCGCAGCAGGTTGGCGTGGAGCGCGGACGGAGCGGCCGGGCCCGCGTCAACGACCGTCGCCGCCGCCGCGAGGAGCAGCCGCGCCGAGTACGGCTCCGCCAGGCGGGGCAGGAACGGATCGGATCCGGCCAGCGAGCGCGCCTGCGCCCGCACCGTGCCCCGTTCGGCGAACCACCCGGGGGACAGGCCGCTGAGCTCGACGAGCGTACGGCCACCGGCCCGCAGGCCGAGCAGCGCTCCGGCGGCCCCGGCCAGCTCGGGGGCTCCCGCGCCGCCGAGGCCCGCCTGCCTGGCGACCTCGGCCATCAGCGCCAGCCGTACCGGGAGAGGCGGGTAGCCGCCGTGGGCCCGTGTCAGGGACTCGGGAGGGCCGTGGCCCAGTTCCTCGACGATCCACGCGGCGGCGGGGCCGAGCATCAGGACCGAGTAGGCGTCGGCGAAGGACTCCAGCGCCCAGCGGCGCCACCTCTCGTCACCCGTCGCCTCGGCGAGGGCGTCCCTGCTGGCGTTCTCAAGCCCGGGGTCCAGGTCCTTGTGCACGTGGTGGCCGACCTCGTGGGCGGCCAGCGTCAGCCACCACGCCTGGACGGCCGTCCACTCGGGCAGGCAGACCACCGGGACGGGCAGCCGTCCGACGAACTCGGCGACCAGGGAGTCGGCGGGCAGGCGCAGGTCGGGCGGCACGGAGACGCGCGGAGTCGCGAAGGCGTCGAAACGCGGCTCGACGTAGGCGAGCGGCCCGGTCGGCGGCTCACGCCCGAGATCCTCGAACGGCTGCCGCCAGCAGCTGAGCACGACCTCGTCGGCGCAGGCCAGGATCCCGGCCAGGACGGGGTCGCGGCGCTGGTCGTACTTGGCGGCGTACCAGTCGAACAGGCGCCGGATCGTGAACACGGCCCCGTCGAGCTCGCCGCAGCGCCGGTAGGCCTCCCCCGAGGCCGCGCGGGGGTCGATCGCCTCGATCTCGCGGACGACGGCGCCGAGCATCCGCGACAGGACCCCGTCGAGCACGTCGAGGTGGCCGGTGAAACGGTGGAGCCGCCGGTCGTCGTGGCCGCGCCGCATCCAGCCGCCGATCTCGTGGCCGAGGCGCAGGGCCGTGGTCGCAGACCGGTCCAGCCTGGCCCGGACCCGCTCGGGATGCACAGCAGCAAAATATGCCGGGGGAACGCGTTCCCGGGGCCGGATGGAAATTCGTGACCGGGTCGTTGCGGGTGCCCTCGCCCGCCCGTTCTCACCCGCCGGGAAAAACCCATTTTGTGCCGTTATTTCGGCTTTTGGGTGCGTAAATGGCCTTACTTACGGGGCTCTGGAGAAAGGGAACGGACCCGCGTCCTGGTGAGACGCGGGTCCGTCCGAAGAAACGACCAGAGGGGTCAGATCTTCTGCCAGAGGCTCGGCACGTTCGCCGGCTCCCAGCCGGGCAGGGCGGTGTGGCCCTGCAGGCAGCGGTAGGTGGAGCCGCCGTAGGTGACCTGGTCACCCGCGCGGTAGGCGGTGCCCGCGGCCCAGGTGCCGCCGGGGTTGGAGGTCGGGGTCACCGTCGGCGTCACCGTGGGGGTAACGGTGGGCGTGGCGGTGGGGGTGGGGTCGGGGTTACCGCCGCCCACCTGTACGTCGACACACGCGTAGAAGGCGTTGCCCGTGTCGGCGATGTTCCAGATGGCGAGGACCTTCTGGCGTCCGGTCCTGCCACCCAGGCTGACGCTGTGGGAGACGGTCGAGCCCGGCTGCCTGCCGCCGTCGTTGAACGAGGCGATCTTGGAGCCGCCGATGAAGTACTCCCACGTGCTGGTGGCGTGACGCGCGGTCAGCGTCCAGGTGAAGTTCACCGTGTTGCCGACGCTGGTGACCGGCCACGCCCTGCTGTCGTCGTCGAGCTCGGTGAAGCGGGAACCGCCGCTGCACTGCCTCGAGCCCTTAGGGGCCTCGACGCTCTGCGGCTCGTACTTGACCTGCCCGCAGGAGATCTTGCCCTGGGCGCAGAACGCCTGACGGCTCGGCGGGGAGGAGATGTAACCGTGTGCCTCGGCAGGAGTCGCCATGAAGACGGTGGTCACCATGGCCAGTATCGAGGCCGATGCGAGGGTTGTCGTTCTCCGCATGTGGTGCTCCTTTGCTGGGGGGTGACTCCGAATATAAAGGAAAGTTTCCTAACAGTAAATCCTCGTGTGGAGTGAGGCCCGGGACGAGGCCGTGACGGGGAGCCGTCACGCGGGGGGTGCTCGCCCCGGGCCGGGGGAGTGTCACGAGGACAGGAGTCCCGCCTGGGAGAAGCCTCCGCCTTTCTCGCGTATGTGCAAGGGGTGTTGAACGCTCGTTGAGTGCCGGTTAAGGGATCGTTAAGGGAATCGGGGAACGTTTCGGGGATCACCGGGAAACCCCTGGGTGGCGCCGGTCGCTCCCGCCGTCCGGTGTGCCCCGGGCGCGAGCCGTACGGTCCGGTGAAGTCAGGCATCCATGGCCATCTCGGGATCTTCCCTGTCAAAGGGTTGTCAGAGATGGCTCTGCGGGCGTAAGAATCCCGTTTGGATCACTTTTTCCGATCGATGGCCGCCATAGCGTGCTTCTCGCGCGGCCACCGCGCCTCGCTACCTGAAGGAGAAGGAGTCCATGGAGATCTCGCGCCGGAACGACCCCCCGCTGCTGGTGCCCGTACGCGCTGGCCGGGGGAGCCTGGCCCTGCGCCTGTTCCGGACGGCGACCGGGGAGAGGACGGCGGTCGCGTTCACCTCGCGGGACCGGCTCGTCCGGGCACTCGGCGACGGCCACGCCTGGATGTGGCTCACCGAGCGCGCGTTGCGGAGGATGCTGGAGGACCTCGGCGTCAGCGGCATCGTGATCGACCCTGCGGGAACCGAGGGAGACCCCAGCCTGCAGGCGGCGTGAGACGGGCCCCGCCCGGAGGTTCCGGGCGTTCCCCCGTCGCTCTCCGCCGGGCCGACACGGGAACAACGGGGAGGGCGGCCGAACGGCCGCCCTCCCTCACGGATCGGACCGCCGGGTCCCGGAGACGTCAGGGCCTCGTCCTCCCGGATCCCGCGGAGGCGAACGGGGACGCGGAAAGAGCGCACGGGCGGGCCGCTCCCACGGCGCAGGCCGGACTCTTCCGCCGCGCGGGGGTGAGGTGAGCCCTACCCCAGGCGTTCCGGCGTGTGGCCGGGGAAGGACCACCCACATCGGCTGTACGGCGCGAGGGAGGGTCCAGGGAGGGGCGGATGCCGGAGAAGAGACTCACCAGAGCACGCTGGACGCACGTCGCCCTGCCCAGCGGCGATCTGGACGAGGCGATCGAGTTCTACACCACGATGACCCCGCTGGTCGTCGTCTCCCGGCACGAGGACGACCAGGGACGCAACGCCTGGCTGTCCAACGAGGGGCAGGTCGAGACGCCCTTCGTGCTCGTGCTGGTGGAGTTCGCCGCCGACCGGGGCAGGCGGCAGCCACAGTTGTTCCCGTTCGCGCACCTCGGCATGGAGGTGCCCGAACGTGAGGACGTCGACCGCGCGGCGACCGAGGGGAGAAGGCGGGGCTGCCTGCACTGGGAGCCCATGGACCTGCCCCCGCCGGTCGGTTACGTCTGCGCGTTGCGCGACCCGGACGGCAACGTCGTGGAGATCTCCCACGACCAGCGCGTCTTCGAGGAGGTCCGCACCGTCTGGGGGGACTGACCCTCTCCGCCGGTGTCACCGGTCTGGCATGGTGGCACCGGACAACCCGGGCGAATCAGCGGGAACGCCGGAGCCCGGCGGGGGAGAAGGGGAGCCATGACAGGCGGCGTGGAGGAGACGACGGCTCAGGAGGGGGTCCACGGAACGGCCCGGGGGAGGGGCCGGGCGGAGATCGTGACGACGGTGGTCGCGGTGACCGCCGTCGTCGCGCTGTCCCTGAACCTGCGCCCCGCCCTGGCCGGGTTCTCCCCGCTCGCCGGGGAGGCCGGGACCGAGCTGGGGCTGGGCGCGGGCGCGATCTCCCTGGTGACCACGCTGCCGCTGGTGTGCTTCGGGGTCTTCGCCCTGTTCGCCCCCGCGCTCAGCCGAAGGTTCGGCGCCGAGCGGGCGCTCATGGCGACGATGCCCCTGCTCGCGGCGGGCATCCTGCTGCGCGGCGCGGGCGCGACCACGGCCCTTCTCCTCGGGACCGTCCTGGTCGGGATCGCCATCGCCATCGGCAACGTGCTGCTTCCCGGCGTGGTCAAGAGGCGCTTCCCCACGGCGACCGGGGCGATGACCGGCCTGTACGCCTCCGCGATCGGCGGCGGCGCGATGCTCGCCGCCGCCCTGGCCAAACCGCTGGACGACCTGACACACGGCTGGCGCCCGGCCCTGGCGGTGTGGGCGCTGCCCGCCCTGGCCGCCGCGGTGCCCCTGGCGCTTCTGGCCCGCGCCACCCCGCGCGGCGCCGTGACCGTACCGGGCTCCCAGGCCACGCAGAAGGCGGACGCCGGTCGGCGGCCGGTGCGGCGGCTGACCACGGCGGCGCTGGCGGTCTTCTTCGGGCTGCAGTCGGTCGTCTTCTACGTCGTGCTCGCCTGGCTGCCCCGCGTCCTCACCGAGGCGGGGACCGCCCCGGCCGACGCGGGGTTGCCGCTGTCGTTCGTCCAGCTCGTCAGCCTGCCCACGGGCCTGACGGTGTCGATCCTGGCGCGTACCTCCCGGAGCCAGGCGTGGTACGCCGCGGCCTGCGGGGTCGCGGGCGCCGCCGGGTTCACGGGGCTGCTGGTCGCGCCGGGGGCGGCGCCGTACGCGTGGGCGCTCCTGCTGGGGCTCAGCGTCGCCTCGTTCCCGCTGGCCCTGGCCATGATCACAGCCAAGGCGGGCGGGCCCTCGCACGCCGACCGGCTGTCGAGTGTGGTGCAGGGCTGCGGTTATCTCATGGCCGCCGCCGGTCCGCTGGCCGCGGGACTGCTGCGGGACGCGACCGGCACGTGGACGGCGTCGCTGGCCTTCCTGCTCGTCATGGCCGTTCTCCTGGCGCCTGTCGGCTGGTTCGCCGCCAGGCTCTGACCCGCCGCCGGGCCGGCGTTCCTGCGTCCAGCGGGCGGTGAACACACGACCGTCATCGTGGCCGCGTGTTCAGGCCTCCGCTGGAATTCCCGCGGAGGCCGTTTCACGGAAGACACGCTCTAATCGAATGACAAAAGGTTATGGTCACGGCCCCCTCCGGGCCCGGAGAACACTCCCTTCCTCTCACACGCGCGCATTATCATGCGGCAATGACAGACATGAGAAACGGCGTCTGCGCGGTCTGCGGAGGCGAGGAGATCTACACCGCGTCGACCCGTCTGGAGACTCCGACCGCTCTGTTCGGGATGCTCCACACCGAGAAGGTGGATCTCTATGCCTGTGTCTCCTGCGGATTCCTCCAGACCTTCCTCGACCGTACGGACGACCAGGCCCGGTGGATGCGCAACTCCTGGAAACGGGTCTGAGGTCAGGAGCAGTTCAGGCCGGGGTCGTTCCTGGGGCCGCACGGGCCGTGGTTGCCTCCGCCGTCGGTCACCTCGCCCGCCCGTCCCCAGATGACGAACCCGCCGTTGTCCGTGCCGTCGTTGCGGGCCAGTTCGACCGGCGCCTGTTCGGTGCCGGAGACGTGGACACCGTCCTTGATGGGGTCGCCGTCCCTGTCGACGGCGCCGAGCGGTGCCAGGCCGTTGTGCACGAAGGTGTTCCCGCTGACCGGGTAGGGGGTGACCCCGGTGAAGCGGATGGGGTCGATGAGGATTCCGGCCACCCGGTTGCCCTCGAACTTGTTGCCGCTCACCGACACGTTGGAGAAGCTGACCCAGAAGGTCATGCCGTAGCGGTTGGCCTTGAAGACGTTGTTCTCGACCCTGTTCGGGGCGCCGGTCGAGTGCTCGGCACGGAAGCCGACCTGGGCGTTGGTGAAGACGTTGTCGGTGTAGACGTTGTCGTTGCTCCGCTCGGTCAGGTTCACCGGGAAGCCGTCGAAGAGGTTGCCGCTGAAGACGTTGGAGCCGCTCTCGGCGAGTTCAAGGTAGCCGTTGCTCAGCACGCTGCCCTTGACCGTCCACCCGTGCCCGTTCGTCCCCTGGAGCCGTCCGTGCACGGTGCACCGGTCGATCGTCAGGACGGAGGAGCCGGTCACGTCGATCCCCTCGGCCAGGCAGGCGGAACGCGGGCCGACCAGGGTCAGGGAGGCGGCCTGGTCCGCGCTCAGCGCGTTGCCTGCGAACCTCACCCGGGAGAAGACGGCCGCGCCGCCGACGACCTCGGCCCCCAGGCGGAACCCGCTGATCACGCCGTCGTGTACGGCGACGCCCTTCCTGTCGCCGACGGCGACACCCCTGCCGGTACCGTCTCCGGCGATGCTGTGGCCCGCGAGGTCGACGGTCACGCCGTCCGCGCCGATCGTCAGCCCGTCACCGGCGCAGTTCAGGTCCCGGGTGAGGGTCACGTCCGAGGTCAGTACGGCGCCGCAGCCGACCTCCTCGTCGGCCGCGGCCGAAGGCGAGGGCACGGCCAGCGCGGCCGTCAGGGCCAGGGTGAAGGCGGCCGTTTTTAAAACGTGCCTTTTCCCCGGTTCTTTTCCATAATTCACGGTGGTCTCTTCTCTGTTTTGGGCGGATCGTCCGGGCGTTTTGGCCGGGCCGATGCGAATTCCTTGACCGAAGAACGCGCAAGGCCAAAGACTGCATGATCCGCGCTGATTCGAGAAGTCAGAAAACCTGTGCCGCCAATGCCGTCGTTAAAGCTTTTCCGCTACTGGATCGGAAACGCCGGACGCCTTCTCCCGGCGGGCGGCGCGGTAGTGGTAGGCGCACACCTCCTCGAAGCCCGCCCTTCCGTACAGTCGCAGGGCCGGGGCGTTGCCCGGCTCGACCTGTAGGTACATGCGGGCCGTTCCGCGTTCTGCGGCCCAGCGGGCCAGCGCGGCGAGTACCCCGCGGGCCGCGCCCCTTCCCCTGGCCCCGGGGAGGGTGGCCATCCCGAACACCCCGGTCCAGCCGGTGTCGGCGACAGCCCTGCCGACCGCGACGACCCCGCCGTCGGCCACCGCGCAGGCGTAGGCGCACGGCAGGTCCAGACGGGTGAGCATGTCCCACTCGGCACGGGAACCGCCCCGGCCGTTCACGGCCTGCCAGGTTCGGAACCACTCCGCTGTCGGGCGCTCGCCCAGCCGTATCCGAAGCGGGGCGTCCCCGAGGCGCTCCAGCACCCGTGTGGTGGGCGCGGCCTGTAACGACACCGCGTTCACCCTGAGGTAGCCGCGCTCGGCCAGGAGGGGGTCGAGGCCTCCGGGACACGCCGGGCTGATCTGGAAGCGCGATCTCGTACGGTGACCGGCGTAGAACGCCTCCGCCTCGACGATTCCCCGTGCGAGGTCACCGGGACCGGGGTCGCCGTGGGGCAGCACCGTTCCCGCCCACCAGGAGGGGCCACGGGTGTGGCGCAGCGACCACTCTCCGAGGGGTCTGACGTGCTCGACGGGCAGGGCGCGGGCCGCTCTCTCCTGCAGCTCCCTCACCGGCCTCTCACCGTCCACGGCGACGCACCTCCTCGCCGCGACACCTTAGCCGGGACCGTCCTGGTGATCAGTCGTTCGCGTCTCTCAGCAGGGTCAGGTTGTGTTCGACCTCCTGCCGCATGATCTCGCTCGCCCGTCCGGCCTCGCCTCGCCGTACGGCGTCGACCAGGGCGGTGTGGCTGTCGGCGCCGGGGTCGGGGCGGTCGTGGCGCAGGGGGAGCAGCCTGACCAGGTCGACCAGGCCGTCGCGCAGCGCGGGCTCGAAGGCGGAGAACAGCTCGGTCAGCACCGGGTTGTGCGCGGCGGCCACGACCGCGGCGTGCAGCGCGACGTCGGCGGCGACGAACTCCTCGTCGCCGCCGAGGGCCGCGGCGTGCCGGGCGGCCAGCGCGTGGTCCAGGGCGGTGAGGTCGTCGTCGTCCCTGCGCAGCGCGGCCAGCCCCGCCGCCTCGACCTCCAGCAGCGCGCGGACCTCGAAGAGGTGGACGGCCGAGGCGCGGCGCAGTGTGGTCCGCAGATCCTCGACCGGCCGGACGGCGACGACGAACACCCCGGACCCCTGCCGGGTCTGCAGCATCCCGGCCCCGGCCAGCGCGCGGATGGCCTCACGCACGGTCGAGCGGCCGACGCCGAGCTGTTTGGCCAGCTCGTTCTCTCC
Organism: Streptosporangium sp. NPDC000239; assembly: GCF_040300765.1. Taxonomy (NCBI): domain Bacteria; kingdom Bacillati; phylum Actinomycetota; class Actinomycetes; order Streptosporangiales; family Streptosporangiaceae; genus Streptosporangium; species Streptosporangium sp. NPDC000239. Next base: position 45,560 of record NZ_JBEPEI010000025.1, on the reverse strand, counting down.
GGGGAGTCTGGTGCCGACCGGCCAGCGCCCCGAGGCGACCTGTTCGCGCAGCGTCCGCGCCGCCTGGTCGGCCAGCGGGCTGCGGGTCAGGGGGTTCAGTGTCACCTGTCCAAACCTCTCAGGTTGTCTGAGGAGTTGTTTCGGGGTTAGTCTACCTGGCATGACACCGCGTGCTCTCCTTCTCGGCCGCCGCGGCGGGGCCTGACCTGACCGGCACCCCGTCGCGGAGTGCCGCTGTGCCGCCGGTCACCACGACGGCCCAAAGGAAACCCCCGTGATCTGGAACACCCAGCGCCCCAGCGCGATGCCCTCCTTCCGTTACCGCCCGGCGCACGAGCGCGTCCCGCTGCCGCCGGTCGAACGCGCCTGGCCTCTGCGCCGGATCGAGCACGCCCCCCTGTGGGTGCCGGTCGACCTGCGCGACGGCAACCAGGCCCTCGCCGAGCCGATGGACCCCGCCCGCAAGCGCCGCATGTTCGACCTCTTCCTCGCCATGGGGTTCAAGGAGATAGAGGTCGGCTACCCCTCCGCCAGCCAGACGGACTTCGACTTCGTCCGCCACCTGGCCGAGGAGGACCTGGTGCCCGACGACGTCACCGTGGTCGTCTTCACGGCCGCCCGCGCCGACCTGATCCGGCGGACCTACGAGTCCGTCGCGGGCCTGCGCCGCGTGGTCGTGCACATGTACACCGCGACCGCGCCGACCTGGCGCCGGGTCGTCCTCGGCCGGGAGCGCGACGAGCTGCGCGACCTCATCCTGGCGGCGGGCCGGGACGTCGCCAGGGGCGCGGACGCGATGCCGGAGGGCTCGGTGCGCTTCGAGTTCTCCCCCGAGGTCTTCAACCTCACCGAACCCGACTACGCGCTGGAGGTCTGCAACGCCATGTCGGAGCTGTGGGACGCCTGCCCGGACCGGCCGGTGATCCACAACCTCCCGGCGACCGTCGAGATCGCCACCCCCAACGTCTACGCCGACCAGATCGAGTACATGGACCGCAACCTGGCGCGCCGTGACGGCGTCATCCTGTCGGTCCACCCCCACAACGACCGGGGCACCGGCGTCGCGTGCGCGGAACTGGCCCTGCTCGCCGGGGCGCAGCGCGTCGAGGGATGCCTGTTCGGCAACGGGGAGCGCACCGGCAACGTCGACCTGGTCACCCTGGCGCTCAACCTCCACGCCCAGGGGATCGACCCGATGATCGACCTGTCCGACATCGACGGCGTCCGCCGTACCGTCGAGCACTGCAACCGCATCCGGGTCCACGAACGCCACCCGTACGGCGGGGACCTCGTCTACACGGCCTTCTCGGGAACCCACCAGGACGCCATCGGCAAGGGGCTGGCCCATCACGCCAGGCGGGCCGCCGAGCTGGGCGTCCCCGTGGAACGGGCCCCCTGGGACGTGCCGTACCTGCCGATCGACCCCGCGGACGTGGGCCGCGACTACGAGGCGGTCATCCGGGTCAACAGCCAGTCGGGCAAGGGCGGCGTCGCCTACGTGCTGCGGACGGCCCACGGCCTGGACCTGCCGCGCCGCCTGCGGATCGAGTTCTCCGGGGCGGTGCAGCGCGCGGCCGACCGCGACGGTGGCGAGATCGGCGCGGAGGGACTGTGGGACCTCTTCCGGGCCGAGTATCTCGACCGGCGGGGACCGGTGACCCTCGGCTCCTGGCGGGTGAGCGAGCCCGAGCCGGGCACGCACCTCTTCACCGGGGAGTTCCGCGTCGGCGGGGAACGGGCCGAGCACACGGGGACGGGGCAGGGGCCGCTGTCGGCCCTGACCCGGGCCCTGGCGGAGGTGGGGATCGAGATCGACGTCCTCGACTTCGCCGAGCACGCGCTGGGACAGGGCCGTGACAGCCACGCAGCCGCCTACGCGGAGTGCCGGATCGGCGGGGTGACCCGCTGGGGGGTCGGACTCGACGCCTCGGTGCTCACCGCGTCCGTGCTCGCCGTGCTCTCCGCCGTCAACGCCGTGCTCTCTCCCGAGGGCGCCCGGGACGGGGCGGGCGCTTTCGGCTCCGGCCGCTCCCCGGAAACGGGTTAGAAGTCGGTGATTCTGCGTTCCTCCGGCGGCAGCAGGAGCACTTCGAGCGCCCTGGCGCAGGCCCGCGCGTGCATGGCGAACCAGCCGATCCGCGTGTCGGTGATGACCTCGGGCGTCGAGCGCACGGCCAGCGCGTACCTGACCTGCTCCGCCCGGTCCAGGACCGGGACCGCGAGGGTCCTGATCCCGTGGGAGGACTCGCCGTCGTTGAGGGCGTATCCGGCCTTGCGCACCCGCTCTATCTCGGCGCGCAGTTCCTCCGGGTCGACGATGGTGCGTTCGGTCTGCGGCCGCAGCGGGCCGAGCGCGGCGACGTCGTCCTCTCCCGGCGGGGCCCAGGCGAGCAGGACCTTCCCGAGCGCGGTCGAGTGCAGCGGCCTGCGCAGGCCCGTTCCGTCATCCGGGTCGACCGAGCCGCCGATCAGGATCACGGCGTGGGGGCCGTTGCGGATCGCCAGGTCGACGGTGGCGGAGGTGGCGTGGGCGAGCTGGCCGAGCTCCGGCGCGACCCGGTGCAGACCCCGCTGGTGGAAGGAGAGACGGCCGAGCTCCGTCATCGAGGGGCCGAGACGGTACCTGGAGGTCCGCGCGTCCTGTTCGAGGAAGCCGGTCGACACCAGCGCGCGGGCCAGCCGGTGCGCGGTCGAGGTGGACAGCCTTGTCCTGCGGGCGAGGTCGGAGGCACTCAGCGTGGGACCTCCGTCCCTGAAGCAGGCCAGCACGCTCATGGCCCGCTGTACGGCCTGCGTGCCGGACGGGACCCCGCTCTTCTCCATATTCCCACGATATAGGAAATATCCGCATGTCACCGGGTTGAGGTCCGGACTTATCGCCTGCTTTGCGTGGTTTTGTTCCCACATTATGGGATAAAGCGCATTTCCTGCTACTTTAGTGGTGAAAAACGGGAGGGTTGGTCCCCTCCTCCCGGGCATGTCCCAGGGCGGCCTGCGCGTGAGGGTGTCTGCCGCGGCAGGATGCTCAAGAAGGTATGGCGTAATGAGATGGCCCGCCGGTGGCGACCGGAATCGGACGGGGCGTCCGACCCCATCAGCCATGTTTCAATGCCCCGTCGTTCTATATCGCGAAGTTATGGAAATTCGTGGGGTACTCCGCCATACCTCCTCGGTGTCAGCTTTGGTCCAGCCCAACTGTCAGGGCTCCTTGCATCCCTCTAACCCCCCAAGGGACACCGAGAGGAGTCACCCCGCGTGAATCCCAAGGTCAAACTGGGCGCGGTGGCCATGCTGGCGGCCGCAGCCATGACCACTACGTCGATCGTGAGCGCCACGAGCGCCACCGCGGCACCGGCGAACACCGCGGCCCGCACTATAACGGCGGAGGCACCCGGCTTCACCAAGCCGACCCCCCAGGGGCAGAAGAACGCCATCGCCCTCGCGGGCAAGGCCATCGCCGCCCAGGAGAAGAGCCTCGCCAAGAGTGAGGACGATGTCTTCACCCTGGAGAAGGCGACCTCGGTCGGCGGTGCGCAGTACCTCGCCTACAACCGCACCTACAAGGGGCTGCCGGTCTACGGCGGTGGCGTCGTCGTCGCCACCGACGGCGCGGGCCTGACGGTCTCGACCCTTGAGACCGCGCAGAAGACCGAGCTGAACCTGGACGTCAAGCCCTCGCTCTCGGCGCGCAAGGCCGCGAACAAGGCGCGCACCCTGGTGGCCAAGGTCGAAAGCGTCACCACGCCCAAGCTGGTCGTGCACGCCCTGGCTGAGACGGGCGCTCCCCGCCTGGCCTGGGAAGTCGTCGTCAGCGGCAGCTCCAAGACCGCCCCGAGCGTCCAGCACGTCTACGTCGACGCGCTGAACGGCTCGATCCTGAGCAACTGGGACGCGGTCAAGATGGGAACCGGTAACGGTTTCTACAACGGCCAGGTCACCATCGCCACCACCCCCTCCTACACGATGCGGGACAACACCCGCAGCGGTCTGGCGTGTGGTGGCCAGGGCGGCACGCCGTACACCAAGAGCACCGACAGCTGGGGCAACGGTCAGGGAACCAACCTTGAGACCGCCTGCGTGGACGCCTACTGGGCCGCGCAGAAGGAATGGGACATGCTCAAGGACTGGTTCAACTACAACGGCTTCAACGGCCGTGGTGGTGGCTTCCCGGCGCGGGTCGGCCTGAACCAGGTCAACGCGTTCTGGAACGGCTCCTACACCAACTTCGGCCACAACCAGGCCAACACCCAGCAGGCGACCCCGATGGACGTCGTCGGCCACGAGTACGGTCACGCCATCTACCAGTTCGCCGGTTCCGGCGGCGGTGGCGGCGGCGGCAACGAGGACGGCGGCCTCAACGAGTCCACCGGTGACATCTTCGGCGCCCTGCTCGAGCACTACGCCAACAACCCCAACGACCCCGGTGACTACACCGTCGGTGAGGAAGTCAACCTCGTCGGCCAGGGGCCGATCCGCTACATGTACAAGCCGAGCACCAACGGTGACCCGGACTGCTACAGCTCCTCGATCCCGAACACCGAGGTGCACGCCGCGGCCGGCCCGCAGAACCACTGGTTCTACCTGCTGGCTGAGGGCACCAACCCCGGTGGCGGCAAGCCGAACAGCCCTGTCTGCTCCGGCCCGTCCAGCCTGACCGGCATCGGCATCCAGAAGGCCGGCCAGATCTACCTGGCCTCGCTGCAGCTGCGGACCACCTCCAGCCTGACCCACGCCCGGGCTCGCTCGGCGACGCTGTCCGCGGCCAAGCAGCAGTTCCCCAACAGCTGCACCGAGTTCAACGCCGTCAAGGCCGCCTGGACCGCCGTCAACGTCCCGGCTGTCTCCGGTGAGGCCACCTGCACCATCCAGAACCCGAACGACTTCTCGATCGCGGTGAACCCGGCCACGGTGAGCGTCCAGGCCGGCGCGTCCGGCTCGGCGACCGTCAACACCGCGGTCACCGCCGGTAGCGCGCAGAACGTCGCGCTGACCGCGACCGGTGCCCCCGCCGGGACCACCGTGAGCTTCAGCCCGGCCAGCGTCACCGCCGGTCAGTCGTCCTCGGTCAGCATCGCCACCTCGGCGAGCACCCCGACGGGCAACTACACCATCACCGTCAACGGTGCGGGCAGCTCGGTCAGCCACTCCACCACCTTCAAGCTGTCCGTCACCGGCCAGCCCGGCCAGGACGACTTCTCGGTGGCGGTGAACCCGGCCTCCGCGACGGTCAAGCCCGGTGGCTCGACGAGCGCCACGCTGTCCACCGCGGTCACCTCCGGTAACGCGCAGAACGTCTCGCTGAGCGCCAGCGGCGCCCCCTCCGGGGTCACCGTGAGCTTCAGCCCGGCCAGCGTCACCGCCGGTGGGTCCTCCACGGTCAACATCTCCGCCTCCTCCAGCGTCCCGGCTGGTAACTACACCATCACCCTCACGGGCACGGGTGCCTCCGCCGCTCACGGCACCAGCTTCGCGCTGACCGTCAGCAGCGACCCGGGCGGCACCACCTGGCAGGAGTGGAAGCAGTACAACGCCGGTGACATCGTCACCTACAACGGCGCCAGCTACCGCTGCCTCCAGGGTCACACCTCCCTGCCCGGCTGGGAGCCGCCGAACGTCCCGGCTCTGTGGCAGCCGGTCTGATCGCTGACTGATCGATCGCACAACTGAAGACCGGGTACGGCGGGCGGGCATGGCCGCCCGCCGTACCTCTTTTCCAGGAACGGTCACACGCCCCAGGGCGGGTGACCGTTTCGCGTGCGCGGGTCAGCGCAGCAGTACGGCGGCACCCTCGACGCGGTCGGCGGCCAGGTCGGCGAGCGCCCGGTCGGCGGCCTCGAAGGGATAGGCGACGGTCGTCACCTCGGGGGGATGTCCGGTGGCGAGCTCCAGATAGGCCCGCGCGTCGGCGCGGGTGTTGGCGGTGACGCTGCGCAGCGTCCGCTCCTGGAACAGGTGGCGCCGGTAGTCCAGCACGGGGATGTCGCTGAGGTGGATGCCCGCGACGGCGAGGGTGCCGCCCCGGTCCAGGGCTTCGAGCGCGACCGGCACCAGCTCTCCGGCGGGCGCGAACAGGATCGCCGCGTCCAGCGGCTCCGGCGGGGCCTGCGCCGCCCCGGCCGCGGAGGCCGCCCCCAGCCGCAGCGCCAGCTCGCGGGCCCGCGCCGAGCGGGTCATGACGTGCACGGTCGCGCCCTGCGCCACGGCCAGTTGCGCGGTCAGGTGCGCCGAGGCGCCGAAACCGTAGACGCCGAGCCTGCCGCCGGGGGGCAGGTCGCTGCGGAGCAGGGCACGGTAGCCGATGATCCCGGCGCACAGCAGCGGGGCGAGTTTCTCCGCGGACGGCCCCTGCGGCAGCGGGTGGACGTAGTCCTCCGGGGCGGTGAGGTATCCGGCGTAGCCGCCGTCGGCGTCCCAGCCCGTGTAGGTGGACGACGGGCAGAGGTTCTCCGCCCCCCTGAGGCAGTGGCGGCAGCGCCCGCAGGTCGAGCGGAGCCAGGCCACGCCGACCCGGGTGCCGCGTGGCAGCCGGGAGGCCCCCTGGCCGTGCCCGGCCACCCGGCCGACGACCTCGTGGCCGGGCACGGTCCCCGGCCGCCTGGGGGGCAGGTCCCCCTCCGCCAGGTGCAGGTCGGTACGGCAGACGGCACACGCCTCGACCTCGACCAGCACCTCCCCGGGACCCGGTTCCGGGACGGGCAGCCGGACCCGCTCCAGGGGGCGCGTGGCCATCGGCCCAGGGCGGGAGACGACCCAGGCGTCCATCTCGGCCGGGCTCCCGCCCAGGGTCACGGGGTGTTCCTGATCCGCCGCCCGGTGATCTCCACTGGGACGATCTTGATGTACAGGTCGCGCTCTCCGCCGGCCCAGGGGGCGACCCCGGATCCGGCCGCCGCCTCCCGTTCCTCGCCGGTGACGTGGTGGGCGCCGCCGCGCGCCAGCACGCTCCAGCCCTCGCGGTTGACGTCGTCGATCCGGTCGACCTCGAACGCGATCTTGAACTCGACGCCCCGGACACCCGTGCGCAGGCTCTCGTCCAGGGTGCCGCCCAGGGAGGTACGGAAAATCACCGCACCCTCGCGCAGCACGTAGTTGACCGGCAGGATCGCGGGACCGCCCGCCTCCTCGAAGGCCACCCTGCCGACGCCCCCCGGGGCGATGAGCCGCAGGCACTCCTCGGTCCCCAGGGGTTCGAGACGGGCGTGGGGGCCGGGAGCCCCGTGGCCGGGCGGCAGGTCGACGGTGCCGCCGAGCAGTTCCTCCGGGCTCGTGTCCAGGGCGGCGGCCAGCCGTCTGACGGTCTCCGCGGTCGGGGAGGCGGTCGTCTCCTCCAGATAGCCGAGGTATCCGGAGTCGATCCCGGCCAGCGCGGCCAGCCGTTCGCGGGTCATGCCGAGCTCCTCGCGTCTGCCGGTCACCCGTCGGCCCAGGTCGCCGGGTGCCGTCGCACGTTCGGTCATCGCAGTCTCCAATGGCAGGTGAGGGGCGTCCGGGGCTCCGGCGCGCTCTTTCTGCCTGCCTCCCCTCGGTGGGCCGCCCTAATCCGGCCCCGGCTCCGTGGCAGGGGGCATGGGGGATCTCGCAAAATCTACATTGTAAAGCGAGAGGGTCCTGTCGATTGGAGAAAGGCCGCCGGGGTCGCGCCCGGAACGCGACGGCCGGGTATCCTGTAATGCCACTTTTGGTAATTATGGTGATGTACGTTCTTTTTGAGCGGCTTCGTAGTGCCAGGCATGCGGTGTGACCTGCGCCGCGAGACTTCTCCGCGCGTCCCGGCCCTCTGGGGGGTAGGGTCCGGAGAAGTGGTGATTTGCGGCTTTTGGTGAGCAAGGTTCTGGGCCACGCCCCGGAACTCTTCCCGGGGGTCCCTCGTTTGGGGTAAATGTGGGCCGTACTATAAACCCTCATATATATGCATTAGATCGGTGGGCATATTGCATTGTTCCGGCATGGGCCCCGGGGCGGCCGCACGGAGCGGTGACCGGGACCGGCAGGTGCCTGGGCAGGGCGAGGGGCGCCCTCCGGCGAGGACGGCCGGGGGCCGGACGCCGGGAAGCACGAGGCCGGGCCCCACGATGGATTCGACACCGGACCTGAGGTGCTGCTGAGCCGATGACGGAAGACAACCGGTTCCGTGACTACGCCGCGCCGGGGGGCGACTTCACCTGGTCGCCGCCCGCGCGCAACGGTCAGAGCCCCCCGAACCCCCCGGCCTCTCAGGAAGACGAGACCCAGCCCGTGCGGGTGGGCACCGTGCTCACCGGCGGCGACTCCGGCGTCGAGCCCGCGGACGGGAACGGGAACGGGCCAGAGAGCGGTCCTGAGCATCCCCAGCCCGGCGGTCCCAACGGGACACGCGCCTACCGGAGCCCGGCAGGTCGCCGGGCCGTCTCCGGCGTGGGCGAGCCGGACGACGCGGTGCCGGGCGCGGCGCAGGCCCCGACGACCCCGGAGCCGAGCCCGGGCTCCTACTACAGCGAGTGGACCGCCAACGACCCGACGGACGTGTTCTCCGCGATCCGCGGCGCAGACCGCGATGCCGGCCGTGACCGTCCCGGCACGCGTGAGCCCGTCCACGAGGACGAGGAGGAACGCCCCCGGGGACTCGGCGCCGCCTACGAACGCCTGTCGGGATCGCTCTCCGGGAGGCTGTCCGGGCTGAGACGGCGACGGGAGTCCCCGCCGCCCACAACGCCGCAGCCGGCGCCGGTGCGTGCCCCGTCCCGGCTCGACACCGACTTCACCGGCATCACCGCCTACCGGGTCCCCCGCCTGTCGCGCCCCTTCCTGTGGTGCGCGGGCGCCGACCCCGCCCTCATCCCGAACCGCAGCGAGCTGTACCGGTACTCGACGATCGGCGTCTTCGTCTGCCTGGTCTCCTTCGTCGCCGCCACGATGTTCGCGGTCTTCGCCTCGGTCATCGGCGGTGGCTTCTCCCCGGCCGTCCTGCCGTTCGCGGCCATCTGGGGCATCCTCATCTTCTGGGTCGACCGGTCGATCGTCGCCGAGCCGAGCTACGGCAAGGTGCTGTCCGGCACCGACGCCACCGGTCTGCTCGACCCGGTCGGCAAGGTCAGGAAGCCCGGCTGGCTGACCTACGTGATGCGTGGAGTCCTCGCCCTGGGCGTCTCCTTCGTCATCGCCGAGGCCGTGACCCTGCTCATCTTCCACTCCGAGGTCCGTGACCAGCTCGCCTTCAACCAGAACGCGCGCGCCGACCGGCTCGACGCCACGTTCAAGGCGGCCGACCAGGACAAACGCAAACAGCTCGATGCCAAGTACGACCGGGTCGAACTGTGCGCGACCGCCAGGAGCAAGGAGAAGGTGCGCGACGCCGCGCTGAAGAAGAAGCAGGACGAGTCGCTCGGCAGGAGGGGCGAGGGGCTCAGCGGCACCGTCGGGTTCGGCCCGATCGCCACCAAGCTGGAGGCCGACTACAACAAGGCCCAGCGGGAGTACGTCACGGCCCAGGGCAGGTGCGACCTGGCCCGCGACTCGGTCAGCAGGGAGTTCAAGGTCTACGAGGGCCAGGAACGCGCGAACCGGGAGGCCGAACGCGCCGACGTGCGCAGGAACGTCGGCTGGGTCGCCCAGGAGCAGGCCCTGCACGACTTCATCGACAACAGCGGCAGCGCCGTCGTCGTCGCCCTGCCGTGGGTGCTGCGGGTCACCATCCTGCTGCTCGACCTGCTGCCGCTCAGCGTCAAGCTCTTCGGCGGCCCGACCGTCTACGAAAGGCGGCTGCGCGAACTGGCCTACAGCCAGGCCTACGAGACGCAGCGCCTGCGCGACTCGCACATCGCCAAGATCGACATGAGGTACGACCTCGACCGGTTGAACACACGGGACAGCTACGACCGGGGACGCGAGGACATCCGCGGCCCTGGCCGGAGCGTCTCGGGGACCCGGATCGACCGCAATCCATCTCCTTGAGAACCTGAGGAGTCTCGTTGACCGATTTCCACGCCGGGCAGGGCGGATCGGCCTCCTCATCCGCCACCGGCCACCGTACGGCGATCGCCCGCTACCGCGAGCTGGCCGACCGGGCGATGACCGCGCTCGGCCAGGAGGACGTCCCGCAGGCGGCGGCCTTACGCCAGGCCCACGACCGGGCCGCGGGACTGGCCGTGAAACTGAGGGAGCGCTGCGCGAAACCCGTCTCGGTGGGGATCGTCGGAGAGTACAGCGCGGGCAAGTCCATGCTGCTCGGCACGTTGCTCGGCGCCCCCGGGCTGCTGCCGGTCTCCGGTTCGCCCACCACGGGGAACGTGACGGTGCTGCGCGTCGAGCCCGCCCCGCCGGGCGAGCCGACCCGGGTGCGCGCGGCCAGGATCGAGTACCTCACCCGTGACGAGCTGGCCGAGACGGTCGGCTACATCATGGACGAACTGGTCAGGACCGTGCAGCGGGCCGGAGGCGGCAGGGACGTCTCCGCGCTGGGCGGCTACAACCCCGTCAGGGACGGCTGGGACGTCCTGAACCGGTGGGCGGAGAACACGCTGGACTGGGCGGCGATGGAGAACTCCAGGCTGCTGGGCATCACGCTCGAACTGACGAGGATCCGTGACGCGCTCAGACTCGCCGGGGAATTCGTGCTCGACGGCCACACGGGGCTGACCCTGCCGGTCGAGCCGGACATGCTCCGCCAGGCGCTCGACATCGAGGACATCAGGGACCTGCCGCGCGCCTTTCCCAGGACCGCGCAGGGCTTCCCCCTCTCGCCCCGCGACCCGCTGACCGCCCAGACCCTGCGGACCACCTTCACCCTGATCCGCAGGGTGGTCTGCCAGGTCTCGGTGGCCCAGGGGGACTGGGCGGGGCCGCTGCCCGGGGACGGCACCGCGGCGGAGCTGTGCGACCTTCCCGGGCTGGGCGCGACCGCGGTCCGCGACGAGTACCTCAGCGTCAGGGAACTGGACGAGATCGACGCCATCGTGATCGTGCTGCCCTCGCACCGGGCCGAGCGTGACGACGCGCGGCAGTTCTACTCGCTGCTCGAACGCAACCGCAGGGGCAAGGGCGCCCTCAGCGAGTCGATCCTGGTCGCGGCCAACTGCTTCGACCTGCTGCAGCCGCCGGACGTCCCGTTCGCGGGCGTGGCCGACCTGGTGGCCTCCTCCCGTGACCTGTCCTCCCTGCACCGGATGGCCACCACGCTCAACGGACGCAGGGAGGACCGGGTGGCCTTCACCTCCTCGCTCGTCGCGATCGCCGCGCAGGGCCTGCCGTACGAGACCGGCGGTGAGGAGGGGGAGAAGATCACCGCGTCGCTCGGCGCCGCCGGGGCGCAGGCGGAGCGGTGGAAGCGGATCGCCGCGGACCTGGCCCTGACCGATCCGGGCCACCCGTACACCGCGGCGTTCGGCGGGTTCGGGCGGGACGGAGGCGTCGCGGGGCTGCGGGACATGCTGGACCGGCACGTGCGGACCTACGGCGTGTTCCTCAAGCACGAGGCGGTCGTGCCGATCGCCACCGACCTGCTGGCGGCGCTGCGGGCGCTGGACCGGATGCTGCGCCCGGCGCTCGGCGGCGCCCAGGCGGGGGTGCGTGACACGGGCTCGCTGACCGCGCTGTTCCGGATGATCGAGGAGGAGACCTCCCACACGGTCAGGTCGCTGGGGCTGCTGGCCGACCCGGAACGCCTCGCGGCCGACGGCACGCAGGTCGTCCCCGGCGGCTCCGCGGTCCTCGACCTGGCGCGGGCGGGCGCCACCTACGACGTGTTCACCTGGCGGGAATGGCAGCAGTACCGGGACCGGGTCGGTGACGACGGCCGGATCGGGCCGCCGCTCGGCGGGGGGAGGGCGGCGGGCGGCCGGGGCTTCGGCGTGGCACGGCGCATGCCGACCGAGGCCGACGCGACCGCCCCCGACACCACGGAACGGCTCTTCGCCAGGTTCGAGCCCACCTGCGTCAGGGCCGTCGGCGAGGCCAGGGAGATCTACCTGGAGGCCGTCGCCGCCTGGGCGGAACGGCGCCACCGGGAGCTGGCCCACGTGCGCGAACGGCTGCGCGCCCCGGACACGGCGGAGTCCGTCGGGCGGCTGCTGGCCGCGCTCGACCCGGAGGACGACGGCCAGGCGCGCGGGCACAACCTGCTCAGCCTGGTCTCGATGGACTGGCTGCCCGACGCGGCGGCGGGCCTGCTGCCGGTGCCCGTCCCGCCGTCCAACGGGGACCGCTCCCACGGGGACCCCCATGGAGGCTCCTATGGGGACTCCTACGAGGACAGGGAACGGATCGCCGAGCGGTTCCCGCTGCGGACCGCGCAGGCGCTGCCCTGGAACGGCGGACGCCGCAACATCGCCGGGGACGCGGGGGCCAGGATCGTCACCCACCAGATGAACATCTTCCGGGTGCGCGGCGACATCGTCGCGGCGGTCGGCCACCACGTACGGCGTCATCTGCTGGCCGACGCGGTCCGGCTGGGCCGGGAACTGCGCGTGGAGCTGCAGGAGCTGCGTGAGGCCGTACCGGCTGAGGAGAGCGTGCGGCGCCTCACCCGGCGGGGGACGCACGAGGGCGGACGGGCCCCGGCGGGCGGCCCGGTCCGTGACCTGCTCGACGAATGGGACGCAAAGCCCGGAGGTAACGCCCGATGACCGTGCGCCTGCTGTTCGCGGGACCCAACGACGGCGAGGGGGACGACGAGACCTCAGCCGGTGTGTTCACGATCTTCGAGGTGAACGGGGAGTACCGCCTGCCCGACGTGTTCGCCGAACCGGACGGGGTGGCGAACGCCGTGGACGTCCACGGGCCGGGGCCGCAGCCACCGGGCGACGAACTGGCCGCGCGGATCGCCGAGCTGTACACGCTTCCCGGCTGGCGCCCGCGCCCGATGCCGGGACGCTACCTGCTCGTCCAGGGGCCCGCCGTCCCGGCCGCCGACCTCGGGCTCGGCGGTGAGCGGACCGTCAGGATCGCCTGGTGGATCGGCGAGGCGGGATCGGCGCCCAGGGAGTTCACGCTCGAACTGCGGCTGATGCCGCCGGGGGCGCGTCCCTCCAGGAGCGGCGTCAACCGGGACGCCACCCGGCGGGTCGCCCCGATCGGTGAGCCCCGGCGGCACGTGAGCTTCTTCGGGCACGCGGCGGTCGACTTCGGCACCTCCTCCTCGACCGTCACGCTGTACGACAGGACGGGCGGCAAACGCGTCGAGATGGACGAGCAGCAGTTCGAGGTGCTGCTCGCCGGGTTCGACCGGCTGCTGCTCGACGGCCCCGCCGGGACGCACGAGGCCGACTGGGCGCAGGCGCGCGAGGACATCGTGCGCGGCCTGACCACCCGGCTGAACTCGCTGCTCGGCCTGTCGGGCACCGGCGACTCCGTCCGGGTCACCGTCACCAGGGAGGGCCTTGAGGTGCTCCAGCCGGGCTTCCAGCACCTGCCGGTGCCGAAGGTCCGCTACCGGGACGTGCTCTGCAAGGAGCTCGACGTGGCGATCTCCCGGATGGACGAGAAGCTGGGCACGGCCTACGCCATGAGCCTCGACGGCTGCTACGCCGACGCCTTCGGCACGCCCGCGCTCGGCTCGCTGTACCTGCACCAGGTCGTCTTCGACGGTGACTCGCCGGAGATCTCCAGCGAGATCAAGGTGCTTGAGGGCTCCCCGCTGCGGGCGGTGCTCGGCGACCGGGCCGACCGGGTGACACGCGCCTACCCGGGGCTGAAGCGCGCCTTCTCCAGGCCCCGTGAGCTGCCCGAACTGCGCAGCGAGGGCGGGGCTCCGGTGACGACGGACACGTTGCTGATGCACGCCTACAACGACCTGGTCGACAAGACCATCGAGTACGGTAACGAGAAACGTTCCGCGGAGTGGGGCATCCGCGGGCTGAACCACCTCGTGCTGACCTACCCGACCACACTTCCGCCGTCGGGGCGTCGCGCGCTGGAGAAACTGGCGCAGTCCAGTCTCAGGATGGCCAGGGTGACCACGACGTTCGACGAGGCCGTCGCCGCCGCGCTGTTCTTCGTGATGCGCGACTTCGGCGGCGAGTCCGACACCGGTGTCGAACCGTTCCGCGCCAGGTCACGGCGGGTACGGCCGGGGCGCCCCGCCTGGCGGCAGAACATGCTGGTCATCGACATCGGCGGGGGCACGACGGACGTCGCGCTGTTCGCGCTGCACCTGCTCGACCGGCAGGTGCCCGCCGAGGACGTCCCCGAGGAGTTCTTCGGCCGCCACTACGTGATCCGCCCCGAGGTGCGTGGCTCGACCGGGCACCCGCAGCTCGGCGGCGACCTGCTGACCCTGCGGGTGTTCCACTGGCTGAAGGCGGAGATCGCCGACGCCCTGATGGCCCTGACCACCCGCAGCGGCGGGGACACCGCCGCCGGGAGCGCCGAGGAGGAGGCGTGGCTGGGGCACTGGCCGTCCTCCCACGTCGGCGCCGACGGTGTGCCGCGCCCCATCGCCCCGGCCTTCATCGCCAACCCCGATCCGGGGCCGAGACCCGAGCGGGTCTGGACGGCGCTGCGGGAGCTGCTGCCCACGCACAGCCCGGCGCTGGCGGCGGGCGGGCGCGCCGCGCCGGGGCGGGCGTTCTTCCGGCTGTGGCAGGAGGCCGAACAGGCCAAACGGCTGCTGGGCGCGGGCCGGGAGTACACCCTGCCGAAGAACAAGCTGCAGGAGGTGCTCAACAACGTCGACGGCCGGTCGAGGCCGCCCGCGGCGCTGGTCGAACGGCTCGGGCACACCGTGGTCACCCTGCTGCCCGAGCAGTTCGAGCACCTGGCGACACCCGTGATCACCGCGGCCGTCGACATCGCGCTCACCACCTTCAGCGCGCAGCGCCGCCGGGAGCCCGAGGAGCCCATCGACATCGTCGCGCTGTCCGGCAAGACCAGCACCATGCCCCTGGTCGAACGCATCGTGGCCAGACGGCTGCGCGAGCTGACCCTGAACGCCACGGACGGGACGGACGCCGTCCCGGTTCCCCGCCTGGTCGTCGAGCGCCGCTACGCCAAGCAGGCCACCTCGATCGGCGCGTGCTGGGCGCACAGCTTCAGCCGCTACGCCGACATCGAGAGCGAGGACACGGGCGGACCCTCGGGTGAGGCCGAACGCCACGTGGACGGCCGCGAACGGCTGCGGGCGGGCCAGAACGTCGTCGGCATCGCCGTGGACAACCTGTTCCAGAGCCTGCCGTGCGACTTCTCCCTGCAGAACGCCGACACGCGGGTCGGCATGCTGCTCAACGCGGGCGACCAGCTCGACGTCGCCGACCGCACCGGCAGACTGTCGGTCCGTACGGCCTGGCGCCCGATGAAGGAGGACATCCACATCCACCGCGAGCTGGGCGGCGACCGGGGCGAGTCCATCGAGTGGGGCAGGTTCACCTTCGACAGCAGGCAGGACAGGCTCACCAGGGCCAACGTCGACTGGGGCAGGATCCGCTTCCAGATCGAGATCAACCAGGAGCTGGAACCGGTCATCCACCTGTGCCACGGCGGCAACCCCGTCTACCTCGTCGACGGCGACCACGGCGAGGTCGCGACGGCGCTGAACGGCGGACGCCGGGGCGTCCCGCTGGAGGCCACGGGGCTGCCCGCCGCCATCCACGTCAGGAGGACCCCGGACGCGCTCGACGACAGGGCGACCGTCGAGCTGTTCCCGATCCTGGCGCCGGGCGAGGAGACCCGGCGGCACCTGCGCTCCTACCTGCTGGAGAGCGGAGGCGACGGCCGGGTGTTCAGCGGGGCGATCTCCCCGGCCTGGCTGCCCCCGCCCGCCCAGGCGTACGGCGCGGCGACCTGGGAGTTCCTCTGGGTGGACGGGCGCGGCAACCTCTCCCCGCTGTTCCGGATGTCCGCGCCCCGCAGGGACGCGCACGTGCGCTACCACGTCACCCTCGACCACCTGGGGAGGCTGCGGATCCACGTCGGATACCCCCGCTACCTGGCCGCCCGCAGTCTCACCGACCTGGCCGACTACCCCGGCGCGGTGTTCACCTCCCCGATGGAGCCGGGGGAACCGTTCGGCAAACCGGAGTGGGAGCCCTTCACCGGTGACCACTGACCTTCGACAGGACGACTCCATGCGAACGCTCGACGATCTGCTCGAACCCCTGCTCGGCCTGGACGGGCGGCCGGCGCCGTTCGCCGGGCCGTTGCGTGACCTGCTGCGCGACGTCGTCACCCGCCTGGACACCCACCTCGACCAGCGGGCCGCGCAGGTGCCGACCGACCTCTACCTGCGGGGACAGGACCTGATCGGCCGGCTGCGCACCGTCTGCCGGGTGCCGGGCAGGCAGGTGCACCGGGCGGTGCAGGCCGAACTGGACGACGCGGCCAGCCCGCTGCGGGTGCCGCTGTGGAGCGCGCTCGGCGACCTGGCCGGACGGCTGATCATCCTGCTGCACAGGGACGGTCCCCGGCAGCGGGAGGAGGCGGACGGAGACCTGGTGCTCGGCCTGGTCGGCGTGCTGCTCGGCCTGACGCACCCCGCCCCGCACCAGGAGTCCCGCAGGGAACCCCCGGCCGCTGTGGAGCCGGCCGAGCCCGTGGAGTCCGTGGAACCCACGGCCCCCGTCGCGGCGCCCGTCGAGGAGACGGGCAGGAGGGGGCCCGGCGACCTGACCGTACGGCTGCGCGACGAGTACGACCGCCTCTACCAGGACAGTGTCGTCTACCTGGGCGAACCCGACGAGGCCCCGGAGACGGCCGAGGAGCTGTGGATCGGCCTGCACGTGGCCTGCCTGCGGCTGCCCGAGGCCATCGCCAGGTTCCAGCGCGAGCACTTCGCGCGGACCTTCGGCGGCGAGCCGGGCGAGGCCGTCGTCCCGGCGCTGCCGGCGATCGGCTTCCCCGGGCTCGGTGATCCCAAGGGGCCCGGCGGCGACCACTGGCGTTCGGCGAGGACCGAGAGGATGTACGACATCCTGGTGGAGATGTTCGCCGTCGCCGAGCTCGACCCGGGCGTCTACCACGGCCTCGACGAGATGGCGCGCGACGCCCAGGCCCCGATCAGGCTGGACGCCGAGACCCGGCGTCAGTACCGGGAGCGGGCGTGGACCAGGCTGCGGGAGCTCGACGAGCTGCAGCCGGGCAGCGACCTGGAGATCAGATACCTGGCCTGGGTCGACGAGGTCGTCTCCTCGTTCTTCCCGCTGCCGCTGCCCGTGCCGGACAGCTGGTGGGCCGAACGGTACCGGCGCTCCCGCGCCCTGGTGCTCGACGCGGTCAGGGCCGCGGGCGGCAAGGCCGACGTCCTGGACGGCAGGCCGTACGACAGGGCGTTGCGCGGCAGGCTCAGCGGAACCCAGATGATCATGCCGGTCGAGGAGGCCGACGCCGACCGGGTGCTGTGGACGTTGCGGCTGCCGTGGGAGTTCGGCGGCAGCGGCGAGCCCGGCCGGGTCGTCCACGGGGTACGGCGTCGCTGACGTGATGGCCGTTATGGCGGTTAGTGACCGTATCGGCGGGTAGGACCGCCACGTGGCACAGGGGGGATGGATCTCCCGCTGGCCGGTTGTCCGGCAGCTCAGGGGAGAAGACGGCAGGTCGCGCGCCGCCCGTTCGGCGCGCACCGACGCGCTGCGCCCCAGGACCGAGCTGGCCGACAGCGTCACCAGGTCCGTCTGCCCCTACTGCGCGGTCGGATGCGGCCAGCTCATCTACGTCAAGGACGGCCGCGTCACCCAGATCGAGGGCGACCCCGACTCGCCCATCTCGCGCGGCAGGCTCTGCCCGAAGGGCTCGGCGAGCAAACAGCTCGTCACCCACCCCGGCAGGCAGCGGCACGTGCTCTACCGGCGCCCCCACGGCACCGAATGGGAGCCGCTCGACCTCGAAACCGCGATGGACATGATCGCCGAGCGGGTGCTCCGTACCCGCCGGGAGACCTGGCAGCAGCAGGAGGAGGGCAGGACGGTCCGGCGCACCATGGGCATCGCCAGCCTGGGCGGGGCGACGCTGGACAACGAAGAGAACTACCTGATGAAGAAGCTCTACACCGCCCTCGGCGCGATCCAGGTCGAGAACCAGGCCCGTATTTGACACTCCTCGACCGTCCCCGGTCTGGGGACCAGCTTCGGGCGCGGCGGCGCGACGAATTTCCAGCAGGACCTCGTCAACGCCGACTGCATCGTCATCCAGGGCTCGAACATGGCCGAGTGCCATCCGGTCGGGTTCCAGTGGGTGGTCGAGGCCAAGGCGCGGGGCGCGAAGGTGTTCCACGTCGATCCGCGCTTCACCCGCACCAGCGCGCTGGCCGACCGGCACCTGCCGATCCGCGCGGGCGCCGACATCGTGTTGCTCGGCGCGCTGATCAACCACGTGCTGGTCAACGAGCTGGACTTCCGCGAGTACGTGCTGGCCTACACCAACGCCTCGGCGATCGTCTCCGAGGACTTCAGGGACACCGAGGACCTCGACGGGCTGTTCTCCGGCTTCGACCCCGACAGCCGTAAGTACGACCCGTCGAGCTGGGCCTACGAGGGAACCGAGGAGGAACCCGCCGCCGGGCTGCGCGGCGAGCAGCTCGAAGGCGGGGCCTACCACGCAGAGGTGGCCGGTCCCGACCAGTACGGCTCCGGTGGCGCGCGGGAACAGGCCAGGCCGCCCGCCGATCCGACGCTGCGCCACCCGCGCTGCGTCTACCAGATCCTCCGGCGCCACTTCGCCCGCTACACCCCGGAGCTGGTCGAACAGGTCTGCGGTGTCTCCAGGGAGGACTTCGCCGAACTGGCCGGGGCGATCACCGAGAACTCCGGCAGGGAACGCACCACCGCCTGGGTGTACGCGGTCGGCTGGACCCAGCACACCGTGGGCGCGCAGTACATCCGCACCGCCTCGATCCTGCAGCTGCTGCTGGGCAACATGGGACGGCCGGGCGGCGGCATCATGGCTCTGCGCGGCCACGCGAGCATCCAGGGCTCGACGGACATCCCGACGCTGTTCAACATCCTGCCCGGCTACCTGCCGATGCCGAACGCCCACGGGCACGACACCCTCGACGACTACCTGCGGGGGGCCGGAGCGGAGACGGGCTTCTGGGGCAGGAAACGCTCCTACATGGTGAGCCTGCTCAAGGCGTGGTGGGGGGAGCACGCCAGCCCGGACAACGACTTCTGCTTCGGTTACCTGCCCCGCCTGACCGGCGACCACGGCCACTACACGACCGTGATGGGGCAGATCGACGGCACCGTCAAGGGCTACTTCGTGGTGGGGGAGAACCCGGCCATCGGTTCCTCGGGAGGCAGGGCGCAGCGGCTCGGGCTGGCCAACCTCGACTGGCTGGTCGTGCGGGACCTGACCCTCGTCGAGACCGCCACGTTCTGGAAGGACGGCCCGGAACTGGCCACCGGGGAGATGCGCACCGAGGACATCGCGACCGAGGTGTTCTTCCTGCCCGCCGCCAGCCACGTCGAGAAGGAGGGCACCTTCACCAACACCCAGCGGCTGCTGCAGTGGCGGCACAAGGCACTCGACGCGCCGGAGGACTGCCGCAGCGAGCTGTGGTTCTACTACCACCTCGGCAAGCGGATCAAGGCCGCGCTGACCGGCGACGAGATCGACCGCCCGCTGCGCGAGCTGACCTGGGACTACCCGGAGGAGGGCGAGCGCGCCGAGCCGTCCGCGCCCGCCGTGCTGCGGGAGATCAACGGCACCGGCCCCGACGGGCGGACGCTGTCGGCCTACACCGAACTCAAGGCGGACGGCTCGACCCGGTGCGGCTGCTGGATCTACTGCGGCGTCTACGCCGACGAGGTCAACCAGGCCGCCCGGCGCAGACCGGGCGACGAGCAGAGCTGGGTGGCGCCCGAGTGGGGCTGGGCCTGGCCCGCCAACCGGCGCGTGCTCTACAACCGGGCCTCCGCCGACCCCGAGGGCCGCCCGTGGAGCGAACGCAAGGCCTACGTCTGGTGGGACGCCGAAAAGGGCGAGTGGACCGGCCACGACGTGCCCGACTTCGAGCCGGCCAAGCCGCCCGGCTACCTGCCGCCACAGGGCGCGCAGGCCGAGGACGCCCTGGCCGGGACCGACCCGTTCATCATGCAGGCCGACGGCAAGGGCTGGCTGTTCGCCCCCGCCGGCCTGGCCGACGGGCCGCTGCCCACCCACTACGAGCCGCACGAGTCACCGCTGCCCAACCCCCTGTACGGCCGGCGGGCCAACCCCGCCCGCCGCGTCTACGACCGCCCGGAGAGCCCGTACAACCCGCCTGAGTCACCACGTTTCCCCTACGTCCTGACGACCTACCGGCTGACCGAGCACCACACGGCGGGCGCCATGAGCAGGCCGCTGCCCTACCTGGCCGAGTTGCAGCCGGCGCTGTTCTGCGAGGTCTCACCGGAACTGGCCGAACTGACCGGGCTGGTCAACGGCGGCTGGGCGACGATCGTGACGACCCGCACCGCGATCGAGGCCCGGGTCCTGGTCACCCGACGCGTCCGGCCGCTGCGGCTGCAGGGCCGTACGGTCCACCAGGTCGGCCTGCCGTACCACTGGGGATGGGGCGGGGGTGGGCTGGTGACCGGCGACGCCGCCAACGACCTGCTGCCCCTCGTGCTCGACCCGAACGTCTACATCCAGGAGGGCAAGGCCGTCACCTGCGACCTGAGGCCGGGCAGGCGCCCGACCGGCCCGGCGCTGCTCGAACTGATCAGGGAGTACCGCGACCGCTGAGCGGACGGGCGGCCTGACGACCCGGAGTGTGTTCCAGTGGCCCTGGACGCGTGACGGCATTCTCGATGATTTCCCGCAGCCGAGGTTGTATAGGAAAAGTATAGCGGTCCGCAGAATATTTCTTCCACTTAACCGGTTCGATGTGCCCGCGGCGGCGAGCTCATGCCATTAATGGAGGAACAATGACCGAACTCAACGTGCCCGCCGGTCTGGCTCCTGCGCAACGCGCCCAGATCAAGAGCCTCATTTGCGAGATCCTCGAGATCGACCCGGACGGGGTCACCGAAACCAGCCTGTTCAGCGAGGACCACGGCGCGGACTCCCTGCGGGCCATCGAGATCCTCGCGGCCCTTGAGCGCACCCTCAAGGTCAGCATCGACCAGGAGGAACTGGTCAGGATGACCAACCTTGAGGGCGTCTACACCGTCGTCACGGAGGCGTCCGCCCGATAACACCTCTGACGGCGACTGGACAGGAGGGCGTTGATGAGCGGACCGCGAACGGATAAACATTTCAGAAGACGGGTGGTCGTCACCGGTATCGGTGCGATCACCAGTATCGGCATCGGCGTGCAGGAATTCCTTTCTGGATTACGAGAAGGGCGTAGCGGGGTCAAACCCATCACCGCGTTCGACACGACCGGGTTCGAATACGCCAACGCATGCGAGGTCACCGATTTCGATCCGGCCGCGTCGATCGACCGTCTCGACCCGGCCGAGCTCGGCCGGGCCAGTCAGCTGTCGGTGGCGGCGGCGGGGATGGCCGTGCGGGACGCCGGCCTGCAGCCGCGGGAACTGCGCGCGCGACGCGCGCTGGTGTCGGTCGGCACCACCAACGGTGAGGGGCGGGACTTCGACAACCTGGCCGGACAGGGAATCGACCGCGGCCTCGACCGGCTCGATCCCGCGCTGAGCGGGCGCGTCGGTGCCGGCAGGCTCTCGTCGAGCATCGCGCGTGAGCTCGGCATGACCGACGTCGAGGCCGTCACTCTGCCCACCGCGTGCGCGGCGGGCAACTACGCGATCGGCCACGGCTTCGACGCCGTGCAGAGCGGCGACGTCGACGTCGCCTTGTGCGGCGGCGCGGACGCGCTGTGCCGCAAGACCTTCGCGGGCTTCTACCGCCTGGGGACGATCGCCCCCCAGGTCTGCCAGCCGTTCGACCGAGGCCGCAAGGGCATCCTGACCGGCGAGGGAGCGGGAATCCTCCTGCTGGAGAGCATGGAGTCGGCGCTGGCCCGCGGCGCGCGCATCTACGCGGAGATCCTCGGGTTCGGGCTGAACTGCGACGCCCACCACCCGGTCGCGCCCGACCGGGACAGCATCGCCGACTGCATGCGCCTGGCCCACCGGGACGCAGGAGTGAAGCCGGAGGAGATCGACTTCATCTCGGCGCACGGTACCGGGACGAAGGCCAACGACATCACCGAGGCGCGCGCCATCCACCAGGTGTTCGGCACCAGGCCGCCCGCCACCGTCTCGATCAAGTCGATGATCGGGCACTCGATGGGCGCGGCCAGCGCCCTCGCCGCGGCGGCGTGCGCGCTGGCCATCACCGAGGGCTTCATCCCGCCGACGATCAACCACGTCGAAACGGACCCGGAGTGCGCGCTGGACTGCGTGCCCAACCAGGCGCGCCCGGCGGAGCTGAACGTGGTGCAGAACAACGCGCTCGCCTTCGGGGGCAACAACGCCGTGCTCATCCTCGGCAAGTACCGGGGGGCGTGATGGTCGCCGTCTGCGGTGTCGGCGCGGTCGCCAGTGCCGGCGTCGACGTGGAGGAGATCTTTGCCTCGCTGTGCGGGGGCTGGGGAACGGCGGCCGAGCCGCGCGGATTCGATCTGAGCAAGTACCGGACCAAGCTCGCCTTCGAGATCGACGACCGGCCCGAAGAGGGCGGTGACGTGCCGCTGCGCTCGTCCAGGTGGCTGGAGCACGTGGTGGGGGTCGCGGCCCGCGACGCGGGTCTGGGCGAGGACCTGCGTGACGTGCCGATCCTCGTGGGAACCACCCTGCGCGAGCTGCGCTCGGTCGAGTTGAGCTGGCGCGACGGCGTCGCCTTCGACACCGACGAGCTGCACTTCGGCACCGCGCTGCGCCGCCGCTTCAACGCCTCCCAGACCTTCACGGTCGCCAACGCCTGCGCGGCCTCGCTCTACGCGCTCGCGCTCGGCACCGATCTGCTGAACGCCGGCGCCGCCGACGCGGTGATCGTGGCGGGCGTCGACAACATCTCGGAGAGCACCTACGGCCTGCTCGACCGCTGCTATTCCGACCCGCCCGACGCCCTGCGCCCCTTCGACAAGGGACGCAGGGGCATGCTCCAGGGCGAGGGGGCGGCCGCGGTCGTCCTGCGCCGGGCATCGCAGGCCACCTCCGGGAAGGTGTACGGGCTGGTGCGCTCGGTCGCGGTGAACTGCGACGCCTACCACCCCTCCGCGCCCGACGCCAAGAGCATCGCCCTGGCGGTACGGCAGGCGCACGAGCGCGCGGGCCTGACCCCGGGCGACATCGACCTGCTGCTGCTCCACGGTACGGGGACGCCGCTGAACGACGAGGCCGAGGCGCGCAGCCTCGGCGAGGTCTTCGGCGAGGTCCGTCCTTCGCCCTGGATGACGGCGATCAAGTCGATGACCGGGCACACCGCGGGGGCCTCCGGCCTGCACAGCCTGCTCGTCGCGCTGGAGTCCATGCGGACCGGGGTCGTGCCGCCGGTGGTCGGCGTCACGGACGTCATGGACGAGATGGCGGGACTGCGCCTGGTCCGCGACCGGGCGGTGCGCGCCGCGGTGCGATTCGCCCAGGTGAACGCGTTCGGGTTCGGCGGCCTGAACGCGGTGGCCGTTGTGGAGAAGGCGGCGGACCGATGACGGTGATCACCGGTGTGGGAACCGCGATCGGCGGGGTGGCCCGGCCGGCGGACCTGTTGCTGACGACCACGACGCCGGGTGGAGAGGATCCGATCACCGGGCTGAGCGGGCGTGGCCTGCGGTACAAGGACCGGGCGACCAAGCTGGCGCTGTGCGCGGGCAGGGACGCCCTCACCGACGCCGGCCTGCTGCTCGATCCGGGCCTCGCGGTGCCGGGCGAGAGCATCGGCGTGGTGGTCAGCTCCAACTTCGGCAACGTGGACACGGTGTGCGCCACGGTGTCCACCATCGCCGAGCACGGTTACGGCGCCACCAGCCCCATGATGCTGCCCGCCACCGCGAGCAACGTGACGGCCTCGTGGCTGGCGATCTCGTTCGGACTGCGCGGGGTGAACCTGACCCTGTGCAACGGGCCCACCTCCGGCCTGGACGCGGTGTACTGGGCCGGGATGATGATCGACGCCGGGCGGGCGCGGCGGATGCTCGTGGTCGGCGTCGAACCGGTCAACGAGGTGGTGACCCACCTGGTCGGGCCGCTGTTCGACGGCGCCGCCGCGCTGGTGCTGGAGTCGGAGGAGGCCGCGCGCGAACGCGGAGCCGGGTCGCTGGCCCGGCTGGGCCGCTACGCCAGGCGGGAGACGCACGACGAGGCGGTCGGTCACGTACTGGAGCAGGCCGGACCCGTCGGTCTGTGGTGCCTGCCCGAACAGCCGCCCACGACGGAGGAGACGGCCGGAGCCGCGACCCATGACCTGACCGCGCTGCTCGGGCGCTGCTCGGGCGCGCTCGGCGTCGTGCAGTGCGTCGCCGGGGCCTCCTGGTTGAGCGCGGGTGGCGACGGCGCCGTACTGGCGAGCGTGAACGCCTCCGACGCCGCGGCGGCCACCGTGCTCACTCCGGCGCCCACCGCGGCCGGGGCCGGTCGATGACCCCCCGGGTCAGGTGCCGCCGCCCCGCCACCGTCGAACGACCGGTGCGTGTGCTGATGCTGTACGGGCTCGGCGGTGGCCCCTCGACGTGGAACCGGTTCACGGAGCTGGCAGGCCCGGACCTGGAGCTGTGGGAGGCCGCCCTGCCGTGGTCGGCGGGCGACACCGGAGAGTGGAGCAGGCGGGGCGACGCCACCTCGTGGGTCAGGGCGGCCATCGACGAGGCCGGCGCCGTCGACCTGGTCGTCGCGCACTCCTTCGCGGCCAACGTGCTGCTGGAGGTGCTCGCACGCGACGGCGGACCGGCCGCCGTGCTCGTGTCGCCGTTCTACCGGGCCAGCCCGGCCGAGTTCGACTGGGCGACCATCGAGAGCTACCTCCATGGTTTCCACGGCATCCTCGACGACGGTCTGCGGGTCAGCTCGGAGGGCCGGCTGGCCGCCGGCGTCCGCCACGACATGGCGCTGAAACTGCGCGAGCGGCTCGGCCCGTACGGGTGGATGCGGTTCTTCGACGCCTACCTGCGCTCACCCATGCTGGACACCGCCGCCGTCACCGTACCCTGCCTGGTGATCAGCGGCGCCGACGACCCCGCGGCCCCGCCGCGGGACGGGCGGACGCTGGCCGAGGCGCTGCCACACGCCCGCTTCGAGATCCTGCCCGCAGGGCACCTGCCGATGATCGAACAGGCGCACCGATTCGCCGAGCTGATCGGTGAGTTCGCCGCGACACACCATCTGGAGAGCACGTGACCGTCACCCGCCTGGAGATCCGGCCCCGGTACGAAGGTGCGAACGTCGGCACCTGGATCGGCTTCAAGCACCTGAACTACCTGGTCGAGGAGGCGGTGCTCGAACACCTGCGCCGGTCGGGGATAAGAGCCACCGATCTCTACCACGATCACGGGCTGTGCGTCGACCTGGTCGACATCGACACCAGGATCCTGAGCGCGCTGCGCATCGACGACCTGGCGACCGCCGAGGTCACCGTGGCCGAGCCCGGGACGCTCACCTTCACCGTCGTCATCCGGCCCAACGCGGACCCCGGCGCGCCGAAGGCCGTCAGCGCCAAGGTCAAGGTGTCGCTACGGCACGACCCTCGCGGCGGCGCGGGCGAGATCCCGGCCGAACTGCGCCCGTACACGGTGGCTCGGCTCGGGGAGCAGGACAAGAGTGTGCAGGTGCCCGACGGCGCCGACCCGCTCGACGTCCTGACCGGCGGCCGCAACGCCTTCGCCTGGAAATGGCGGATTCCCTACTTCTATTGCCACTTCACCGAGCGCATGCAGATGTCCGGATATTTGCGGATTATGGAGGAGGTTGTGGACCTCTTCCTCGCCGACCGCGGTGTGTCGGTCAAACGACTGCTCGACGAGCAGGGATGGATCCCCGCCGTGCCGCACTCCAGGATCACGCTGCTGGACGAGGCGCTGATGGAGGAGGAGCTCTACACGGTCCTGACCGTCGAGGACGTCTTCAAACGGTTGACCTACACCTCGCGGATGGACTGCTACGTGCTCCGCGACGGCCTGCTCGTCCCCACCGCCACCGGCCGGATCACCCACGGATACGCCGAGCTCTCCGGCCGGTCCGAATGGGGCCTGGTGTCCTTCGACGACCGCCTCTCGGCCGCGCTCTCCGGCGCGTCGCGATGACGGACGTCCTGGTCACCGGCGTCGGCGCGGTCACCTGCCAGGGGTACGGTGCCGCGGTGCTGCGGGCGGCGATGGCCGGAGCCCTGCCCCCGGTTCCCGAGCGCATCCCCGACCCGGGGGCGAACCTGCGCCACCCGCTGATGCATCGGGTGCCCGACGCGGCGTTCGGCGACGGGCGGGCCGGCCGGCTGCTGAACTCGGCGGTGAGCGAGGCGCTCAGGGACGCGGGCCTGGAACGGCGCGACTGGCCCATGCGGATCGGCGTGGTCATCGGCTCGTGCATGGGCGAGGCCATGCTGCACGAGAGCGGCAGGAGCCGGGAGCCGGGCACCGGCTGGAACCCGACGTTCAGGCTCGCCTCGGAGGTGGGCGAGCGGCTCGGCGCGTTCGGTGTCAACGTGAGCATCAGCAACGCCTGCGCCGCGGGCGGGTTCGCGCTGAGCGTCGCCGCCGACATGGTTCGCGGCGGTGAGGCGGACGTGGTGATCGCGGGCGGGGTGGACGCCTACTCCAGGGTCGGCTGGGCGTCGTTCGACCGCCTCGGCGCGATCGATCCGGTCCGGTGCCGTCCCTTCGACCGGGACCGCCGGGGGACCGTGCTCGCCGAGGGCGCGGGAATCCTGGTCCTCGAATCGGCCGAGCACGCCTACGGGCGCGGGGCGGCCGTGTACGGCAGGGTGGCCGGGGCCGGCTGGAGCTGCGACGCGCACCACCTCACCGCGCCGGAACCCAGCGGGGAGCAGATCGTCCGCGCGATGCGGGAGGCGCTGGGCGAGTCAGGACGCCTGGGATGCGTCATCCCGCACGGCACCGGCACGCGGCTCAACGACCTGGTCGAGAGCCGCGCGCTGCGGACCGTCCTGGGCGAGCGGGCCGACAAGGTCCCCCTGTACAGCATCAAGGCGCTCCTCGGGCACACCGGCGGGGCGGCGGCCGCGCTCGGCGCGGTGGCGGCCGCCCTCATCCTCCGCTCCGGCACGGTGCCGCCGAACGTCGCGATCGGGGAGCAGGACCCGGAGTGCGAGGTGTACCTGCCGGTCGACGGCCCGGTCCGCCTCAGGACGCCGCGGATCATGGTCAACGCGTACGCCTTCGGCGGCAACAACGCCTCCTTCGTCCTGGAGGAGGCGGCATGACCGGGGAGATCAGGGACATCAGGGGCATAGGGGACGTGGGGGACATCGTCGTCACCGGTGTCGGGACGGTCGTGCCCGAGCGTCACGGCCCCTGGTTCGACGTGACCACGGAGCTCGGGCCGCGCGGGTACAAATACCTGCCGCCGGCCTCGCAGTACCTGCTCGCCGCCGCGCGCCGCGCCGTGACCGGCGGAGGCGGCCTCGAACACGTGCCCGCGCACCGGCGCGGCGCGGCGGTCGGCACGAACGGCGCACTGCGCGCCTACTTCGACGACGTCGACCGCGTGGTCACCACGGGACACTCCGACGACCTCAGCCCGGCGGGAGCCCCCTACTTCGCGATCAACGTGCTCAGCGGCCGCCTGGCCAGCGACCACCAGATCAAGGCGTTCAGCCTGACGCTCACCTCGCCGCGGGTGGCCGGGTTCGAGGCCGTCGAGATCGGGTTGAGGGCGCTGGCTGCGGGCCGGGCCGACGTGCTGATCGCCGCCGCCATGGAACACGGCCTGCCGCACCACGCGCCGGGACTGGCGGCCGAGCAGGGAGCGGTGGCCATGACCATGGAACCGCGCGCGCTGGCCGAGGAACGCGGCGCGCCCATCCTCGGATCCTGCTTCGCCAGGACCGCGTTCGCGCCCCCCGCTCTGATGACCACCTCCGCCGGGCGGCGCCAGCTGGCCGCGCAGATCGAGACCGCGGTGTCCCGGCTGGGCACCGGCGACGTCGTGGTCCGCCCGGTCCTCGACGACTCGGCGGTGAGCCGGGCCCTGGCCGGTGTCCTCGCCGCCACCGGCCTGACGGTGCGTCCCGCGCTCACCGCCGACGGCGGCTGCCTCGCCCCCCTTCTGCTGCTCGCCCGGCTGTTCGGCGCGGCCGAGAGGCGGCCCAGCCTGGTGATCACCGCGACCGCCGAGGGCAACTTCGCCTTCGGCGGGATGCGTCCCGTCCATTCGGCCCAGCCAACCGGGAGTCGGCAATGTTGACGTCACTCGACAAGAGCTGGGGCCTGGTCCTCGGCGTCTCCAGCGGAATCGGCCGGGCCTGCGCGCTGGCCATGGCCCAGCAGGGCATGAACGTCGTCGGGGTGCACTTCGACACCGCCGCGATGGACGAGTCCGTCACCCAGCTGAGGGAGAAGCTGTCCTCCTACGGGGTGCGGGTCCACTTCCACAACGCCAACGCGGCCCGTAAGACCGTGCGGCAGGAGATCGTCGCCGGGCTCGCGGAGCTGACCGACGGCGCCGGGCTGAGAGTCCTGCTGCACTCGCTGGCCTTCGGCACGCTGGTGCGTTACCTGCCCGCCGAGGAGGGCGCGGCCGGGATCAGCGGACCGCAGCTTGAGATGACCATGGACGTGATGGCGAACAGCCTCGTGTACTGGGTCCAGGACCTGGCCGCCGCCGATCTGCTTCCCCCCGGCGCCAAGGTGTTCGCGATGACCAGCGCCGGGGCGGTCCAGCACCTGCCCAGCTACGGCGCGGTTTCGGCGGCCAAGTGCGCGCTGGAGGCGCACGTGCGTCAGCTGGCCTGCGAACTGGCGCCGAGAGGCGTCGCGGTGAACGCGCTGCGCGCCGGCGTCACGCTGACGCCCGCGCTCCGGCGGATCCCGGAACACCACGAGTTCAGCCGGAACAGCGCGCGGAACAACCCGCACCACCGGCTGACCGTCCCGGAGGACGTCGCCGAGGCGGTGGTGTTGCTGTCGAGCACCACCACCTCGTGGATCACCGGCAACACCATCGGCGTTGACGGGGCCGAACTGCTGGCTGCGGGCAGTTCGTGGGCCGGCGGCGAATCCGGGAGCTGAGGAGAGAACATGGATGAGTTGGTCATGTCGGGGTGGTCCGTGGCCTCGCCGTTCGGACTCGGGGCCGGTCCGTTCGCGGCCGGAATCGGCACGGGACGGCAGCCGTCGCCCGTCACGGACGGCGGGCCGTTCGACCGGGCGTATGTCATCCCCGGCTTTGACATTCCCCCCAAACTCGGCGGAAAGAGCACCCGGGGGATGGACCGGGCGACCGGCATCGCGGTGACAGGTGTCGGCATGCTGTTGGAGGAGTACGGCGGCGGGCCCGGCGACCACCCCGAGCGCGTCGGGCTCGTGCTCGGCACCGGGTCGGGGAGCGTCCAGAGCATCGTCGACTTCACCAGGGACTCGATGGTCGGTGAGCGGCCGTACGACGTCGACCCGGCCCGCTTCCCCAACACGGTGATGAACCGTGCCGCCGGGCAGAGCGCCATCTGGTACGGGCTGAAGGGGCCGAACGCCACCGTCGCCGGTGGAGCCGTCACCGGCCTGCTCGCCCTCAACTACGCCTCCAGACTGCTGCGGCGGGGCCGATGCGAGACGATCCTGTGCGGCGCGGTCGAGGAGTTCTCCGAACACCGGGGCTGGCTGGCGTGGCACTCCGGTCAGCGGAGCGAGCCGCTGGGCGAGGGCTGCGCGATCTTCCTGCTGGAGTCCCGGGAGAACGCCGTCCGATCCGGGCGGACCCCGCTGGCCACCGTGCTCGGGTCGCGGTTCGCCGCGTTCGGCCACCAGGAGGAGGCGGGGCGGCGGCTGTCGGAGTGCGTCACGGGACTGCTGACGCGTTGCGATCTCGACCCCGCCGACGTGCGCCTGGTGGCCACCTCGGAGACGACGGGAACGCTCGGCGAGCAGGAGAGCGCGGGCGTCACCGACGCGATCGGGGGCGCCGCCGTACGGCTGCGCTGCCGGGAGGCACTCGGCGACACGGCCGCCGCGTCCGCGGCGTTCCAGCTCGCCGCCACGCTGGCCGCCGGGCGGGACGAGCCGGCCGGGAGCCTCGCCCTGGTGACGTCCGTTGACTGTGGCGGCGTTGTCGGTTGCACGGCGCTGCGCCTGGAACCCTGCCCGTGACCCTGCCCGTGACCTGCGGCTCCGGTTCGGAACCGCCTAATCCCGTGCTTATGAGAGGGACGGAACATGACCGAACAGATCATCACCGCGGTGGACAAGGAAGAGCTGCGCACGCTGATCGCGGCGACGCTCGACGTCGACGTGGCCGAGGTCACCGACGAGGCGCACTTCGTCGAGGATCTCGGGGTGGACTCGCTGATGGCGCTGGAGATCACGGTCAACCTGGAGAAGAAGTACCAGGTGAGGATCGACGAATCCGAGGTCGCCGGAGTGACCACCTTGGAGAGCACGTACGCCCTGCTGGGAGAGCTGCTGCGGAAGGCCGCCGGATGAGCCGGCCCGCCGCGCTCACGACGTCGGCCGTACGGGTCGGTGCCGACGGGGACACGATCACCGCCACGGTGGTCGTCGATCCGGACGAGCCGATGTTCGCCGGCCACTATCCCGGCTTCCCCGTGTTCCCGGCCGTCGGCATGCTGGAGTTCGTCGACCGCGCCCTGCGCGCGTCGTTCGGCGCGGACCTGACGCTGAGCGAGATCGTGAGCGCCCGCTTCCTCAGCCCGGTGCTTCCAGGGGACGAGCTCACCGTGCGGGCCACGCCACGCGACGGCGACTACACCGTGGTGGTCGGCACCGAGCGCGGCGAGTCCGCCCGGCTCCGGCTGCGGTACCGGGAGGGGGCGTGATCGGGGTAGACGAGATCAAACGGTTCATTCCGCACCGGTACCCGATCCTGCTGCTCGACCGGGTCACCGAGGTCTCACCGGGCCGGAGCCTGACCGCGATCAAGGCGGTCACCTGCAACGAGCCGTACTACCGGCACGTCGACGCCGACGCGGGCCCCAGGGGCCACCACTACCCGTCGTTGCTGCTCCTGGAGTCGTGGGCGCAGGCCGCCTCGCTGCTCGTCCTGTGGGAGCAGCCCAACCCGGACGTGCTGTCCGGCAAGGTCGTGCTCGGCGGGGTGATGAAGAACGTGCGCTTCCTGCGCCCCGTACTGCCCGGCGAGGTGCTCTCACACCGGGTGCGCCTGGTCCGCCAGGTCGAGGACAGCTCGATCGTGGAGGGGGAGACCCTGGTCGGCTCCGAGGTGGTGCACGAGGCCGGCGCGGTGGTGTCGCTGCGGCCGGCCGAGGTCCTGCGTCAGGCGGCACCGGTGGGAGGCGCGTCGTGACCGGCCGTCCGGTCGCGCTGGTCACCGGCGGATCGCGGGGCATCGGCAGGGCCGTGGTGACCAGGCTCGCCGCCGACGGCTACGACGTGGCTTTCTGCTACCAGTCCAACGCCGAGGCCGCGGACGAGGTGGCGAAGGAGGCGGTCGAGGCGGGAGCGGGGGTGCTGGCCCGTCAGGTGGACGTGACCGACCGCTCCCAGGTGCGCGCGTTCGTCGGTGACGTCGAGGAGGAGTTCGGCCCGGTGCACGCCGTGGTCACCTCCGCGGGGATCACCAGGGACAGGCCGCTGGCGCTGCTGACGGATGAGGACTGGGACCGGGTGCTCACCGTCAACCTCGGCGGTACGCACAACGTGGTGCGGGCCGCGATCTTCCGGATGATGAAACGCAAGCGGGGCTCGGTCGTCACGCTGTCGTCGGTGGCCGGCGTCGCGGGGAACTCCGGCCAGACCAACTACTCCGCCTCCAAGGCGGGCATCATCGGCTTCACCAAGGCGCTGGCCAAGGAGGTCGGCCGTTACGGGATCACCGCGAACGTGGTGGCGCCCGGATTCGTCGAGACCGACATGACCGCCGGCCTGTCCGAGAAGGTCGTCCAGCAGATGGGCGAACGGATCTCCCTGGCCCGTTTCGGCACGCCCGGCGAGGTCGCCGACCTGGTCTCCTTCCTCGCCTCCGGCCGTGCCGCCTACATCACCGGCCAGGTGATCCGCGTCGACGGAGGCATCGCCCTGTGAGGGGTTCGGGAAGGGAGCGAGGGTGAGGTTCTACTTCAGCCTGCGGAGTCCGTACTCCTGGCTGGCACTGCACGACCTGCTGAACGACTACCCCGGCTTGGCCGAACGGCTCGAATGGATTCCGTTCTGGGACCCGGAGGAGTCCATGCTCAGGGAACTGACCGAGGCCGGTGGTGAGTTCGGCTACGCGACCATGCCCAAGGCCAAGCACCTGTACATCCTGCAGGACGTGCGCAGGCTCGCCCGTGACAGGGGACTGCGGACGCGCTGGCCGCTGGACCGGGAGCCGCGCTGGGAGGTGCCGCACCTGGCCTACCTGGTGGCCGCGGACAAGGGCCGGGGCCGGGAGTTCGTCATGCTGGCCTCGGAGATGCGCTGGGAGCGGGGGCTCGACATCTGCGCCCCCGAGGTGGTAACGGAGATCGCCACCGCGCTCGACCTGCCGGCCGGCGAACTGGCGGGGGCCGCGGACCGGCTCCCGGTTCGCGAGCAGGCCGTACAGGCGCTGCTGTCCGCCTACCGCGACGGCGTGTTCGGAGTCCCGTTCTTCGTCCGTCGCTACGACAAGTACTGGGGAGTCGACAGGCTGGACGCCTTCGCGGGCTCGCTCGGGCTGCGGCCCGCCGCCTCCCTCAACCCGGCCGAGGAACACGCCGGCGGCTGTGGCTGAACAGTATGGCCGGAGTATAGGGCTCCGGCGGAGCATGCAGGAGAGGTGAGCGGGATGAACGGGGTGACGGGATTCGAGGGCTTCATGGCCCGGCTGGGCGACAACGCCGAGCGCTTTCCCGACCGGCGCGCGCTGGTGTTCTGCCGCGACGGCGGCGAGGAGGAGGTGCACACGTACCGGAGCCTCGATCTGGCCGCGCGGTCCGTGGGCGCCTGGTTGGCCACGAAGGTCACACCGGGAGAGCGGGTGCTGCTGTCCTACCCCTCCGGCCTGGGCTTCGTCACGGCGTTCCTGGGATGCCTGCACGCGGGCGCGGTCGCCGTACCCGTCCCCGTACCCGACACCTACCGGCGGCAGTACGACCGCGTCACGGCGGTCTGCCGTGACGCGGAACCGGCTCTCGTGCTGACCGACGCCGACCGTGCCGAGGCGGTGTCCGCCTGGATCAGCCACAGCGGGCTGGGCGTCGAGGTCGCCGTCGTGGGGCGCGGTGAGCCGGGGCGGCGAGCCGAGCTCTCCCGGGACGCGCTGGCGTTCCTGCAGTACACCTCAGGCTCGACCAGCGAGGCCAAGGGCGTGATGGTCAGGCACGGCGACCTCGTGGACAACATCCTGGTGGGCAGCCGGCTGCTCGACCTCACCGAGGGCCCGCGCTTTTGCAGCTGGCTGCCCGTCTACCACGACATGGGCCTGGTGGCGATGATCCTGCTCCCGCTGTACCTCGGCGGGACCACGGTGCTCATGTCGCCCACCGACTTCCTGCGCCGTCCGTGGGTCTGGCTCGACCTGATCGGCAAGTACGGCGCGGAGGTGAGCGCCGCCCCCAACTTCGCCTACGACCTGTGCGCCCGCCGGGTCACCGACCAGCAGGTGCGCGGCATGGACCTGTCGAGCTGGCGGCACGCGTGCAACGGCGCGGAACCCATCGACGCCGGCACCCTGGCCAGGTTCGCCGACCGCTTCGCGGTGGCCGGTCTGAAACCGGAGGCCCTGACGGCCGGGTACGGCATGGCCGAGGCCACGCTGTTCATCTCCGGCACCGCTTCCGGGCGCCCACCGGTCGTGACCAGGGCCGACCCCGGCGCGCTCGCCCGCGACACGCTGCTGCCCGACGACGCGGGCAGGCCGCTGGTCAGCTGCGGCCGCCCGGGGGTGATGGATGTGCGCATCGTGGATCCGGACACCCACGCGGAGCTTCCAGACGGGCGGGTCGGCGAGATCTGGGTCCGCGGTGACGGCGTCGCGTCCGGGTACTGGCGCAAGGAGGAGGAGACGCGGCACTGTTTCGGCGCGACGACCGGATCCGGGGAGAGCGGCTTCCTGCGCACCGGTGACCTGGGCGTGCTCGCCGACGGCGAGCTGTACGTCACCGGCCGGATCAAGGACATGGTCATCGTCAACGGGCGCAACCTCTATCCGCACGACATCGAGCGGGCGGTGGCCGGCCTGGTCCCGGCCATGGAGAACCTGCCGTCCTGCGTGTTCTCCGTCACCGTGCCACACGAGGAGATCGTGATCGTGCAGGAGATCAGGACCCGCGCCGTGACGGAGGAGACGCTGACCCGGCTGGCCGGCGAGATCAGGTCGGCGCTGGGCCGGCGGCTCGGGGTGACGGTGGCCAACGTCTCGTTCGTCCGCCCGGGCGCCATCCCCAAGACCACCAGCGGCAAGATCCGGCGGGGTACGACGCGCGAGCTGTTCGTCTCGGGGAGGCTCGACGCGCGCCACGAGGACCTGTCCGCGGGAGTGATCGGCCACCACCGCGGTGGCGTGTCATGACCTACCGGCCGTTCGCGCTGGCCGAGCGCATCGAGGACGCGCTCGGCGACCCCGCCGACGAGGGGAACGTCTTCTCCGTCTCCCGCTGCCTGGAGCTGGACGGGCGCGAGGAGTTCCCCGAGGACATCTGCGCGCACCTGGACAAGCTGGGCCTGCCACGGTTCTACGTGCCCGTCGAACACGGCGGTGACCTGGACACCTACGAGAACCTGCTCCAGGTGATCCGGACGCTGTCCCGGCGTGACTTCACCGTCGCCCTGGCCCACTGCAAGACCTACCTCGGCTCGGTCGCCACCTGGGTCGCGGGCACGCCCGGCCAGGCGGAGGGCCTGGCCCGGCGGGTACTGCGCGGCGAGGTGGTCTCCCTGGCGCTCACCGAGCGCGACCACGGCAGCGACGTGCTGGCGGGGCGGGTCTCGGCCACCCCGAGCGGCGCCGGGTACCGGATCGACGGCGAGAAGTGGCTGATCAACAACGCCACCCGCGGCGATCTGGTCTGCGTGCTGGCCAGGACCAGTCCCCGGAGCGAGGCACGCTGCCACAGCCTCTTCCTCGTCGACAAGCACCGTCTGCCCTCCGGCGGCTACCACCACCTGCCCAAGGTCAGGACCCACGGGGTACGGGGCGCCGACATCAGCGGCATCCACTTCACCGGGGCGGAGGTCCCCGCGGACGCGATGATCGGAGAACCGGGCGCCGGGCTGGAGATCCTGCTGAAGGGACTGCAGATCACCCGCACGCTGTGCGGGGGGATGTCGCTGGGGATGGGCGAGCACGCGCTACGTTTCGTCGCCGGTTTCGCCGAGCGGCACCGGATGTTCGGCCGCCCGCTGATCGAGCTGCCGCAGACCGCGCGTGTGCTGGCGGAGTCCTACGCGGACCTGATGGTCGCCGAGGCGATGACCCTGGTGTCGACGCGGGCGATCCACACGCTGACCGCGGAGCAGAGTGTGATCTCCGCGGTCGTCAAGTACTACGTGCCCACGATCGTCGACCGTGCCGTCAACCGGCTGGCCAAGGTGCTCGGCGCGCGAGCCCTGCTGACCGACGGACCCTTCCAGAAGCTTCAGCGGGACCACCGGATCGTCGGCATCTTCGACGGCAACACGCTCGTCAACCTCAACGCGGTGGTCAACCAGTTCTCCGGCCTGGTGCGGGGATACCGGCGGGAACGGGTCGACCACGACGGCCTGGACGTCGCGGCCGGGCTCGACCTGGCGGTGCCCGCGTTCGAGCCGGACAGGCTGAGCCTGCTGTCTCGCGGCGGCTGCAGCCTGGTGCAGGACCTGCCCGCGCGCACCGGCGCCGCGATGGACGCGGCCCCGGAACACCTGGGCAGGCTGCGCCGCTACGCGGACGGGCTGCACGCCGAGCTCGCCCGCTGCCGTCCGGTCGCCCGGGACGTCCCGCCGGAGATGTTCGACCTGGCCAGGAGATACGCGGCGGGTTACGCCGCGGCGGCCTGCCTGCGGATGTGGGCCGACAACGGCCTGGACACGCTGTGGCTGCGGGTGTGCCTGGCCCGCGTGCTGGGCGGGAGGGACGAGGCCGTGGACCGGCTGCTGCCCGTCCTGCGGGAACGGCTCGACGACAGGCGGCCGCTCTCGCTGCTGGCGTACCGATCGACTCATTAGGAGCTGCCATCTATGTCGCCTGACACCATTCGCATGTGGTTACGCGAGCGCGTCGCCTTCTACGTGGAGCGCGATCCCGAGGAGATCGACCCCGATGTCGAGCTCGTCGAGATCGGGCTCGACTCGGTCTTCGCGATGAGCCTCAGCGGTGACATCGAGGACGAGTTCGGGGTCTTCGTCGAGCCGACGGTCGCCTGGGACCATCCCACGGTCAACGCGCTGACCGGTTACCTGCACGATGTGGTCGTGACCATCTGATGGACGGCCTCCGCGAGCTTTCGGTCGGCCAGCAGGCGATGTGGTTCCTGCAGCGGCTCGCCCCCGGCAGCACCGCCTACACGATGATGGTGGCGGTCCGCGTCCGCGGCCCGCTGGACGTGGCGCGCCTGCGCCGTGCGACGGACGCCGTCGTGGCCAGGCACGAGATGCTTCGCTCGGTGTTCGCCGAGGTCGACGGGGTGCCGTACCGGGAGGTCGCGGACCTGCCGTCGCCGCTGACGGTGATCGACGTGGGCCCGGTGGAGGAGGAGGTGCTCCACGAGCGGGTGACGCGGGCCGGCAAGGCCCCGTTCGACCTGGGCCGGACCGGGGCCTTCCGCGTCACGCTGGTGCGCCGGACCCCGGACGACGCCGTGCTGATGCTCGTGGCGCACCACATCGTGAGCGACGCGATGTCCCAGTGGCTGGTCCTGCGTGACCTGCTGTGGGCCTACGAGGAAGGGGACGCCCCCGGCTGGCCGGAGCTCACCCGCACGTTCGACGACTACGTGCGCGCCGAACAGGACCTGCTGGCCTCTCCCAGAAGACCGCGTCTGGAGCGTCACTGGCGTGAGGTGTGCGCAGGGGCGACCGCGGCGCGGCTGCCCACCGACCGCCCGCGCCCGGCCAGGCCGTCGTTGCGGGGGGCGGCGACCGTCGTGTCGTTCTCCGAACGGACGGGCGCGCGGCTGATCGAGGACTCGCGCGCGGCGGGGGTCACGCCGTTCGCCACGGTGTTCGCGGCGCTGCAGGCGGTGCTCCACCGGTACGTCGGAACCGGCGACTTCCTCGTCGGCTGCCCCGCCAGCACACGTTTCGGCGGCGGCATGCGCAACGTGGTCGGTTACTTCGCCAACACGCTCCCGATCCGGGCGAACCTCACCCCGGAGACGACGTTCGGCCAGGCGGCGGTCGCGGCGCACCAGGGGATGGTCCGCGCCATGGCGAACGCCGCGCTGCCCTCCGCGCTCATCGGCGACCTGTCGCCGAACCGGGCGCCGTTGTTCCACGTCGCGGTCAACCTGCTGTCGATGGACGCGATGGACCCCGCGCTCCCGCTGGCCGTCGACGGTTCGGTCGAGGGGCCGGAGACGACCTTCCGCGGCCTGCGGCTGGCCGCCTACGACGTATCCCAGATGGAAGGTCAGTTCGATCTGACGGTGGATGTTCGTAAGGCGGCCTCCGTTTTCACGGCGGTCGTCAAATACGACACCGACCTGTTCGATGTCCCGACGGTCGAACGATTCGCCGCGCACTTCCGCCGGGCGGTGGAATCAAACGTTCCAAACCTTCCCGTCGGCCGTCTCTCGCTGGTGGACGAAAGTGAGGCGCGGCTTCTGCTCGCGCTGGGCACGGCATAAGACCCCCCGGAGGCAGGCCGTCATTAATGAATTCAACTGCCTCCCCGGCCTGGTGGCGGCCGGGTGGGCGATCGGTGGACTTTAACGGATGCCCATTTCCAGTCACGCTGCACAATGGTAATATAAGGGCCCTGACTTATTACCGGAATATAGTTCGGGAAAATCTGAGCCCGGCTCATATGTGATTGCGTTAAGTTTCGGAAACATGTGTCTGCTTGACGTTTGACTTCGGCGTCCAAGATTCCAGGTCATGACCGAAATATATTACCTGCTGGTATGTCTGGAAGGTAGCCGGAGGAGTCCGCGTGCGAAATGAATCGATTTTCGACGCCATCGTGGAGCAGGTGGAAGAAAGGCCCTGTCAGAACGCCGTTGTCCTGGAGGACGGAGACGGCCGCGAGCACCACATCGGCTACCTCGAACTGCATCTGCTGGCCACGTCACTGGCGGCCTGGTTACAGAGCGTGTGCCGGCCCGGGGACCGGGTCCTGCTGTGCTATCCGACGGGGATCGAGTTCACCAGGAGCCTGCTGGCGTGCCTCTACGCGGACGTCGTCCCCGTGCCCGTACCGCTTCCCGGCCGGACCGACCACCACCTCAGCACGATCACCGGGATCGCGCTCGACGCCGAGGCGTGCCTGGTCCTGACCGACGCCGCGCACTCCGACGAGGTGTACGTCTGGCTGACCCACGACGATCTCGGCATCCACGAGTGCGTCGCCACCGACGTCATCGAGTTCGAGGACGCCTCGGACTGGGTGGAGCCGCTCAGGAAGGGCGAGGACCAGGCGCTGCTGCAGTACACCGTCGGCCCCGGAGGCGGCCCGATCGGCATCACGGTCTCGCACGCCAACGTCCTGCACAACTGCGCCCTGATCGCCGCGGCCTACGGGCTCGGCTCCGGTGTGCGCTCCGGCGGCTGGCTGCCCCTGCATCACTCGATGGGCCTGATCGCCCTGCTCCTGGCACCGCTGATCAGCGGCGGCACCGCGGTGCTGATGCCCCCCGAGACCTTCTGCGCCGACCCGATCAGGTGGTTGCGGCTGATCGACCGGCACGACGTGAGGTTCAGCGTCTCACCCACCTTCGGCTACGGACTGTGCGTCAGCGAGATCACCGACGACCAGCTCGCGGGGCTGGACCTGTCACGGTGGCGGCACGCGCTGCTGGTGGAGATGACGGGTGCCTCCCCGGCCGAGGCGCGCACCGTCGAGCTCTTCGCCGAGCGCCTGCGCACCGCGGGCCTGCGTGCCGAGGCGCTGCGAACCTCGTACGGCCTGGCGGAGGCCACCCTGCTGACCGCCGTCGGCGCCCCCGGAGGGGCGGTCGAGGCCAGGTGCTTCGACTCCCGGGCGCTCGACAGGAATCTCCTCATCCCCACCTCGGACACGCAGGGACCGCGGCTGCTGGGCCTCGGCGTGGTCCCCGAGCCCGACCTGCGGATCGTCGACCCGGTCACCGCCGGCGCGCTTCCCGAAGGCAGGATCGGCGAGATCTGGGTGCGCGGACCGCGCGTCGTGCCAGGTTACTGGCGCAAGGAACGTCTCACCGGGGAACGGTTCGACCAGGTCACCGCGGACGGGGAGAAAGGCTTCGTGCGGAGCGGGAACCTGGGGGCGATCGTCCGCGGCGAGCTGTACGTGACGGGGCTGATGCGGGATGTGTCGAGGTACGGCGGCCGCTACCTCGACCTCGGCAGGGTGGAGCGCGCGATCGTCGGCGGCGGCTCCATCGTGGCCTGCAGCGCCTTCCCGGCGCCGGCGGACCGCGACGAGATCATCGTGGTCGCGCAACCGGCCCGCGCGGAAACGGACGAGGGCTCGTCGCCGCTGATCCGCGAGGTGCGGGACATTCTCGCGCTGCGTTTCGGTGTCCACCGCACAAAGGTGGTGCTCGTCAAACCGGGGCAGGTGCAGGTGATGCCGGACGGGGAGGTCAACCGGCAGCTGACGAGGGAGCTGTTCGTCGCCAACGCGCTGGACATCGTCTACGCCGATGTCGCCAGGGAGTTCTTCTTCGAGGAGGTCGCGGCCCTTCCCGGGACCCGCGAGGCGGAGGGCTCGGCTCTGACCTGACCGCGCGGACGGCTCCGGACAACCGGACAGCCGGCGAGCGGGGGCAGGAGGGCCGACGGGCCGAGGCGCCGTCGCCCGCCGCCGGAGAGCGGCCGATCCATCCGCCGCCCTCCGTGGCGGGACGTCACCGGCGCTCCAGATTGGTCATGCGGGTGGCGATCCGGTCGGCGGCGGGATCACGCATCACGTCGACCACCCGCCCGTCGGCCAGGAACATCACGACGTCGGCGTAGGAGGCGGCGACGGGGTCGTGCGTCACCATGATCACCGTGCGGTGGTGCTGGTCCACCACGCCACGCAGCAGTTCGAGCACCTCCCGGCCGCTGCTGGTGTCCAGCGCGCCGGTGGGTTCGTCGGCGAACAGCACGTCGGGCTTGGTGATCAGCGCGCGGGCGATCGCGACCCGTTGCTGCTGGCCGCCGGACAACTCCCCGGGCCGGTGTGCGGCGCGCTCGGCGAGTCCGACCGAGGTCAGGGCCCAGTCGACCTCCGCGTCGCTGGGGGTGCGCCCGCCGAGCAGCAGCGGAAGCCGTACGTTCTGCGCCGCGGTCAGCGCGCTGATCAGGTTGAAGGCCTGGAACACGAAGCCGATCCGCTCCCTGCGCAGCAGGGTGAGCTGGTCCTCGTTCAGCGTGGCCAGATCGACGTCGGTGAGCATGACCTGCCCCGAGTCCGGCCGGTCCAGTCCCGCGGCGCACTGCAGCAGCGTGGACTTACCCGACCCCGACGGGCCCATCACGGCGGTGAAGCTCCCGGCGGGGAAGGAGAAGCTCAGATCGGCCAGCGCGGTCACCCGGGCCGCGCCGGAACCGTACACCTTGGTCACGGACCGCAGATCGACGGCCAGATCCATGGCAATCACCTTTCTCGTGGTCACTCGGCTGCCACGGCGCGGCCGATGGCGGAGGTTTTCAGGGTCGCCCTGGCCGTCAGGGTGGTGGCGGCCACCGCGAGCAGGGCGCTGGTGGCGGTGAGCGCACCCACCGGCGCCCACGGGATCGCCAGCGAGGCGGCGGGCTCCAGCTGGGTCAGCGCGCTGAGCAGCCCGGCGAAGTTGAGCGAGGAGGCCGCCACGGCCAGCACCGTCCCGACCGCCACCACCAGGACCGACTCGGCCAGCAGCGAGAGCACCGCCTGCCGCGAGGTGGCCCCGGCCAGGCGCAGCATGACCAGATCCCGTCTACGGCCGGACGCCGCCATCACCATCGTGTTGACGATCGAGATGCAGCTGTAGACCACGGAGATGCCGAGCGTCACCATCATGCCGATCACGCTGGTGCCCTGGTCGCTGTTCCGGGAGACGGCGACCCATTCGGCCCTGGTCAGCACCTGCACGCCCTGCCCGGCGGTCTTCTCGCGCAACGGTCCGGCTCCACCGGGGGAGGTCTTCACGTAGGCCACCTCCGGCGTGCTCCGTCCGGCGTGGGAGGCGTCCAGGTAGAAGTCGGCGCCGCCGATCCCGCTCCTCAGCACCGCGGCGACCTTCAGCCGGACCGGCTTCCCGCCGGTCGGCGTGATCTCGACGCGCTGGCCGACGCGGCGCTCCCAGTCCTCGGTCACCACGATGGTGTCCTGGCCCAGGTTCTTCAGCGATCCGGCGACCACCGGGAGGCCCGTCGTCGCGGCGAGCATGGCGGGAGCGGCGGCGTAGCCCGACAACTCCTCGACGGTGCCGAACTCGTCTGCCGCGCTGACGGTCACCGGCGTGAGCGCGGCGATCTGGGCACCCGCGACGGAGCGCGCCCGCTCCAGCGCCTCCGGGCGGATACCGGTGGAGCCGTCGGGAACGAGCACGTGGTCGGCGCGGAGCTGGGCGGCCGTCTCGGCCGACCGGGCCTGGCCGATCGTCTCAAGCGCGCCGAGCAGGGTGATCGACAGCCCGACGGTGAGGAGGATCGGGATGGCCGTCGCGGCCGTGCGCCGGACCATGGTGAGGGCGTTCTCCCGCACCAGGAGGCCGACCGCGCTGCCGCCGCGAGCCCACGGCCAGGTCAACAGCCGGATCACCGGAGGGATGAGGGCCGGGGCCAGCAGGGCGGCCGCCGCGATCGGCATCAGCAGCACCCAGAGGTACACCACGGGAACACCGGATATGCCCGGCATGGCGACCGTGATGACGGCCATCCCCAGGATCGCGATGGCCAGGAAGCCCAGGCCGAACAGCGTGCGCGGCGAGCGGAGGCCGCGTGAGAGCGGCGTGTCCATGGCGGACTCGCGCAGAGTCTCGGTCGGCCGTACGGTGGCCGCGCGGCGGGAGGCGGCCGAGACGCCCAGCGTCGCGACCCCGAGACCCATCAGGCACGAGAGCAGGAGCGGCACGGGCGAGACGGCGACCTGGAACCAGGACGGCGCGATGCCCCCCGCCACCAGCGTGGCGGCCAGCGCCGGGGCACCGGCCAGGCTGAGCAGGCAGCCGACGACGCAGGCGACCGTGCCGAGCAGCAGCGCCTCGGCCAGGATCATCCGGCGAACCTGGCGCGGGGTGGCCCCGACCAGGCGTAGCAGGGCCAGCTCGCGCGTGCGCTGGATCACCGCGAAGGCGAACGTGGAGGCCACCACGAAGACGGTGACGAACCCCGCCACGCCCGCCGAGACGCTCAGGAGCACCACGGTCCCCGTCAGGACGGCGCGCGCCCGCTCGTAATTCGCGAGGGCGGAACTCATCACCAACGCGATGGTGGCGATGATCCCGACGCCGAGAGAAAGCGAGAGAAAGGTTCCCGAGAATGTGATCCATCGTGCACGAAGCGTGCTCAGTGCGACGCTTATCACTCGCGAACCTCCATTGTCGACGCCAGGGGGTGGCGGATCCGTCAGGTGATGATTCTGGATCGTGCACCACTGCCGGCGTATATGCGCCGCACGTCGCGAATCAGATTGAGCCTCTTGAGCCAACGATCGTTTCCATCGTATCTGGCGGAGAACGGCTCGCGGCCGTGAACGATCCGGTAGTTGTCGACGAATATCGCCTCCCCCGGTCGCAGCACGATTCTCTCCACCGCCTCGCAGAGCAGGCCGTGCATCACCGTGATCGCCTCCGCCGCCCGCCCGGCCTCCTGGTCGGCCGTCATGAAGTCCCTGTCGAAGCGCAGGTAGGAACGCTCGGCCGGACCGAAGACCACCGGGCCGACGGTGCTGCGGCGGCCGGCGAGCCCGCCGCCGTCGACCACGTTGAGGATCTCCCCGGTGTGGGAGTCGTCCGGATAGAACCTGAAGGACTCCTCGGACAGCGCCTCGCGCAGCTCACCGGGGAAGTCCAGCGCGTCGAACCGGGTGATGGTGGTGCCCACCTCGTCGGGGTTGCGCAGGCAGAACAGCGACACGTAGTCGCAGCGGAAGGGGTGGAAGACGTCCTCTGTGTGCAGCGTCAGGGGCTCCGTGCTGCTGGCGCTGGTCAGCGACCGCTCCATGCCCGGAGTGGGGACCACGTCGTGCACCAGGCGCCCGTCCTGCTGGTTGGCCCAGCCGAACGGCTCGCCGAGCACGGCTCCGACCAGCAGCAGCACGAGCTCCTCCCGCCGCCCCGCGCCGTTCTTGGCGGCCATGTCCCAGCCCGCCGGGGTCGGCGCGAGAGCGGGGTCGACCGGCAGGCCGGACACGAGCGCCACGTCCGCCTCCGCCGCGCGCACGTCGGCCAGGAACCGGCGCAGCCGCAGCGGCAGGCCGTGCGCGACGGAGCCCGCCTGCTCGGCGAACCGCAGGGGGTCCCACGACGTCCAGTCCGCCAGCACGTCGTCGACGAGCCTGTCGACCTGCGCCCGTTCCTGCGCCGTCAAAAGGAAATTCTCCACGCTGGTCCTCCCGATGGGTCGCCGTATGGCCGCGCCCGGGCTGTTGCCTTTCAACGGGCGATATGCGAGTGAATGCTGCCCGCGGGAGGATCCAATTTCAATGTTTCCGCTGAATATAGAAGAACTATAGTCGCGCACGGAACGCTCGTCGGTGGAATCGGCCGCCGTGCCGGTGTCCGGTGCTTCATTTCCGGGCGGACGGCACTGATTCTCCGTGACCCCTGTATTCCGGTGGAGGAGAGCGACATGAGCACGGAAGCGTCGGACTTCAGCGCGCGACGGGACGAGCTCATCCGGTTGCGTCTGGCCGAGAAGAAGGGGACGCGGGGAGGCCGCATCCCCCGGGCCGACCGAGAGGGGCCGATCGGGCTCTCCTCCGGGCAGCAGCAGATGTGGTTCCTCAACCGCCTCGACCCGGGCAGCCCGGAGTACCTGGTTCCGCTGGCGTTGCGGCTGCGCGGCCGGCTCGACCACGGCTCGCTGGAGCGTGCCTGGCGGGAGGTCATCGCCAGGCACGAGAGCCTGCGTACCCGTTACGTGCTCGTCGGGGAGGACCCGACCCAGGTGATCGACGAGCCGTACGCCGTGCGCCTGCCCGTCGACGACCTGCACGGCGTGGACGGGGAGGGGATGCTGGATGCCGTCGGGGCCGTGGTGGCGACCTCGTTCGACCTGGCCGCGGAGTGGCCCGCGCGGGCCCGCCTGCTCCGGCTGGCCGACGACGACCACGTGCTCGTCCTGGTGTTCCACCACATCGCCTGTGACGCGTGGTCCCTCGCCGTCGTCGTCGGGGAACTGGCCGAGCTCTACAGCGCCTTCACCGAGGGGTCGCCCTCCCCGCTCGCACCGCTTGAGACGCAGTACGCCGACTACGCCGCCTGGGAGAGCGGTCGTTCCTTCGACCGTTCGCTCGCCTACTGGCGCGAGCGGCTCGCCGACCTGCGCCCGCTCGACCTGCCCACCGACCGCCCCCGGCCCGCCACCAGGGTCTGGACCGGCGACGTCGACATGTTCGAGATTCCGGCCCCGCTCGCCGAGCGGCTGCGGGAGGTGGCCCGGCGGCACGGCTCGACTCTCTTCACCGTGCTGCTGACCGCCTTCAAGCTGCTGCTGTCGCGTCACACCGGCCTGAACGACATCCCCGTCGGCACCATGGTCTCCGGCCGCACCCGGCCCGAGCTGCAGGGGCTCGTCGGATACTGCATCAACAGCCTCGTCGTGCGCTCCCGCTGGGAGGGGGACCCGGCCTTCGCCGACCTGCTCGCCAAGGTCAGGAACACGGTGCTGGAGGCGTTCGACCACCAGGACGTGCCCTTCGCCCAGCTGGTGGACGAACTGCAGCCGGAGCGCGACCTGTCCCGCACGCCGCTGT
Source organism: Streptosporangium sp. NPDC000239 (assembly GCF_040300765.1). Taxonomy (NCBI): domain Bacteria; kingdom Bacillati; phylum Actinomycetota; class Actinomycetes; order Streptosporangiales; family Streptosporangiaceae; genus Streptosporangium; species Streptosporangium sp. NPDC000239. The sequence continues at coordinate 615 of NZ_JBEPEI010000025.1, read as the reverse complement.
TCCAGGTCGCCTTCACCTTCGAGCCGGCCTCGGACGGACCGGCCTGGGCCGGGCTTGAGGTCGCCCCGCTGCCCGGCCGCTCCCGTGTGTCGCGCTTCGACCTCACCCTCCTCGTCAAGGAGGCGCCGGACGGCTCGCTGAGCGCGACGATCGAGTACGTGCCCGACCTGTTCGACCGGGCCCGGGTGACCCGGATGGGTGGCCACCTCCTCCGCCTGCTCGACGGCGTGGCCGACGACCCCGGTGCGCGGGTCTCACACCTGGAACTGCTCGGCGCCGACGAACTCGCCGTCGTGCTGCCCACCGCTGAGGTGGGGGGTGTTTCGCGGTGTGTGCATGAGGTGTTTGAGGAGCGGGTGGTGGTGTGTCCGGATGCGGTGGCGGTGGTGTGTGGTGAGGTGCGGTTGTCGTATGGGGAGGTGAATGCGCGGGCGAATCGGTTGGCGCATTGTTTGCTGGGGTTGGGTGTGGGGTCGTTGGTGGGGGTGTGTTTGGGGCGTGGGGTGGATTTGGTTCCGGCGTTGTTGGGGGTGTTGAAGGCGGGGGCGGGTTATGTGCCGTTGGATCCGGCGGTGCCGGCTGAGCGGTTGGGGGGGATGTTGGCCGACAGTGGGG
>NZ_JBEPEI010000024.1:0-119801 GCF_040300765.1 Streptosporangium sp. NPDC000239 | reverse complement strand
CTCGCCGAGCGGTTCGGTGTGTCCCGGACGCCGGTGCGTGACGCTCTGCAGCAGTTGAGCGTGGAGGGTCTGGTCACCATCACCCCGCGCGTCGGCGTCTTCGTCCGGGAGATCAGCCCGCAGGAGATCACCGACGTCTACCAGATCAAGACCGCGCTGGAACCCATGATGGCCGCGTGGGCCGCCGTACGCGGCACCGTGGAGCAGCGCAACGCCCTGCTGCTCTCGGTCGCCGATCTGGAACGGGCCGCCGAGGCCGAGGACGTCCCCGCGTACGTCCGCATGATCGAGGAGCGGCACGAGAAGATGCTGGCCATGGCCGGCAGCGGCGGGTTACGCGACGCCCTGGGCGTTCTCGACGGGCGCGTGCGCCTGCTGCGGTTCCGCAACCTCAGCCAGCCCGGCAGCCTCGCCGAGTCCGTCGCGGGACACCGCGCGGTCGCCGAGGCGATCGCCGCCGGCGACCCGCAGGCCGCGTACAACGCGATGCAGGCCCACAAGACACGTTCCACCGAGAAGGTCGAGGCGCTGATGCCGGCGACCGACAGCGACACACCGTCGATCACCCAGCTGGCGGCGGGCAGGCGCGGGACGACCCGGTCCACGCGCGGGCCCAGGAAGCGCCCGTCCGCGACCTCGATATAGGCCGTGTAGGCCAACGTCAGGCCGGGTGGGGCCCCCGATGTCCCTCGCTCACCAGGGGACGCCCACCCGAGATCACCGGCCCGGCCCGCCGTACGCGTCACGAGCGGTGGCCGTGCCTACCCGCCGCTCGCGCTCCTGCCGATCCTGACCGAGACGAACTTCGACTGGGTGTAGTGCCGCAGTGCCTCCACACCCTTCTCCCGGCCGTGGCCGCTGTTCTTGTGGCCGCCGAACGGGCCCTCGATCAGCCCGGCCGTCCACTCGTTGACGTAGACCTGTCCCACCTGCAGGGCGGCCGCGACGCGGTGGGCCCGGCCGAGGTCCGCCGTCCAGAGGCCCGCCGCGAGACCGTAGTCGGAGTCGTTGGCCTTGGCGACGGCGTCGGCCTCGTCGTCGAACGGGATGACCACCAGGACCGGGCCGAAGATCTCCTCGCGGGCGATCCGCATCTCGTTCGTCACCCCGGTGTAGATCGTCGGTTCGATCAACCACCCGTCGCCGGTGGCCCGCCCGCCGGTGACCAGCGTGGCGCCCTCCTCGCGCGCGACGTCGAAATAGGACAGCACCTTCTCGAACTGGTCCTTCGTCGTCTGCGAGCCGTAGTCCTCGCCCGGTTTCACCGCCCGCACCCGTTCGGCCAGCCGCGCCACGAACTCGTCGTGGATCTCGCGGGCCAGCAGCAGACGGGTGCCGTTCGAGCAGACCTGCCCGGCGTTCCCGACGAACGCCCTCGACGCGCCGGCGACGGCGGCGTCGAGGTCGGCGTCGGCGAACACGATGTTCGGCGACTTCCCGCCCAGTTCGAGCGTGACAGGGATGATCTTCTCGGCGGCGGTCCGGCCGACGATGCGACCGGCGCGCACCGAACCCGTGAACGCGACCTTCCGGACATGCGGATGCTCGACGATCGCGCTGCCCACGACGTCGCCCATGCCGGTCACCACGTTGAGCACCCCCGGCGGCAGCCCGGCCTCGGCGGCGATCCTCCCGAGCTCCAGCGTGGTCGACGACGTGAACTCCGACGGCTTGCAGACCACGGCGTTGCCGACCGCCAGCGCGGGCGCCACCGCCCTGGCCGCCTGGTTGAGCGGGACGTTCCACGGGGTGATGACCCCGACCACGCCGAACGGCTCGTGCCGCGTGTATCCGTGGTAGCCGTCGCCGAGATCGATGATCTCCCCCGTCGGCACGTTGACCAGGCCCGCGTAGAACTCGAAGAACGCCGCCGCGCCCCTGATCTCGACGTCCGCCTGCCGCAGCGGCTTGCCGGTCTCGGCGGCCTCCAGCTCGGCGAGCCGCTGCCGCTCACGCCGCAGCCCCGCCGCGATGGCCATCAGGACCCGGCCGCGGCGGATCGGCTTCTCCGCCGCCCACTTGGCGAAGGCGGCGTTCGCGGCGGCCACCGCCCGGTCGGCGTCCTCCCGGACACCCAACGGGATCTCGCACACGACCTCGTCCGTGCCGGGCCTGGTCGACGTGAGCCGCTCCCCGCCCGCCGACGGCGTCGGTTCGCCGTTGATCCAGTGCTCGTACCTCATCACCATTTGCGAATTCCTCACCGACCGAACGGTCATACGAATCAGGCGGGCTGCCCCTGCGCGGCGCCCGTGGTTGTGCGGAACACCTCGGCCAGCTTGAGCAGGTCGTCGACGCGCGCCCTGGCGATCAGGCTCGTCGCGACGCATCTGTTCCACTTCGTCTCCAGGTCGGCCCGGATCTTCTCCGGCGTCCCGACCAGCGCGACCGCCTCGACCATCTCGGTCGGCACCGCGGCCACCATGCCCTCGCGGTCCCGTTCGACGAACTTGGCCCGGATCTCCCGGCAGGGCTCCTCGAATCCGAGCCGCGCGATGGCGTTGAGGTGGAAGTTCATGTTCTCCGCCCCGTTCGCCCCGACCTGGTAGGCGATGAACGGGCGGATCCGGTCGGCGGCCGACTCCAGGTCCGGGCCGAACGCCACCGAGACCGCGGGTGCGATCTCGAAGTTCTCCGGCCGCCCGCCGGGCCTGCGGGCGAAGCCCAGCTCCAGCCGCTCCCGGTACCACTCGTCCGCGATGGGCGAGAAGTTCGTCGGCAGCCAGCCGTCGGCGATCTCGGCCGCCAGCGAGATGTTCATCGGCCCCTCGGCGCCCAGGCAGATCGGGATGTCCGTACGGCCGCCGCGCAGCGTGGACCGGATCGGGCGGCCGAGTCCCGACCCTCCCTCAGCGGGAAGCCGGTACGTCTTGCCCTCGTACGCGACGCGCTCCCCGGCGATGGTCGCGCGCATGATCGCGACGTACTCCCGGGTCCAGCCCAGCGGGCGTTCGAAGGGCATGCCGTACCACCCCTCGACGACCTGCGGCCCGGAGAGCCCGAGCCCGATCACGGCCCGCCCTTCGGACAGCTGGTCGAGGCTCATCGCGGCCATCGCCATCCCCGTCGGGGGGCGCGCCGCCATCTGGGCGATGTCGGTGCCGAGCCGCATCGTGCGCGTGTGCGAGCCCCACCAGGCCAGCGGCGTGAAACAGTCGGCGCCGAACGCCTCATAGGACCACGCCGACTCGTAGCCCGCGTCCTCGATCATCCGCACCGTCGCGGCGACGTCCCCCGGGTGCTCCGGGTCGGCCAGCCCGCCGATGGCGCATCCCAACCTTTCGATCATCGTGCATTCCTTTCGTCACCGGCCTCGTCACCGGCCCCGTCATTGGCCCCGTCATTGACTTCGTGATCGGCCCTGTCATCGGCCCCGGAAGTTCGCCCGCCGGCCCTCGCGCGCCGCGGCCAGCCCTTCGAGCCGGTCCGCGCTCGTGAGGAGCCGCTCGTACAGCTCGGCCTCCAGCGCGACCCCGTTGTCGATCTCCAACTGGGTGGACAGGTCGATGGCGCGCTTGGCCTGCGCGACCGCCAGCGGTGCCGCCGCGCTGATCTCGGCGGCGAGCGCGCCGACCGTGGTCTCAAGGTCGGCGGCGGGCACCGCGTGGTTCACCAGCCCCCACTGCCTGGCCTCGGCGCCGGTGAACCGGCGGCCGGTGAAGATCAGCTCCTTCGCCCTGGGGATGCCCACGAGCCGCGGGAGCAACTGCGTGCCGCCGCCCGCGGGCATGCTGCCGAGGGTCGTCTCGACGAGCCCCATGACGGCGTCCTCGGCGGCGACCACGAGGTCGCAGCTGAGCGCCAGCTCAAGGCCACCGCCCAGCGCGTAGCCGTGCACCTGCGCGATCACAGGTCGCGAGCAGTGGTACATCGCCGAGAACACCCGGGGGACGAGCCTGCGCCTGCGCCGCAGGTCGTCGTCCGTCATCTTGGCGCGTTCCGTCCGGTCCGCGCCGACGCTGAAGGCCCTGCCCCGCCCTCGCACCACGACGCACCGGATGTCCGCCCCATCCTCGATCTTCGCGAAGACCGCGAGCAGGCACCGGTACGTCGGCGTGTCGACCGCGTTGAGCACGTCGGGCCGGTCCAGCGTCACGGTCGCGACGTGACCCTCGATTCTCAGGTCCACGGGCTCCTCGGCCCCGATGCCTGCCGCTTCCATGGTCTACCGCCGGTGCTTACCGATGAACGACAGCACCGTCTTGTTGAACTCGCGGTAGGACTCCCAGTGCGGGGCGTGCCCCGCCTCGCTGAAGATCGCCACCTCGGCGTTCCTGACGTGGCCCGCCATCTCGCGCAGACGCGCCGGCGGGAGGTACAGGTCGCAGTCGCCGGTGAGCAGGAGCGTCGGCGTCCTGATCGACTCGATCGCCGGCCACGTCAGCGTGTTCTGCGGGGGCTGCTGCACGGTCGTGACCGGCAGCTTCGTGTGCTCGATCCACGTCGTCAGCGCCTGCGGCCGCGCGGCCCGGTAGGACGGGCCGAGCTCGCGGAACGTCTCGGGCAGTCCGAACCAGCCCTCCGGCAGGATCGCCGTGGTGACCTCGTTCCACGACGGCTCCTGGATCCCTCCCAGCGTCGCGCCCACCGTGCAGCTCAGCAGCCGGTCCGGGACCGACAGGCCGGCGTCGAACGCCGCGAACGCGCCCGCGGCCAGGCCGACCAGGTGGAACCTTCCGACGCCGAGCGCGTCCATCAGGGCCGTCAGGTCCCCGACCATCGTGCCGGGCCGCTCGGCGGGGCCGGCCTCAGAGCCGTGGTATCCCCGCCGCGAGTAGCTGATCACCCGGTAGCCCGCGGCGGCGAACACGGCCTGCTGGTAGCCCCACGAGCCGCCGTTGCCGGTGTGCGGGTGCATGAGCACCACGGTCTGGCCCCTGCCCGGACCCCTGCCTCCGGTGCCGGTGTCCCAGACCGCCAGCCGCACGTCGGGGATCTGTACCTGCTTCATGCCGGTCATCGCGGGCACCGGGTCCCACGACGTCTGCGCGGGCAGCACCTTCTCTCGCCCGCCCGGCTTCGAGCCGCGGGCCCTCTCCTCCGCCGCGAAGGCGGCCGACGGGGCGAGCGCGACGACGCCCGCCCCCGCCACCCCGGCGAGCAGGAGGCGTCGATCGATCGTCCGACCGGTCCTGTCGTTCATGGCATCCTCACACTTTCTCGGAACGTGACAGAACAGGCGCCAATGCATCCGGCAGGGTCGTCCCCGAACGTTCGAGCCGGGAGAAAAGGCGTTCCTCAGTTGCCGTCGGGACGGTGCCCGGCGAGCAGTTGCAACGGGTTCTCACTGAAGATCGTCTCCACGACGTCCTCGGGAACCCCGGCCGCGATCAGGTCGGGGCCGACCTGCCGCAGCACGTACGAATAACCCGGCCCACCACGGCGTTCGCGCATGCCCAGTACGCAGACGTCGTGGGAGAGCAGCAGGCTCTTTGCCCATCCGCGGCGGATCAGCTCCACCGCGTTCGCGATCCGCTGCTCCTGGAGCAGCGCGTCACCCGGGCCGTTGCCGTCGTACATCACCATCGCGCCGCGCTCGGCCAGCCGCTCGTGGTAGTCGACGTCCGGATATGTGTCACAGTGGCCGACCGCGACCCGGCTCAGGTCGCAGCCCTCGTCCTCAAGCACGTCGAGCTGCCAGGCGCCGACCTCGCTCTTGACCGCGTGCAGGATCAGCCCGAGCCCGGTCTCCTGCTGGGCTCGGGCGGCCGCGCGCAGCACCCGCTCCTCGACCCCGGAAACCCACTCACGGTCGGCGCCGATCTCGCCGATCACGCCCGGCCGTACGCCGCCCTCGCCCTCGAAGATGTCGATCAGCAGGCGGTCGGTCAGCTCGGCCGTGCTCAGCTTGTTCATGTCCTCTTCGTAGTAGGGCTCCCGGTACCACCCGCAGCCCATGACGATGTGCACGTCGGCACGTTCGGACACCGACCGGAGCACGGCGGGCTTACGGCCGAGCCCGCCGCTGGTGGCCTCGACGACGGATCCGCCGCCGAGTTCCTTGAAAACCTTCAGGTCCCGGACCGCCTCGTCCGGGTCGTTCAACGCGGCGAGACCCATCTGCCGTGTCACGCGGAACAGGTCGCACGCCACGTGCTCGTGCGGCAGGACGCGCCCGAGCTCGGACACCGGGACCGGTCCGCGTACCGTCTGCACCGTCAGTCGCTCAGCCACTGCCCATCCTCTCCTTCGTTTCTCTCGATCACCGCGCGGCCGACGGTGCTGACCCCGCCGTCAGCGGAGACGCCGTACAGCGTGAGGTGACGCGAGGGCCCGTCCCCGTCGCCGTCGTCCGCCCGGGCGAGCACGCGAAACGGCGCGCCGACCCGGTCCATCCCTCGGTAGGAGGCGCTCAGCTCCCGCACGAACGTCCCGTGTCCGCCCCACTGCACGGCGGCACGCGCCAGGTAGGCGAGCTTGAGCAGGCCGTGGGTGATCGTCCCCGGCAGACCTCTCGCCCGTGCGAACGCGTGGTCGTAGTGCACCTCGTAGAAGTCGTCGGTGGCCGCGGCGTACCGCACGACCTCGCGGCTGCTCGGGGTGACCTCGATGACCGGTACGGCGTCGGCGGGCGGCTCCGTGCGGTGCCCGGAACCGCCGCGACCCTGCCGGGCGCCCGTGCGGATCGTCGTGGTGGACGTGCGCGCGACCACGTCGTGCGTCATGCGGCGCCGGTACGTCGTCGCGAGCTGGTAGAACGTCAGGTCGCTGTCGCGGCCCGGCTTCGTGGTGACCGACTCGATCACCGTGCGCCGCTCCAGGATCTCCCCCGGCGTCACGGGCGCCTCCCACCGGCACCAGTTGCCGGCGTTGAGCCTGACCGGCGCGTCCGGGACGCCCATGGCGTCCGGGTCGGTCCGATGGGCCACCAGGAACGTCGGGGGCAGCAACGCCAGGCAGGGCACGTTTCCGTCCGCGTACGGCGGGCCGTACAGGCCTGTGATCTCCTGGAGCACCCGCGCCCGCCACTCGTCGCAGACGAAGATCTCCCACCCCGGTTCCGGCTGTGGCTCCACGGCCTCCGACACCGCTCACACCTCCGGTTCGATGCGGCTCGCGGTCCGCAGCGCGGCGCGCACCGCGGGGGCGAGGGGCGATTCGAGCTCCTCGCCGATGTGCGCGACCAGGCCCGCCGTACGGCTCATCAGGGCGAAACCGCGGTGCAGTCGCCAGGGCACACCCACCTCAAGCAGCAGCGCGGCGGCGGCGCCCGTCGCGTTGAGCGGCAGTGCCTTTCCGGTGAGCGCGGCGGCCAGCTCGACGACGAGCTCAAGGTGCTCGACGTGCCGCGCCGCGACCTTCTGGTCCCGCGCGACGTCGAGCAGCTTCCCGGCGCGCGGGTCGCCGTCGCGGTGCAGGCTGTGCCCGAGGCCGGGAATCCGCCCACCCGCGTCCACGATGGCGCGCAGCCGCGTCTCCACCGCGTCACGGGCCGCGGCGCCGTCGGCGACGTCGTCGGCGATGTCCGTGAGCAGGCGCCCGCAGCCCTCCATCGAACCGAGCAGTACGCTTCCCGCGCCGAGCAGACCGGCCGCGACGGCGCCCTGGATCGCCTCGGGAGCCGACCAGAACGTCAGCCGTGCGGCGAGCGCGCTGGGCGTCAGGCCGTGGTCGAGCAGGCTCACCAGCACCGCGTCGACCACCTTGGTCTCGGCGGGGGTCGGCCTGCGGCCGGTCACCGCGAGCAGCGCGACCTCGGTGTAGGTCAGCTCGCCGATCAGGTCGTCGACGAGATCCAGTCCGCGCACCTGCACGTGGTGCTCGTCCGCCGCTCCCACGGCGGTGCCGATCTCCAGCCGCACACTGCGCCCGCTCACCGCGACGTCTCCTCGACGCGCGTGGCGGCTGGATCGTGCGGGGAGCTCACTGTCGGCCGAGCGTTCATGTTCCGTCTCCCACTTCGAGGATGTCCGTGGTCTGGGGGTCGGACGCGGCCGGCGTCGGCAGCCCGAGCGCCGCGAACCGGCGCAGCGGCGTGACTCCGAGCCGCTGCCGGACCGCGCCGGTCACGTCGGAGTAGGTGAACTCGTCGGCCAGGCGCACGCTCTCCTGCTCCTGGGGAGGCTCCCACCGGGCGAGTTTGCGACCGGCCGCGGTGAAGGTCTGCCCGGTGATGTGGCGGTTGGCCGGGTCGAGCAGCGCGCGTACGAGTTCGGCGACCAGCTCGGGGCCCTGCCGCTCGGCGCCGGGCCTGCTGGCCTGCATCCGGTCGGTCAGTCGTGAGGTCATGCGCGTCGCCGCGGAGGGGACGACGCAGTTGACGTTGACGCCGTAGCGTCCCATCGCCAGCGCCGTGCTCTGGGCGAGGCCCACGATGCCCGCCTTGGCCGCCGCGTAGTTGGCCTGCGCCGGGCTGCCCTCCAGCCCCGCCGCCGAGCTCAGCAGCGCGATGCTTCCGCCGCGCTGGCGGCGCATCTGCTCCGTGGCGAAGCGCACGCAGTTGAACGTGCCCTTGAGGTGGACGGAGACGACCGAGTCCCACTCGTCCTCCGTCATGTTGAAGATCATGCGTTCGCGCAGGATGCCGTGGCAGGTGACAAGGCCGTCGAGCGAGCCGAACTCCTCGACCGCGCGCCTGACCAGGTCGGCCGCCGCGTCGAAGGAGACGACGTCGTGCTGGTGGGCCAGGGCGCGACCGCCCCGGGCCCGGATCACCTCGGCCACGGACTCCGCCACCTGCCCGTCCGGGTCGTGGCCGTCGACGGACACCCCCAGGTCGCTGACGACGACGCCGTAGCCCGCGGCGGCGAGGCACTTGGCCACCTCGGCTCCGATGCCCCCGCCCGCACCGGTGACGATCACTCCGCCCGGTACGGCCACCTCACACGCTCGCTGAGGACGTGGCGGAGCGGTCGAGCGCGCCCGAGGCCGCCGACCCTGCGATCCGCCCGAACACCGAGCCCGCCGTGAGCCCGCTGCCCCCCGGGTAGTTGAAGTAGAAGATCCCGCCGACGATCTCCCCGCAGGCGTACAGCCCGGGAATGGGCTCGCCGGTGACGTCGATCACGCGCGCCGACGTGTCGATCCTCAGGCCGCCGAAGGTGAACGTGATTCCGCACGTCACCGCGTAGGCCTCGTACGGCGGCGAATCGAGGGTGTTGGCCCAGTTCGACTTCGGCACCGCCAGCCCGGAGGTGCCCCGCCCGTCCTTGACGTTGGGGTTGAAGGGGACCGACTGGTCGACCGCCGCGTTGTACTCGCCGACCGTCCGCAGGAACCGCTCCTCGTCGATGCCGTCCATCCGCCGGACGAGCTCCTCCAGGGTCGGTGCCACGATCTTCGTGACCTGCCGGATCCGGTACTCGTCACGCAGCAGGTGGTTCACCTTGCTGTCGAAGACCTGCCAGGCGATCTGCCCCGGCTGCCGCAGGACCTCCTGGCCGTACTTCGCGTAGGTGTAGTTCCGGAAGTCCGCGCCCTCGTCGACGAACCGCTCGCCGCGGCTGTTGACGATGATCCCGAAGGGGTAGCTGTGCTTCTGGAACCCGTCGCCGACCACGCGGTCGCCGAACGCGGGCGCGTTGCTGTCCCAGCCGACCGCGTGGCAGCCCGACCAGTTGCCCCACGACATGGCGCCGATGTCCATCGCCATGCGGTGTCCGTCGCCGACGTCGAACTGGGTGCCGCGGACCTTGGCGAACTCCCACCCCGGCCCCAGGTAGCGGGTGCGCCACTCCGCGTTGGCCTGGAATCCGCCGCAGGCCAGCACGACGGCGTCGGCGGAGATCGTCCGGATCTCCCCGCCCGCCCGGACCACGACGCCGGTCACCTTGCCGCCGTCCTCGGTGAGGCCGATGGCGCGGTGGCCGTAGAACACCTTGCCGCCCGCCGACTCGAACGCGTCGAACAGCGAGTCGACGAGCCCGGGACCGCCTCCGTTGGCCTCCAGCGTCAGGCCGCCCCAGAAGGTGAACTTCCCGTCCACCTGGAACGCCTGCCTGCCGTAGATCGGCAGGAACCGCACTCCCTTGTCGCGCATCCACTTCAACGTGTCGAAGCTGCGTGTCACGAGCAGTTCGACCAGGTCGGGGTCGCAGCGGTACTGCGTGACCCGGGCCATGTCGTCGAAGAACTGCTCCTTCGAGTAGCTGCCGAAGTCGGTCTTCGCGAGCTGCTCCTCCGACAGGTCGGGGACGAGCTGGACGATCTCCTCCCTGCCGTCGTAGGCGAAGCGCATGGCCCCCGCGGTGAATCCGGAGTTCCCACCACGCTCGGACTCCGGGGCGGCCTCGAGCAGTGTCACCTCGGCCCCACCCTCAAGGGCGGCCAACGCGCTACACAAGCCGGCGTTACCGCCGCCGATGACAACAACTCGACTCTGACCCATGCCTACCCCTCTCCTTGCATGTGCAACGTAAACTCTAATATATCAGATGTCAACGCTCCAGCAAGGAGGCCAGGGTGGGCCCCAGGACGCCGCCCACCCGGCGGCGGACGGGAGCCCCTACCCGCCCAAATGACAGAAGGCCCAGGTCATCGACCTGGGCCTTGCTTGTTTCCCGCTCCGCACGCTCGGACTCGACCGGTTCCCCGCCGACGTCACCCGCGTCCGTTCACCGGCGGGACGGTCAACGGGTGGCGGCATCCGCCTGCGGTGCGGGCTCGGGTGTGACAACGGCGCGGGCGCGGCCGGTGAAGAGGCTGCGGGCCAGCGCGAGTACGGCGAGCACGGCCACCAGCAGGCAGACGCCGCCCCAGCCGAGGCCGGAGTAGGCGCGGACCCCGAGCCAGGAGCCGATGCTGCCGCCGAGAAAGGCGCAGGTCATGTAAGCGGTGTTGAGGCGGCTGCGGACCTCGGAGCGCAGGGCGAAGATGCGCGCCTGGTTGGCGACCTGGCCGGACTGCATGGCCACGTCGAGCAGCAGCATGCCGACCGTGACGCCGACCAGCCCGGCGGGACCGCCAAGACCGCCCAGGGTCAGCAGGGCGGCGGCCGCGATGACGCCCACCATGCAGACCAGATTGACCGGGTTGGGCCCGTGACGGTCGACCAGCCGCCCGGCGATCGGGGTTGAGAACATGCTGGCGGCCCCGACCAGGGCGATCAGCCCGACCGCGGAGGCGCCGAGATGGTAGGGCCCGGTGATCAGCAGGGCCAGGCTGGTCCAGGCCGCGGTGAAGCCCGCGAAGATCAGCGCCTGGTAGAGGCACGAGCGGCGCAGGTCCGGCTCGGTGCGCATCAGGCGCAGCGCGGTGCCGATCAGGGCGGGGTAGCGCTCGCGTGACGACGGGGTCGTGGTGGGTACGGCGAACGCCAGGATCACCGCGAGCAGGATGACGACCGCGGCGGCGACCAGGTAGGGGGCGCGCCAGCCGAGCCACTGGCCGAGGCCACCGCCGAAGGTCCGGGCCAGCAGGATGCCGCCGATGAGCCCGCTCAGCAGCGTGCCGGTCACCGCGCCGCGTCGCTGCTCGGGGACCAGCCCGGCCGTCATCGGGATGATGATCTGCGGGACGACCGTCGCGGCACCGATCAGGACGCTCGCGGCCACCAGGACCGGCAGCGTGGTGGCGAGACCGGCGACCAGTGAACCGAGCCCGGCGATGGACAGCAGCGTGACGATCAGTTTCCGGTGCATCAGCCGGTCGCCCAGGGGGACCAGCAGGAAGATGCCGGCCGCGTAGCCGAACTGCGCGGCGGTCACGACCGTGGCGGCCGTGTCGGGAGACACGTTCAGGTCGGCGGCGACGAGGGGGCTGATGGCCTGTGGAAAGTAGATGTTCGCGACGCCGACACCGCAGGACAGGGCGAGCAGGAGGATCATCCTGCGCCCCGGCGCGGCGGCCCCTGACCGGGGCATGTCGATGGGCATGAAGGTCCTCTCTGACCTAGAACCAGTTTGACCGGTTCCAAAAACGGTACCAGTTAAACCGGTTCGCAAGTAGGGTTGATTCATGACGCCAGCGCCGAGCTTCCGATCCGGATCAGGCCGGTTGTGCCTGGACTTCATCCGTACGCTGCGGCATCGCGGTACGGCCCGGCCCGAGGAGGAACTGCCGGACCCGGCGGCGCTGGCTGCGTGGGTGGGCCGGTTCGGCCCCTGGGAGTCGGTGCCCGAGGCCGCGGCGGTGGGTCACGACGCCCAGGCGAGACAGCTGCGGGAGGCGATCCACACGCTGGTCGCGGCGGCGCGTGAACCGGTGGAGGGCGGTACGGCCCTCACCGCGGCCCTCACCGCGGCCCTCTCCACGGCCCTCTCCACAGCCGGGGACACCGTGAACCGGATCGCCGCGCTCCCGGTCCCGGCGCCCCAGCTCGACGGCTCGGGCCGGTTGCGATGGCTGGCCGCCGCCCCTGTCCCCGCGGTCCTCGCGCTCATCGCCAGGGACGCCGTGGACCTGGTCACCGGCCCCTCCATCGACCGTGTCCACGAGTGCGCCGACCCCGACTGCCACGCCCTGTTCCTCGACTCCTCACGGCCCGGCACCCGCCGCTGGTGCTCGATGAACACGTGCGGCAACAGGGCCAAGAAGCAGACGCTGCGGGGCCGGAGCGTCAGCCGTCCTGAAGGATGAGCTCACTCGCGCGTTCGGCCAGCATGGTGACCGGGGCGTGGGTGTGCGCCCGTACGATGCTGGGCATCGCCGAGGCGTCCACCACACGCAGGCCGGAGGCGCCTCGCACGCGGAAGCCCGGGTCCACGACCGACAGCGGATCGGCCCCCATCCGGCAGGTGCTCACCAGGTGGTGGATGCTCAGCCCGGTCCGCCGGATGTACGCGGCGATGTCCGCGTCGTCGGTGGCCAGCGCGCCCGGGGTCAACGGCTCTCCGCGCCAGCGCGCGTAGTCCGGCCTGTCGAGGATCCGGTGGGCCTGGCGCACGCCCGCGATGGCCGTCCGCAGGTCCGTGCCGCCCGGGTCGGACAGGTAGCGGGGGTCGACGACCGGCGCGTCGTGCGGGTCGGCCGAGCGCAGCTCGACGCTTCCCCGGCTGGCGGGACGCAGCACGATGACACCCAGCGCCAGGCCGTCCCCGGCGGCCGACTCGTGCTCGCCGAAGGGAGTCGTCAGGTGGACGATCTCGACGTCCGGGGCCGTCAGCTCGGGGCGGGTGCGCAGGAAGAGCAGTGCCTCGGAGATGATCGAGTTCAGGGATCCGGTCCGCTCCTTGAGGTAGAGCCGCATGTCCTCCAGGTCCGCGGCGGCGCCGGGAGACTCGAACCCGCGAGCGGCGAAGGCGAGGGGAACCACCAGGTGGTCGGTCAGATCGCGGCCGACTCCGGGGGCGTCCACCCGTACCGGGATGCCGTGCGCGGCCAGCTGCCCGGCCGGGCCGATCCCCGACAGCATGAGCAGGTGCGGGCTCCCCACCGCTCCGGCGGCGAGGATCACCTCGCGGCCGGCGCTGATCTGGAGGCTCCCGTTCTCCGTCTCCACCTCGACGCCGGTCGCCCGGGTCCCGTCCATGAGCACCCTGCGCACCAGGCCGCCGGTGACCAGGGTGAGGTTCGGCCGCTCGCCCGGCTCGCGGAGATAGCCGTCCGCCGAGCTCCAGCGGAGGCCGTCCCGGTGGGTGGCGCGGGCGAGGATGTACCCGTCCTGCCTCTCGGCGGCCGGCTGGTACCCGAGCTGGGCGCAGGCGCTGAGGAAGTCGGCGGTCGGGGGGACGGGATGATGCATCCCCGCCAGCCGGATCCTCTCCTCGGCCCGATCGAAGTACGGCAGCAGGTCCGTGTGCGCCCATCCGTCGAGCCCGGCCGCCGCCCAGCCGTCGTAGTCCGCCGGGTGGCCACGGGTCCACAGTTGCGCGTTGATCACGGAGGAACCGCCAAGGGCCTTACCACGGGGAATGGGAATGGTACGGCCGTCCAGCCCGGTCTGCGGCACCGTGGTGAAACCCCAGTCGAGCGCGCTGCCGAACATTCTGGGGAACAGCACGGGAACCTGGATCTCGGGGTGCTCTTCGGGCCTGGGGCCTCCGGCCTCCACGAGCACCACGCTGATGCGCGGGTCGGCACTCAGCCGGTGCGCGAGGACACACCCCGCGGAACCGGCCCCGACGATCACGTAGTCGGCGGTTTGCACGATGTCGTTCTCCACTTCTCTAAGGGCGTCAGGAAAGGGCGGCTGTGGCTTTGAGACGGGTGAAGGTGCGGTCGCAGTACAGCAACGGCATTCGGTGCGGGTCCGTGTGGAGCTCCTCGACCCGGCCGACGAGAATGCTGTGGTCACCGCCGTCGAGGACGGCGTGCATGGAACAGGCCAGACGCACCAGCGCGCCGGGCAGCCCCGGCAGGTTCATCTCGTACGGCCGCATGTCACCGGCTGCGAACCGGTCGATCCCGGAGGTGGCGAAACGCTGCGCGACCTCGACGTGCTCGGTCGCCAGGATGTTCACCATGAAGCGGTCGGCGGAGGTGAAGGCGTCGTGCGTGCTGGCGAAGCGGTCCAGGCACAGCAGGACGAGGGGTGGGTCGAGGGACAGGGAGCTGAAGGAGCTACCGGTGAAGCCCCATCGGCGGCCTGCCGCATCGACGGTCGTGGCCACGGTCACCGGGCCGGGGACCCGGGCCATGGCTTGTCGGAACGAAACGGCGTCAACGGACATCGGTGATCTCTTTCTCTGCTGAAAGAAACGGTGCGGGAGGCTCGGCGGACCTGACCCGCCCGGCCGTACCGGTTGACCGGTACGGCCGGAGGTCATCGGCTCAGCGGGTGACGCCGTACCCGGACGCCCGGCGGCGCGGTTCGCTCACGCGCCGCCGGACGCCGGTCACCGTGTGGATCGCCGGCGCGGGCACAGACGTCATCGCCTCCGGCGCGCGGGTGGATCAGGCGGGCCGCGACATCTCGGCGGCCGTGCCGGAGAACTCGCCGAACTCGGCCCGGATCACCAGGCGTCCCCCCGGAAGTCGACCACCGTCTTCAGCCCGGTGGTCGTACGGTAGTTCTCCAGGATCTTGACGAGACCGTCGTAGTCGTCGAACGGGTGGACGGTGGACAGCAGGCGCTTACCGTCGACGATCCCCGAGACCAGCATCTGCATGGCGGCGGTGATGACGTTGGCCGTGTGGTGCATGGGGAAACTGCTGACGTCAAAGGGCGAGGCGCTGATGTTGATGCCCTTGGCCAGCATCAGCCACGTGTCGAAGCTCTGCATCTCCTGGGACGCGCCGTACAGCACGTACCTGCCGCGCGGTTTGAGCTTGCGCATCGCGACCCGCCTCGGGTCCTTCGCCGGATCCGCCACATTGACGGTGGGCAGGCAGTCGAAGACGTAGTCGAAGGTGCTCTCCTGCACTTCCTCGATCAGTTCGTCCGGGAAGTAGGCGCGCTCGGAGAAATGCGCCTCCGCATGGGTGTTGCGGTGCGGATTGGCGTCCACGGAGACCACCGAGTGCGGCGCCAGCAGTTTCTTGATGATGCTTCCTGCGATGATCCCGATGGGCCCGGTACCGAGAATGAGCACCCGGTCGCCGATCCTGGGCGCGTTGGCCAGCACCGAACGCAGAACTCCCGTCGTCGGCTCGATGAAGGAGGCCTGCAGGTCGTCGAGCTCTTCGGGCACTTTGACGGCGGCCGCCCGCCGGTCGTCATAGAAATTACGATCGGCCTCGAAGACATCCGTTTTGATCTCTCCGGAGAATATAGGACGCAGTGTCCGATATTCAGCGAAGCCGTCGTAGTCGGTCTGTCCCCAGTAGACGATGCGGTCGCCGACCTCGATACCCGGGCCGGTGAACTCCGAACCGATCTCCACGACCTCGCCGAGATACTCGTGGCCCAGGACCACCGGATATTCGGAGGGGAACAGGTGGCCTTCGAAGAAGGAGACGTCGGTTGAACAGATCGATACGCATCGCGTCTTCATCAGCAGCCCGTCGGCCGGAACCGTGGGCTTGGGAAGTTCGGCCAGAATCGTCTTACGCGGGGCGAGAAGCTGTACGGCCTTCATGGTCTGCATGACTCTCTCCTCTGTACGTGACCGGCGTTAACGTCGCATCATCAGGGGGCCGCCCAGCAGGTACTGGCCGACCGTCTCGAAATGGGTGTGCGACAGGGTGATGTGTTTGACGGCCGTGTGGACGTCGCGGAAGTAACGCTCCAGCGGGCTTGAGGTGTAGATCGCCGTGGTCCCGGCGAGGCGGAAGGCGGTGTCCACGACGCTCGTGGCGTTCTCCGCGACGGTCGCGGCGGTGAGCCGGATCAGCGCGCTGAGCGCGTCGCCGCCGTCCTCTCCGCAGGTTTCCGCGTGCCACGCGGCGTCGACGAGCGCCAGGCGGGCGGCACGCAGCTGCGCCTCGGCCCGCCCCAGCTTCTCCTGCACGGTGTGGCTGCCCGCCAGGGGGTTCGTCGCCGCCGCCGGTGTCTTCCTCGTGGCCAGTGACTTGAACGCCTCAAGGGCGCCCTGCGCGGTTCCCACGGCGGTCGACGCCGAGGTGAACGGCCCGAAGTCGTAGTAGCCGATGGCGTACGCCCGGGACGGCCGGGCGGCCGGCGGCCGGAGCATGTCGGCGACGGCGACGGTGAAGTCCTCCGTGACGAAGGTCTCCTCGATCTCGAAGTGCTCGCTGCCGGTGCCCCGCAGGCCGATGGTGTGCCAGGTGTCGAGCATCCGGCACTCGGATTTGGGGACGAAGAGCATGCGCGTCTCCGGCCCGGTGTCCGTCATGTGGGGGGTACCGTCCTCGCCGGTGACGACCGCCGCGCAGATCAGCCAGTCGGCGTGCGCGGAGCCGCTGGCGAACGCCCAGGTGCCGCTCAGCCGGAACCCGCCGTCGACCGGGACCGCCCGTCCCGACGGGTTGACGCCGCCGACCACAAGCGTGTCGTTCTCCGCGAAGAGCTTGCGGGCGGTCTGCTCGGGCAGGTAGTCCGACAGCCGTCCGATCGCCCCCTGCACGCCCATCTGCCAGGCGACCGACGGGTTGGCGGCCGCCAGCCGCTGGATGACGGCCGATCCGGTTCTCAGGCTCACCTGGCCGCCGCCGAAGTCCTTGGACACCCACATGCGGTGGACGCCCGCGGCCCGGAGCGCGTCGATGACGGGCGCGGGAGTCACCCGTTCGTACTCGGCCTGCTCCCGGTGCTCGTCGATCACCGACGCCAGCGCGTCGGCTTTGGCGAGCCAGTGATCGGTCTCCGCGGTGGCCGGTGTTTTGTTCAACAGTCGTTTTGGCTGCTCGTTCACGTATCCCCCGGTCGTGGAAATCAACGCATTCATTTCCTCTTCTTTTCTCTGCCGCCGCCCCACAGTCGGGGCTTCGCGAGGATCCGGCTCTCGCCGTCCGTCTGCGAACCATTCCTAGCCATAGTTCGTTGTCCGGTATCGAAGGCTGCACACCAGACAACAAGCACCGGACAATGGCTCGGTGACCTGATGGGCGGGGGTGGAGATGCCACGAGCTGAGCGTCCCTTGGACGACAACGACAGTGCGTTAACGCGTTTCGCTGCTGACCTGCGGCTGTTACGCGCGAAATCGGGGGGACCTCCTTATCGAGAATTGGCGAGCCGGGCTCACTATTCAGCGGCGACGCTGGCCGACGCGGCGGCGGGCCGGAAACTACCGAGCCTCGCCGTGACGATCGCCTATGTACAGGCATGCGGGGGTGACGTGCATGAATGGGAGGAGCGATGGAAGACGGTCGCCGCAGAATCGGCCGAAGGGAACACCAAGGCCGAAAACGATAAGAAGCGGAATCCCTACTTCGGCCTGACTGCTTTTCAAACGGAAGACGCCGATTGGTTCTTCGGCAGGGAGCGGCTCACCGAGGAGCTGATGACCTGCGTGCGCGAACACCGTTTTCTCATGGTGCTCGGCGCATCAGGGGCGGGAAAGTCGTCGTTGTTGCGGGCCGGGTTACTGTCCGCGTTCGGAAAGGAACAGAAAACGGCTTCCTGGCCGACGTTGCTGTTCACGCCCGGACCGCATCCCCTGGACGAATGTGCCGCGCGCCTGGCCACCTTGGGTCATGAATCGGCCGCCACCCTGCGCAAGGAACTGGACGAAACCCCGCGTGCCCTGCATCTGGCCGTGTTGCAGGCGCTGACCGACCGGCCCGCGGACAGCGAACTGCTGGTGGTCGTGGACCAGTTCGAAGAGGTCTTCGCCCTGTGCCGAGACGCCGACGAGCGTGCCCGGTTCATCGAGGCGCTGGTCACCGCCGCCCGGGCGGCCAACAGCCGCGTCCGTGTCGTCCTCGGGGTACGCGCCGACTTCTACGCCCGCTGCGCCGAACACACCGATCTCCTTGAGGCGCTGCGGGAGTCCCACCTGCTGGTCGGGGCGATGAACGTCGAGGAGCTGCGCCGAGCCATCAGCCGGCCCGCGGTACAGGCGGGCTGCGTGGTCGAAAGCGCGCTGCTGGCCCGCCTCATCGCCGACGCCGCGGGGCAGGCGAACGTCCTGCCGCTGGTTTCGCACGCCCTGCGGGAGACCTGGCGACGCCGTCGCGGCAACGCCCTGACCCTGTCCGGTTACGAGCGGGCCGGCGGCATACATGGGGCGATCACGGCCACCGCCGAACAGCTGTACGCGAACCTGTCGGACGCCCAGGCCCACCAGGCACAGCGGATCCTGCTGCGGCTGATCAACCCGGGTGAGCAGGCGGCAGACACCCGCCGCCCCGCCTCCTACGCCGAGCTGCTTCCCGACACGAGCCCCGACGCCGCCGAGGTGCTGGAACAGCTGGCCGCCACCAGGCTGGTGACCCTGCACGAGGACACCGCCGAACTCGCTCACGAGGCTCTCATCTCCTCCTGGCCGCGCCTGGGCGAATGGATCGATCAGGAACGTGAGCTGTTACGCGTGCAACGGCACCTGACCGAGGCCGCCACCGGCTGGCAGGAACTCGGTGGTGACCCCGGTGCCCTGTACCGGGGAACCCGCCTGAGCGCCGCCCGGCCTCTGCTGGCCCACCCGCAGGACCTCACCTCGCTGGAGAGCGCCTTCCTTCGGGCCTCCGTCGAGGCGGCGGACCAGGCCGAACGCGCCACCGTCCGGCGCAGGAAGCTGGCACGTCTGGCGGTGGCCGCGCTGACCGTCCTGAGCGTCCTGGCCTCGGCCGCCGCCGGGGTGGCCATCACCGCGGCCCGCCAGGCCGACGCCCGCGGCCGGGAGGTCCTGGCCCGGCTCGTCGCCAAGAGCAGCGACGAGCTGGCCGCCACCGACCCGGCCCTGGCCGGACTGCTGGCCGCGGCGTCCTGGCACTTCACCCCCACCGCCGAGGCCCGCTACACCATGCTCACCACACTGACCGGCTCCCTGGACGGCGTCCTGAACAACCCGGCCGGGGGCGTCACCACCGTGGCCTTCAGCCCGGACGGCGGCCTGCTGGCCGCCGCGGGCGCCGACGGAAGTGTGCAACTGTGGCAGGTCGCCGCTCGTCACCTCGTCGCCACTCTGCCCGCCGGTCCCGCCCGCGACAGCGATGTCCGCACCATGGCCTTCAGCCCGGACGGCCGCCTGCTGGCCACCGCGGGCGCCGGCAAGGACGTACGGCTGTGGGACGTCGCAGGCCGCCGCCTGACCGCGACCCTGTCCACCGGTCACACCACCGCCGTCACCCTCGTGGTGTTCAGCCCGGACGGCACCAGGCTGAACACCGTCGGCGACAGCGGGAACGTCCAGGTGTGGGATGTCGCCACCCGCCGCCCTGCCGTCACCCTGCCCGCCACTCCCGCCCACGGCGTGACCGGCGTGGCCTTCAGTCCCGACGGCGCCACTTTCGCCACCAGTTACGTCAACGAGACGCACGTGCAAAGCTGGGACCTGGCCACCCGTCGCATGAACGGTCCGTTGTTCGACGGCGACGTCGGCCCCTCCCCTCGGGTGAGGTTCAGCGCCGACGGCACCACCGTCGCCACTTTCGGCGACAACGCGAACGTGCAGTTGTGGAACGTCGCCACTCACGGGCGGGTCGGCCATCCGCTGCCCACCGGCTACACCAGCGAACTGGCGTTCAGTCCGAACGGCGCCACGCTGGCCATCGTCGGCAAGGGCGAAAAACGCATCCAGTTGTGGGACGCCCACACCCAGAGCTCCACCGGCGTCCCGTTGAGCGGCCACACCGGCCCGATCACGGATATCGCGTTCAGCCCGGACGGCGGCATCCTGGCCAGTTCCAGCGACGACGGAACCATCCGGTTGTGGAACACCTCCGCACGCCACGAGAACAGTGTCCTTCTGACCGGCCACACGCTCGATGTCACCACCGTGGCCTTCAGCCCGGACAGCCGCCTGCTGGCCAGCGGCGGGAACGACAAGACTTTCCGGCTCTGGGACGTCACGGCACGCCGCCCGATCGGCGTTCCCGTGACCGGCTCCGCCGGCGGCATCGCCACGCTGGCCTTCAGCCCGGACGGCCGCCTGCTGGCCGCCTCCGGCAGCGACACGAGCGTTCACCTCTGGAGCGCCGCCACCCGCCGCCCGATCGGTACCCTCACCCCCAAGGGGAGCCAGGGCGCGGTGAACACGCTGGCCTTCAGCCCGGACGGCACCAAGCTGGCCACCGGGAACTGGTACGGCGCCACCCAGCTGTGGGACGTGACCACCCACCAGCCGATCGGCGCCCCCCTCCTGAGCCACAGCGGCGCGGTGAACACGGTGGCCTTCAGCCCCGACGGCCGCCTGCTGGCCACCGGCAGCTGGTACGGCGTCGTCCAGTTGTGGAACGTGGCCACCCACCAGCCGATCGGTACCTCCCTGATGGGACACGGCAGCTCGGTGAACACGGTGGCCTTCAGTCCCGACGGCACCACCCTGGCCAGCGGTGGAACGGACAGGACCGTCCGCCTGTGGGACGTGGCCACCCGCCACCCGATCGGCGCCCCCCTGATGGGACACAACGGCTCAGTGAACACCGTCGCCTTCAACCCGGACGGCACCACCCTGGCCAGCGGCGGAGAGGACAGAACCATCCGGCTGTGGGACGTGGCCACCCGCCACCCGATCGGCGCCCCCCTGATGGGACACAACGGCTCAGTGAACACCGTCGCCTTCAGCCCCGACGGCACCACCCTGGCCGGCGGCGGAGAGGACAGAACCATCCGGCTGTGGCAGGAGAGGATACCGGAGGACCCCTCCGCGGAGGTCTGCGCCGTCGTGGGCCGCTCCCTCACCCCGCAGGAATGGCGGCAGTACATCCCCGGACAGCCCTACCAGCAGGTCTGTCCTTAACGCGTTTCCGCACGTCATCGGCCTGAACGGTACGGCGGGGCAGGGATGGCGCCCCGCCGTGCCCGGCCCTTCGTCCCCCGCCACCTGGTCGCGTACGGGTTCGGCCTGGTCACGGCCCATCCGTTCCGAGGCGAGCACCGATGGCCACGGTACCGGCGCGACCAAATTTCTATTGACAATCCTACGATCGTATTTATTACGATAGTTACATGAAAGCAAGGAAGCGGGTCGGACCACTCTGGATCGCCCTCGCCTGCGTGCTCGTCCTGGTCGCCGGGGCCTGTGCGTGGATCGTCGTGCAGAACGATTTCGCCGTACGCGAGGTGCGGGTGACCATCCCCGGTCCGAAGCAGCCGCTGAAGGCGGTGCTCGCGCTGCCGACGGAGGGGAAGGGCCCGCGAGGGCTGGTTGTCCTCGCTCACGGGGACGGAGTGGCGGACGCCTCCAGGGACGGGTTCTACCGGCCGATCTGGGAGGCGTTCGCACGTGCCGGATACGCCTCGCTGTCCTGGAACAAGCCCGGCGTCGACGGCGCGCCGGGGAACTGGCTCCACCAGAGCATGAGCGATCGCAGCGCGGAGGTCGACGCCGCGCTGGATTGGGCGAAGCGGCGACCGGAGATCGACCCGAATCGGCTGGGAGTGTGGGGGATCAGCCAGGGCGGCTGGGTGCTGCCCAAGGTGGCGGGAGACCGTACCGACCTGCGCTTCATGATCCTGGTAGGGGCTGCGGTGAACTGGTTGCGGCAGGGCGAGTACAACCTGCGGGCCGAACTCCAGGACCAGGGCGCGCCGGACGACAGGCTCGGCGCCGAACTCCGCCGGCGTGCCGCCCAGATCCGCCTTCTTGAGGAAGGCGCCGGGTATGACGAGTACCTCGCGTCCGGGCTGGACGACCCGCCGATGAGCAAGGACCGGTGGCGGTTCGTTCTCCGGAACTTCCGCGCCGATGTCACGGACCAGCTTCCGAGGGTGCGCACCCCGACTCTTCTCGTGCTCGGGGACCACGACCGCAACGTCGACGTCAAGGAGACCGAGGCCGCCTATCGCGCGGGCGTCCCCCAGGGCCTGCTCACGGTCGAGACGCTCCGGGGCGGCTCCCACAGCGCGGCCAGGTACGAACTGGACACCCCCGGCAGCGTCCGGGGTCTGATCACGTACGTCGCCGCCCCCCGTTCGCTCTACGTACCCGGCTACCTCGACTCGCTCACCGACTTCGTGAAGAAGCACGGGCGGTGACCATGGAGGAACCACGCCTCCGGAGCGGCCCCGTTCGGCAGGTGGGAGAGCAGACCAGGCGGTACCCGCGTGAGGGCGTCCTCCGGTTCCTGTCCGATCCCACCTACCTCGACCGGCATTCCACGCCCAGGTACCAGCGGCTGTGGCCGGCGTTCCTCAACGTCCGTAAGGGGATGGTCTTCGATGGGCGAGCGATACCGTGTGGTCGCGCTGGGCGGAGCCGGAGCGATGGGCGGACCCGTCGTCGAGGCGCTCGCCGGGCGCGCGGACATCGCGGAACTGGCGATCGCCGACCGTGACACCGCGGCCGCCGAACGCCTGGCCGCCCGCTTTCCGGGCGTCTCGGTCGCGCCGGTGGACGCCTCGGACCCGGTACGGCTCCGCGAGCTCTTCCACGATGCCGACCTGGTCCTCAACACCACCGGCCCCTTCTTCCGGCTCGGTGTGCCGATCCTGCGGGCGGCGATCGAGAGTCGTACCCATTACGCCGACATCTGCGACGACTGGGAACCGACGCTGGACATGCTCGCCATGGACGCCGAGGCGCGGGAGGCGGGCGTGATCGCCGTGGTCGGAGCCGGGGCCAGCCCGGGCACCGGCAACATGCTGGCCGCGCTGGCGAGCCGAGAACTGGACACCGTCGAAGACGTCTTCACCGCCTGGCCGGTGGACGTCCCGTTCGTCGGAGACGACCCCGCCGACGACGCGTCCGACGGAAACTCGGCCGCCCTCGTCCACTGGATGCACCAGCTGTCAGGAAAAATCATGACTTGGTCGGGCGGGGAACCCGCCGAGGGCCCGCCGCTCGAACCCGTCCGGCTCGACTACCCCGGGCTGGGCACCGGAACCGTCTACACCGTCGGCCATCCCGAACCGCTGACCCTCCCGGCGACCTGCTCGGTCACCCGCGACTCCGCCTGCGTCATGGTGGTCAGGCCGGAGACGGCCGCCTACCTGATGACCCTGCGCGATGAGGTCGACCGGGGAAGGCTCTCCCTGGAACAGGCCGCCGCCGCGATCGAGACCCCGACCGCCGCCCGCTTCGCCCGCTCGGCCATACGTCGGCTCTCTCTGCGCGGCCCCGGCTCGCTTCCCCCCTTCTTCGCACTGGCCACCGGACTCCGGTACGGCCGGCCGTACCGGGTCGGCGCGAGGCTGATCGCCTCGCCGCGCGGGATGGCCAGGATGACCGGGATCCCTCTGTTGCTCGCGGCGGCGCAGATCCTCGACGGCACGGTGCGCACCCCCGGCGTCCACCCGCCGGACGCCGTACTCGACCCGGCAAGATACTTCGACGAGCTGGCCGCCCACTGCGACCCGCCCCGCACCGGCCGCGACGAGGTCGTCAGGGTGGACCACACCCCATGACCACGGATCATGGCGCCCGACACAGAATCTTTCATGCATTCGACTATCGAGCCCAATACGATAGTTCTTTTGGAGGGCCGCAGCATGGACGTCCATGTCCCCACCCGGATGCTCGTCGAAGCGCTCGTCCGCACCGACCTCACGGTCGACGCCGGCGACCTCTACGCGACCGCGAACCTGCTGCGCATGAACGACCAGCAGGTTCGCCTGTGCATCAAACGCCTGGTCGCCGAGGGACGCTTCGTCCAGGAGGGACGAGGGCGCAAGGCGATCCTGCGCGCCACCGGCGGCACCGAACGCGCGATGGGCCTCGACGTCGAGTTCGTCACCCACGCCTTCCGCCAGGACGCCGGGCTCGCCCCCTGGGACGGCGCCTGGCACCTCGTCGGCTTCGCCGTACCGGAGAGCGCGCGGCCCGCCCGCGACGCGCTGCGCGCCTGCCTCACCTTCCTCGGCGGCGCCGCCATCCACGGGGGCCTCTACCTCAGCGCCAATCCTTGGGAGCCGTACGTCGAGGAGCACGCCCGCCGCCTGGACATCCTCAACCACGTCACCTTCCTGACCACCCGGGACCTCCGTCGCGGCGAGGAGACCGATCCCGTCGCGCTCACCCGCGCCATGTGGCCGCTGGACGAGATCGCCGAACGTTACGACCGGCTCGCCGCGGTGGCGGAGCCCCGGCTCGCGCTCATCGAGGATTCCGCCGATCTGTCCGGGGCGCAGCGGCTGACCGTCGCGGTGGAACTGGCCGCGGAGTTCACCCGCGCGATGGAGGCGGACCCGCTCCTTCCTCCCGAGCTCCTCCCCCCGTCCTGGCCCGGCGCCCGAGCCCGCGCCCTGACCGCGCGCTGCTGGTCGCTGCTGGAGGAACAGAGCGACCAGGACGACAGCGGGATCCGCCTGTTCAGGCTCTACGGCGACACAGCCGTCACGACGCCCCGCGAGTTCGACCTCGACAACCGGCGCTCGGCCGGCCATGACCCGACGGTGCACGGTCCGGGCTGACCTGGCCTTCTCCCATGAGCCCGCATGAGGCGATTTCATGCGTTCTTTGCCCACTCCACCAGCTTTGGTGACGGATCCGGCGGCGGCTGCCAACCGGAGTACTCCGACGTCATGGTGCCCATCCCGCCGGGAGGCGTTCCGGGGTCGATCGATGTCGAACCGCCGTTCCCGCCCTTCCCGGCCTCCCGGTGGCGCCCGCACCCCCGAGGAGACAGGGAAATCCGCCGATCAGGTTTTCTTTCACGGCATCGCGGTACGCGGTAGAGAGTCGGACAAAAAGGGAGAAACCGGATGATTACCCAGAACCAGATCTCAGCGGTGATCGACCAGACCGTCTACGACAACCACGGGGACAAGATCGGCAAGGTCAAGCACGTCTACCTCGACGACAACACCGGTCGCCCCGAGTGGCTGTGCGTGCGGACCGGGCTGTTCGGCATCAACGAGACCTTCGTCCCCATCCAGGGCGCCGACGTGGTCGGCGACCACGTCGAGGTCGCCTACGACAAGGACCGCATCAAGGACGCTCCCAACATCGACGTCGAGTCCGGCGGCCACATGTCGCCACAGGAGGAGCGCGAGCTGTACAACTACTACGGCATCGACCTGGACGCCTCCTGGAGGGAGGCCAACCAGCCGGGTGAGACCGGCTGGGCGCACACCGGCGGCCAGCGGGAGCGCGAGCGCCTGGGCTCCGTCGGCCGGGAGCGGGAGGCCGGACGCGCGGACCTCACCGGCGACGACGCGATGACCCGCTCGGAGGAGCGGCTGACGACCCACACCGAGAGCCACGAGATCGGCCGGGCGCGGCTGCGGAAGTACGTGGTCACCGAGGAGCAGCAGGTCACCGTGCCGGTCACCCGAGAGGAGGTACGCATCGAGCGCGAGCCGATCACCGAGGAGAACCGGGACGCCGCGCTGCGGGGCCCGGACATCTCCGAGGCCGAGCACGAGGTGACCCTGCACGAGGAACGGGCGGTGGTGGAGAAGAACACCGTCCCGGTGGAACGGGTCCGGATGACCACCGAGAAGGTCACCGACGAGGAGACCATCACCGAACAGGTCCGCAAGGAACGCATCGAAGCCGAAGGAGACATCGGCGAGGACGGCCGCGCCTTCTGAGCGCGGGGGCGACCCGTCCGGAAGCGCCCTCACCGCTCCACGCCCGCCGTCATGACCGGCCGACCGCTCGTCTCGAACCGACGGCTGCGTCCAACAGGTGTCCAGCAGGTCCCGCACGGGGCGAGCACGGCCGGTCAGTCCTCCCGCGCCTCTCGCTGGCTCCCGTAGATCGGGCCGCCTGCCTGTATTCGGGGAGCGGCCCTCCTCACGCCGACCGCCCCGGCCCATGCCGTCCCTGGCCGGAGGTGAGGGCCGGAGAACCGGGCGACACAGCTGGAGTTCCAGGACGGCCGGGAGCCGACCGGCACGACGAGGAGGTCCGTAGGGGTATTACGCCAGTCTGAAAATACCAAAAAACACCGTATTAAACCCCATGGGATTCACGAGACGGCACCCTCGGGAGCCTTCTGACCGGGGTTGTTCCGGCCCTCAGAGGCCTTGACGGACCGCCCCCCGACACCCGTCCGCGACCGGCCAAAAATAGGCGAATTCCCGAATTCGGCAGAACTTTCGATAGACCGTTCGACACAGCTCCAGGTTGTCGGCCGCCTGTCCGTTTCTTCGGATCTCACCAGGCTGAGCTATGTCCGGATCCGGAACTTCGTTCACATAATGACAGATTTAATGATTTAGCTATACGATCGCCGTTCGTGGTTGGAGTTAATCCCCCAAGAACCCGATTGGCCGACGACCTGTTCTTTGTCATGCATGACAACTCGACCGGCCGGCCGCGGCTTCACGCCCGCCTGGCCGGTCTGGGGCTGGCCGCCGCCATCCTGGGAGAGCTGATGCTCGCCGGGCGGACAACCGTGGGATTGGCAGCGGGGCAGATACGGCTCGTCGTTCTCGACACGGCGCCGCCCGGAGACGCGGTCACCAGGACCGCCTTGGACCACATCATCGCCGAGCCCGCCCACCGCCTCCATACCTGGTTGCAGTTCTTCGCCCGTACGGCGCTCGCCGACGTGGCGGCCCGGATGACCGCCGACGGGCTGCTGCGCCCGCCCGGCAGACGCCCGTCGCGGAGGCAGGCACCGGTCGACGTGAACATCGCGGCGTGGCCCGGTGGACGCGTCAACCTGGCGATCCAACGCCGTGAACCGCTCAACGTCCAGGACAACGTCCTGCTGGGGCTGCTCGTCGTGACCGGCGGCAGCCGGCTCGTCCTGTGGGAACAGAACCCGGGATATCTCTCCGATTCGGTCGCCGCCCTCCCGGCGCCGCTCCAGGAACTGATCGCCCAGACCGAGGCTGCCGTGGGTGACTCCATCATCAGCCGCCGGTGAACCCACCCCCCTCACTCCAAGGATCCTCCCCATGTCCGTGACAGAACGAAGGGCCAGCGCCGTCTCCGCCGCACTGGCCCAGGACCGCCTCGGTGTGCCGTCGGTGGTGTTCTTCGTCATCTCGGCGGCGGCGCCGCTGACTGTCATCGGCGGTTCGGTGACCTCCGCCTACGCCGCGACCGGCGTGACCGGCGTACCGCTCGCCTTCATCCTGCTCGGAGCCATCCTGGGCCTGTTCGCCGTCGGCTACGTGACGATGGCCCGTTACGTCGTCAACGCCGGGGCGTTCTACGCCTACACCGCGAAAGGACTCGGCAGGCCGATCGGAGTGGCGACCGCGTGGGTCGCGTTGCTGGCCTACAACGCGCTCCAGGTGGGCCTCTACGGCATGATCGGCGCGGCGGCCCAGCAGCCGATCACCGACTGGTTCGGAAGCTCCCCTCCCTGGTGGGTCATCGGACTGGTCGCCTGGGTGCTGACCGGGGTGCTCGGCCTCATGCGGGTCGACGTGAACGGGAAGGTCCTGTCGGTCCTGCTGCTGACGGAGATAGCCGTCGTCATCGTGTTCGACGTCGCGGACCTGATCAACCCGTCGGCCTCGGGCTACAGCCTCGACGTCTTCTCCCCCTCAAGCCTCTTCGTCCCCGGGATCGGTGCGGTGGTCGCGATCTGCATCGCGTCCTTCGCGGGCTTCGAGTCGTCGGTGGTGTTCTCCGAGGAGACCAAGGACCCGAGGCGTACGGTGCCGATCGCGACCTACGTCGCGCTCGCCGTCATCTCGGGCCTCTACGCCGTCTCGTCCTGGGCGATGACCGTGCCGATCGGCTCAGGCAAGATCGTCGACGCCTCACGTGAGCAGAGCTCGGCCCTGCTGTTCAACCTGGCCGGGCGGCACCTGGGGGCGACCATCGCCACCATCGGCTCTCTCCTGTTCGTGACGAGCCTCTTCGCCGCGCTGATCGCCTTCCACAACACGATCTCCCGTTACATCTTCGCCCTCGGCAGGGAGAGGGTGCTTCCCGAGACCTTCGGTCGCACCTCCCCCGGGACCGGCGCCCCGATCAACGGCTCACTGGCGCAGAGCGTCATCGGGCTGATCACGATCGTCGTGTACGCGGCCTTCGGCCTGGACCCGGTCGTCCAGCTGTTCTTCACCGTCGGATCGTTCGGCGGCCTGGGGCTGCTCATGATGCTGGCGGCCACCTCGGTCTCCGTGCTGGTCTTCTTCTCCAAGAACCCCAACGAGGAGAACGCCTGGCGGACCAGGATCGCCCCGGGCATCTCCTCGGTCCTGCTGGTCGTGGTCATCGCACTCGTCATGATCAACTTCGACACCGTGCTCGGCGTGGCCTCCGACTCCCCGCTGCGCTGGATCATGCCCGCCGTCTACTTCGTCGCCGTGGGGCTCGGCGTCGTGTGGGGACTCACCCTGCGGTCCAACCGGCCGAAGGTGTACGCGAACATCGGGCGGGGCGCCCAGGCCGCCGTGGGAGGGGCCGAATGACAGAGATCATCCGCATCCAGAACGTTCCCGGAGCGGCCGAGGCCGTCGGCGCGATCATCGCCACCTCCTTCCACGAGCAGGAGATCTCGGCCTGGATGGTCCCGTCGGACGACGACCGCCGCCAGGTCATGCCCCCCTTCTTCTCCATGGCCACCGAGAGCGCCCTCGTCCACGGCGAGGTCCACGCGACGGCCGACATGACCGCCGTGGCCGTGTGGTTCCACAAGGGCGTCGAGCCGCTTCCCGAGATCCCCGGCCGGGACGCCCGGGTGGCGGAGCTGGCCGGTCCCCACGCGGAGCGCATCGGGCGGATGGGAGAGGAGATGGACAAGCGCCATCCTCACGAACCGCACCACTATCTGGCGTTCCTCGCCGTGCTCCCCGGGCACCAGCGGCGCAGGACGGGGACCCGGCTGCTCCAGGGGTACCACCGCGGACTCGACGAGGCGGGCATACCCGCGTACCTGGAGGCCAGCAGTACCCACAGCCGCAGGCTCTACCTGCGCCACGGTTACCAGGACCTCGGCGACCCGATATTCATGCCCGGCGGCCCGCCGATGTTCCCGATGTGGCGCCCGCCGAACCCCTGACCCGCGTACGGCCCCGCCCCCGCCTGACAGGCGCCCGGCAGGCCTCGGGCGGTCTCGCCGACGCCCCTGTTGCCGGCGAGACCGCCCTCACGTCGTCGGATCCCGAACCGGGCGCCCGACGATCACGGCCGACCCGGCGGAGGGTCGGGACGGGCCTGGGAGGCGTTTCCCGAGCCCGCCGGCCCCTGCGCCGGTGGTGATCCATGTGCTTGCCGTACGGGTGACCACAGGGAACGCGAACACCGAGCCGTACCAGGTGGTCCTGTCGTCGGCTTCGGAGCCGAAGCCGTATCCGCCCTTTTCCCGGTCACCGGCCTTCGTGTCGCCGATGCCGTAGGAGAGGCGGCGGTGCCGTTCCACGGTCTCCGAACCGATCAGCCTGCTGATTCGGGCGGCTCACCGGGGACACCTGTTGGTGAGAGTGGTGCGGTCCTTATCCGAAAGCCGATTTTCGGCACGCGCGAAAACGGTCCGGTCGATGCGGTCGTCGACACCGACGACGGCCTACGAGGCCTCGCCCGCGTCGACGGTCACCGCGGGCCGCTCGGCCGCCGGATCGTCCGGCGCGGCCAAGGCGGAGAAGGCCGTACCGACGACCATGTCGGTCAGCGTGATCTCTGAGATCAGGAGCAGGCGACTGACGAGCATTCCAGGTCATCTCCTTGGGGGTGGACATGGCTCCGTTCCGTTCCTGCGGTGGGATGCCCGTCGGCCGAACGGCCCACCGGTCTGGGATCGTCCCGTCAGCCCGGCCGGTGGAACCGCCACGGGAACGCCTTGGGAGAAGGCGTCTCCACGGTCGGCCGAAATCAAGCTGTTCCGGTCTTTCCAGGTTTCCGGTGAACCACCCGCCTCCGGCGGCCGGCGTGTTTCCCGCATCCGCTCTTCCGCTTTTTTGGTGGAACGAGAACCACTGTGCGCCATTGCCTGTGGACGAACCTTGGGCCAACCTTGAACCGGCTGGTCCGACCGGCCGTCCCGGGCCGGAATTCCCGCTGGAAAGGTGAACGGAATGGCCGTGGAGTTCGGCTTGTTCGGTGGCGTCGAGGCGCGAGCCGACGGTCGGCCGATCGAGCTGGGCCACGCCCGGCAGCGATCCGTGCTGGCGGCGCTGCTGATCGATGCGAACCGGGTGACATCGGTCGAGCAGCTGGTGGACCGGGTGTGGGGCGAGCGTTCTCCCCAACGGGCTGAGGGAACCCTGTACAGCTACGTGTCCCGCCTGCGTCAGGCACTGGCTCCGGTCGCCGGTGAGGCGCGTCTTTCGCGGGCCTCCGGTGGCTACGTCCTCGCGGTCGACGCCTCCACCGTGGACCTGCACCGTTTCCGCGACCTGACCGCCCGGGCCCGCACGGCCGATGACGACGGCACCGCCGCCTCCCTGCTGGAGCAGGCGCTCGGCCTGTGGCGGGGAGAGCTCTTCCCCTCCCTGGACACCCCGTGGTTCAACTCCGTACGCGAGTCCCTGGGAAGGGAACGGTTCGCCGCCGAGCTGGATCTGGGCGATGTCCTGCTGCGGCTCGGACGGCACGCGGAAATGCCCTTCGAGCTGGCCGCCCGCACCAGGGAACATCCGTTGGACGAGCGCCTGGCCGGTCAGCTCATGCTGGCCCTGTACCGCTGCGGCCGTCCCGCCGACGCCCTGAACCACTACCGGGACCTCCGGAGCCGGTTGGCGGATGATCTCGGTATCGACCCGGGCCCGGAGCTGCGGCACCTCCATCAGCAGATCCTCACCGCTGATCCGGCCATCGCCGTACCGTCTCCCGCCGACTCCCCCACGACCGGCGCCCACCCCGCGCCCACTCCGGTGCCGCGGCAACTTCCGGCACCGCCGCCGATGTTCACCGGCCGGGACCTGGAGGTGAAGGTCCTCTGCGGAATGCTGGATCCCGACGAGCCCCGGCACGCCCACGTGGTGGCCGTCGACGGAGTCGCCGGAGTCGGGAAGTCCGCGCTGGCGCTTCATGCGAGCCATCGGATGGCACACGGGTTCCCCGACGGGCAGCTCTACGTCAACCTGCAGGGCGCGTCTGCCGCGGGAGCGCCGCTGACGCCGTACGACGTCCTCGTCCAGTGGCTCCCCCAGCTCGGTGTGGCGGGCACGGATGTGCCCGGCGAAACAGGGGCGGCGAGCGCGCTGTGGCGCTCGGTGCTGGCGGGGCGGCGCCTGCTGCTGGTGCTCGACGACGCCTTCTCCGCCGAGCAGGTCCGTCCGCTGCTGCCCGCGGAACGCGGATGTGTGACGGTCGTGACCAGCAGGAGCGTGCTGTCCACCCTGGACGGAGCCGAGTTCGTGCACCTGGAGCCGCTGGCCCAGGAGGAGGCGGTGACGTTGCTGGAGCGGCTGGCGGGTGCGGGCCGGGTGGTCGCGGACCCGACGGCCGCCGGCGACGTCGTCGGGTTCTGCGAACGCCTTCCGCTCCTGCTGCGCATCGTGGCCGCCAGGCTGGCGGCCCGTCCGAGCTGGTCGATCCGGGTGATCGCCGACCGGCTGGCCGAGGAGCACCGGCGCCTGAACGAACTGCAGGCCGGTGAGCTGAGCGCGCGGGCGAGCCTCGCGGTGAGTCTGCGGGAGACGAGTGAGGAGGGCGCGCGGGTCTTCGCGTCTCTCGCGATGGTCGGCGTGACCGAGCTCGACCTGCCGCTGGCGGCCTCGCTCGCCGGCCTGCCCTGGGCCGCCGCAGAAGCCGTCCTGGAACAGCTCGTCGACGCCCGCCTCATCGACTCGCCCGTTCCCGGCCGTTACCGGATGCACGACGTGGTCCGGCTCTACGCCCGCGAGCAGGCCCGCGTGCGGGCCGACACCGCCGGGTGGAGCGCCACGCGACGCCGGGTGCTGGATCACTACCTGGCCCTCACCCAACAGGCCGCCCTCCTGCTGGACCCGGAGGAGGCCTCCGCGCTCACGACCGGACCGCCGCCGGCCCATCCCTCCGGTTTCGCGTTCGACGACCGCTCGGAGGCGAGTGCCTGGATCGACTTCGTGGCCCCCCATCTGCCGATGATCATGGACGAACTGGCCGGTTCCGACGACCTGACCGCCGACATCGCCCTGCTCGCCCTGGAGGCCTATCCGGCGCTGGTGGTCCGCGACCGCTGGACGGAGCTGATCCGGCTGAGTTCCATCGCGGTCAGGACCGCCCGCGACGGCGACCGGCGGGTCCTTGAGGCACGGGCCCACAATCTGCTGGGCATGGCGTACGGCAACACCGGCCGGTTGGACGAGAGCCTCGCCGAGTTCGATCTCGCCCTCCGGCAGTGGGAGGAGATCGGTGACCGGCACCAGATGGCCCGCGCCCTGAACAACCTGGGCCTCGTCGCACGCCTGCGCGGCGACCTGCCGGAGGCGGTGCGCTGCCACGAACGCAGCATCCTGCTGTTCCAGGAGGTCGGGGACTCCAACGGGCAGGCTCGGGCCCTGTCCAATCTGGGCCTCGTCCACCAGCGCATCGGTGACCACGACCAGGCGATCGTGGCGCACGAGGAGGCCGCCGGGATATTCCGGACCCTGGGCGACCGGTACCGTCTCGGCCTCATCCTGGGCAACCTCGCCCGGTCCGTACGGCTGGCCGGCCGGATCCGCGAGTCCCTCGACCGCTACCAGGACAGCCTGAGGGTCATCCGCGAGACCGGTAACCGTTCCGGTGAGGCCGAGCAACTGTGGGGACTGGCACAGGCCCTGCACGACCTCGGTGAGTCCGACCTCGCGCGTGCGCAGTGGCGCGCCGCCCTGGACATTCTCCGCGAGTGCGGTGACCTCACCGCCAAGGAGGTGGAGGCCATCCTCGCCCAGCCCGTTCCACAGGCGCCGGCGGCCATCAGCAGGGGAGTCTGAACGAGGATCGGCCGTCCGGCCCGGACCCGGGAGCGGTCAGAGTGCCGTGTGGTGGTCCTTCCTGGAGGAGTGCATCGTGTCGATTTTGGCGTGCAGCCGGGCCAGGTCCTCGGCGATGGCTGCCAGCCGGTCCTCGGTCCGCTGTTCCTCCGTCGAGGTGTTCTGGTCGTCCATCGCGTTGACCACGACGGCGATCAACAGGTTCAGCACCACGAAGGTCGTCATGAGGATGTAGCCGACGAAGAACACCCACGCCCACGGTTCCCGCCCCATGACCCTCTCGGCGATGTCCGGCCACGCCTCACCGGTCATGACCTGGAACAGGGTGAACAGCGAGGTGGGCAGTTCGCCGAAGTACTCCGGGGCGATCCCTCCGAACAGCTGTGTCGCCAGGACCGCCGAGACGTACATGACCAGAACGAGCAGGCCGACGATCGACAGCATGCCGGGGATGGCGGACAGCAGGGCGTTGACGACGTTGCGCATGCTGGGCACGGCCGACACCAGGCGTAACGCGCGCAGGATCCGCAGGGTGCGCAGGATCGAGGTCGGGCCCGAGGTGGGAACCAGCGCGACGCCCACGATGATCGTGTCGAACCAGTTCCACGGGTCGCGGAAGAAGGCCCCACGGTAGGCGTACAGCCGGGCGGCCAGTTCGACGGCGAAGACCGCCAGGGCGATCCTGTCGACGACGTGGAGCAGTCCGCCGACGTGATCGACGAGGTAGGAGGACGTCTCGCAGCCGATCGTGATCGCGTTGATCACGATGACCGCGACCACGGCCCGCTGCAGAAGGGAACTCTCAAGAAAACGGCGCGTCCGTTCCCGTACCGGCACCTGGTCGATTCCTGAAGGATGGGGGTTCACCCGACGATCATCGCAAACCGCCGTCCACGATTTTCGGACAGATCCCCCCATGCGGCTCATCAAAGGAGAATTCGACCGATGATCGGGCAGCTGCGGCGTCTACGGGAGGTCGAAGGGAGCCGGGAAGTGGTCCTCCCAGATCCGGCGGGAGGCCTGCTCCGGGTAGGGCAGGGTCTCCGACGGGGCGTCCAGGACGCGGGTGAGCCGCCGGTCGGGCCGGTGGGCGGCCCACCCCGCGTCACCGGTGGTGACGAAGCGGATCCACGCCTCCTTCAGCTCGCGGGAGAGAGCGACGGCCTCGGGGGTGGGCTCGTCGCCGATGAGCTGTGTGCCGACGGGGCTGTCCAGGGTGCCGAACGCCAGGGGGACGTCGAGGCTGTGACAGGCGCCCAGGGCACCGCCGAGGGCCGGAGCGCTCCAGCGCAGCTCGAACAGGTACGAGGTGCCGCCCGCCGCGGCGTTCGCCTCGGCGAGCTTCTGCGACGGCATGCGGAAGAGCGCGTCGGAGTACACCGCCTCCACCAGTTCCTCAGGGCCGGCCTGCGCGAACGCGGCGCGGTACGCCTGCGCGCCGTACGGCTGGGGGGCGAGCAGTTCCAGTGCCGTGCGGGCGTCCTGCTCGGTGAAGGTGCCCCGCCGTCCGCCCATGACGCTGAACAGCCGGAACTCGTCCCGGGTGTGGCCGACGAGCAGTTCGGTCCCGCTCGCGCGCGCACCGGTCAGCGCGGGCCAGGGCGTCTCGGGAAGGACCTCACCGTCGACGACGGGGCACAGGGAGGTGCCGGTCCCCGTGATCCGCCCCCAGCTCTCCCGGTGCGCGTGGAGACCGGCGTTGAAGGAGGTGAGCTCCGCGGCCAGGCGCCAGGGGTCGACGTCGCGCAGGGCCGCGGCGGTGGGGGCCGCCGCCCCGAACCGGTCCGCGAGCGCGGCGGTGATCCGCCGTGCCAGCGCGGGGGTGCTGTGCAGTCCCGGCACCGAGTGGGCGACGGCCCGCCGGAACAGGCCGCGCGCCGGTTTCATCGTCAGGAGGGCGGCGACCGACCCCGCCCCGGCGGACTGTCCGGCCACGGTGACCTGGTCGGGGTCGCCTCCGAAGGCGGCGATGTTCCGCCGCACCCATTCCAGTGCCGCGATCTGGTCGAGGAATCCGCGGTTGGGCGGCGCGTCGTCGAGGAACGCGAACCCCTCCGCGCCCACGCGGCAGTTGACGGTCACCACGACGAGTCCCGCCTCGGCCAGCGCCGCCGGGTCGTACATCGGGTCGCTCGACATCGCCGTGACGTAGCCGCCCACGGGCAGCCACACCAGCACCGGCAGTCCCGCCGCGCCCGGGTCCGGAGTGCCGACGTTGAGCGTCAGCCAGTCCGTGCCCCGCTGCGGGCCCACGTCGACCGGCAGGGACAGCGGAACCACGGGACCGAACTCCGTCGCCTGCCTCGTCCCCTCCCAGCGGTCCGGCGGGGCCGGCGCGGCGAAGCGGAGCTCCCCCACCGGAGGCCGGGCGTAGGGGATGCCGCGGAACACCGCGTGCCCCTGCCGCCAGAGCCCCCGCACCGGGCCCTCCGTGGTCCGTACCCTCGGCTGTCCAGACATGACGTCTCCTTCCCTGAGTGGGGCCAGGATTATAGGTCAGCTGTATTATGTCAACTGTATTGGAAAGACTCCGGGACACGAGGGAGGGACCGGCGATGCCGAAACAGGTGGATCACCGTGAACGCCGCGAGGCGATCGCCCGCGCGTTGTGGCGGGTCGTGGAGCAGCGCGGCGTCACACACCTGACGCTGCGCGTGGTGGCGCAGGAGGCGGGCATCTCCCTCGGGCAGCTGCAGCACTACTTCGCCTCCCGGACCGCCATGCTCTCCTTCGCCATGGACTTCGCGTCCGAGCGGACCTCGCTACGCGTCGCCCAGGGCCTCGAAAAGCTCGGCGACCACCCGCACCCCCGTGACGTGCTGCGACTGACGCTCATGGAGATGCTCCCCCTGCACGCCGACGCCCGCGCGACCAGCCGGATGAGCACCGCCTACGTCCTGGAGGCACTACACGACGAGGCCGTCCACGAGCAGGCGCGTCACGGCCTCACCCGGGGACGGGCCCTTGTCGAACGGTTGGTCCGCCATGCGATCGCCGACGGGCACATCGCCCCCGGCCGCGACCCGGCGACCGAGACCAACCTGCTCCTCGCCCTCACCGGCCTCACCCCCCTGATCGAACTGAACGTGATCGAACCCCGGGACGCGCTCGCCGCGATCGACCTGCACCTGGACAGGTTGTTCGACGGGAACGACCGGAGGGCGTGACCCGCACCCGAAGCGGATTCCGCGCCGGATCGGCGGACCGGCCGCCGACCCACGCCCGAGGCAGCGTTCCGCGTGACGGGAAAAGCCGTCAGAATGATTTCCACAGGACGGAACGCATCGGGAAATCTCGAATTCCAACCTCTTCGCAGAAACGCGCCGATCTCCATCGGCCCAATGGATTCCCTACGACGCGAAATCGGCGTTGTCAAGCCGGTGCACAGCCAATTTCCTGCGACAACGGCCAGCACAATGACGCTGCGCATCCACCCGGAAGCCAATCGTGCAAATCAAATTCACAGTTGATTTTCACACATGTGATCGGCCTATGCTGACCCGTCGGCTCCCTTGGTCCCACAACAAACCCATCGCGCGGGAAACGCGCCATTCGGCGTGCCCGCACGCCCAAAGTCACGAACGCCGGGCGGCACCCGCGCACCCCAGAGGACGACGAGAAGAGGAGAATTCGGTGCCAACTCACTCCGCCACCCGGGGTCACGGAGGACCACGGTCACGGTGGCTCACCGCGGCCCTGCTCTCCGTGGCCGTCGGCGCGCTGTCCGGCGTGGTCGCCGCGAATCCCGCCTCGGCCGAGCCCGCCCCGGCCTACGACCACAGCAAGGACAAGGGCACCGCCCCGGGCACCCACGCCCCCCTGCCCAAGGGCTTCTCCACGACCCAGCTCTCGGTGAAGTTCAAGCCCGGCCTCGCCGTACGGCTGCGCGGGCAGGGCCTGGTCGCCAAGGACTCCGGAGACACCGCGGACATCCAGAAGGTCCTGGCCAGGTACAAGGACGCCTCCATCAGGCCCCTGTCCTCGACCTCCGAGACGAAGACCACCGAGCAGCGCCTCCAGCTGGAGAGGAAGACCGGCAGGCAACTGCCCGACCTCAACTCGTGGTTCGTCGTCACCGCCCCCAAGAGCGGCGTCGAGGGCCTGCTGAAGGACCTCAACGCCCTGCCCTCGGTGGAGATCGCCCAGGCCAAGCCGAACGTCCGCTCCTTCTCGGAACCGCTGCGCCCCCATCAGAGGTACCTCAACTCGGCCACCTCGGTGTCGGGCGGCGGGGTGGACGCCGAGTACGCCCACACCCAGACGGGTGGCAAGGGCGACGGCATCACCGTCACCGACATCGAGGTCCAGTCCACGATCATCCCCGCCTACGGCGGGCAGACGATCTCCGCCGGAGACGACCACTCGCTGATGCTGGACTCCCTCGGCCATGTCTGGGCCTGGGGGGACAACAGCCAGGGACAGCTCGGCACCGGGGACACCGCGGCCAGGAGGATCCCGGTGCAGGTCCCCGGCCTGGACAACTTCATGTCCGTCGCCGCGGGCAACGACTTCTCCGTGGCGAGGAAGAGCGACGGCACCGTGTGGGCGTGGGGTGACAACAGCCAGGGCCAGCTCGGTAACGGCACCCTGACCGACAGCTCCGTCCCGGTGCAGGTCGCCGGGATCTACAACGCCGCGAGCATCAGCGTCGGCCCCAACCACGCCCTGGCCGTCCTGACCGACGGCACCGTACGCGCCTGGGGCGACAACAGCCAGGGCCAGCTCGGCTACGCCGGCTCCGACTCCCCCGTCGCCATCACCGTCCCCGGCCTCACCGGCGTCATCACCTCGACCGGTGGAATCGCGGCGGGCTACGGCCACTCCGTGGCGCTCATCAACGACGGCACCGTCAAGGCCTGGGGCGGCAACGGCACCGGCCAGCTGGGCGACGGCACCACGACCAACCGCACCACCCCGGCCGCCGTCACCGGCCTGACCGACGTCAGGCTGATCAGCAGCCGGGGCTACCACACCCTGGCCGTCCTCAACGACGGCACCGTCAAGGCCTGGGGTGACAACGACCAGGGACAGCTCGGCGACGGCACCACCGTGGACCGCAAGACCCCGGTCGCCGTCCCCGGCCTGACCAACGTCAGCGACGTCTCGGCCGGAGCCCTGCACAGCCTCGCCACCACCTCCTCGCTCACCTCGACCACCTACGCCTGGGGCGACAACGCCCAGGGACAGCTCGGCGACGGCACCACCGTCGACCGTCCCTCCCCCACCGCGATCTCCCCCTCCCTGGAATGGGTCGCGGCGGGCCGTACCCACAACATCGGCAAGGCCGGCTCGTCGTTCTTCACCTGGGGCGTCAACGGCACCGGCCAGCTGGGCGACGGCACCACCACCACCCACATCACCCCGACCCAGCTGAGCGGAGTGGCCAACCGCTGGAACCTCTGCCACGAGGACCTCGCGGGACGCGTCGCGGCGGGTCAGATCGTCCAGCTGCCGTCCGCGTTCGGTGACCCGTGCTCCACCGACGCCGGCACGATCTACCACGGCACCGCCGTCGCCGGGATCATCGGCGCCCAGGACGACAACGGCGTCGGCATGGCGGGCATCGCGCCGCACGCCACCCTGCACCTGACCGGCAACGCGATCCCCGACCCCGTCGCCTACACCACCGCCCACTCCCAGCCGGGCGACGTCATGCTCTTCGAGTTCGGGGCCGAACCCGAGGCGTACAAGCACTACCCCTGGGAGTACGACAGCAGCGTCTACGACCAGATCGTCCTGGCCGTCGCCGCCGGAGTGACCGTGGTCGAGGCGGGGGGCAACGCGAGCAGCAACCTCGACGATCCCCTGGACCCCTACTCCGCCGTCATCATGGGCCGCCCCGACTCGGGCGCCATCATCGTCGGCGCCGGAGCGCCCCCCAGCCCCGGCGGCACCAACTGCCTCGGCTCGACCCCGCCCGCCGAGCGGACCGCGATGTCCTTCTCCACGTACGGCTCCCGCGTCGACCTCCAGGCCTACGGTGCCTGCGTCGCGACGCTGGGCGTCCCCTTGGCGAACGACCTGACTCCCTCGGAGACCAACCCCAACAAGATCTACTCCGGCAGGTTCAGCGGTACCTCAAGCGCCAGCGCCATCATCGCCGGAACCGTCGCCTCCCTGCAGGGCGTGGCCAAGGCCAACGGCGGCGTGCTCACCCCCGTCCAGGCCCGCGACACCCTCAAGCTCACCGGAACGGGACAGCCCGCGAGCGACCCCCGCCACATCGGCCCGCAGCCCAACCTGCACGCCGCCATCGACGACATCCTGACCCCCTGACCCCCTGACCTGCTGACCTTTGGCCGGAACGACCTTCTGGCCGGAACCGAGGGCCGGTGAACGCGCGGGCCACGGGACGCCTCCCGTGGCCCGCGCCTCGTATCGTGGAGGCCTGTTCTACAACGGGAGACACCGGATGCGACTTGATCAAGCCCTTGTGGACGCGGCCGTCGCGCAGATGGAACGGCGCTGGCCCGCCGACGAACCGGGGGGCGCCGCGGCCGTCTACCTGGAGGACGGGCAGATCATCACCAGCGTCGGCCTGGACAACTTCAACGGCGGGGTGTCCCTGTGTCATGAGACCGGGGCCTTCTGCCAGGCCTACACGCTCAACAAGAGGATCACCGCCTCCGTGTGCGTCTTCCGGGAGTCCGCGCGGGACCGCGTCCTCTTTCTTCCTCCCTGTGGCGTCTGCCAGGAGCGCCTGGCCCTGTGGGGGCCCGACGTGCAGGTCGGTGTGCCCGACGACTCCAGCCCGGCGGGATGGGGCGTCCGCACCCTTCGCGAGGTGAACCCGTACTACTGGGCGCAGCAGTTCACCGAGGACGGCACCTGGCCCACCCTTGAGGCCCACTCCTCCTGAGCCGTCAGTGCGCTCCGGCGGCGCGGAGCAGGCCGGCCACCGCGGTCTGCCTTCTGGAGACCGCGTGGGCGAGTGGGGTGACGCCCTCGCGGTCACCGAGGTCGACGTCGGCGCCCGCCGCGATGAGCAGGCGGACGATCTCCTGGTAGGGCCGGCCGCCGTCGCCGAGGATGATCGCCTCAAGCAGGCCGGTCCAGCCGAGGTCGTTGACGTGATCGACCTTGATGCCGGTCTTCAGCACCTCCCGGACGTAGTCCACGTGCCCACGCTCACAGGCGGGGATCAGGGAGACGCCCCCGTAGCGGTTGCGTATGGTCAGGTCGGGCCTGCCGGGCAGAAGGGCCTTGAGCATCGCGACGCTTCCGGTCACGCCCGTGACCAGCCAGGGGGTGTCGTGCCTGGAGTCCAGCGCGTTCGGGTCCGCGCCGGCCGCGATCAGCAGTTCGGCGACCTCCACGTGGTCGCCCGCCACGGCGAGCAGCAGTGCCGTACGGCGGAGCCCGTCGCGGGCCCCGACGTCGGCCCCGGAGGTGAGCGCGTCCCGGACACCCGCGACGTCGCCTCGCGCGGCGCGCGTCAGCAGTTCATCGTTGAGCACCTTCTCCCCTTTCACCGTGCGACTCACCGTACGGCCGCCGCAGGCAGCGGCCAGCAGGCCGAGTCCGGAGAGCAGGATCGCCCGGCGCCTCATCCACATCGTCCCTCTCCCCTGCTTCCGATACCCGGTCTCTCGACCTCCGGCCTCCCGGATCCCTGACCTCCTGGTCCCCTGCCTCGACTCCCGGCCCCCGACGACGTCCGGCCCGGCGGGGCGGGACGGGTCGGTCAGCGGAGCCGACCGGCGACGGCCTTGAGGCCCTCCTGGGCGATGGCCTCGTCGATGTCGCCGCTCGGCGCGCCGCCGACACCGATGCCCGCGACGGGCGCGCCGCCGGAGACCACGGGAACACCGCCGCCGAGGAAGAGAGTGCCCGGGATGTCGGCGATGTTCGGGCCGCCGCCGGTCACGCCCTTGCCAAGCTCACTTGTCGTCTTACCGAAGGAGACCGCGGTGAAGGCCTTGCGCCGCGCCGACTCCTCGGTCTGCGGGCCCGCGCCGTCGCCCTTCAGCACCAGGCGGGTCACGCCGGACCGGTCGACGATCACCACCGTGACACGCTGCTTCCGCCTGGCGGCCTCCTTCATCGCGGCGTCGGCGATCGTCAGGGCGGCGTCGGCGGAGAGCACGTCGGTCTGCACGACGGCCTGCCCGTCCTTGGCGGGGGCGGCCTGCGCGGGGGAGGCGACGGCGAAACCGAGGGTGCCCGCCATGATGGCGAGCCCCGCGAGGGAGCCGACGACCAAGCGGGGACGCGCGGAACGGACTGTCATTGGTTTCTCCAGGTGCGGGTCGGTGGAACCTTGCACACCCAAGGCTTCCGGAGACGGCGCTCCCGGCCATCGCAAGCATGGGCGGTTCCCGGACGCCGAAGGGTCGAGGGAGGAGTCAACCGATCGGTTGACGCGTGGCCGTACCGCTCGGGCCGATCCTCGCCAGGGGATAACGTCGAGAAAGACCAGACAAGGAGGGTGATGAGGGAACGTATCTGGCTCAACTGGGCCATGCACGCGGGGTTCTACCTGCTGCTCGCCGCCTCCGCCCTACGGCTGGTGTCCCGGCACGACATGGGGACGCGGACCGTCGCCTCGCTGGTCGTCGGCGGTCTCCTGGCCCTGACCTACACGGCGGGCGTCGTCCTCTGGAACCGCCTCGGACGCGGGCGCGTCGTCTGGCTGGCGGGGGTGGCGGCGGTCTGGCTCGTGCTCGTGGTGCTCGCGCCGTCGTTCAGCTGGTGCGCGGTCCCCCTGCTCTTCCTGTGCCTGCGGTCGCTGAACGCGCGTGGTTTCGCGGTGGCCGCGGCCGCCCTCACGCTGGTCGTGATCGCGGCCCAGCTCAAGATCGCGCGGGAGTTCGATCTCAGCCTGATCCTCGCGCCGATCGGCATCGCCGCCATGACCGCGGTGATCTTCTGGGAGCTCCAGCGGGAGAGCGCCGCCCGGCAGCTCCTCATCGACGACCTGATCAGCACCCGGGGAACGCTGGCCGACTCCCGGCACCGTACCGGCGTCCTGGAGGAGCGCGAGCGGCTGGCCAGGGAGATCCACGACACCCTCGCCCAGGGGCTCACCAGCATGGGCATCCTTCTGCAGGCCGCCGACCGCATGTGGGCCTCCGACCCCGAGCTGGCCCGCGCCCACGTACGGCGGGCGGCGGC
The DNA here is from genome assembly GCF_040300765.1 of Streptosporangium sp. NPDC000239. Lineage (NCBI taxonomy): Bacteria > Bacillati > Actinomycetota > Actinomycetes > Streptosporangiales > Streptosporangiaceae > Streptosporangium > Streptosporangium sp. NPDC000239. The sequence continues at coordinate 77,616 of NZ_JBEPEI010000024.1, read as the reverse complement.
AGCGGCCGCGGAGAACCTCGACGAGGCCCGGCGCTTCGTCCGCGACCTCCAGCCCCCGGGCCTGGTCGAGGCCTCGCTGCCCGAGGCCTTGGCCAGGCTCTGCGCGGGCACCGGGAACGGCACCGGGCCTGACGTGCGCTTCCGCCAGGAGGGCGAGCAGTACCCGCTGGAGCCCGAGGTGCAGGCGGCGTTGCTGCGGGTGGCGCAGGGGGCGCTGGCCAACGTCCGCGACCACTCCCGCGCGGGCACGGCCATGGTGACCCTGTCCTACCTCGACGGTGAGGTCACGCTGGACGTCTTCGACGACGGCGCCGGGTTCGACGCCCCGGCCCCCGCGCCGGGCCGGGGATACGGGCTGCGGGCGATGCGCGACAGGATGGCGGAGGTGAACGGCGTCCTGGTCGTCGAGAGCGTCCCCGGCGAGGGAACGGGGATCGCGGCCACGGTCCCGACCGGCGCGCGGGCACGAGACGGGGAGGAAGAGCGATGAGGCTGTTTCTGGTCGACGACCATCCGGTGGTCCGGGCGGGGCTGGTGGCGCTGCTCGGCGGTGAGCCCGACATGGAGGTCGTCGGCGAGGCCGCCGGTGGGGACGAGGCACTGCGGGGTGTCGCCTCAAGCTCCCCGGACGTCGTGCTCATGGACCTGCAGCTCGGCGACGGCGTCGACGGGGTCGAGGCCACCCGGCGGATCCGGGAGCTGCCCACTCCGCCGCAGGTCCTGGTGCTGACGACGTACGAGACCGACGCGGACATCATGCGGGCCGTCGACGCCGGGGCCACCGGTTACCTGCTCAAGGCGTGCCCGCCGGAGGAGCTGTTCCAGGGCATCAGGGCCGCGGCCAAGGGCGAGTCGGTGCTGTCCGCCAAGGTCGCGGCCCGGATGATGAGGCGGATGCGCGACCCCGGCCCGGCGTTGAGCGCCCGGGAGGTGGAGATCCTGGAGCTGCTGGCGAGCGGCGCGGGCAACCGGGAGATCGCCAGGCGGCTCTTCATCACCGAGGCGACGGTCAAGACCCACCTGGTGCACATCTACGGCAAGCTCGGCGTGGACACGCGTACGGCCGCGGTGACCGCCGCCGTCGAGCGACGCCTGATCAGGCTCCCCTGAGGCGCTTCAGAGATCGTTCTCCTGCTCGTTGAGGATGGCGAGCGCGATCGTGACCGCGCCCGCCGCGTCGCCCGCCTCGATCGCCCGGTACAGGTCCCGGTGGGTGGAGTCGGCGTCGAGCACGGCGTGTTCCATGCACTGGTCGCGGCGGACCGTTTCGCGCACCGCCTCGCTCATGCCCCGGTACAGGTCCAGCAGCACGGGGTTGTGCGAGGCCGCGGCGACGGCCAGGTGGAAGTCCACGTCGGCGTCGGCGAACGCGTCGAGGTCGGCGGCCTCGTGGGCGGCGGTGCGCCGTTCCAGCGTCTCCCGCAGCGCGTCGAGGTCGGCCGGTTCGCGTCGTTCGGCGGCGAGCCTGGCCGCCACGAGGTCCAGGCCGCGCCGTACGTCGATGATGTCCATGGTGGCCGCGCGGTCCAGGCGGCGCCTGAGGGCGACCTCGTTCTCGTCGGTCGCGGTGACGTAGGTTCCGTCGCCCTGACGGGTGGCGAGCAGACCGGCGTGGACGAGGACGCGGACGGCCTCGCGCACCGAGAGCCTGCTCACGCCCAGGGTCTCGGCCAGCCGCCCCTCTGTGGGGATCTTGGTGCCGACCGGCCAGACGCCGTTCGCGATCTCCTGGCGGAGCTCGTGGATGGCGGAGTCGACGAGGGAGGTCCGGCCCACGTGGCGCATTCTTCCTCTGCTTCTCTAATCATCTGATGTCTGATAATTCTAGGACACTGTCGCCCTCAGGTTAAGGGGATCAGCCGGTATGGCTCAGATTCTGTTCACCCATGTCCGTCCCCACGACGTCCTGGTCGAGGACGGTCGCGTCGTCCCCCTCGAACGCAGAACCGAGGACTGCGAGGTGGTGGACTGCGGCGGACTGCTCGCCCTGCCCGCCCCGGTCGACGCGCACATCCACCCCGACAAGACCACCTGGGGGCAGCCCTGGCTGAGCCGTACCCCGGCCGGGACGCTGCGTGACCTGATCGAGGGCGACGTCGCGGCACGGGCCGGGATGACCGCGCCGGTCGCCGAGCGGGCCGGGGCGCTCATGGACAGCGCGATCGCCCGTGGCACCCGGGCGTGGCGGGCGCACGTGGACGTCGCCCCGGTGTACGGGCTGAGCAACGTGCACGGCGTGCGGGAGGCCGCCCAGGCGCGCGGGGACCTGCTGGACGTGCAGATCGTCGCCTTCCCCCAGCTCGGCCTGCTCACGGCGCCGGGAACGGCGGAGCTGATGGAGCGGTCACTGCGGGAGGGCGCCGACATCGTCGGCGGGCTCGACCCCGTGGGCGTCGACGGCGACCTGCACGGCCACCTCGACCTGCTGTACGGCATGGCCGAGCGGCACGCCGTACCCGTCGACATCCACCTGCACGACCGCGGCGAGGAGGGTGTCGCGCAGGTGGTCGAGATCGCCCGCAGGGCGAGGTCCAGCGGGGTGCCGACCACGATCAGCCACGCCTTCTGCCTGGAGGGCCGCGAGGACCTCGCCGAGACACTGTTCGAAGCAGGAGTCTCATTGACCACCTGCGCGCTCGGCGCGTCCCCGATCCCGCCCGTCGGGCCGCTGCGCGAGGCCGGGGTGCCGGTCGGCCTCGGATCCGACGGGGTGCGGGACCCGTGGACGCCGTTCGGCGACGGCGACATGATCAACCGCGCGCACCTGCTCGCCTACCGCACCGACGCCCGTACCGACGAGGAACTGGCCGCGTGCTACGAGGTCGCGGCGCACGGGGGCGCCGCCCTGCTCGGTCTCGAACCGGTCAGGTTCCAGCCCGGCGACCCCGCCACCTTCGTCCTGGTCCGCGCCGAGTCCATGGCCCAGGCCGTGGTGGACCGGCCGACTCCCCAGCTCGTCGTCCGTGACGGCCGGGTCATCCAGGCCGGATCGTGAACGGCCCCGACCTCACCACCGGCCTCGCCGCCGAACTTTCCGCCGAGCTTTCCGCCGAGCTGGATGTCCGGCTGGCGGCGGCGGACGAACGGCTGCGCACGGCCTACCCCGGCGAGCCGACCGGCAGGCAGCCGGTGCACACCGTCTACGTCCCCGCCGACCGCTACACCCCGGACACCGTACGGACGTGGGGCGAGCAGGCCCGGACGGCGCTGGCCGCGCACGGCCGGACCGCCGAGGAGTTCGCCGACGCGCTCGTCCTGCCGCCGGGGACGGCGGCGGAGGTGTACGACCTGGTCCTGGCCAAGCTGGAGCGCGAACCGGTCGAGGACCTGAGGATCGACTTCGAGGACGGCTACGGCGACCGCCAGGACGCCGAGGAGGACGCGGCCGCCCGGACCGCCGCCAAAGCCCTCGCCTCCGGTGACGGCACGCCCTTCTGCGGAATCCGGTTCAAGAGCTTCGAGGCGCCGACCCGGCGGCGCGGCCTGCGCACCCTGGCGATCTTCCTGGAGGCCCTCGGCCCGCCGCCCGGCGGCTTCGTCGTCACGCTCCCGAAGGTGACCTCCGTCGAACAGGTGGAGGCGATGACGCTGACCGCCGAACGGCTGGAGGCCGCCCACGGGCTGCCGCACGGGAGCCTGCGGTTCGAGATCCAGGTGGAGACACCGCAGGCGATCATGGGCGTTGACGGCGTCTCGCCGCTGGCGCCGATGATCCACGCCTCGGCCGGGCGCTGCACGGGCCTGCACTACGGCACCTACGACTACTCGGCGGCACTCGGGGTCTCGGCCGCCCACCAGAGCGTGGAGCACCCGGTCGCCGACCACGCCAAGGCCGTCATGCGGGTCGCCGCTGCGGGCACCGGCGTACGCGTCTGCGACGGCTCGACCAACGTGCTCCCGGTCGGCGACGGCGACACGGTCCGCGCCGCCTGGCGGCTGCACGCGCGCCTGGTACGGCGTGCCCTTGAGGACGGCGTCCACCAGGGCTGGGACCTGCATCCGGCCCAGCTTCCCAGCCGGTACGCCGCCGTCTACGCCTTCTTCAGGGAGGGACTGCCGGGCGCGGCGGCCCGGCTGCGCGGCTACCTCGAACGCCGGGAGTCCGGCTTCCTCGACGAACCCGCGACCGCCAGGGCGATGGCCGGGTTCCTCACCCGGGGCCTCGACTGCGGCGCCGTCGGCGAGGCCGAACTGCGCGACCTCACCGGCGTCACCCCCGCCGAACTGCGGGCCGTACGAGGTGGGCCGTCATGCGCATCCTGATCGTGAACGTGAACACCACCCGGTCGATGACCGAGACGATCCGTGCCCAGGCGGCGGCGTACGCGTCGCCGGGCGTCGAGATCGTCGGCCTCACCCCGTCGTTCGGGCCCGAGTCGGTCGAGGGGAACTTCGAGAGCTACCTGGCCGCGGTCGCGGTGATGGACCGGGTCGTCCGGTACGCCGAGCCGTACGACGCGGTGATCCAGGCCGGGTACGGCGAGCACGGCCGCGAGGGGCTCCAGGAACTGCTCGACGTCCCCGTGGTGGACATCACCGAGGCCGCCGCGCAGGTCGCGATGCTGATCGGGCGCACGTACTCGGTCGTCACCACCCTCGACCGCGCCGTGCCGCAGATCGAGGACAGGCTGCGGCTCGCCGGGCTGACCGGCCGGTGCGCGTCGGTCCGGGCCGGCGGGCTTTCGGTCCTCGAACTCGACGAGGACCCCGGCCGGGCCGTCGGCGCGATCGTCGCCCAGGCCCGCAGGGCCGTCGAGGACGACCGGGCCGAGGTCATCTGCCTCGGATGCGGGGGGATGGCCGGTCTCGACCGGGAGATCACCGCCGCCACCGGGGTGCCGGTCGTGGACGGCGTCGCCGCCGCGGTCACCCTCGCCGAAGGGCTCGTCCGGCTCGGCCTCACCACGAGCAAGGTGCGAACCTACGCGAAACCGCGCCCCAAGACCGTGACCGGATGGCCGGTCCACACCGGGGATGCCTCCTGATGGCCGGGCTTGACCTGCTGTTCCGTGCCCGTCGCGTCGTCACCCCCGCCGGGGAGAGGGCGTGCGGCGTCGGCGTGCGGAACGGGACGATCGTCGCGGTCGAACCGCCGGACACGGATCTCGACGCCGCCGAGGTCGTCGAACTCGGCGACGACGAGGTGCTGCTGCCCGGCCTCGTGGACAGCCACGTGCACGTGAACGACCCCGGCCGGGCCGAGTGGGAGGGGTTCGCGACCGCCACCCGGGCCGCCGCGGCCGGTGGCGTCACGACGATCGTCGACATGCCGCTGAACAGTCTCCCGCCGACCGTCGACACGGCCGCGTTGCGGGTGAAGCGGGAGGCCGCCGAGGGGCGGGTGCTCGTCGACGTCGGCCTCTGGGGCGGTGCCGTACCGGGCAACCTGCGTGAGCTGCGCGGACTCCACGACGCCGGGGTGTTCGGGTTCAAGTGTTTCCTGCTGCACTCCGGTGTGGAGGAGTTCCCCCACCTTGAGCCGGACGAGCTGGCGGACGCGCTCCGGGAGATCCGGGCGTTCGACGCGCTGATGATCGTGCACGCCGAGGACCCGCACGTGATCGATCACGCCCCGGCGGCGCACGGCGCGAGCTACCGGGACTTCCTGCGCTCCCGGCCCCGTGGCGCGGAGAACCTCGCGGTCGCACGCGTCATCGAACTGGCCCGCACGACCGGCTGCCGGGTGCACATCCTGCACCTGTCCAGCTCGGACGCGCTGCCGATGATCCGCTCGGCCCGGGACGACGGCGTCCGGATCACCGTGGAGACCTGCCCGCACTATCTGACGTTCACCGCGGAGGAGATCACCGAGGGGGCCACCCAGTTCAAGTGCTGCCCGCCGATCCGCGAGGAGCCCAACCGCGAGTCGCTCTGGCGGGGTCTCGCCGACGGCACCGTCGACTGCGTGGTCTCCGACCACTCGCCGTGCACACCGGAGCTCAAGCGGTTCGACACCGGGGACTTCGGCGCGGCCTGGGGCGGCATCGCGTCGCTGCAGCTCGGCCTGCCCGCCGTGTGGACCGAGGCCAGGCGTCGCGGCCACACCCTGACCGACGTGGCGCGCTGGATGGCCGAGGGCCCCGCGAGGGTGGCCGGTCTGTCCCGCAAGGGCCGGATCGCACCGGGCCACCAGGCCGACTTCTGCGTGTTCGCCCCCGACCAGGTGTTCACGGTCGACAGGGACCGGCTGCACCACCGCAACCCCGTCACGCCCTACCACGGCCGCGAGCTCACCGGCGTGGTCCGCGGCACCTGGCTGCGCGGCGTACGGATCGACATCGACGGCCCGCCGCAGGGCCGGCTGCTCAACCGAGGAGAGGCATGACCTTCACCCACCTTCCCGACCTGGCCTCACGCGCGCTGGCCGGCAGCGTCGTGTACGCCAACGACGAGTTGTTCGCCGAACGCGAGAACCTGATCAAACCCGGTCCCTCGGTGTTCTCGACGGAGGACTTCGGCCACAAGGGCAAGGTGTACGACGGCTGGGAGACCCGGCGCCGCCGCGAACCGGGGAACGACCACGCGATCATCCGGCTCGGCGTCCCCGGCGTGGTGCGCGGCGTGGTGATCGACACCGCCTGGTTCAGGGGCAACTACCCGCCCTACGCCTCGGTCGAGGCGACCAGCGTCGAGGGGGCGCCGTCACCGGCCGAGCTCGAACAGGCGACCTGGGAGACGATCGTCGGCAGGAGCGCGATCGAGGGCGACGCCGAGAACGCCTTCGAGGTGACGGACCCACGACGCTGGACCCACGTCCGGCTGAGCATCTACCCCGACGGCGGGGTGGCCCGGTTCCGGGTGTACGGCGAGCCCGTGCCGGACCCCCGCCTCCTGGACGGCACGATCGACCTGGCCGCGCTGGAGAACGGCGGATCGGTGATCGACTGCTCGAACACCTTCTACTCCTCGCCTGTGCAACTGCTGCTGCCCGGCAGGGCCGCGACCATGGGCGACGGCTGGGAGAACGCCCGCCGTCGCGACGGCGGCAACGACCACGTGTCGATCAGGCTCGCGGCCCGGGGGCGGGTCCGCCGGGTGGAGATCGACACGTCGTACTTCGTCGGCAACGCGGCGGGCTGGGCCACGCTGAGGGGGACCGACGCCGATCGTCCCGGCGAGGACACCGAGTGGTTCGACCTGATCCCCAGGACCAGGCTGCAGCCGGACACGCGTCACTTCTTCCGCCCGGTCTCCACCGCCCCCGTGACGCACGTCCGTCTCGACGTCTTCCCCGACGGCGGCCTGGCCAGGCTCAGGGTGCACGGCGAACTGACCGCCGACGCCCACCGGGCCGCCGTCCTCGACTGGCTCACCCTGCTCCCCGAGGAACACGCCGTCCAGGTCCTCGGGGAGGCCGGTGTGCCCCGTCAGCCCGGCGAACTGCCTCCGGCGGTGCTCGCCGCGCTCATGGGAGAGTCCCGGTAGGAGCGCGCCTTCTTCGCCCGGTGGCGGCCGAGGCGGGCGCGGGAAGCTCGTCGCCACGGGCCGGTCGGTGGCCTGGGTCGGACCGGCCACCGAGGCACCATCCGGCCCCACGGCACCGGTGACCGGCCGCGGCCACCGTGATCGCCGTGACCGGCCGCGGTCGCCGCGGTCGCCGTGATCGCCGTGATCGCCTGAATCGTGGCCTCCGGAGACCCGCCTCGCCTGCCGAAGCGGGACCGTCCCGGCTCCTCGGTGCTCTCCCGGCGTGTATCCGGATCTTCGCCCTCGTCGCCGTGACCCCAGACGGTATCTTCGCCAGCGTGCTCCTCGACGTGAAGAACGCCCGCCCGTTCCCGTCCGGCACACCGGTTCCGGCCATCCCCATCGCGCCCGGCCGTACCCTCCACGCCCCGGACCGCGTCTCGCCGTGACCGCCTGACAACCACCGAACTCCCAAGGAGCGATCCATGGCACAGAACGTGACGACCGTCGATCTCCAGGCGAAGGCGGAGGCGTTGGCGAAGGAGGGCGTCGTCGGCATCACCATCGCCTGGGCGGACAACAACGGCATCACCCGCTCCCGTACGGTCCCGGTCGAACAGCTGGCGTCCGTCGCGGAGCGCGGGGTCGGCGTCACCACGCTGTTCGCGGTTTTCGACTCCCACGACGGCATCACCTTCGGTCATCCGGGGCTCGCCACGCCGTCCGGTGACATCCGGCTGGTCCCCGTCTCCGACCGGATCGTCCAGCTGGCCGGACAGCCCTCGTTCGCGTGGGTTCCTGGCAGGCAGGTCGCCGCCGACGGCTCCGCCTGGCCGTACGACCAGCGGGGCGCGCTGGAGCGCCAGGTCGCCCGGGCGGCAGAACTCGGCCTGGAGTTCCGTGCGGGCTACGAGATGGAGTTCCACCTCAGCCACGCCGAGCCGGGCCCCGGCGGGAGCACCCAGCTCGCCCTCCCCGGCCCGGCCTACGGCCCCCGTGTCCTGCTCGACGTCGACGGCTTCGCCGCCCAGCTCCTGGGTGACCTGCGGGACAACGGCGTGCGGGTCAACCAGTTCCACGCCGAGTACGGCCCGGCCCAGTTCGAGCTCAGCATCGCGGCGACCGACCCCGTCACCGCCGCGGACCAGCAGTTGCTCGCCCGGCAGACCATCCACGCCGCCGCGAGGGCGCACGGGCTGCGGGCGAGCTTCGCCCCCCTGGTCACCGGCGCCGGGGTCGGCAACGGCTGGCACCTGCACACCTCGCTGTCCCGCGACGGGGTCAACCTGCTCTCCGGGGGCGACGGCCCGTACGGCCTGACCGCCGAGGGAGCCGCCTACCTGGCCGGTCTCCTACGCGACCTGCCGGCCATCACCGCCGTCACGGCGCCCAGCGTCCCCTCCCTGCACCGGCTCAGGCCCGGCTACTTCTCCAGCGCCTACACCTTCTGGGGGGTGGAGAACCGTGAGGCCGCCCTGCGGTTCGTCCCCGCCACCGAACTGCTCGGCGCCTCCCACGCCAACGTCGAGCTCAAGCCCTCCGACGCCTCCGCCAACCCCCATCTCGCGCTCGCCGTCGTCATCGCCTCCGGCCTGGCCGGGATCGCCGACGGCCTCACCCCGCCGGAGCCCGTCCAGGAGAACCCGGACACGTGGTCAGCGGAGCGCCGCGCAGCGGAGAACATCCACCGGCTTCCCGCCACCCCCGACGAACAGCGCGCGGCCCTGCTCGGCAACGACCGCGTCCGCGACGCCCTGGGCGAGGAACTCCTGGGCGCCTTCGCCGCCGTCCGCGCGGCCGACCAGGCCTGGGCCGAGGGCAAACCCCTCGAAGAGGTCATCACCGCCCACCTGTGGCGCTACTGACATCGTGATCCCCGGCGGCGGGGTTCGAGGCCGGGATTCTCGGTGAGGACGCCGCCGACGGGCCGGCGAGTGCGCTCGCCGGCCCGGTCAGGCGGCTCCCTACAAGGGGTCGCTACACGGCTGGAAAAAGGTCCGGTCTCCGAAATGGTCGGCCCAGCCTTCGCCGACGTACCGATCCCACTTGTCCTTGTCGAGAATGAACCCATTGGGGGCCGCGCCGCCTCGGCACAGGTCACGCAACGGGTCACCGCTGACTTCCGCGAGATTCCACCAGACCCCGCTCCCCTGATTTACGCCGACGAAAGCGGTCATTCCGTTCCGGCTCAACGCGACCGACCTGGCGAAACTGTCGACCCCGCCCAGCTGCGCGACCTTGAAGGGGTGGGACGGGTCGGTTATCTCCCACAGCGCGACAGAATAGATTCCCTGGCGGATCAGAACGGTGTGACGGTCCGAGACCGCCGACATCATGTCAACGGGACCCGTGCCCTGGGAGAACGCTCCTCGTTGAACGGGATCACCTCCGCTCGGCAGGTCCCACACGACTGCTCCGTCGCCCGTCCCCACCACCACCACGTCCCCTTCGGGCCCCAGCGCGACGCTTCTCCATTCAGCGGTGCCCGGCCGCCGAATGCTCGCCGTCTCTTTCGGTTTGGATGGATCCGTGATGTCCCACACCACGGCCCCGTCCTTGCCGACGATCACCGCGACCTTGTCGGTCGCGTCGACCCCAAGCCGCCCGGAGCCGGTCTTCTTGGAAGACAACGAGGCCACCTTGACCGGATGCGACCTGTCCGTGATGTCCAGCACCAGAACATGACCCACATCGGTCTCGGAGTCGGTTCGGTTGACCAGGGCGGTTCTGCCGTCCGGTGTGATGGTCAGACTTTCCACATCCCCCTCCGGCTGACCTCCTTCGAAGGTCGCCGAATGACGGGGCTTCTTTGGCTTCGTCAGATCCCAGATCTCCACCGGCGGGTCCCACACGTTCGCCGTGTCTATGAGTGCGACCTTTCCGTCGAGCGACAACGCCACCTCACCCGCCGCGGCGTCCTTCAGAAGGAAGCTCGCAGGCATGTACACCTCGTCCCTGACGGAACGCCTGTCGGGCAGCGGCCGGACACGCACTCCCCTCCCGTTGTCGCTCGTGAAAGCGAGTCTGCCGTCGGCGCTCAACGCCGCCGCCCAGATATCGACGCTTCCGGCCAACTGCTGCTGCCGGGTCGCCATGATGCCGTCCATCAGTGCGGCTTTGACGAGTGGATCGGGGTCCATCCGCATCGCCGTGGCGCCGAGGATCAGGGAGAGCTCCGGGTTGCTCTCCCGGAGGCTCACCCCGGCCAGCGCCACCCTGGAAGCCGCCGCGGAACGCTGACGCGCTCCCGAGCCGACCGTGATCACGCAGACCCACCCCGCGACCACGGCGGACAGAATCGCGAGGGCAGTCACAGCCACGGTACGGCGACCGCGCCTCATCATTGACGATCCGATCTCACGGCCTTCTCCTGTTCATTTCTCACCGCAGCTCTGAGAAGCCCGATGCGACCATTCGTTCCGAACATCGACCGCCTTTCCTGGATTTCAGGTACCGGCCTTCTTCCAATGTCCGTCAAGAGATTCAACACGCCTTCCTGGAACAGCTGTTCACTTCGCGGGACCGACGGCTCGAATGGTCACCTCCAACCTGCCGCACAGTGGCGCTCCGCCGTGGCGGCCTTTCTCCATGGCATTCGGAACACACCGCGGCTCGATCGCCGCCGTGGCGGCCACCGCGGCCGGACAGAGGGGGGCATGTGGGTCCGGCGGCATTCCGGTGTCGCGATCCTGTGGGGTGGCGGGTACGGGCCGATCGGCAGGGGCGACCGCCTTCCCTGAGACAGCCCTCCGGCGTCCCTGGCCCGGTGTGGTTCAGAGATCTTTCCGGTCTTTGGAAAGGTTGTCCAGCTTCGGGTCATAGGTGGTGGGGGTCCGGCGTGTGCGTCGACAGGCCCGGCGAATGCCGCTCATGATCTGAAACGGGTCGGGCCACGGCTTTCCGTGGTGAATCGCCGGCTCTTCCGGGGGCGGTGAGGGGCGATCATGGCCGAGCAGGGGCGCGTGCGCTGGAGGCGCTTCCTCCTGATCCTCCTTCCCGTCGCGACGGTGACGTCGCTGCTGGTCGGCGCCGTCGCCCAGGGGGTCGTCGGCGCCACGTTCGTCGTCTCCGGGCAGGCGTTCAAGCTCTTCACCGACGAGTTGCGCGGGCAGGACTTCACGTTGTCCGCCGGTGTGGTGCGCGACCGGGAGGGCCAGGCCATCCCGGTCATCGTGACCGGCGTACGGCGGGCGTTCGCCAAGGGCCTGTGCCAGAGCGCGCTGGTGCGGACCCCCGTGGGCACGGTGACCATCAGGATCACCGGCGGCCAGGACGGCAACGAGGTGACGATCGAGGACATGGTGATCGACACCGCGGCGGCCCGTGGCGCGGCCACGCTGCGGGGCGTCGAGCTGGGCCGCGACGCCTCCACCCTGAACGGGGTGCCCGCCGCCCGAGGCCCGGCGGGCACCTTCGGCGGCCAGAGCCGGACCTTCACCCTGCACGACGTACGGCTGAGCGCGCGGGCCGTCTCCGCCGCGACGCTGAGCCTGCCCGACCTCGGGCTGAAGATCCTGCGCGGCGAGCACGAATGCTTCTGACCCGCGAACCGCTTCTGACCCGCGAACGGAGGACCATGAGATCGTGGCGGCGCTCACGACCCTTCTGGGGCGGCCTGTTCATCGTGGCGGCGGGCCTGGAGCTGCTGTCCGTCTCCCTGACGATCGACGCCCTGCCGGTGGCCGTCATGTTCGGCGCGGTGGGGGCGGGCTACCTGGTCGCGCTGGTCATGGTGCTCGCGGGAGTGCTCATCTGGTTGCAGCCCGGCCAGCGGGTCTTCCTCGGCCTGGTGAGCGTGGTGCTCTCCCTGGCCTCCTTCGTCTACTCCAACCTGGGCGGTTTCCTGGCCGGTATGGTCCTGGGCCTGCTGGGCGGCATGCTGGCGGCGGCCTGGGCCCCCATCAACCGGCCCGTCAACCGGCCCGTCAACCGGCCCGCCGCCCGGCCGGGCGGTCAGACCGTCAGCCAGTCCGCCGACCGGGCGAACGGCCGGACCGTCGGCCATGCCGCCGACCGCTCGGGCGGCCTCTCAGGGGGTGACGATGGCGAAGTCCGGCGTGGACTCCTCCAGTACGGCGCCCAGCCTCCGCAGGACGGTGGCGTCCCCGTCATGGTCGACGCCGTCAAGACCGCCGGAGCCGTCCCCGACGATCAGGTCGAGCAGCCGCTGCCTGGTCAGCCGTAGCGTCAGGTCGGCGCTCTCCCCCGGCGACGTCCGCCGGTGGGTCAGCGCGCCGTTCGACATCGTGGTGCGGTGGTGTTCGTCCAGGTCGGTGAGGTGCCAGTCGATGGTGAACCGCTCGTTCCATGCCTTCGGGCCGTTGACGCGGATGGCCAGGGAGCCGAAGATCTGTTCGGCGGACAGCGCGCTGAGCATGTCCGGTGAGGTGGTGTCGGCCGTACCCGCCGAGGGGCCGTCGGCCAGTTCGGCGGCACCGGCCAGATAGAAGTTGCGCCAGGTGGCGTTCTCGGCGCCGTGCCCGAGGCGGGTGTAGACCTCGGCCAGGAGTTCGCGGGCCTCGGTGTTGTCCTCGTCGGCGAAGACGGCGTGGTTGAGCAGGGTCGCGGCGAAACGCAGGTCCCCCTTGCGCACGTAGCGGCGGGCGTGTGCGACGACGGCCGCGGCGCCGCCCAGACACTCGACGTAGCGTCTGGCCTGCGGAACGGGCGGATGCTCCCACAGGTGGGCCGGGTTGCCGTCGAACCAGCCCAGGTAGCGCTGGTAGATCGCCTTGACGTTGTGGCTGACGGAGCCGTAGTAGCCGTGGGTGTGCCAGGCCTGCTCCAGGGCGGGCGGCATCCGCATGGTCTCGGCGATCTCGACGCCGGTCAGACCGTGGTTCATCAGCCGTACGGTCTGGTCGTGCAGGTAGGCGTACAGGTCACGCTGCTGCGACAGGAAGGCGACGATGTCGTCCCTGCCCCAGGTGGGCCAGTGGTGGGAGGCGAAGGCGACGTCGGCCTTGTCGGTGAACAGCGTGATCGCCTCGTCCAGGTAGCGGGCCCAGACCCGCGCGTCACGGACCTCGGCGCCGCGCAGGGTGAGCAGGTTGTGCAGGTTGTGGGTGGCGTTCTCGGCCATGCACAGGGCCCGCCGGTCGGGGAAGAGGAAGTTCATCTCCGCCGGGGCCTCGGTGCCCGGGGTGAGCTGGAAGACGATCCGTATCCCGTCGATCGTCTCCTCCTGCCCGGTGTGGGTGACGTCGACGGTGGGCGGGATGAGGGTGACCGTACCCGCCGAGGTGCCCATCCCCAGTCCGCAGCCGAGCTGGCCCTCGGCGGTGCGCGGCAGGAGCTGGCCGTACATGTACAGGGCCCGGCGGTTCATCGCGGTGCCCGCGTAGACGTTCTCCGAGACGGCGTGCTCCATGAAGCCGGCCGGGGCCAGGATCGGGATTCCCTCGCCGTCGGTCACGCCGCGGGCTCCGCCGAAGTGGTCGACGTGGGAGTGGGTGTAGATCAGGCCGGTGACCGGCCGGTCGCCCCGGTGGTCCCGGTAGAGCCGCAACGCCGCCGCCGCGCACTCGGTGGAGATCAGCGGATCGATGACGACGACGCCGGTTTCGCCCTCCACGATCGTCATGTTCGACAGGTCCAGCCCGCGCACCTGGTAGACGCCCTCGGTCACCTCGAACAGCCCCTGTTTGGCGCACAGCTGCGCCTGCCGCCACAGGCTCGGATGCGCGTCCTGCGGGCAGTCGCCGTCCAGGAAGGCGTAGACGTCGTTGTCCCAGACGACCTTCCCGTCGGCCCCCTTCACCAGGGCGGGGCTGAGTTTCGCGACGAAGCCACGGTCGGCGTTGTCGAAGTCGGCACGGTCATGAAAGGGAAGGTCTGCCATGAAACCGTGCTGCCCCCACCCCTTCCAACCAAAGGCCAGGAAAACCCAAATTCCCCTTCTGCGAGCTTTGGCTCTACCGATGAGCCCTCGGTTTGCGCTTCCGATACCCAGGGGATGACAACTCTGGGCATTCGATTGATCACTCTTTGGAGTCACTTGTGAGACGTGCGCGCGTGACACTCGCCGCCATGGCGGTCGGCGGCATCCTGACCGCCGGTCTGGCCACCCCCGCCCACGCGACCCCCCTCCGGGCCGAGAGCGCACCGGCGGCGGGGACGGTCCAGTTCACGGACGCCTCCTTCACCAGCGCCGTGCTCAACTCCTCCAAGCCGGTGCTGGTGAACTTCTGCGCCGCTTGGTCCTCCCCCTGCCGGGCGCTGGACCCGGATCTGGAGAGGGTCGCCGCCGAGCGGAACGGCAGGGTGGTCGTGGGAACGCTCGACATCGACGAGAACCCGGTCACACCCCCCAGATACCGCATCAGAACCATCCCCAGCCTGCTGCTGTTCAAGAACGGCTCGGTCGTCGCGACACGGATCGGCCCCGTGACCAAGGACGACATTCTGCGGCTCATCGACCCCTACCTCTGACTCCGCCCCCGCCGTACGGCGTCGCGGGCGAGGGGTCAGTCGTCCAGGTGAACGGTGACGCTGACCCGGCCGGCCTTGCCGCGTTCGGCGACCACGTCGTGCCCGATGTGGGCGACCCCGTCCAGGAAGTCGCACCACCATGCCTTGGCCTCGGGGAACCGGACACCGATCGTGTGTCGGCCATGCGCCGGAGGGCGACGGAAGTGCTGAAGGCGCGTCCAGAACGGCGTCCCATGTAGGCGACGGCCGATCACCCGGCTCCACCGAGGGGCGGAACGCACCGTCAGGACCCAGGAGTCGAAGCAGCCGACCGCCGTTTCGGAAGCGATTTCCGGTACGGCACGGGACCTCCCCACCGCGGGCGTCCGACACCGCCAACGTGACCCGGCCGCGGACCGAGGCATACGGCTCGCATGAAGATCGACACCACCGTGTTGGCGGTGCGCCCCCGACCGCGAACAACTACTCTCCGCGTTTTTATTTGCACTATTCGTGACATCGGTTGGAGTTTCATGCCTCACGGCACGCATCGCCGTCCACAGGCCCCGGCCGTCCCCGCCCGGGGATTCCCGTCGCATCCCGGACCTTCGGCATCGGTTCGTGACCGCCGGTGTGAACCCCCTCCAGGACCTCGTGGCCTTCCATCGCGGACGACGGTGCGGCGACACACCGGGCGTCGGCGATCAGGCCTTTCGACCACATCTCTCACAACAGAGTGGAGTTCTTTCGTGTTGTTCCCACACCGATCCCGGTCCGCGCTCACCGCGCTGGCCTACACCCTGGTGGCGTTGCTGGCCGCGTCGGGCACGCAGGCAGTGACCACCACGCCCGCCCGCGCCGCTGACAGCGCGCACCAGGCCGTCGCGCAGGCCGCCAACGCGCCGTGCGTCCGCCAGGGGCAGCACAACTACCCCGTCGAGTACTACTGGAAGAACATCATCGGCGTCCGGCTGGGCAACGGGAACATCTCGGTCACCACCTCCCCGTCCCTGTGGGGAGGGGAGATCGCGCCGGGCGGCACCTTCACCTTGACCCTGAGGCACCAGACGGCCAAGTGGCCCTGGGTGGTGCGCTCCTACACCACCAACTGGGACATCTCCTCCCTGCTGGCCAACGCCACCGTCGTCTCCCAGTCCGGGACGGGCGGCATCAGCGGCAACACATTGTCGATCACCTCGCCGGGTTCCAAGACCGACCCGGCGGCGAAGGTCATCACCTTCCGCGTCAAGCCGGGCACCGTGGGACGGAGCATGACCATCCGGCCGACGGGGATCAGCAGCGTCATCGCCCTGCCGGGCCAGCTCGGCAACAACACCCAGGCACCGCCGATCCGGATCGTCAACGGCAACTCCATCTCGCCCACCAACGCCGTCAACGACACCGCGACCACCGCCGAAGGCACCGCCGTCACCGTGCCCGTCCTGGCCAACGACACCGCAACAGCGCCGACGATCACCAGCGTGACCCAGCCCCGCCACGGCACCGCGACGATCTCCGGCAACACCGTGATCTACAAGCCCAACGCGGGCCTGGGCGGCACCGACACCTTCACCTACACCATCACCACCGCCTGCGGAACCAGCACCGCCACCGTCACGGTCAACGTCACCTGCGCCCGCGAGCCCGTCAAACTGGTCAACGGCGGCTTCGAGACCCCGGCGGTGACCGGATTCAAGATCCTGCCCGACGCCTCGACCAACCCGGCCATCGGCTGGCACACCACCGCCACCGACCACCGGGTGGAGTTGTGGCACACCGGCTTCCAGGGCGTCCCGGCCGCCGAGGGCAGGCAGTTCGCCGAACTCAACGCCAACGAGGTCGCCACGCTCTACCAGGACGTGCCCACCGTTCCCGGCACCACGATGACCTGGTCGCTGTACCACCGAGGCCGTCTCGGAACCGACGTGATGCGTGTTCTCATCGGCACTCCGAGCGCGACCGTCCCGCAGACCCCGAACGGGGCCTCCTCTCCGGAGATCTCCGACGGCAACACCGCCTGGGGCCACTACACCGGCACCTACGTCGTGCCCGCCGGGCAGACCGTCACCCGCTTCGCCTTCGAGTCGGTCTCGGCCGCCGGAGGCAGCCCGGGGTCCGGCAACTTCCTTGACGGCGTGGTCTTCCAGACTCCGCCCTGCCGCCCCATGAACTAACAGCCGACGATCCCGGGGCTGGCCGCACACCAGTGGCGGCCCGCCCCGGGGCATTCCATGAACGATCTTCACCGCCATCCGGCCGTGGAGACCCCGGTGAAGGAGCTCCCCTGTGAAACCACGTGTCGTCATACCGCTGCTGCTCACCGCAGCGCTGTCGCCGCTCCTGCCGTCCGCCCCGGCCCTCGCCCAGCCACCGGCCGCCGTCCAGTCCGTCGTCCAGCCCACCCGGCAGCAGGCGGTCCAGGCCGCCCTCAACGCGATCGTCGCCGCCGGAGCCCCCGGCGCCCTGGCCGAGACCTACGACGAGGACGGCCGCTGGAGCGGCACGCGGGTACCGGCGATCTCCGTACCAACGCCCCCGTCCCTCGTGACGGGCGCTGGCGCATCGGCAGCGTCACCAAGACCTTCGTCGCCGCCCTGGTCCTCAAGCTCGCCGACCAGAACAAATTCGCCCTGGACGACCCCATCGACCGGCACCTGCCGGGCCTGCTGCCCCACGGTGATCGGATCACCGTCCGGATGCTGCTCAACCACACCAGCGGCGTCGCCGACTACGCCGCCACCTTCGACGAGACCCCCGCCGGACTGCGCCGTCTGGCCGCCACCACCTACACCCCCCGTCAGCTGATCGGCATCGGCACCGGCCTGCCGCCCACCTCCGACCCCGGGGCCCGGTGGGCCTACTCCAACACCGGCTACGCCGCCCTCGGCCTGCTGATCGAGAAGATCACCGGCCGGAGCCTGTCCATCGCCCTCTTCACCCGTCTCCTCGCCCCGCAGGGCCTGCTCGCCACCACCCTGCCCACCACTGCCCGCACCATCGTCGGCCCCCACCCCCACGGCTACATACGCGACGAGAACAACCGTCCCGAGGACATCACCGCCTTCAACCCCTCCAACGCCTGGGCCGCCGGCGCCCTCATCTCCACCGCCTCCAACGTCAACCGCTTCTTCGACCGGCTGCTCCACGGTCAGGTCCTCTCCTCCGGTTCGCTCGCCCAGATGAAACGGACCGTCCCGGCCGCTCCCGGTTTCGGCTACGGTCTGGGCCTGATGAAACTGACTCTCACCTGCGGCACCACCGTCTGGGGGCACAAGGGACACATCCCCGGCTACGCGACCTACAGCTTCCACAGCGACCGCCGCGGCATCACCGTCGCCGCCACCGCCCTTCCCTCCTCGAACGACGCCGCCGTCGACCAGGCCATGAACCAGGCCCTGAACGCCGAGTTCTGCGGCTGAGGCGACGGGGCCCTGTTCATGGAGGGCACCGACCGGCCGGACCGGGCCCGTGGGTCGTACGGCCCGCGGGCCCCGCGCCACGCCCGTACCGCGCGAATGCCCAGGCCCGGAGTCATTCGGTCGCACAGTGTGATGACGAACCGGTCGGCGTGGAGGTGTTCGATGAACGTTTCGGGGAGCCTGTCGAGGCGGAGGATGGTGGCCGGGCTGGGGGCGCTGGCCGTACCACCTCTCGCCGGTCGTGGGGGTGGCGCGTCGGCCCTCGCCGGTCGTGGGGACGACACGCCGGTCCCGGTCGTTCCGGTCGGTGCCACGCCTGAACAGGTCGCCCGGGACGAGGGTTTCTGGCGGTCGGTGGCACGGCAGTACCGGGTGAGCGACGACTTCGTGAACCTGGAGAACGGCTACTACGGGATCATGCCCGAGCCGGTGCGCCTGGCCTACCACCGGGCGACGGACCGGCTCAACGAGTACAGCTCCCACCTGCTGCGCACCACCTACAAGGACGAGGCGGAGCAGGTCAGGCGGCGGGTGGCGGCCGTGGTGGGGGTGGAGCCCGGGGAGATCGCCCTGACCCGGGGCGGTACGGAGGCCCTGCAGTTGCTGATCGCCGGGTATCGGCGGCTGCGGCCGGGCGACGCGGTGATGTACGCCGACCTGGACTACCACAGTGGGCGGTACGCCATGAACTGGCTACGGCAGCGGCGGGGGGTCCAGGTCGAACGGCTGACCATCCCGGAGCCCGCGACCCGGCAGACGGTGCTCGACGCCTACGCCACGGCGTTGAAGGAGCACCCGCGGGTCAGGTTGCTGCTGCTCAGCCACATGAACAACATCACCGGCCTGGTGACACCGGTCGAGCGGATCGTCGCGATGGCGCGCGAGCGCGGCGTGGACGTGATCGTGGACGCCGCCCACTCCTGGGGGCATCTGGACTTCACGATGGCCGACCTGGGGGCCGACTTCGGGGTGTTCTCCCTGCACAAGTGGGTGGGAGCGCCGCTGGGCACGGGCTTCATCCACATCCGCGCGAGCCGTCTGGCCGACGTCGAACCGGCCTTCTGCGACGAGTCCTATCCCGCCGACGACATCCGTTCCCGGGTGCACTGCGGCACCCAGGACGTCGCCCCCGTCCTGACGGTCGGCGCCGCCCTGGACTTCCACGACCGGCTGGGCGCCGCGGTCAAGCAGGCGCGGCTGCGGTTCCTGCGGGACCGCTGGGTGAGCCAGGTGCTGGAGGTGCCCAACGTGGAGGTCCTCACCCCCGAGGAGGACGGCATGTACGGTGCCATCACCGCCTTCCGGATCGCCGGCCGTACGTCCGAGGCGGACAACGCCGCGATCACCACCGAGTTGATGGACCGGTACCGGATCTTCACGGTTCGTCGTGGCGGGCTGGTCGGGGGCGCCTGTGTGCGGGTGACCCCGGCGCTGTTCACCTCGCGGGACGAGGTGGACCTGCTGGCCGGAGCGGTGCGTGACCTGGCGCGCCGGATGGGGAGCTGAGCGCGGGGCGCGGGAGGCGCCCCCCGCGCCCCGCATCCGGCGCGTTACGCCGTGACGGCCTGGGCGGGCTGGGGCAGGCCCGCCGTACGGTCGAGGGCGGCGACGGCCGTGGCGCAGGCGAGACCGATCACCGTCAGGGCCAGCCACGACAGGGCGGGCAGGCCGACGCGCGCGCCGACGTCCAGGGTCCATCCGGTGAGCAGGTTGCCGGTGGCGATGCCGATTCCGGCCAGGGTGCTGTAGAGGCCGTAGAAGGTGCCCACGGCGTGGTCACCGCCGAAGGCCGCGATGGTCGTCATCTCGAACGGATAGATGATCATGGTGGCCACGCTCAGCAGGGCCGCCGTCGTCAGGGCCGGTGCCAGGGTGAAAGCCCAGGCCACGGGGCCCGGTGGGACCGGCCCCTGCAGCCACAGGGTGCTCACGGCGACGGGCACGAAGGACAGGCCCATCAGGGCGAGACCCCTGGCGATGGCCTGGGGTGGCCGCCAGCGCGCCTGCGCCCAGGCGGTCAGCCTGGCCTGCAGGACGACGGTCAGCACCGCCGAGACCACGAAGACGCCGGTGACGCCGAGTTCGCTCGAACTCACCCTGCGGATCTCCAGCGGCAGCCCCAGATAGACCTGGAAGCCCAGCACGTAGGAACCGGTCATGGCCAGGGAGAACAGCAGGAAGGACCGGTTCGTCAGCACGGCGCGCCAGTCCTGCAGCACACCGGGCCGCCGCCGTTCGTCGTCGGGGCGGGACGGTGCCCGGGCGGGCAGGGCCCGCACCTGGGCGACGGTCAGGACGGCGAACATCGCCGCCGAGGTCAGGCACACCACGCTGAAGGCCATCGCGTCCAGCACCAGGCCGATCAGCGGCCCGATCAGGATGCCCAGCTGGTAGAAGGCGTTGAAGGCGGCGAAGGCCTCGACCTTGCGGGGCCCGGCCTCGGCGGCGAGGTAGGTGCGCACCGCCGGGTTGAACAACGCGCCCGCCAGCCCGACCAACCCCGAGGCGACCAGCAGCACCGGCAGGGAGTCGGCGACCCCCAGCAGGGCGAAGGCCACGGTGCGCAGGGCGCAACCGGCGACGATCAGGGGTTTGCAGCCCAGCCGGTCGGCCAGCGTTCCGCCGAGGAGGAACAGGCCCTGCTGGCTGAGGTTGCGCACACCCAGGATCAGACCGACCAGCGCGGTGGGCAGGGCCAGGGTGGTCGACAGGTGCCCGGCGAGGTACGGCATCAGCATGTAGAAGCCGATGTTGATGGTGAGCTGGTTGACCAGCAGCAGCCGTATGGGACGCTCGAAGGAGCGGGTCAGGGCCAGGGTGCTCTTCACCTGCGGCCTCCCGAAACGGAACCTCCCGGCGCGGGGTCCCCCAGCGTGGGACTTCCCGGCTCAGGACCTTCCGGTGTGGGGCTTCCCGGCGGAAGGCCGCCCGGCGCGGGACCTCCCGGGACGGGGGCTTCCTGCGTGACGCCTCCCCGCGCGGAGTTCCCCCGCGCGGCGTCTCCCTGTACGGCGGGCACGACGCTCCCCTGTACGGCGGGCAGGCCCACGGGGTCGAGCACGTTCGCGCACCGGGTCCAGCGCGTCACCTCCCGCTCGGTCGGATGGCCGATCCGGTCGGGGTCGGCCGCCGGGGTACCGCACAGGCCGTGGGCCGCGCAGTAGTCGTCGTTGAAGACGGTCTCGGCGTAGCGGTGGGGACCGTCGGGGAAGACGGCCGCGATCCGGGTGTGGCCGGGTGAGGTACGCGCCAGCCAGGAGGCCACCAGGGCCACCGCGCCGACGCTCCAGCCTCCGGTCGCGTACCGCATCGCGGCCAGGCGACGGCAGGCCCACACCGCCTCGGCCGGGGCGACCCAGTGGACCTCGCTGAAGGCCGCGTAGTCGACGTTGCGTGGATGGATGCTGCTGCCCAGGCCGCGCATGAAGCGGTGGCGGGCGGGCTGGCCGAAGATGGTCGAGCCGACGGAGTCGACGCCGACCAGGCGCAGGTCAGGGTGGAAACGCCGCAGCGCGCGGAAGGTTCCCGCGCTGTGGCCGCCGGTGCCGACCGCGCAGACCAGGACGTCGATCCGGCCAAGCTGCCCGGCCAGTTCGGTGGCCAGCGAGGTGTAGGCGGCGACGTTGTCGGGGTTGGCGTACTGGTCGGGACAGTAGGCGCCGGGAGACTCGGCCAGCAGTTCCCCGACCCGCAGGCGGCGGGCCTGCTGCCAGCCGCCCACCGGGTGGGGCTCGGTGACGGTGACCACGCGGGCGCCGTAGGCGGCCAGCAGGTGCCGCATCGGCGCCTCCAGGCCCGGGTCGCTGACCAGGGTGACCGGGTGGCCGTGGACGATGCCCGCCAGGGCGAGTCCCAGCCCGAAGGTTCCGCTGGTGGATTCGACGATGGGCGCGCCGGGAGCCAGGTGCCCGCGCTCGCGGGCGCGCTCGACGATGTACAGGGCGGAGCGGTCCTTGATGCCGCCGGGGTTGCCTCCCTCCAGCTTGGCCCAGAATCCGCGGTCGGTGCCCGCGGCGATGTCCGGGATCCACAGGGTCGGCGTGTTACCGACCACGTGTTCGAGGGTGTGGCAGGTGCCGCCGGTGACCAACCGGCTGAGGACGGGGGTGATGGTCCGCGCTTCGCTGAGTGTGTCTGTCATGATCCGTTTCCCGTGGACGTGAGATGGTCGGCTGGTTCTCGGGCACGCCGAAGCCACGGCTCGGACCGGAAGGTGAGTCGTCGAAGGGCGCGCCCGCACGGGACGGCCTATATGCGGAAGACGGATTTGGAGATCAGCACGGTGGTTCCGGGCAGGGCGTGGACCGGTCGTGCGCGCCGCGTCGTCGGCGCCGGTGCGGCCTGCGGCGACGCCATGACCGGCAGGCCGGTGAAGGGACCGGACGACAGCGGGCGCGCCTCGGTGGCGGGCGCCACCGTCGCCGCCCCGCACAGGCTGTGGTCGTGCTCCGGCGGATCGGGGGCGGGGCAGCGCTCCGGCACCCGTTCCCGCGGCGAACCGGCCACGGTGACGGAAATGCCCGACTGCCCCGGGCCGGGTCCGTGATGGTGATGCGCCACCTGGGTGTGGGCGGCGGAGAGGATCAGATGCGCGAGCAGGGCCGCCGCGAGCGCGGCCAGGCACAGCACGAGGGAGAGGCCCGCGCGCTGTACGGCTCGTCGCATCGGTGCGATCACCCCACAACCGTACATCACCCTTCGTCATCGATTTATGACAGAGAGTAGCCAGTCGGGCCTGGGGTCAGCGTGGCGGTTGCCAATGCGACATCGGACGGCAAGATGGGACATGTGCCGCCCTTACCGATGACGTTGCGCCTGCTACGGGCGTTGGCGTTCACCACCGCCTGCCTGGCGGTCTCGGCGGGCGGGCACGCCTTCAGCGCGGGGGCCTCGCTTTCCGTCGCGGCCCTCGCGGCCGGCGCGGCGGGCCTCCTGGTCGTGGTGTTGCCGCTCGTCGGCCGTGAGCACCCACCGGCGGCGGTGGTCGGCACCACGATCGGCGCCCAGGTGCTGCTGCACGAGCTGTTCGCCCGCACCTCCGGCGGGTTCGCCGCCCAGGACGGGCACGGGCACCAGGCGGTCGGCATGGCGCTGGTCCACCTCGCGGTCGGGGCGATGAGCGGCTGGTGGCTACACCGGGGCGAGAGCGCCTTCTGGCTCATGCTGCGCCTGCTGCGGCCCTCGTGGCCCCTACTGCTCCGGCCGCCGTCCGCCGCCTCCGACGACCCGCCGACGCCTCGGCCCGTCGCCCCCGCGTCGTGGCCCTCCTCCGGCCTCGCCCGGCGGTGGCCCACCTCCACGATCCACCGCCGTGGACCTCCCGCGGACGACGCCGCCCCCTCCGGGGAGCGGCGCACCCGTGTCATCGACGCCCGCACGCTCGGGCGTCGCCTTCGCCCCGGCCATCGCCGGGCCGTCTTCGGGAGTCCCCACCTTGTCATTCCTGACCTCGGCGGCATCGCCGCGCCGAACCGTCGGCACCGTCCTGGCAGCCGCCGTCGGCTGCCTGCTGGTGCTGATCGGCACCGCCTCACCGGCGTTCGCCCATGACCGTCTCAAGAGCAGTTCACCGGCCGCCAACGCCAAGGTGACCAGCCCCGAGACCGTCACCCTGGAGTTCTCCTCCCGTATGCGCTTCGCCAAGGTCGTCCTGACCGGCCCCGGCGACGAGACGACCAAGCTCGACGCGCCGGACGAGGGGAGCACGATCCGCGCCAAGGTGCCCGACCAGCTGGCCCCGGGTCGTTACCAGATCGCCTGGCACGTGGCCTCCTCCGACGGTCACCCCATCAGCGGTCAGATCCCCTTCACCGTGATCGCCGACCCCGACAGCCCCTCTCCCACCCCGGAGTCCCCGTCGCCGTCGGTCTCCACACCGGCGAGTACGGCGGAGGCCTCCGCCGACCCCTCCGAGGCCGTCCCTCCCCCGGCCGCCACCGCATCCTCCGCCGCCGCGTCCGAGCCGAGCGGCACCTCCGGCCTGCCCGGGTGGGTGTGGCCGGTCGGCGCGGTCGTCGTACTCGCCGGGGCGGGCGCGTGGCTGATCACGCGCCGCAAGGGGACCCAGGGGTAGGTCCCCCGCGCCCTCGGACACCCCGGCGTCATCGTGGGCATGGCGGCGAGGCCGGGTGATCCCGGGTGAGAGAGCGGCGGTGGCGCACCACGGCGTGCGCCACCGTCCGCGGCGTGCGCCGTACCGACCGGGCGGACCAGCCGTACCGACCAACAGGGACCAGCCGTACCGGCCAACGCGGACCGGCCGTACCGACCAGCACGGGTCAGCCGACCCGGCCGCCGCGGACCCGCCGGACCGGCCCGGCCGACGCGGGCCGGTTGACAGCCCGGTGACCCCACTCGCTAATCTGCTCATATGAATACCTATTCAGATGTTCCATCGATTGACGGATGTGTCGTCAGGAAGGTCGATCCCGACCGGGTCGCCGACGTGCGGGAGCGCATGCCCGCCCCCCGTGATCTCTCCGACGTGGCCGACGTCTTCGGCCTGTTGTCGGACGCCAACCGGTTGAGACTGCTGGTCGCCCTGCTTGAGGGGGAGATGTGCGTGTGCGACCTGGCCGCGGTGACCGGGCAGAGCGAGTCGGCCGCCTCGCACGCGTTGCGGCTGCTGCGCGCCCACCGTGTCGTGACCAGCCGCCGCGCGGGCCGGATGGTCTACTACCGGCTGGCGGACCCGCACGTGCGGATGCTCCTCGACGTGGCGTTGGTCCACATCGAGCACACCGAGCTTCTGCACCCCGAGCGCGACGGAGAGAGCTGAGATGGGAACCGGACACGGCCACGGGCACGTCCAGGGACACGCGGGAGGCCGTCACCGCAGGCGGCTGGCCCTGTCCTTCGTGCTGATCGGCGCCTTCTTCGTCGTCGAACTCGGCTACGGACTGGTCTCCGGCTCGCTGGCGCTGCTCTCCGACGCCGGGCACATGGCCGCCGACGTGGTCACCCTCGGCGCGGCGCTGGTGGCCACGAAGATCGCCACCCGGCCCGACACCACCGGCAGGCGCAGCTACGGCTCCTACCGGGCCGAGGTGTTCGCCTCCCTGCTGGCCGTGATGCTGATGCTGGGCGTCGCGGTGTACGTGGTGGTCGAGGCCGTCGGCCGTATCGGTCAGACCGCCGAGGTCTCCTCCGGCCCGATGCTCGTCGTCGGCGCCATCGGCCTGCTCGTCAACCTGGTCGCGTTGCTGCTGCTGCGTTCCGGCGCCGGTGAGAGCCTCAACGTCAGGGGCGCCTACCTGGAGGTCGTCGCGGACACCGCGGGATCGGTCGGCGTCATCATCGCCGGTTGGCTGGTCGCGGCCACCGGCCAGGTGCTGTGGGACACCGTCGTGGCGCTGGCCATCGGCGTCTTCGTCGCGGTGCGTGCCCTGTCGCTGGGCCGCCAGGTCTTCGCCGTCCTGGGCCAGCACGTGCCCGAGGGCATGGACGCCGCCGCGGTGGCCGCGGACCTGGCCGCCATCGACGGGGTACGCGACGTGCACGACCTGCACCTGTGGACGCTGACCTCCGGCATGAACGTGGCCACCGCCCACCTGGTCGCCACCGACTTCGCCGACGGCCACGCCGTACTGGACCGCGCGCGTCACCTGCTGCGCACCCGCCACGGCGTCGAGCACGCCACCCTGCAGATCGAGCCGGCCGACCACCGGGGCTGCGACGAACTCGGCTGGTAGCCGCGCCGGGACCATCGGCGCCGGTCGCGGGACCAATGGCCCTCTTTCGTACGGACTCGGCGGAGGAAGGCTGAAGGTACCTCTCGGGAAGGGGACCGACGATGATGTGGGGTTACGGAATCGGCTCCTGGCTGGTCATGGGCATAACGACGATCCTGCTGTGGGTGTTGATCATCGCCGGGATCGTCGCGCTGCTCCACTACGTCAGCGGCGGGCGGCGGACAGGCTGGCTCGCGGCGGGCGGGCGGGTCCCTCCGGAAGAGGTGCTGGCCGAACGGCTGGCCCGGGGAGAGGTCGACGCCGAGGAGTACCGGCAACGCCTTGAGGTGCTGCGAAACCGACGGTGACCGCCCGCTAAATCCCGTTGCGGGGCTTACACACGGCTCACCATGCTCGGGGACATGACCATCCCCTATCGCCAGATCCGCGCGGCCTTCACCGAGGAGGCCATCACCGTCTACCAGGCCTACGACCCCGCCATCGCGGACCCGGCCGTCGCCGCCCAGCGGTTCGTGCCGCCCTTCAAGCGCGAACGGATGACCTGGATCAAACCCTCCTTTCTCTGGATGATGTACCGCTGCGGCTATGCCACCAAGCCCGGTCAGACCAGGGTCCTGGCCGTCGACATCAGCCGGGAGGGCTTCGAGTGGGCACTCCGGCACTCCTGCCTCAGCCACCCCGGCGACGGCGTCGATCCCGAAGTCTGGCGTCGGCGCCTGCGGGAGAGCCCGGTGCGTGTCCAGTGGGACCCGGAACGCGGCCCGCGCCACAATCCCCTGTCATACCGGTCGATCCAGATCGGCCTCTCCGGCGACGCCGTGACCCGCTATCTCGACCGGTGGACACTGCGGATCACCGACCTGACCGGCCGGGTCCACGACATCCGTCAGGCACTGCGCGACGGCCATGACATCACGGACATGCTGCCCGTGGAACGCCCCTATCCCCTGCCGGACGAACTCGCCCGGATCACGGGGGCCTCCGAGCGTGCCGTCCCGGCAGGCCGGTGACGCCGACCATGCCGCCTACGGGCGGCCCTCGCCGTACTCGGGGACCGGCACCCGCGTCTTCCTGTGCGCCCGGTTGCGCACCTGCTGCGGGAGCCGTATCCGGGGGGAGCGCGGTGCGCCGTCGCCGCCGGGGTGCGCCGGAAGGCGGATGGTGAACGTGGCACCGGCGCCCGGCCGTCCGTCCACGCCGACCGTGCCGCCGTGGGCGTCCACCACCTCGCTCACGAGGGCGAGACCGATGCCCAGGCCTCCCTGGTGGGGCTTGCCGACATGTCTGGCGAACAGGTGCTCACCGTCACGCGGGTCCAGTCCGACGCCGTCGTCCCGCACGCTGAGCTGGACCCATTCGGGACCCGAGCGGAGGGTCATCCAGATGTCGCCGCCCTCGCGGGCGTGCCGCAGCGCGTTGTCGAGCAGCGCCGAGATCACCCGGCGCAGCGCGGACCGCGCTCCGCGCACGACGTGCTCGCCGGGACCCTTCCTCACCTCGATCGTCACCCCGCGCTGCTCGGCGCGGCCCGCCTCCGCCGTGGCGAGTTCCTCGGTCAGCGCGGCCAGGTCGACCGGGCCGAACGGCTGGAGCCGCCGTCGGAGCTGGGTGGACAGCAGCAGGTCCTCGATCACCTCGCCGAGTTGCCCGATGCCCGCGGCCAGCTGGTCGACGTCGCCGACGGCCAGGAGCGGTTCCGACCCCCGGCGCAGGTGCCGGGCGGTGAGCTGGGCGCGGACGTGCAGCCGGGTCAGCGGGGTGCGCAGTTCGTGGCTGACGTCGGCGGTGAAGCGCCGCTGCCGGTCGAGGGCCTCGCCCAGCGGCGCGATCGCCCGGCCCGCGAGGACCTGGCCGATCAGCAGCGCCGCCAGCAGCCCGGCGAGTTCGGCGGCGCCGAGGGTGCTCAGCAGCCGTTCCCGGTCGGCTATCCGGAAGCGCAGGTCCATCACCGCCTGCACCACGACGTCGTCACGTCGCTGGGTCCTGATCAGGTAGGTCAGCCCGCCGACCTCGGCGACCTCGACCCGGGGCCGCCCGTCCGCGGCGACCAGGTCCATGAACGCGCGCACCGGCAGCCGGTCCGGGGACCCGGGAGACCTCCGTACGGTGCCTCCGCCCAGCTCGAACAGCCACATGCAGGGCGGGGGCTGGGTGATCGAGGCCGACCGTGCCGCCACGAACAGGTCACGCCGCGCGGCGACGTCCTGGCCGTTGACCGTGACGTAGTAGACCATCGCGCCCATGAGCGCGAGCACGAGGGTGAATCCGCCCGCGATCTGCACGGTGATCCGGCGGCGGGTCCGGATCAGCAGCCGCCGTTCCGGGTCGAAGCGCCGCCGCCCGTTCACAGCTCACCCAGGCGGTACCCCACGCCCCGTACGGTGCGTACGACGCCGTGCCCCAGTTTGTTGCGCAGGTAGTAGACGTAGGTGTCCACGATCGACTCGGTCTGGGCCCCGTCGAAGACCCGCTGCCGCAACGAGTCGCGGGTGTGCACCTGCCTCGGGCGGACCGCCAGCGCGTGGAGCAGGCGGCACTCCTGACCGGACAGGGTCACCTGCTCGCCGGAGGGCAACCGTACGAGGTGGGAGTCGGAGTCGAGCCAGGCCGCGCCGAGCGGCAGCAGTCTGGCCTGGTCCAGGTTCCTGCGCCGCAGGGCGCGCACCCTGGCCAGCAGCTCGTCGATCTCGAAGGGCTTGACCAGGTAGTCCTCGGCGCCTGCGTCGAGTCCGCTGACGCGGTCGGCGGTCGTGCCGAAGGCCGTGAGCACCAGCACCGGCACGGTGACGGCCTGCCTGCGCAGCCGTCGCAGCAGGTCGAGCCCGTCGATCGCGGGCAGTCCCCGATCGATGATCATGATGTCGTAACCGCGGCTCAAACCCAGGTGCAGGCCACGTTGCCCCTCCGGTGCCAGGTCTACGGTGTATCCCTGGTCGGCGAACACTTCGGCCAGCATGTCCGCCAGATCACGGTCGTCTTCGACGAGCAGCAGCCGGGAAGAGCGCGGTTCGGATGTCGCCGGTATCCGTGCCACTGGTCAACAATTGCACTGATATTGGTAAATTTCTAGTCAACTCTGGCGCAAAGGCAGGCGTGGCGCAGGCGTGGCGCGTGCGTCGCGCCCGCGCCACAGCCCGTCACGGTCCCGGTGACCAGGCATGATCATCCGCTCACCGGCGCCGCCTCCCGTCCGTGTTCCGCCTCACCGATCCCGGCGGGCTCTTGGATGCTCGCCCGCTCGTGGCGCTCGGGCATGGCCAGTTTGTACAGCGGCAGCGCCCCCGCCGTGGTGAGCACCGCCACCAGGACGAGCATCGCGAAGACCTCCTGGGTGATCAGGCCCTGGGCCAGGCCGATGTTGATGAAGATGAGGATCATCAGCCCCCGGGCGTTCATGATGGCGCCGATCGCCCACGACTCACGCCAGCCGAACCCCAGCGCCCTCGTGGACAGCGCGCAGCCGAAGTACTTCCCGCAGAAACCCGTGAACAGGATCGCGACGAGCACCAGCAGCATCGAACCGCCGGTGATGCCGCCGAGATGGGTGTTCAACCCGGAGAAGGCGAAGAAGACCGGCAGCAGCAGCGTCGAGACGACGTCCATCATGCGGCCGTGCAGCGCCTGACGGAACGCCGCCTCGCGGGGCATGGCCAGCCCGGCGACGAAGCCGCCGAACACCGAGTAGACGCCGATCCAGTCGGTGAGCCAACCGGCCGTGAGCGGCACCAGGACGATCACGTAGACGGCGCCGGCGCCGAGACGGCCGGTGCGCTCGACCTCACGGCCCAGGGGGCGCAGCAGCGGGGCGACCACCCCGAGCATCACCGCCGTGAACACCACCGCCAGACCTATGGTGCGCAGCGCGTCACCGCCGCCCGTGCCCAGGTGGACCGCCGAGAGCACCGCGAGCAGGCACCACGCCACGGCGTCGTCGATGGAGGCCGCGACCAGGGTGATCCTGCCGATGCGGGTGTTCTCAAGGCCGCGTTCGTACAGGATCCTGGCGAGCATGGGGAAGGCGGTCAGCGACAGCGCGCCGCCGAGGAAAAGGGCGAACTCCACACGGCCGACGTCGGGCCGGGAGAGACGATCCCACAGCAGGAACCCGAGGGCGCTGCCGAGAACCAGGGACGGAAGAATCCCCGAGGCGGCCAGCGCCGTGGCCCTGCGCGTCTCCCCCGGCATCCGGACGCTGTGGTCCATCCCCGCCCCGACCAGGAACATGTACAGCGTCAGCCCGATGGTGCTGAGCACGTACAGGATCGGCCGGACGTCGGCGGGGAAGAGGGCCTCCTGCGCGCCGGGGAACACGGCGCCCAGCAGCGTCGGCCCGAGCAGGACCCCGGCGACCATCTCACCGACGACCCGTGGCTGCATCACCATGGTCGCCAGCCGGCCGCACACCGCCGCCGCCAGCAGGATCACGACCAGGGCGGGCAGCACCCTGAGGACCAGCCCCAGGTTGGGATCGACCGGGGAGGCCTGGGTGAAGGCCAGGAAACCGCTCATGACTCGTGCCTCCGTACGCCGACCGGATGGGGTTCCTGCGCGAAGTGGCGCTCGCACAGCCGCAGCCTGCGGGCGTCCCACACCATGTAGGTGCCGAGGACGAGCTGCACGAGGCTGCGCCACACGTCCTCCCAGCGGTCCCTGAACCGCATGAACAGCAACTTCACCCGGACCTCCGGGCCGCGCCCGGCTCCCAGGGGGGTCAGCAGACACGGCCCCCTGTTGGGCAGGGACCGGGTGTGGGAGGCGGTCGAGTCGAGTTCGCAGGCGTGCAGGGTCTCCCGTACGGCCACCCGCAGGGCGATCGGCGCCAGCCGCCACGCGGGGCAGGGCCGGTTCGCGGCCATGCCGAAGGGGATGTGGTTGATCTCCCTGGCCGGACGCGCCGCGAAACGGGCCGGGTCGAAGCGGTCCGGGTCGGGCAGGCCCGCGCGGTGGAACTCGGGGTAGTTGAAGCACAGCACGGAACCGGCCGGGATCGCGGCGCCCTCGCCGAGGGGGATCTCCCCGGTGGTGACGCGGTGGGCGATGCCGAACAGCGGGTAGAGCCGCAGCGTCTCCGAGATCACCTGGTCCAGATACCGGTCGTCGCCGCCCCGCGCCGCCTTCTGCACCCGGGGGTGCTGGGCCAGGACCATCAGCACGTGGGCCGTCGCCTCCGACATCTGGACGACCGCCGTGTTGAAGAAGGCCCCCTGCAGGTACAGCGCCTGTTCCCTGGCCGACAGGTCCTGGGGAAGCTCGTGCCGCACCTCGGGCAGCCGTTCGACGAGGTATCCGGTCAGCCGGTCACGCCGGTCCATGTGCCGCAGGCCGCAGCACTTGAGTGAGGTGACGACGTCGTCCGCGTTGCCGACGATCAGGTCACGGGCCTTCGGCGGACACGGTTCGCCGAAGACGAGTTCGTAGGAGAACTCCGCCCAGACCGGCATCATCAGGTCGCGCAGCCGTACCATCCCCCGCCTGTCCCGCAGCGCCCGGTTGACGCAGCGGCGAGTGAGCTCCTCGACCCTCGTCCGGGGCACGGCCAGGATCCGCCGGGTGGCCAGGGCGACGGCGTCGTAGCGCTCCCCCGCCTCCAGGTGTTCCTGGTGCATCTCGGGTCCCGGTGCCAGCCAGTACCAGAACAGGTCGGACAGGACGGCTCCCCTGCTCCGGCCCGAGGCGGCCGGGTGGGAGTAGACCTCCCTGAACCGGTCGATGCCGACCAGGTCACCGGGGACCGGGATGCTCTCCTCGCCGTTGATCCTGGTGAGGACGCGCACCCGCAGCGCGACGATCCGTGCGGGAAGCCACCAGGGCAGGCTGATCAGGACGGCTGCGAACGACACGGTCAGCGCGGTCAGCATGGCCGTACCAGCTCTGGGTCGAGGTCGTGCGCCGACGCGGCGCCGCACAGGACGAGGGCCCGCTCGACCTCCTCGCGCAGCAGCCCGAGCACCCGGGCCACGCCGCGCTCGCCCTCGGCCGCGAGACCCCAGAGCACCGGGCGGCCGACCGCGACCGCCGAGGCTCCGAGCGCCATCGCCTTGACCACGTCCACCCCGCGCCGGACCCCGCCGTCGAGCAGCACCGGTACGGCCCCGCCGACGGCGGCCACGATCCCCGGCAGCAGGTCGGCGGTCGCCGGGAGGGTGTCGAGCTGCCTGCCTCCGTGGTTGGAGACGAACAGCGCGGAGACGCCGTGGTCGAGCGCGCGGCAGGCGTCGGCGGGACGCACGACGCCCTTGAGCACGATGGGCAGCTCCGTCATCCGCCTGAGCAGGTCGATGTGCCGCCAGGAGATGTCCGGCGACATGACGATCGGCCGCACCCGGTCGCCGTCGCGCAGGTTCTCGCAGCACATGCCCTCCGGCAGGTCGTCGAAGCCGTTGCGCAGGTCCCGCTCCCGCCGTCCCCTGCCGGGAGAGTCGACCGTGACGACCAGCGCCGTGCATCCGGCCGCCTCGGCGCGCCGGACGATCCTCTCGGTGAAGGCCATGTCCGGCTGGACGTAGAGCTGGAACCACAGGGTGGCCTCCGGAGCCGCCGCCGCGACGTCCTCGACGGCGACGGTCGAGGCCATGCTCACGATCATGATCGTCCCGGCGGCGGCCGCCGCGCGGGCCGTGGCCTTCTCACCCTCGGGGTCGGCGAGCCGGTGGAACGCGGTCGGCGCGACCAGCACCGGCATGGCGGCCCGGTCGCCCAGCAGGGTGACCCCGGTCCTCGGTTCGCCCGCGCCGCGCAGCACACGTGGCAGCAGGGCGAGCCGCGCGAACGCCGCCTCGTTGGCCCGGACGGTCGTCTCGTCACCGGCTCCACCGGCGAAGTAGTCGTAGTGCGCGGGATGCAGGCGGTCGCGGGCGGCCTCCTCGAACTCCCTGACGTTCAGTGGGGGGCGCATGGCCGTCACGCCGGGACCGGAAGGCTCTGACGCTGGAAGAACTCCCGCAACGGCCGCAGGTGGACCTCCTCGGAGGTCCAGTCGTTCTCCAGGTTCTCGGTGACGTGGTGTACGGCCACGACCACCCCCGCCCGGTAGTGGCGCACCACCGGGTGCAGGTAGTGGCCCTCGTGGGCCCGGGAGGCGTCGCCCTGCCTGATCCGCGACACGGAGATGTCGAACGGGTCGACCTTGTCGTGGTCGGGGCCGTACTCCAGGGTGATCGCGAAGTGGCCGCCGTCGCCGATCGGCGGGCCCTGAAAGTCGACCGGCAGCTCCTCCAGGTAGCGCGCGCCGCCGTCGCCGTCCGGGACGATGACGTCGGCCAGCACCCCGAACTGCTGGAACAGCCCGGAGCTGCGGTTGACCCGTTCGAGTACGGCGTCCGCGAACGCGCCGGGGTCGGCGGGCAGGTCCCGGCCGGGCCAGGGGGCGTCGTGGTGCCTGGTCTCCAGGATGCGGTGCAGGGCGCGGGCGCCGTACCGGAAACCGTGGATGAAGGCGTTGGTGCCGCGCTTGAAGTCGCGGGACTGCGTGATGGTCCCGGCGAAGTACAGGCCGGGCACGTTGACCGACTCGTAGGCGGGGGTCAGCGCGGGGAAGCGGTTCCTGATCGTCAGCTCGGGACGGCACTCGGGGGAGAAGATCGAGGCGTCGAACCGGAACCCGGTGGAGACGATCACCCGGTCGTACGGGATGTCCTTGGTGACCTCGTCGGCCCTGGCGAAGCTCACGGTCACCAGGTACGTGCCGTCCGCGCGGCGCTCGATGCGCCTGACGTCGCCGTCCAGCACCGCGTTTCCCAGTTTGAGCTGGTAGGTGTCGAGGAAGTTGCTGTTGACCGCGCGCAGGTGCCCGACGAAGTGGGTCCGCCAGGCCAGCCGTACAGAGTGGGGGCCCGCGACGTGGATCACCGCGGCGGTCTCGATGAGGTTGTCGGCCGTCTCGAAGGCCGAGTTGCCCTTGCCGATGACGAGCACCCGCTTGGCCGTGTAGTCCGCCGGGTCGACGGAGGCGGTGTCGTAGCCCTCGGCCGTCTCGATGCCGGGGATCTCCGGGACGTTGGTCCTGGAGACCCCGGTGGCGACGACCACGTGCTCGGCCTGGTGGGTCCGGCCCTGCCCGTCGATCACCCGGAACGGCCCCTTCGCGTCCGGGCGGGAGACGTCGACGACCCGGGCGCCGTAGGTGATCCGCAGGTCGAGGGCGGCGGCGAAGTCACCGAGGTAACGCACGAGGTCGTCGGCGCCGGGGAAGAAACGGTCGCTGTAGCGGGTGAACACCAGATCAGGGTCGTCCGAGAGCAGCGAGTTCCAGTCCACCCGGAAGTTGAGCTCCGGGTCGTGGTGTCCGGTGTGCTTCTTGTTGATGGAGATGAGCATCCGGTGGCGGGGGAAGGTCCGGAAGAACTGGCCGGGCTCGGGGCCCGCCTCCAGGATCCGGTACCTCCGCCCCGCCCGGTGCAGGAAGTGGCCCAGTTGCAGGCCTGCGGGCCCGGCGCCGATCACCAGATAGTCAAGGGTGTTGTCAGACACTGATGCCTCCGTCACTGCGTACGGTCGAACGGGACGACATCAGTGTTGGCGCGTGATTCTCAGAGATTGATCAGAGTCGTCCTGCCTCCTCGGCACGGCCGGAGCCGTACCGTTCGAGCAGGGCGCGCTTGTCCGGTTTCCCGCTGGCCGCGACCAGCGGGGCGGGGATCGACATGATCGTCCGGGGGACGCTGTCGGCGCCGAGTTCGGTGCCGACCAGCGCGGTCAGCTCGCCGAGGTCCGGGACACGGCCGGGGGCGGGCACGACGAAGGCGTGTACGGCCTCCCCGGTCCGCTCGTCCATGGCGCCGGTCACGTACGCCTCGGCCACGTCGGGGTGACCGGCCAGCACACGCTCGATCGGCCCGGCGTAGACCACCATCGCGTTGACCATGATGACGTCCCTGGTCCTGCCGACCAGGTAGAGCAGGCCGTCCTCGTCGAGGTAGCCGAGGTCGCGGGTGCGCAGCCAGCCGTTCCGCAGCACCGCGCGGGTCTCCTCCGGCTGCCCCCAGTAGCCCGCGATGAGGTAGTCGTTGCGGACGTGGATCTCCCCGGTCCGTCCCGTGGCGACCGGACGGCCCTCCTCGTCGAGCACCCTGATCTCGACCCTGGGCTGCGGGCGGCCGACCGAGGCGAGGGCTCGGTCGGGGAACCTCGCGAAGTCCCCGGGGGTGAGCATGGAGATCATCCCGGCCTCACTCGACCCGTACGCCTGGTAGACGACGGGCCCGATCCGTTCGACCGCCTCCGCCAGCCGGTGCGGGCTGATCGGCGACCCGGCGACCATCAGCGCCCGCAGGCTGCTGACGTCGACCTGTTCCGTGCGGAGCAGGTCGAGCATGCGGCACAGCCTGGGCACCGGGAGGATGGCCCCGGTGATGCGGTGGCGCTCGATCGCGTACGGGAACGGCGGCCGTCCGTCGTCCTCGGGGATGACCGCGACACCGCCGCCGAGCAGGCACAACGCCAGGAACTCCTGGACCACCAGGCTGGACAGGGTGCCGAGCAGCAGATAGCGCCGGAACGCCCCGGCCAGCTCGGTCGCCAGCGGCGACCAGAGCCTGGGCTGCCACGACCAGCTCTCCCCCAGCGCGCGGTAGGTGAGCGCGCACCCCTTGGGCTGCCCGGTGCTGCCGCTGGTGAAGGCCATCAGGGCCACGTCGTCGGGGTGCCCCAGGAGAGCGGGCAGCCGCACACCGCCCTGGTGGGCCAGCAGGTCGACCGCGCCGGGAACGTCCCCGGGGAGGGGGCCGAGGGTCAGTATTGTGGCCGCCCCCGCGGCGGCGAACACCTCGGGATCCGCCGTCGAGGCGTCCACGACCACGGCGTCCACCCCCGTGTCGAGCATGTGGGCGAGCTGGCCCGGCGTCTGTCCCGGGCGTACGAACACGACACGGCAGCCCAGCACGTGCGCGGCCGTCTGCGCGGCGAACGCCTCCGGCGAGACGCCCGTGTGGACGGCGACGCCCCGGGCGGGGTCGAGTCCGGCGTCGAGCATCGCACCGGCCATGCGCCCGACGAGGTCCAGCAGCTCACCCCGTGAGACGACCCGCGTCCCCTGCTCGAAGATCGGACTGTCGGGCGAACTCCGCAGCGCGTCAAGGAGCGCGTAGGGGAACGGCGGTTCGGGGGACCCCGCGGGCCGGACGGACTCGGTGAACGACGGGAACTCGTACATGACTGGCTCCTCTTGTCTTCTGCCTTCTGCTTTCGTGGACCTGTCCGGTCACCGGGCCGTCGGTGCGGAACCGGTGCGTTGTCCGCGACAGTAGGCAGCGCAGATCAGAGCCAGATCAGAACGACCGGTCGCCGGAGGGGACCTCGCCCAGGTCCAGCACCCCGACCGTCTCGCCCCCGGACGTCTCGCCCGTCAGCTCGAACCCGAGCCTCCGGTAGAAGCCCTCGGGGCCGTCCTCCCCCGGCTCCCAGGTGACGTACATCCGCCTCTCGCCCCGGCGCCGCACCTCGGCGGCCACCACCTCGACGGCGAAACGGCCGACCCCACGTCCCTGCGCCTCGGGAACCACGTTGAGCCGCCACAGCCCGGAACGGAAGTCGACCCCCTTTCCGTCCCAGTCGATGTTCAGGAACGCCATGAGGAAACCCACCGGACGATCACCGTCGAGGATGAGACGCGGCCAGGCCGCCTCCCCGTGCGCGTAGGCCTCGGCCAGCGAGGTCGCCACCGGCGAGACGAACCGCTCCTGCTCAGGACGGACGTTCACCTTCATGGCCGCCTCGACGTTGGCGGGCGTGATGAGCTCAACCCGAAAAGTCACAGAACGACCATAACGGCCGTCACGCAAGCACCTCCGGCAATAATCTGAACGCCGACGCATGTCGAGGGCGAATCAGACTGAAGTCCCTCCGGTCGATCGTCGCGACCTGGGTGATGCCCAGACGTTCCGCGATGGCGACCACGGACACGTCGGCCGGGTCAAGTCGGGCGCTCCTGTAAAGCCGGACCGGTTCAGCCATGCGTCGTACATCTGCGGGAAGCAGGTCGACCAGCTCGAATTCTTCGACAACGAGATCGAGGAACTGCGCATGCACGGCAGGACCCATATGCCGGTTGATCGTCCATCCGGCCTCGATCAGGATCGTTGACGGCAGAAGTAGTGGCCCCTCCAACTCCTCAAGGAGTCGTACGCACGAAGCATGGTGTTTGTCGTCTCGATCGACAACAGCGATCAAAGGGCCGGTATCCAGGAGTGTGGCGCTCACACTGAGCGATTGAACCGCTCCACCAGCAGATCTTCGACCCGTTCCGACAGATCGCCCTCACCGGACGCGCCGATTCCGGCAATCGACAGCCGACGACGCCGAACCGGGCCGGACCGCTCCTCTTCTGTCGCTTCAGCCAGCTCCGGATCTGTCTTCACCAAGCGCAGGAGCCGACGCGCCTGGTCCGGCGACAGCCGATCCACCAGGTGGTGAAGCTCCTCATACGCATGCCCGGCGCTCATGACCACAAGTCTACGCTTACGGATCCAGCAGGCGGATGCTCAGCTCAAGTCGTGCCCGAACAGCGCGATCGGTGAGTTTTCAGTCGGCTCCTGTCACTTGCCCCACTGCTTCGTCTTCGGCTCGGTCTTACACGCGCCTCCCGGTCAGCGGCTGCGCGACGACCTGCATCGCTCCCGCGGTTCCGAATTCTCCGTCACCTCCCGAGAGCGGGGGCCGGGTAGGCGGGGCGGCGGTCGATGCGCAGGAGGACCTCCTGGGAGCCGAAGTGGCGGTCGATACGGCGGGTGGCCTCGGCCCAGTCGCCCATCGACCGGGCCGACGACAGGGCTTCGGCCACGAACGGGTCGCTCCAGCGTGCGACGGCGCGCCGCCACAGTACGGCGGGCTCCTCCGTCAGGAGGCTGCCCACGGTCCCCTCGTAGATGGGCATCGCGCGCACCTCCCCGTCGGGCTCGACCTGCATCAGGGGAATCACGAAACCCTGCTCGACGAAGGCCGGACGCATCTGGAGGATGACGTTGTCCGAGGCCGACACCCGCACCGACGGCGGCGCCGCCGACACCAGGCGCTCGACGTGCTCGGCGCCGGTCAGCGCGCGGATCTGGTCGTTCGTGAGCAGCTCGTGCTCGGCGAAATCGGCCCTGCTGGCCAGACCGGACGGTACGGCGGCGCCGAAGTTCAGGAACCGGACGTGCGGGAAGCGAGGCAGGACGGCCGTGCAGAACTCCTCCGTCTGGTGGAGGTTGCTCCGCACGACCGCGCAGTCGATCCCGAACTCCACGGGGTCGGCGCCCTCCGCGACACGCCTGCCGGAGACGTCGTCGAGGAGGGCCAGGGCGTTCATCGCCCGGTCGAAGGAGCCCACCCTCCCCCGGATCCGGTCGTGGACGGCGGCGTCGGCCCCGTCGACGCTCACGGTGATCCGGGAGAACACCCGGGTGGCCTGCTCGGCCATCTGTGCGGTGAGCGTCCACCCGCCGGTGTAGAGGTTCACCTGAACGCCTGCCCGCCTGATGTGTTCGGCGACGTCGAAGATCTCCCTGACCAGCAGCGGTTCGCCCCCGCCGAACTCCACCGCCTCCGGGCGCAGGGAGACGATCGCGTCGGCGACCCGGAGCATCTCACCGTGGCTCAGCTGCCGGGCCGGACGCCTGCCCGACTCCGAGTAGCAGTGCGCGCACCGCAGAGGGCAGGCGTAGGTGACGTCCCAGATGACGTCGGTGGGTCCGGAGAGGATGTCGTCCATGTCAGAGGTTCCTTTCGTCGTTGCGGGCACGGCTCCGCCCTGCCGCCGTCGGCGGCGGGCGGAGCGGAAGGTCAGCGGGAGCCCTCAGGCGGCCGGTGCCCCGACGGGTCACCGCCGTGCCAGTGGCCGACCAGGTCGGCGTAGAGGGGCGATCGGGCCGCCAGCTCCCGATGCGATCCGGTGAGCGCGGCGGTGCCGTCCATCAGCAGGACCCGCCCGGCCCGGCCCGCTGAGCTCATGCGGTGCGCGATCACGATGAGTGTGCCCTCGCGGGCGGCGAAGGCCGCCTCGGCGCGCTGCTCGGCGGCCGGGTCGAGATGGCAGGTGGCCTCGTCCAGGACGACGATCCTGGCCGGGGAGACGTGGACGCGGGCCAGGGCGATGAGCTGCCGTTCTCCGGCGGAGAGCGCGGCGGGTTCCTCGATCGTGGCCCGGAGCCCGCCGAGCCGTTCGACGAGCGCTCCGGCTCCCACGGCCTCGGCCGCGGCCTCCAGCCTCTCGCCGGCGACCCTCGTGCCCTCGGGGCGGAGGTAGGCGAGGTTCTCCGCCACGGTGCCGGTGAAGACGTACGCCTCCTGCGGCACCAGCGCCATCAACGACCGCAGCCGGTGTTCGGGGACCGCCTCGATCGGCAGGCCGCCGAGCAGAATCCGGCCCTCGGTGGGGCGGCGAATCCCGGTCAGCAGCATGGACAGGGTGGATTTGCCGATGCCGCTGGGGCCGACGACGGCCAGGTGCTCGCCCTCGGCGATCGTGAGGTCCAGGTGACGCACCACAGGTGTGGCCTCGGGCGCGTAGGCGAAGCCCACGTTCTCCAGGCGCAGCCCGTGGCCGACCGGCTCCACGTCCGCGACGGCCGCCAGGGCGGTGCCGTACGGCGAGGGCGGGACGGGCGCGGGGACGGACGGTCCCGGCTGCGGTGCGGTGCCGTACGGAGCGGGGGGAACAGGTGCGGGGGCGGACGGTTCCGGCGGCGGGGCGATGGTCTCGCCGAGTCTGCGCAGGGTGACGGCGAGGGTCACGCCCCAGCCGCCGACGACGCCGGTGAGGGCGCGCAGCGCCGGGTCGAGGCCGGTGGCCAGGTAGGTCGCCGCTCCGACGACCTCTCCCGCGCTCAGGTGACCGTCCCCGATCAGGGGCCGGGCGGCGAGCAGCAGGGCGAGCAGCGGCAGGTGCGCGCCGAGCGCGACGACCAGGCGACGGCTCAGGCCGGCCCAGGCCAGGGCGTGGGTGGCCGCCACCTGGGTGTCGACGGCCGCCCTTACGGTCGCGTAGGCCTGCCGGCGCGCCCCGCAGGCGGCGACGTCGCGCAGGCCCGCCAGGATCGGGGTGACCTGTCCGGTGAGCTCCTCGTCGGCGAGGATGAGCGCGCGCTGGCGGGCCACGAGCACGCGGAGCAGCCGGACGAAGACGACCAGCGCCACGGTGACGGGCACGGCCACGACGGCGGCGAGCAGGGGCGACAGGAGCAGCAGGCCGCCCAGCGCGGCGACGAGCGAGACACCCAGCGCACGGGTGCTCCGCAACAGCGCGGAGACCAGGTTGCGCACCGTCTCGACCTGTTCGGTGAGGCGGGTCACGGCGGCGGCGTCCGGTGGCCGCGCGCTCTTCGCGGCGCGGGTGACGGCGGCGGTGACGACGGCGGTGACCAGGTCGTCGCGGAGCGGTTCGACCACCGCCGCCAGGGCGGGGAACATCATCCGGACGGCCGCCGCCTGGACGAGCATCGTGAGCCCGAGAAGGCCGAGCCAGGCCAGACCGGTCCCCGGGCTCCCGGCCAGGAAGCCGCGGTCGACGGCGGTGGCGATGAGAAGGCCGGACAGCAGCGTCGGCAGCGCCTCGACGACGGACCAGAGCGCGGCCACCGCCAGGGGACGCGGGCGCGGACGCAGCAGCGACACCAGCAGCCGGAGCCCGCCGTCCCCCGTGAGACGACCGCCGTACGGCGGGGCCTGCGCGGGGGCGGCCCCGGACGGCGGGATGTCCCGCCCGGGCCGTGGGCGGGTCAGGGACGGACCGGGCACGGTTCCTCCTCGTGGAGCGGGTCGCCGCCGGTCGGCTCCCGACCGGCGCCGGACACCGGGACGCCGGACGCCGGAGCGGCGGACGCTGAGGCGCCGGGCACCGGGGCGGCGGCGGTGAACAGGGCGCGGTAGGCCGGGTCCCGCCACAGCTCCCGGTGGGGACCGCGGGCCCGCACCCGTCCGTCGTCCAGCCACACGACCAGGTCGGCGCGGGCGGCGGTCGTGGCGCGGTGGGCGACGACCAGCCGGGTACGCCCGCGCATCTCCTCCGTCAGGGTCCGGATCACCTGGGCCTCGGTCGCCGTGTCGAGACTGGAGGTCGCGTCGTCGAGAACGGTCAGGCGGGCTCGCCTGACCAGCGCGCGGGCCAGCCCGAGCCGCTGGAGCTCACCGCCGGACAGCGGGGCCGTGTCGGCGGGCGTGCCGTACCCCTGGGGAAGGCGGCTGACGACGCCGTCGACGTGCGCCGCGCGCGCCGCCTCGCGGACGTCGGAAGCGTCGGCGGGCAGGCCGTAGGCGACGGCCGACAGGAGGTCGCCGCCCAGCAGCACGGGGCGTTCGAAGGCGTAGGCGACGGCGTTCCTGAGCGCGTCGGGGTCGGCCTCCGTGAGAGGCAGGCCGTCGAGCAGCACCTGGCCGTGGTCGGGGTCCATCAGCCGTCCCGCCAGCAGGGCGAGGGTGCTCTTGCCCGCGCCGGAACGCCCGACGACGGCGGTCAGCGCCCCGGCGGGGATCTCCAGGTCGACACCGTCCAGGAGCGGCGGGCCGTCGCCGGCCACCGTGACGGCACGGAACGAGAGCGCTCCGGCGC
This sequence comes from Streptosporangium sp. NPDC000239, assembly GCF_040300765.1. Taxonomy (NCBI): domain Bacteria; kingdom Bacillati; phylum Actinomycetota; class Actinomycetes; order Streptosporangiales; family Streptosporangiaceae; genus Streptosporangium; species Streptosporangium sp. NPDC000239. The sequence goes on along the minus strand of NZ_JBEPEI010000024.1, from coordinate 36,169 downwards.
CCTCGGGCAGCGGGCGGGAGCCGGGAACCTGGGCGGGCAGGGCGAGCACCTCCCCGACCCGCCGGGCCGCGGAACGGGCGTGGGCGAGATCCATCAGCGAGTCGATCCTCTCGACGACGGCCAGGGCCAGCGCGGTGTAACCGGCCGCGGCCAGCAGTCGGCCCGGCTCAAGACGCCCGTCGGCGATGCCGAGCCCGGCCACCGCGAGCACGAGCACCTCGACGAGCAGCAGGAACAGCGAGAGCTGCCACACACTGCGGGCCTGGGCGCGCCACAGGGCGTGCCCGCTGGCGGACAGCTCCGCCAGCGGGGCGAGCACCCGGGAGATCTCGCGGTCGGCGGTGCCCGAGGCCCGCACGGTACGGATGCCGGCCAGGGCGTCGGTGAGGCGCGCGGCCAGGTGGCCCTGCGCGTCCTGGTAGCGGTCGTACAACCCCGAGACCCGGGCGACGAACACGCGGATGACGACGATCGCGACGGGCACACCGGCCAGGAAGGTCAGACCGACCCGCCAGTCGATCAGGAACAGCCCGACGGCGCCGCCGATGGAGGTGAGAAGCCCGGTGACCGTGTACAGCAGTGTCAGCGGGACGTATCCGGAGATCGCGGTGTTGCTCACCAGGCGGTTGGCCAGTTCCCCGGTGGGGAACCGACGCGCCTGGACGGTGTCGAGTCCCAGGACGTGGGCGGTGAGGCGGGAGCGCAGGGCCGACGTGGCGGACGCGGTGGCCGTCACCCCGGCCAGCGCGCCGGTGACCTCGGCTCCCGTGGCGACGGCGATGACGAGGGCGAGCCATGTCACGGCGTCCGCCGTTCCCCGTCCGGTCAGGACCGCGTCGACCGCGGCGGCGAGTGCGGCGGGCAGGGCCAGTGCGGCGGCGGAGGAGGTGAGGACGGACACCGTGGCCACCGCCAGCGGCGCCCACGCGCCACGCGTCAGCGACCAGAGGAGCCGGTCGCCGTGCTTGTGCGTCACTCGCTCTTCCGGCGCGTCCGACGCATGGTCTGACATCGTTGTCCTCTCTCGGTTCTCCGGCGGCGTCACAGCTGGGGAGCCACCCGGCCGGGAAGGGCCGCGCCCGGTTCGGTGACCGGGCGCGGCGCCGTCATGGCCGTCCTCCCGGGGAGACGCCGGGCTCCGGCGCCTCCCACGAGGCGGACGTGCTCAGGTGGTGGTCATGCTGCAGGTGCGGCCCTTGCAGGTGATGCCGCAGGTGGGGCCGCTGCACTGCTGCAGCTGGGACTCCTCCGCGGCGGCGGGGAGCAGGTCCAGGGCGACGATGTCGAGTTCCATGACTTCTGCCTTTCTGTGATGGGAGTCGCCGCGGGCGTTGGCCGCCTCGCGGGCGATGTTCAGGTGTGCCTCCTGCGGGGCGCGTATCGCCCCGCAGGAGGTCCGGGCCACCGTGGTCGTGACGGCCCCGAGCGGGGCCGTCGTCCCCCGGGACCCTCCCGACGCGGGAGGCGTCAGAAGGGGTTGGTCCAGTCGCAGGTGGGACCGGTGCAGGTGTGCTCGCAGGACTTGCCGCTGCAGGTGACCTGGCACGGGTACAGGGGGCTCTCCTCCTCGGTGGGGAGCAGGTCCAGAGCGGTGATGTCGAGTTCCATGGCTTCTTCCTTTCCGTGGTCGGAATCACCGCGGGCGTGGACACGCCCGCGGTGTCCTTCTGGAGGTGCGGACTCCGGGGATGGTCCGTGACGTTCCTTCGCCTCGGAGATCCGCGATCTCCTCGCGTTCCTCCCGCTGGGGAGGAGGTGTCACCGGTTGGTGCCCTCGCAGCTGAGCTGGCAGTGGTAGGTGTACTCACAGGAGTGGTTGCACGGGTACAGCCGGGACTCCTCCCTCTCGGGGAGCATGTCCAGGGCCGTGACGTCGAGGTCCATCGCCTTCTCCTCCTTTCTCTCCGGTCGCCGTCAAGGTCCGCGGGTGCCCGCCTCTTTCCCGCTCTCTCGGAGCGAGGAGAGGCGTCAGCTGCTGGTGACCCGGCAGGTGCCGCCGATGCTGCAGGTCCTGGCGCAGGTCACCGTGCACACGTAGAGGGGGGACTCCTCGGCGGGGAGCAGGTCCAGAGCGGTGATGTCGAGTTCCATGGCTTCTGCCTTTCTTGCTGTTCTCTGGGAGATGTCCGGCGCGAAGGCGCACCTTCTCCGGCGGCGTCGCGTGAACACCACCGCGCCGGAAGGGGCCGCGCCCAGGCCGGTGCCCGGGCACGGCACCGTCAGGACCGTCCTCGGAACACGCCGGACACCCGGCGGCCACACGAGGACGGACGGCCTCAGGCGGAGGTGACCATGCAGGTGCGGCCGTGGCAGGTGACGCTGCAGGAGATCTCGCACAGCTGCAGCGAGGACTCCTCGGCGGGGAGCAGGTCCAGGGCGGTGATGTCGAGTTCCATGACTTCTGCCTTTCTTGCTGTTCTCTGGGAGATGTCCGGCGCGAAGGCGCACCTTCTCCGGCGGCGTCGCGTGAACACCACCGCGCCGGAAGGGGCCGCGCCCGGGCCGACACCCGGGCACGGCACCGTCAGGACCGTCCTCGGAACACGCCGGACACCCGGCGACCACACGAGGACGAACGGCCTCAGAAGGAGGTTTCCCAGCAGGTGTGGCCGGCGCAGGTGTTCGGGCAGGTCCCCTTGCACGGGTAGAGCTGGGACTCCTCCGCGGCGGCGGGGAGCAGGTCCAGGGCGGTGATGTCGAGTTCCATGGCGATGCCTCTCTACTGATTCGGTGGTTCCGGTGCCGATTAGTGCGAGGGAGGCCTTACCCGAAGGTGTACTCGCAGGTGTAGCTACAGGTGCGCGGGTAGCAGGTGTTCCTGCACGGGTAGAGCTGGGACTCCTCCTCGGCGGAGAGCAGGTCCAGAGCGGTGATGTCGAGTTCCATCGTTTTCCCTTCTTTGTTGTTGGTCGTCAGGGCCGGCCGCCTTCGACGGCGGCGGCCCTCCGTACCGGCCGGTCCCGGGTTCCTCCACCGGGCGAGCCCGTGGGAGCACCCGAGCCGGCCGGGGCTGTGGCCCCGTCCACGCCGGCTAGGCGGACGGGGGCGTCCCGGTGCGCAGGAAGCCGACGAGGCCGTCGCGGACGACCTTCCCGTCGCTCTCGGAGAGCGGGTCGTGGCCCGCACCGGGGATCTCCAGGTAGGCCGGGCCCACACCGTGGTGGCGGCTCCGGAGCAGCCGGTCGCGCAGGCGCCGGGAGTGGGAGACGGGGATGATCGGGTCCCGTTCGCCGTGGACGATGAGCAGGGGCGTTCGCAGGCGGTCGGCCAGCCGCAGCAGGTCGCGGGGCCCGAGGTCGTCGTGGATCTCCTCGCGGCCGCCGAGCCGGTCGAGCATCGTACGCACCGTGGGGGGCCCGTCCTCGTACAGCTCCCGCCCGGACAGGAACGGGGCGACGACCGCGGCACGGGCCCACAGCTCCGGCCGCGCGGCGGCGGCCAGCAGCGCCAGGTAGGCCCCGTAGCTGGCGCCGTACAGCGCCGGTCGCTCCAGGAGCGGCCCTCGGGCGGCGCCCAGGGCGCGCCCCAGGTGGAGGACGTCGGCCAGGTCGGGGCCGCCCCACACGCCCTGGATCGCGTCGCGGTGGGCGGCGCCGTATCCGGTGCTGCCGCGCTGGTTGGGGGCGACCACCGCGACCCCTTCGGCGGCCAGGCTCTGGAACAACGGGTCGAAGCCGAGCTGCCAGGCCGCCTCGGGGCCGCCGTGCAGGGCGATCACGACCTGCGCGGCGGTGGCCGGCTCGCCGTACACGACGGCCTCGATGGCTCCGGCGGGACCGTCATAGGTGTGGACGCGGGCACCGGCCCAGCGGTGCCGGGACGGTTCGGGGACGGACGGGATCCGGTGTGCCCGCCGGGACACGGTGATCGGGCCGGGGGGCCGGTCGGGCGTGGTGTGGATCAGGTGCAGGTGGGTGTCGCCCCAGTGCGCCAGGGGGAACAGCGTCCCGCCCGGCAGGCCGCTCTCCTCCGTGACGTCCCCGACCAGGTCGTGCAGCAGGAGGTGGGAGCGGGCGCGGCGGGTGACCGCCAGGGCCAGCCGTCGCCCGTCAGGAGACAGGGCGAGTGGTGTCACGCCGCCCTCGATCGCGTTCAGCCGGTCGGGGAAGACGGTGGGCCCCTCGTCGTGCAGGAGACGCACGCCGAGCCGGTACACGCCGTCGCGCCGGGCGGCGGTGAGCAGCACACCCGTACGGGGCGCGGCCAGCAGCAGGTGCTCGTCGCCGGACAATCCGGTCAGGGGTTCGAGGGCGCCGCGCGCCAGGTCCAGGACCGCCGTGCTCGCCCCCGTCCTGGAGCGAACGGCCAGGCGTGTGCCGTTCTCGTCGAGCCAGACCCCTCCGCCGACCAGGTCCGGCAGTACGGTGACCAGCTCGGGCGGTTCGGGCCTGCCGGACAGGCGCAGCACCCTGCTCTGCTCGACGCCGGTCGCGAAGGCCACGGCCGCCGTTCCCCCACCTGGCCCCGCGACGACCCCGAGGCCGTTGCCGAGGACGGTGCCCAGTTCGTGCTCCTCGGGCCGCCCGCCGTCCCGGGAGGGGACGGCGAGCAGGACGCGGTGCACGCCCTCGGTGCCGATGTGGCAGAGCAGGAGGTGCCCGTCGTCGGTGGCGACCGGCACCGTCATCGGCGTCTGCTCGTCGCGGACGCGCAGCTCCCGGGATTCCCGCCCGGTGTCGGTCAGGTCCCACATCTCGGGGGCGAGGCGGCCGTGACCGTGGTCGGCCAGGCAGGCGAGGTACCGGCCGCGCCCGGAGAAGCGGAAGTTGATCCGGCGGACGTCGGGAAGGCGGTCGGCTCCGGTCGCGAGGCCTGCCGCCGTACGGCCGGCGTCCGCCGTGCCGAGTTTCATCGCGCCCGGCCCGTGGCCGCCACGGGCACCGGAACGCCCTTCGGCTCGTCCGCCATCCAGGGGCGTGGCCCACCGTGGCGCAGTCTCAGCAGGAAGTCCAGCACACCCGCCATGCCGGTGTTCCAGCCGAGGCTCACCTCGTGCCCGCTCTCGTCGGCCACGACCAGCAGCCCGTCGCGGAGCATGGCGCGTGCCCACAGGCACGCGGCCAGTTCCTCGGCCCGCTCGCGGTAGGCGGGCTCGTCGAGCAGGTCGGCCATGTCCAGGAGGAACTGCCCGTCACCGGCCAGCCCGTGGCAGGCGGCCGTACCCATGTGCAGGCGGCCGGAGTGCACGGCCACCGCGGCGGCCTCGGCCGCGTCACGGAAGCGCGGTTCGCCGGTGGCCGCGTACAACCGGACCAGGAACGTTCCCACCCCGGAGGAGCCGCTGCACCAGTGGGTTTTGCGGGCCACGCCGCCGGGGCTCTCGGCCCACCAGGCGGCGTCGTCCTGGCGGATGGCCGCGGCCAGCAGGGTCTCCCCCGCCGCCACGGCGGTCTCCAGGCAGTCGTCCCGGCCGAGCGCGGTTCCCGCCGCCAGCAGGTAGGCCCCGATCCCGGCCACGCCGTGGCCGAAGCCGTAGTGCAGCACTCCCGCCAGTGCGGAGTCGAAGTCCGGGGGAATGCGCCACAGCACGGCCTCCGGGGTGCGCTGGGCCACCTTCAGCAGGGCGTCGGCGCATCTGTCCGCCTTGTCGCGGAACTCGGTGTCACCGGTGGCGTGCCAGAAGTGCAGCAGGGCCAGTCCCGTTCCGGCGAGGCCGTGACAGATGTCCGGGTTCGGCCAGTCGTCCGGCAGGCCCCGGGCCATGTCGAGCCCCCGGGCTCGCAGGGAGGCGTCGTCGAGCGCGCGGCCCGCCTCGTACAGGCTCCACGCGATGCCCGCCCGGCCGAAGTACAGCCCCGGCGAGGGCCGCGGCTCACCGGCCAGGCGGCGCACGGTCCAGTCCGCCACCTGCCGCAGCCCCGCCGTCAGGTCCTCGCGTGAGCCCGCCAGTAGGTCACCGCCCGTACCCGGTTCGGAGGACGACGGAAGCTCGGGATCCACCACGGCGGCGAGCAGGGTGAGCACCCCGGCCGAGCCGTACTGCAGGGCGCACGGGTCGGCGGTCGTGCCGAACCCGGTGACGGGCCACAGGGAACCGCGCCGCGTCACACCGCCCCCGGGTCCGGACGGCGATATCGTCCGCAGGACGTGGGCGAGCCCGTCCCCGAGCAGACGATCCTGGTCGGCCACGCTCAGGCGGTAGGCGCCCCCCGCGGAGAGAGACGGCCCGGCCCCGTCGGCCATCTCGTCCAGGAACGCCCGCACCCGGGTCAGGTCCCAGCGCAGGGAGGGCTCCTCCCTCATCAGTCCCAGGATCATCGGCGCCAGCGCGGTCGCCGTCGCGTCGTCGGCGGTCACCACGCTCAGCAGCGTGCGCAGCCGGGACTCCCACGGCCTGACCTCGGGGGACAGGTCCTCGGGAACCGACGGCTGGCAGCCGGTGGCCAGGAAGAACAGGGTCGTTCCCAGCGCGAACAGGTCGACCGTGGCATCGGGCGCGGGGCCGTAGTGGGCGGCCCGCACCTGCTCGGGCGGGGCGTAACCGGGTGTGTAGGCCCGGCCGACCGGCGTGCCGGGCACAGCGGCCATCTCCAGGTCGATCAGCAGGCACTCGTCGTCGGGGAGGACCATGACGTTGTTCGGCGTCAGGTCGCGCAGCACGTATCCCTGTTCGTGGACCGTCGAGACCAGCGCCGTCATCCTCCGCGCCAGGCCGACCACCGTCTTACGCCACTCCGCGCCGGGCAGGGAAGGGCGCCGCTCGTTGACCCAGGCGCTGAGCGGGGTCCCGGTGAGGTGCTCCTGCGCGAGGAACAGGTTGCCGCCGGTCTCGAACAGCGCCACCTCGCGTGCGGTGACCCCCAGCGGCCCGAACAGTTCCAGCATGCGGGCCTCGTGACGCAGCAGATCGCGTTCGTCGCGTCCGTCGATCGAGGCGCCGAGGTGGGGGCGGGCCTGCTTGATCACGACCATGCCGCCGTCGGTGCGGTCCTCCGCCAGGAACACCCCGCCCTTGGCGCTGTGCCGGAGGGCCTGGCGCACCACGAACCGGTCCGCCAGCAGGACCGCCTCGGGCGCGGTGGTCCTGACCGTCGCCTGTCCCGACTCGAAGGGGCAGGGCGCCCACGCGGGCGGGGAGTACCAGGCGTTGCGTTCGTCGGTCACCGGGGTGCCGTCGGGGGCGGTCAGCCGGGAGGCGTAGGTGCCGTCGTTGTCGAGCTCGCTGAGGGCGGAGAACACCCCGAAGCGGTAGTGCACCAGGCTGCCGGGCCGGTAGGCGCGGTCGGACAGGATCGGCGGGCCCGGCAGACCGTACGTGGCGGTGTGCAGTTCCTCGGCGATCGCCACGGCGGCCTCGTCGTCGGGCGGGTAGACCGTGACGAACTTGCCCATCGACCCGCGGTTCTGGTCACGGGAGACGAGTCCGCTCAGTTCCGTGAGCGTGGCGGCGAACTTGAACGAGCAGCGGTGACGGGCCAGCACCTCCACCACCCGCGCCAGCACCAGCGGCGCCGACAGCGGCGTCGCCGAGACGTGGAGTTTCCAGCCCTGCGGGCGGGTCACCGCGCTCTGCGGTGTCACGTAGGTCCAGGGCTCGCCCTGCTGGATCTCCCAGCCGGGGACGGCCCCTCCCTCCGCCCGTGGTTCCGCCTCGCCCGGTCCGCTCACGGCCCTCGCCAGCGTCGCCGTGGCGACGTCCCGCAGGACGTGACGATCCTCATCGAACCGGTTTCCCCCGTTGACAGCCTGCATGTCCACGTTTCCCCATCGTCTTCGCTCGATCTTGGTCCGCGTCGTCCACGACGGACGCGAACGGCTCACCGTCCGGGTTCGGCTCCGGGTGAGCGGCGTCGGCACCGGTCCGCTCACCGGTCTGTCGAGACCACCGTTTGAGCAGGCCGGCCCCCGGCCGAGGCCGTCGTGGGATCCGCCGGCACCACCCCTGCCGGCCGGCCCCCCGATGCCGAACTTGACATCGACAAGATACGACGCGGATTCAATCTTGGCAACGGCAAGATTGAGGTGGGTCATTCCGGGGCCGATGTCCGCCCGGCCCCGAGCCCGTACGGCGAGCCGTCCGGCACGGCGGGCCACGCGGCCCTCGTCCCGGTTCTTCTCCGGCCGCCGAAGGGAGCCGAACGGGACCGGCGAAGCCGTGATCCCGGAGGCGGCCCGCGTCGTGGGGTTCCCGCGAGAACCGGGACCCGGGGCGGCCGCCCGGCCGATGATTGAGCAGGTCCGCAGCCCTGAGGGGGGCATTACGGCGTTCAGGCGGCCCCGGTAGGCTGATCGCCGTGAGTAAGCAGTCCTATCATCACGGGGACCTGCGGCGGGCCCTGCTGGACGCCGCGCTGGAGGCCGTCACGAAGGACGGGCCGGTCGCGCTGAGCCTTCGCGAGATCGCCCGCCGGGCGGACGTCTCCCATGCCGCTCCCACTCACCATTTCCGCAACAAGGCCGGCCTGCTCACCGCGATCGCAGTCGAGGGTTACCACCTGCTGGCCGACGAGCTGGAACGGGTCCGGGTCACCGGCGGACTCGTCGAGCAGGGCGTCGCCTACGTCCTCTTCGCCACCGCCCACCCCGCCCACTTCGCGGTCATGCGCGTCCCCGACCTGCTCAACAGCCGTGACCCCGACTTCGTGGCCGCCCGCGACCGGGCCTGGCACCAGTGGCTGAGCGGCACCACCATGCCGGACGGCTCGACCGACTGGACCGCCGCCGTCGCCACATGGGCGATGATGCACGGCCTGGCCAGCCTGCTCGTCGAGGGAAACGTGCAGCCCGAGCCCGACGGTGACGTCGAGACACTGGCCCGTGCCGTCGGCCGCCACCTCGCCCCTCTGAAACCGCGGGCACCACACCGCGACTGAGATCCGGCGCCCCGACCGGCGACTTCCGTGACACCAGCGGCTTCCAAGTGGCTCGCAAGAATGTCCTCCAGCGGGTTCCAAGTGGCTCGCAAGAATGTTCGGTGACCCTGACGGCATCGGAACAACGCAGGTTTCCCCTCCGGACCGAGCCGCTCGAAGAAGAGCGCCGGCACGCTTCGTGTTTCGCCCGGCTCCTTCGACCCGGCGAACGCGTCCGGAGGCGGCCGACGAGAAGTCCGGACCGGCGGTGTCACCGATCGTCCTGAGCGACTCTCCGAGATGGATGACCGACTGCAGATGAGCGGCACACCCCTGCCCCCCTTCGAGGGCGTCCTCACCGCCGAGCACGAGACCCTCGTCGCCGGTATCCGTGACCAGTGGATGCGCGACGGCCTGTCCACCCGCCCCGTCGACAGGGGCGAGGCGGAGCGGGCGGTGCGCGAGATGTACGCGCTGGTCGGCCTGGAGCCGCCCCTTCTCAAGGTGTGGGTGGACTCGCCACCCGGTTGTTTCCCGATGGTCTCCGCCCTTGGCGGCTCCATCGTCCGCTGTGGGCACTTCGAGAACCGGCTCAAGGAGTGCCTGGAGGGCCGGCTCAGGGACCGGCTCGGGCAGCGGCTCTTGGACCGGCTCCGATGTCAGCTCCGCGCCCGGCTCTGGGAGCCGCTGTGGGGGCAGCTCCGCGCCCAGTTACGGGGGCAGCTCCTGAGCCAGTTGGGTGACCGGGCCGGATCCGATCCGTCCAGGTACGTGTGGGGGGCCAAGGACATCTGGAGGGACGCCTACTGGATCGCGTTCTACACCTCCGCCCTGCGTGTGGCCGGGGCGGGATCCGACGAACGCCTGGACGCGCTGGCGGAGGTGACCCGCAGGCTCGGCTGGTGGATCCCCCTGGCCGGCGCGGTCGTCATGTCTGGACGTCCCGTCGCGATCCGGCGTGACGGCGACCTGCGGCTCCACTGCGAGAACGGGCCCGCGCTCTCCTGGCCCGACGGGCACACGCTCTACGCCTGGCACGGCACCCGCGTTCCGAAGTGGGTGATCGAGGCCCCGAACTGCGAGGCCATCGCGGCGGAGAAGGACGCCGAGGTCCGCAGGTGCGCCATCGAGTCCCTCGGCTGGGACCGCTACGTCGCCGAGACCGGACTGCCGCTGGTCGCCTCGGCGGAGGACCCCCGCGACCCGGCCCTGACCCTCGCCCTGTACGAGGTGCCCGAGGAGGTTCTGGGGGAGCCCGCCAGGGTCCTGCTGCGCGTCGGCGACCCCACGGGCCCCGGCGGGTCACGCGGGAGGGCCGGGCTGGTCGTCCCCGTGGAGACGGCCACCCCGCTGGAGGCCTCCGAGTGGGATCACCCCCGGCTCTCCTGACGGGACCACGACCTCGTCAGACGGGAGAGGCCGCCCTGCCGTACGCCCGCCCTCCTAGACCACGGCGCACCCGTAGGCCGTGGTGAAAGGCGTGAGATCGGGAACGCCGAAGGTTTCACACATCGCCTTGAACACGACGACCTTGTCCTCGCCGAAGCGCCGGACCCGGGTGGCGTAGGACGCGGCGGAGACGAATGTGGGCGGGGTGGACTTGCTGTGGAACTTGTCGGCGTACATCACCAGTCTCTCCTCACCCGACTCGGCGACATAGTCGGCGACGGGGATGGGAAGCCCCTGGTTCCGCACGTCGTCCCGGCTGATCCCCACTCCGGTGTGGCAGGAGCAGAAGCGGCAGATCTCCTCAGGGAATCCCTCCTCACGGAGGAGTTCGTGACCGAGCACGCCATGCCGTACGTAACGTGTGTGATCGAGTTCTCCGTCGGCGCCGTAAAGCCGGTAGACCCCGATGTCGTGAAGCAGGCTTCCCGCCCGCACAAGGTCCCTGTCGAGGTCGGATCCGGTACGCGCGAGAATCTGCTCGGCGATGCCGCACACGATTTCGCAGTGGGTGAAGACGAGCTCGAACGCCTCCCGCGTGGGCGCGTACTTCTCGTGGAGCGCGCGAATCTGTTCGTCTCCAGGAATCCGCATTCCGGGAGTCTAACAACGGGTGAGAACGGCGTTCGAGTGGCTCAGCCGAGGGTGCTCGCGTAGGCGAGCAGGCCGACGACCGCCGTGCCGAGCAGGGTGAGCAGGACGGAGCGGCGGCTCGGCCTCGGCCCCTCACGCACGAGCCTGAACCCCAGCGGCAGGAACGCCACGCACAACCCCAGGGTCCCGGCGATCGTGAACGCGTCCGTCCCCTTGAGCACGCCGAGCGGCACCGTCCCCATCGAGGCGAGCGCGATCGAGCCGGTCAGGCCGAGGACCCGGCTGCGGTAGGCGCCGAAGGCCAGGACGTACCAGCCGAACATGATCGTGAACGACAGGTAGCTGAACAGATGGGTGTCCTGGTAGGAGTCCTGGACGAAGGCCGTCGCGGAGTCCAGGCCGCGCCGCAGCACCAGCCGGAACGCGGTCTGGTTGATCCCGGCGTGGAAGGTGCGCTCGAACAGCCCGAAGATGACGAACGCCCCGCCCCACGCGGCCCACATGGGATGGGTCCGCCCGATCCCGCGGGCCAGCGTGACGACGGCGGGCCACATCAGCACGTTGCCCGCCAGGAACGCGGTGTAGCCGCCGATCACCAGGCCGGGAGCCCGCTGTACGGCCGCCAGCTGCTCGGTGAAGGAGAAGGGGAACGGCACCCGCGTCAACGCCCCCGCCAGCAGGAGCAGGGGTCCGACGATCATGGAGACCGCGCTGATCCGGCGGCCGGGGAAGCTGTGGTCGGTTGGCATGGCCCGACGATCGCACCGCGTCCCCCCGGGGCGGATCAGCCCTCCGTGGACACTTCCCGGTCAGCCCCAGGGCTGTCGTTCATCCCCAGGGATGATCCTCCCTGGGTGGATGTGTCCTGGTTCGGCGGCGCGTTACCGTACCGGTCATGCCCGCAGAGAAGCCCACCCGCCGTCAGGTCGCCGCCGATGTCATGACGGCCGTCGCGCTCCTGACCGTGGACATCGGTCTCGCGGGCAACCTGCTCATGGACCAGACCGGGTCCCCGTGGCGGCTCCCGGTCTCACTGGCCGTCGCCGCCGCGATCGCCGTACCGCTCGCGCTCAGGCGGTACCGGCCGTTCGGGGCGTTCATCGTGATCGTGGCGCTTTCGGCCCCCGCCGCCGCGCTCGGCCTGCTGTGGGACCCGTTCGTCGCCACGGCCTGCGCCCTGTACACGCTGACACTCGGCGCCCGCAGGGAACTCGCGGCACGGGCCATGGCCTGCGCCGCCGCCGCGACGGTGGTCGCCGCCGCCGTCGGTGACCTGCCGCTCCCCGGCGGCGCGTGGTGGTACGTCCTGGCCCTGCCGCTGCTCGGGGGTGCCTGGCGGTGGGCGCTCAACGTGCGTGAACGCCGTGACCAGGAGGCACGCCTGGAACGGCAGCGTGAGCACCAGGTGCTGGTCGACGAGCGGCTGCGGATCGCCCGTGAGCTGCACGACGTGATGACCCACGGGATGGGGCTGATCGCGGTCAAGGCGAGCGTCGCCAACCACCTGGCGCGGAACCGGCCGGAGGAGGCTCTCGACGCGCTGCGGGTCATCGAGGCGACGAGCAGGCAGGCGCTCACCGAGACGCGCAGGCTGCTCGGGGTGCTCCGGGAGGACACCGGACCGGCCCCCGTGCCGACCCTCGGCGGCCTCACCGAACTCGCCGAGCGGGCCGCCATGGCCGGGGTGGACGTCGAACTGTCGGTCGAGGGCGGGGACGACCTCCCGGAACCCGTCGAGCTCGCCGCCTACCGGATCGTCCAGGAGGCCGTGACGAACGTCGTCAAGCACGCGGCCCCGGCCCGCTGCCGGGTGAACGTCCTGGCCGGGCGGGGGGTCGTGACGATCGAGGTGACGGACGACGGCCACGGCGCCCCGTCTCCCGCGACCTCCCCGGGACACGGCATCATCGGCATGCGGGAGCGGGTCACGATGTACGGCGGGCGGTTCGCCGCGGGGCCGCTGCCGGATGGGGGATTCCAGGTGAACGCGACCCTGCGCTACGAAGAGGCGCTGTGACCGAGCCGATCCGGGTGCTCGTCGCCGACGACCAGGCCCTGCTGCGGGGCAGTTTCCGGGCGCTGATCGAGAACGAGCCCGAGATGACCGTCGTCGCGGAGGCGGGCACCGGCGCGGAGGCCGTCGAACTCGCCCTCGCCCACCTGCCCGACATCGTGCTCATGGACGTGCGCATGCCGACGATGGACGGCATCGAGGCCACCAGGCGGATCTGCGGGACGCCGGAGACCCAGGGGGTGCGGGTCCTGATCCTGACCATGTTCGACCTGGACTCCCACGTGTACGCCGCGTTGCGCGCCGGGGCGGGCGGGTTCCTGCTCAAGGACACCCGGCCCGCGGAACTGTGCGACGCGATCCGCCTCGTCGCCCGGGGAGAGGGGCTCCTCGCCCCGACCGTCACCCGCCGGTTGATCGCCGAGTTCGCCCGCTCCCCCGAGCGGCCCCCGGTGCTGACCCGCGAACTCCAGCTCCTGACCGAAAGGGAGCGGGAGGTCCTGACCCTGGTGGCGCGCGGCATGTCCAACACCGAACTCGCCGAGCGGCTACAGCTGTCACCGGCCACGGTGAAGACCTACATCGGACGGCTGCTGGCGAAACTCCACGCCCGAGACAGAGCCCAACTCGTGATCATCGCCTACGAGTCGGGCCTGATCAGCCCGAACCGCTGACCCCCCTCCCCGAAAACGGCGTTCCGCGCCCTGACCGGACGCCGGTCAACGCCGCTCCTCGTCACCGGCCAGGAGATGGACGATGTCGAGGTCGCGGAGCCGGTCCGGATCGGTTTCGACGGCGATGCGGGTGATCTTCCCGTCGTGGACGGTGAACGTGATGACGGCCTTCGGCCGGCCCCGGTGTGACCAGACGGCCGCCGGGACGCCGTCGACCAGGGCGAGCCTGGCGGCCTGGGCCCGTCCGGCGAAGAACGCCGCCACCGCTTCGGCGCCGCGGATCTCTATGGCCACGGCCTCCGGATCGAGCAACTCGACCAGGGCGGTGAAGTCCCCTCCTCTGGCCGCGGCGAGGAACGCCTCGACGATCTCCCGCTTCGCCGATCGCGCGGCGTCGGAGGCGTCGGCCGTTCCCCGCACCTGGCGCCGGGCCCGGCTCGCGAGTTGCCGGGCCGCCGCCGGGGAGCGGTCGAGGATGGCGCCGATCTCGGTGAACGACACGGCGAAGACGTCGTGCAGGACGAACGCGAGCCGCTCGGCGGGAGTCAGCGTGTCCAGCACCACCATCAGCGCGACACCGACCGAATCGGCCAGAAGCGTCTCCTCCTCGGGGGTGGCCTGGCCGACCGGGTGGGTGCTCGGTCGCGGTTCGGCCGGTTCTGGCGGCAGCGCCCCGGCCGACTCCTCACGCCGGGCCCGGCGCGTCTCCAGCATGTTCAGGCAGACCCGGGCGACGACGGTGGTCAGCCAACCGGCCGGGTTCTCCACCTGGCCGGTTTCGGCGCGGCCGACCCGCAGCCAGGCCTCCTGCACCGCGTCCTCGGCCTCGGTCGAGGAGCCGAGCATCCGATAGGCCACCGCGTACAGGCGGTTCTGGTGCTCGGCGAACCGCTCGCTCAGCCAGTCCTGCTCAGCCATCTGTCACATTCCTCCGTCCGTGCCTGTCATACCAATTGACCGGTGAACGCACGCCGATGTGACATCCGGGCCCCGGCCCGGATGTCCGGCCCGCCGGCGCACACCACCCCACGCACAGGGAGCAAGGCATGAAAGCGCACGTCAGCTCGATCCTTCTCGGAGTCCGGGACATGGACCGGGCCAAGCGGTTCTACACGGAGGGACTCGGCTGGAAGATCAAGAACGACTACGGCATCTCGGTGTTCTTCGAGTCGGACGGCGCCTCGCCCGTCGGTTTCTACGGTCGCGAGGGCCTGGCCGACCAGGTGGGCACAAGCCCTGAGGGCAGCGGCTTCAGCGGACTGGTCCTGACCTACGTCGTCCGTGGTGAGGCGCGGGTCGACGAGATCATGGCGGAGGCCGAGAAGGCCGGCGCCACAGTCCTCAAGCCCGCCGGTGCCCTGCCGTGGGGCGGGTACGGCGGCACCTTCGCCGACCCGGACGGCTACGTCTGGAGTCTCGGCTACAGCCCCCGGGGAACGGACCAGCCCTACGCGGAGTGACCGCGACCTTCTGCGCCAAGCCCGGGACGGTGGACCACGCGCCGCCGTCCCGGACGGCTGCACCCCGGCGCGGGGCGTGTCGCGATCCCAGCGAAGAGAAAAGACGCCTCCGGCAACGCGGAGGTCTGACCTGCCCCCGAAAGGGGAGAGCACATGTCGAAACACCCGAAGACTGGCCTGTACTGGTTCATAGCCCTTCAGTTCATGCTGGGCGCCGTGACCAAGTACTGGCCGGGAGACACGATATTCAGCACGGCGTACTCCGTGAAGTTCGCCGACTGGGGCTACCCCTCCTGGATGCGCTTCGTGGTCGGCGCCCTGGAAGGTGCCGCCGCCGTCCTGCTCGTGATCCCCAACCGGCGAACGCGCTTCCTGGGCGCCACAACGCTGATGTTCGTGCTCACCGGCGCGGTCACCACCCACATCGTCAACCACGACCCGGCGGTGGAAAGCTGGGCCGCGCCCACCCACCTCCTCATCATGGGCGTTCTCGCACTGGCCAACTGGCCCGCCGACTGGCGGGACCTTCTGCGGGCTCCTGTCGCCTCACCGAACGGATCACGGTCCTGAGCGTCCTGGTGGCGCGCGACCTGTCCGGCGCCGAACTCGCCGAGCGGCCACGGTGAGGACCCATGACCGCGACGGAGCCCAACTCCTGGTCACCGCCTACGGGTCAGGCCCGATCAGCCCGCGCCGCTGAAAACACGCGAACCATACCCAGCGGCAAGAAGCATCCGAGTGGATACCTTGGGCCATCTGGGGAGGGGGGATCCCGGTAGGGCGCACCTCGCCTACGAGAAGGGCCATCCCCTATTCGCACCGCACCCGTCACCACCGAGTGCTCGGGCGTCGGCCGTACCTGAAGGTCATTCGGCCGAGCGCCAGTCGCTGTAGGTCGTGGTGAAGTTCGACCTGTAGATGCCGGCGCTTCCGGTGGGGAAACACCAAACGAGGTCGAACACCTTCGGCCTGTTGTGCGAGTCGGTGGTCAGCCGGTAGGTGATGTACGAACGAGGGCTTTTCTCAGCGACATCCCCGTCCACCCAGAAGCTGAAGAGCTCTCGCAGGCGCCCACTCGTTCTGTCGATGGCCAGAGTTCCCGAGTAAGTGTGTCCTTTACGCTCCATCCGAGTGGAATTGGCCACCACCTCGCCGATGACGGACGGCCCGGCGGTTCCCGCGACCATGAGCGCGGTCCACTTGGGAGTGGCCGCCTCCAGGTCCGACAGTTCCTCCTTGCCTGGATAGAGGTCACCGCCGCGGACGACGATGTGACGGACTTCCGAGCCTCCGCCACCTGCGGTCTGGAGGTCGAAATCGTCGCGGCCGGTGTGGACGGTATGGTTCACCACCCGACCGGTCGCCTTCGCAACAGTGTCGCTCTGGGTGAATCCTCCTTCGAAGGAGAAGCTCGCCGCCGGGGTCATGGTCAACGCCAGGTCGAGGGCGGCGGCGAGTTCGGCGGTCGTCTTCGGCACTTCCGGCCGCGCCGGGGTGGCCGGGGTCGTCGAGGGTGACATCGAAGACGACACCGGGGCCGTCGAGGGCGGTATCGAAAGAGGCGTCGAGGCGGACGGAGTGGACGGAGGGGTGGATCGCGGCGGGGTGGCGACGAAAGTGGGCGAGGCGAACAGGCCGGCCCCGTCCGGCAGAGACCAGAGGACCACAGCCCCCACCCCCAGAACGGCGACGGCCGCGACACCGGCCATCACGCCCCGGCGGCGGCCGCTGTCCCGCTCCCGCCAGGGGACGTCCTCGACGGGAAGCACCCAGGTGTGGTCGAGCCGTGTCGTCAGTTCGTCGGCCCCGTCGATCCGCCACGCCTGCGACGCCTCCGCCAGGATCTCCCGCGCGGAGGGCCGCGACGCCGGGTCCTTGGCCAGTGCTCTGCCGACCAGCTCGCGCAGGGGTTCGGGGACTTCGGAGGTGTCCACCGGGTCGTTGAGGACCCTGAGCGCGAGGACCTCGGGACGGGCCGTGCCGTAGGGCGGTCTGCCGGTCGCCGCGTACACGGCGAGCAGTCCCCAGCCGTAGACGTCGGCGGCCGGTCCTGCCGACGTGCTGCGGTACTCCTCCGGGCTCAACCAGCCGGGGGTGCCGACCAGAGCCCCGGTGCGGGTCACGGACGTCCCGTCGAGGGCCCGCGCGATCCCGAAGTCCACGAGCTTGGGGCCGTTCGGCGCGAGGATCACGTTGGAGGGCTTGATGTCACGGTGCACGACGTCCACGGCGTGGACCGCGACCAGCGCCTCGGCCAGTCCCACCATGAGGCCGAACCACTGATCTCCCGTCAGGGGGCCGTCGGCCCGGACGTGGTCGCCCAGCGTCCGCCCCGGCACGTACTCGGCGGCCAGCCAGGGGCGTACCGCGTCCGCGTCGGATTCGAGGATCCGCGCGGTGCACAGGCCCCGTACCCGGGTGAGGACGGAGATCTCCCGCGCGAACCTCATCCGGAACTCCGGGTCTCCGGCGAGGGAGTCGTGGACGAGCTTGACCGCGACACGAGCACCGTCCGGGGCAAGACCGGCGTACACGACCCCCATGCCGCCCGCTCCCAATCTGCCCATGATGTGGTACGGACCGATTCGCCGAGGATCAGTGCCATCGATCGGGATCACTGAGAGTTTGTATCTCATTCCCGTCGTCGTGTGAACGAGCTGGCGGTCATCAGTGTGAAATCCGGCGCTTCCATTGATAACGCCCCTGCCACAATGGTGGTGAATCGTGACCTTTGTACCGCCCCAAAGGCACACTAGGGTCAGGCGAAAACAGGCGCCGGAAAGCGGGAGTGGGATGGCGTGGGCAGCCAGGGCGGTCACCGTCGTCCTGGCCGTGGTGTCTCCGTTGCTCGTGACCGCGGCCATATGGATCTACGCGACCCTCCCCGAGGAGTGGAAGTCGCCCGAGACCGTCACGCCGCTGACGGCGGCGGGGGTGACCTTCCCCGCGGTCGGCGCGTTCCTCATCGCGCACCGGCCCAGGCTCAAGCTGGCGTGGCTGATGTGCCTGGGCGGGCTCGGCGGCGCCGTACACGACTTCTGCCAGGCGATGATGCTGCTGACCGCCTCGCACGGGAACCTCACGCTCGCGGGGTTCCTGAGGTTCGCGGTGTATCTGGGCTGGGGGGTCTCCGGGCTCGCGCTGGAGATGCTGCTGCCGCTGTACTCCCCGGACGGCAGGCTGCCCTCGCGGCGCTGGCGGGCGGTGGTGCTGCTCGGCGTGGTGTCCACCGTCGCCGAGACCACCCGCCAGTTCATCCGGCCCGACCCGCCACTTGAGGGTTACCTGTTCCCTGCGGTCATCCACAACCCGCTGCAGATTCCCGAGCTGGCGCCGTACCACCAGACGATGCTGGTGGTGAACTGGACGGGGATCCTGGCGACGCTGCCGCTGGCGGCGCTGTCCATGCTGCTGCGTTTCCGCGGGGCGGACCCGGAGGTCAGGCGGCAGATCGGCTGGCCGCTGCTGGCGTTCGCCGGGTACATCGTGTTCATGTTCGTCGGCGTCGCCGCGCCTGAGCTGACCTGGCTGTCGATCCTGTGGGCGATGCTCATCCCGGTCGCGCTGCTGTTCTCGGTGATGCGCTACCGGCTGTACGGCATCGACACCATCGTCAGCCGGACCTTCGTCGCGGCGGGGCTGCTGGCCGTGGTCGGTGGGGTCTACTTCGGCGTGGCCGCGCTGTCGAGCCTGCTGGTCTCCGGCCTCGACCAGATCGCCGGGCTCGCCGCGGCCCTGTTCACCGGCGCGTTCTTCCAGCCGTTGCGCCGGGCGCTGCAACGGTCCATCGACCGCCTGCTCTACGGTCCGGTCGGCGACCCGCGTGTGCTCGCGGAACGGCTGGTCCAGGAGGTACGCCGGGGGGATCCGGCGCAGGCGCTGGCGTCGGTGATCGGCGTGCTGCGTGAGGGCCTGGCCGTACAGGGGGTCACGGTCGAGGTGACCGGCGGCGAGCCGGGACAGCGGGTCGGCGTGGCGAGCGCGACCAGCGGGCAGATCGGTGAGGCTCCCCGTGAGGTGCCGCTGGTCTGGCACGGCGAGCGGGTGGGGCGGCTGCTGGTCGGACCGCCGACCCCGCGCCGCTTCCCCGCCGCGCACGACGAGCGGGTGCTGGCCACGCTGGTCCCCTACGCGGCCGACGTGGCGCACGCGCTGCGGATGTCGGCCGACCTGCAACGTTCCCGGGAGCGCATCCTGAGCACCAGGGAGGAGGAACGGCGGCGGTTGCGCCGTGACCTGCACGACGGCCTCGGGCAGACGCTCAGCGGGCTGGCCATGACCATCAACATGGCCCGCCTCAGCCTGAAGACCTCCCCCGACGCCGCCGACGGGCTGCTGCGTGAGCTGCGCTCCGGCATGGACTCGGTCACCGGCGACATCAGGCAGCTCGTCTACGGCCTGCGCCCGCCCGCCCTCGACGACCTCGGGCTCGCCGCCGCCGTACGGGCGCTCGCCGGACCCGCCACCCCCGAGGGGCCCGTCACCGAAGTGAGCGTCGAGGGCGAGCTGGACGACCTGCCCGCCGCCGTCGAGGTGGCCGTCTACCGGATCGCGCAGGAGGCGCTGACCAACGTCCGGCGGCACGCGAACGCCACCCACGTCCGGGTCGAACTACGCCGCGAACCCGAGGCGCTGCGCCTGCTGATCGTCGACGACGGCGCCGGGCTGGCGCCGGATCGCCGCGCGGGTGTCGGCCTGACCTCCATGCGCGAGCGCACCGCGGAGCTGGGCGGGCTCTGCTTCGTCAGCGGCGGCCCCGGGGAGGGCACCACGGTCGAGGTGACGCTCCCCCTTCCCGCGGTCCCCTTCGCCGACACGCGGCCGGTGCCCCAGCACGGGTAGCCGGTCCCGCGACCCGGGGTCCGGGCGTGGCGCCAGCCGAGGGCCTCACAGGGAGGGCACGTGGCCCTGGTCGTTCGTGGAGCGCTCCCGGGCCTCGTCGAGCGCCTGGGCGAGGCTGTCGCGGATCATCAGGATCCGCGACAGGCCGGTCAGGTCAAGGACGTGGCGCATGAAGGGCTGCGGGGCGACCAGCAGCAGCGTCACCCCCCGCTGCTGGGAACCGGTGAAGGCGGCGACGAGGCGGCTCAGGCCGACCGAGTCGCAGAAGGTGGTTCGTTCCAGGTTCAGCAGCAGGTGGTCGCCGTCCAGCTCCTCCCACAGCCTGTCGATCACGGCGCCCAGCACGGGAGAGGTGTCGTAGTCCAGCGCACCGGACACGTGCACGATCGTCGGATAGCCGTCTGCGCCGGCCTCCACGGTGAAGGCCTGCTGCGCCTGCCCCGTCTGGTCGTTCTGGTCGGCGTGGTGCGACATGGCTTCCCTTCCACTGACAGGCGCCCCCTGCCGGTACACGGCTCTGGGACCACGGTAAGGCACATCCGGGCGTCCTGTGCGCCGCGCCGGCCCCGGGTGCCCGCCGGGCTCAGACATGCGGACGGAGCGGGACGCGTACGGCGAGCATGGCGACGTCGTCGTCGGCCTTCGGCCCGGCCATCTCGTCGGCCAGTGTCTCCAGCAACTCGGGCAGCGGCCGCTCCCCGTGGGCGGCCAGCAACGCGCGGGTGGTGCCGATGGCCTGCTCGACGTCCCGGCCGGGCCGGTCGACGAGACCGTCGGTGTACAGCAGCAGCGTCGAGCCGGGCACCAGGTCCATGCGGTGGTCGGTACGCGGTGGATGGCCGAGACCCGGATAGAACAGCACGTCGTGCTGGTCGAGCCGCCGGGTGCTCCGGTCGGGCAGGAGCAGCAGCGGAGGCGGGTGACCGGCGTTCGACCAGGTCAACGCCCATCCGGCGGCGCCGTGCTCCAGACGGGCGTGCAGGATGCTGCCGGTCGCGGGCAGTCGCAGGCTCAGGCAGGCGTGTTCGAGAGCGGTCAGCGCGGCCGCGGGCCCGAGCGCGGGGTGGTCGAGTACGGCCTGGCGAAGCATGCTGCGCACCTGTCCCATCAGGGCGGCGGCCCGTATGTCGTGGCCGGTGATGTCGCCCACGGTGATCGCCAGGGAGGACGTCACCGGCCCGTCGACGCCAGGCAGCGGGAAGCTGTCGTACCAGTCGCCTCCGACCATGTCGTCGGTGGCGGCGGGCCGGTACAGGGCGGCGCTGTCCAGTCCGGGCGTGGCGGGCAGGTCGGTCAGCATGGCGCTCTGCAGCTGACGGGCGACGGTGATGCGTTCGCCGAGGAACAGCGCGCGTGCCACGGTGTGCGCGGTGTAGCTGGCCAGCGCGTTCAGTGTCGCCTGTTCCACCAGGTCCGGCTGGTGGTGCCGATTCCAGCCGACCATGAGCACGCCGACCGGGCCGCGGCTGGCGATCAGCGGCAGGCACACCGCCGAGGTCAGGCCCAGGGAGTCGAACGCGGCCACCGCCTCGGGGCTGTACCGGGCCGCCAGGTCCTCCCGGCTGGGGATGGCGATCATCCGGCGATCGCGCAGCGCCCGTGCCGAGGGGAAGGGCGCCTCGGTGTCGTACTGGCCGAGGACCTCCTCGACCTCGTGCGGGCCGTCCGTGTCGGGCACCCGCGTCAGCCTGCCGTCCCGCAGCAGGCTCAGTCCGATGTAGTGCGGCGCCAGGGCGCCGATCACCAGGTGGCGCAGTCGCTGCCGCACGTCCTGGACGCTGGTGGCCTCGGCCATCTCCTGGGAGGCGCGCAGCAGCATCGCGGCGTTGGCCTGGGCGGTCGCGCGTGCCTCCTCCGCGGCCGCGCGGGCGTCCTCCGCGGCGCGGGAGGCCAGGCGTAGCCGCAACTCACTCGAACACGCCGCGGCCAGGTCGGCCAGGTCGGTCAGTTCCGCGTCGGTCCACCGGCGGGCGGTGGTGTCGACCGCGCACAGCGACCCCAGCACCCGCCCGTCCTCGTCGGTCAGCGGCATCCCCGCGTAGGCGACCATCCCCAGCTCGGCGACGGCCGGGACGGCACGCACCCGCTCGTCGAGGCGGGCGTCGGTCAGGACCAGCGGTTCGCCGTCCGTCACGACGTACCGGCACAGCGAGTGCGACAGCGGACTCTGCCGGCTCTCGGCCCATGGTCCTGTCAGGCCTGCCAGGCCGGGGAAGACCTGACGGTCTCCCTCGACCAGGGACACCAGCGCCACCGGTGCCCGCAACGTCCGGGCCACCAGAGCGGCGAAGCGCTCCATGTTCGTGTCCGCCCTGGCCGACAGGCCGGTCCGTCCTCGCTCTTCGCACCGCCTGTCCTCGGCGCCCTTGGTCGACATCGGTGTTCACCTGTCTTGTGTGATGCTTACTGGTCGTGGCGACGAGCGCCGAACCGGTTACTGCCCATGGACGGCCGATATGTGCCTGCGCTCCGGGGTGGATTCTCCTGCCCCGGGCCCTCAGGCCCTGGCCACCGTACTCCCGAGGGGTGCTTTTCGTACCTCGTCGGCCCGGCCACACGCACCGGAAAAAGACCGAATTGTCCTACAATGGGTGAAAAAATAATACAGCGGCCAAGGTAGCGGGGCGATGCCGGTGTTTTCTTCCCCACATCGGCAAGAGAACGGGACGTGCATCATGGGCCGTGGACGCGACCGGGACGAGTGGCGGCTTCGGGATCCGGTCAGGTGGGTGAAAGGGCGTTCGGTGACGCGTTCTGAAGACGCTGGGCGTGAACCGTCGGTGACGGCGGGAGCCGACGTGTT
The DNA here is from genome assembly GCF_040300765.1 of Streptosporangium sp. NPDC000239. Lineage (NCBI taxonomy): Bacteria > Bacillati > Actinomycetota > Actinomycetes > Streptosporangiales > Streptosporangiaceae > Streptosporangium > Streptosporangium sp. NPDC000239. Next base: position 13,547 of record NZ_JBEPEI010000024.1, on the reverse strand, counting down.
CGCCGTCGACGGCGAGATCGGCGGTGATCTCGCCCTGGTTGACTGGGAGGCGACCCCCCTCGGGTCACCGGCTCGCTGGCCGCAGAGCCTGCGGACGGCGGTGAGCATCCTGCTTTCGTCCCGGTTCCCGATGTGGATGGCCTGGGGGCCGGACCTGACGTTCTTCTGCAACGCCGCCTACCGGCGCGACACGCTGGGCCGCAAGTACCCGTGGGCGCTCGGCCGCCCGGCGAACGAGGTGTGGGCGGAGATCTGGGACGACATCGGTCCCCGGATCGACACCGTGCTGACCACCGGCAGGGCGACCTGGGACGAGGCCCTGCTGCTGTTCCTTGAGCGGTCGGGGTACCCGGAGGAGACCTACCACACCTTCTCCTACAGCCCCCTGCGTGACGACGACGGCCAGGTGGTCGGCATGTTGTGCGTGGTCAGCGAGGACACCGAGCGGGTCGTCGGCGGACGGCGGATGACGACGCTGCGGCACCTGGGCTCCGACCTCAGCGTGGTGCGCACCGAGCAGGAGATGCTCGCCTTCACCGGCAGGCAGCTCGGCCGCAACCTGCGGGATCTTCCCTTCACGCTGACCTACCTGTTCCAGGACGACGGCTCCGCCCGGCTGGCCAACGCGACCGGCGTCGCCCCCGGGCACCCCGCCGCCCCTGCGGCCCTGCCCGCCGGGGACACGGACGGAGTGTGGCCCGCCGCGACACTCGCCCAGGGAGAACCGGCGCTCGTGGACCTCGGGAGGGCTCCGTTCACCGCCCTGCCCACCGGGGACTGGCCGCAGCCGCCCACGCAGGCGCTGGTCCTGCCGCTGCTGCGACAGGGCGGCGGGCCGTACGGGTTCCTGGTGACCGCGCTGAACCGGTACCGGCCGCTGGACGACGGTTACCGCGGATTCGCCGAGCTGGTCGCCGGGCACATCGCGGCGGGGGTCGCCAGCGCCCGCAACTACCAGGCCCAGCAGCGGCGGGCCGAGGAACTGGCCGAGCTCGACCGGGCCAAGACCACGTTCTTCTCCAACATCAGTCACGAGTTCCGCACCCCGCTCACATTGATCATGGGGCCGCTGGAGGAGCTGCGCGGGCAGCTCGCCGAGGCGGATCCCCGGATACGCGAGGAGCTGGAGACCGTCCACCGCAACGGGCTGCGGCTGGGCAAGCTCGTCAACACCCTGCTGGACTTCTCCCGCATCGAGGCCGGCCGTATGCGGGCCCGCTACCAGCCGGTCGACCTGGCCGCCGTCACCTCCGACCTGGCCAGCGTGTTCCGCTCGGCCGTCGAGAAGGCCGGTCTGTCCTTCGACGTCGACTGTCCCCCGCTGGACGATCCGGTCCACATCGACTACGGCCTGTGGGAGAAGGTGATCCTCAACCTCCTCAGCAACGCGCTGAAGTTCACCTTCGACGGCTCCATCCGGGTCCGCGTGCGCGCCTGCGACGGCCACGCCGTGGTCACCGTCGAGGACACCGGCATCGGCGTGCCCGCCGGGGAACTGCCCAGGCTGTTCGAGCGCTTCCACCGCATCGAGAACACCCGGTCCCGCTCCAACGAGGGAAGCGGAATCGGGCTGGCCCTGGTGTGGGAGCTCGTCGGTCTGCACGGCGGCACCATCACCGCCGACAGCGTCGAAGGGGAGGGCACCACCTTCACCATCCGTCTGCCCTTCGGGCACGCCCACCTGCCCCCCGAGGCGCTGGCCCCGGCCACCGGTACGGCCCCGTCCCTCGCCGGGTCCCTCTCCGTGACCTCCGCCGCGGCCGACCCCTACCTGCAGGAGGCGCTGCGCTGGCTGCCCGACGATCCGACCGCCGAGACGACGGAGGCGGCGGGGACGGCTCCGGCCTCCGACCCCCCGGCACGGGTGCTGATCGCCGACGACAACGCCGACATGCGCGAGTACCTCGCCCGCATCCTGCGGGGGGCCGGTTACCTGGTCGACGCGGTCGGCGACGGACGGCAGGCCCTGCGGGCCGTCCGCACGACCACTCCCGACCTGGTGGTCAGCGACGTGATGATGCCCCACCTGGACGGCCTGGGGCTGGTCGCGGCGCTCCGGGCCGACTCACGCACCGCCTCGGTTCCCATCCTGCTGTTGTCCGCCAGGGCCGGGCAGGAGGCCTCCATCGAGGGCCTGCGGGCCGGTGCCGACGACTACCTCGTCAAGCCGTTCACCGCGGCCGAACTGCTGGCACGTGTACGGGCGAGCGTGGAACTGGCCCGGTTGCGCGGCCACCACGCCCGCTGGCGCACCGCGCTGATCGACTCCCTTCGGGAGGCGTTCTTCGTCTGTGACGAGAACGGCGCGGTCATCGAGATCAACGCCTCCTTCGCCGACATCCTCGGCTACGGGGCCGACGGCCTGCCGTACGCGCCCGCCCATCCCTGGTGGCCCGACGCCGAGACCGATCCCGAGGCGCACCGGCAGGTCGCCGAGTCCTTCGCGGACCTGCTCGGCCAGGGCCGGGGCAGCCACACCCTGCCCGTCACCCACCGCGACGGGCACCGGCTGTGGATCAGCGCCACCTTCAACCAGGCCCAGGACCCGGAAACCGGCCGCAGGGTGACCGTCGGCACCTTCCGCGACGTCACCGCGGAGCACTACGCCGTCCAGCGGGAGATCGCCCTGGCGTCGCTGAGCACGTGCCTGTCCCGGGCCACCAGCCTGGACGACGCGCTGCGCGGCGCGCTGACCGAACTGAAGAACCTCTGGCGCGCCCGGTCGGTGCTGGCCGCCGTCTTCGACGGCGACGACGAGCCGGCCCTGACCGCAACCGACGGCTCACCCGTCTGGCGGCTGCTGCCCGAGCGGCGCCGTGACGCCCTCACCGAACTGCGCGGACGGCCTCCGCTCTCCTCGGTGACCGACCGCACCGGGGCCGGCGTCCTCCTGGAGCACCCCGAGGGCCCGCTGGCCCTGTGGATCGACCTGGGTGACCACCGGCCCTTCACCGGTGAGGACCAGCTGCTGCTGTCGTTGCTGGCCGGGCATCTCGCCCAGGGCCTGGTCCGCGCCCACCAGATCGACCAGCAGCGCGAGACCGCCCTCGCCCTGCAGCGCGCCATCCTCGGCCCCTCCAGCCTTCCCGACGGTTTCGCCGTCCGCTACGAACCGGCCACCCCTCCCCTGGAGGTCGGCGGCGACTGGTACGACACGGTCACCCTGCCTGACGGCCGCATCGGCATCGTGGTCGGCGACTGTGTCGGCCGCGGGCTGGAGGCGGCGGCCGTCATGGGGCAGCTGCGCAGCGCCTGCCGCGCCCTGCTGCTGCAGGACGCCCGGCCGGGCCGGACCCTCATGGCCCTGGACCACTTCGCCGCCGACCTCCCCGGCGCGAGGTGCACCACGGTCTTCTGCAGCGTCCTGGATCCGCGCACCGGGCACCTGACCTACTCCAGCGCCGGGCATCCACCGGCCATCCTCGCCCACCCCGACGGCACCGTCCGCCTCCTGTCAGAGGGCCGCTCCGCCCCGCTGGCCGTCCTCCCCGGCAGGGCGCGTCCCGAAGGCCAGTGCGACATCCCCGCGCGCGCCACCCTGCTGCTGTACACCGACGGCCTCGTCGAGCGCCGCCGCCGCCCCCTGACCGCGGGCATCGACCAGGCGGGCGCGGCGGTCCAGGCGGGCCGGAACATCGCCGTCGACGATCTCGCCACCCAGGTCATGACCCGCCTGGCCCCGGAGGGGGGCTACGACGACGACGTCGCCCTGCTGCTGTACCGGCACCCCGCTCCCCTGGACGTGGTCTTCCCCGCTGAGTCGTCCCAGCTCGCGCCCATCCGTACGGCCCTGCGTGGCTGGCTCACCCAGTGCAGGCTCTCCCCACCGGTCCTGCAGGGCATCCTGCTCGCCGCCGGTGAGGCGTGCGCCAACGCCATCGAGCACGGGCACCGCGACGCCCCCGGCGGCACGATCCGCCTGCGTGCCGAGGCCTCCGTCGACGATCTGCGGCTCACCGTGACCGACAGCGGCCACTGGAAGCCTCCCCGTCCCGAGATCAACGCCCATCGCGGCCGTGGCATGGCCCTGATGCGCGCCATGATGCAGCACGTCACCGTCACCCCGGGTTCCACCGGAACCACCGTCGACATGCACACGAGGATCACCTGATGGCCACACCGCTCACCCTGGTCCCCGATCTCCGCCCGGACGGCGTCGCCCTGCTGACGGCCGTCGGTGAGATCGACATGAGCAACACCGACGTCCTCGCCGCCGCCCTCGAACGCACGACGGGCGCGGTCGTCCTCGACCTGACCTCCGTCGGTTACCTCGACAGCGCCGGCCTGTCGGTCCTGTTCGCCCATGTCGACCGGATCGAACTGATCGCCCCTCCTCTCCTGCTCCCCGTCCTGAACATCTCCGGGTTCACCGACCTGGCCCCCGTCCACGCCTCGCCGGGCGTCTGACCCCCGCCCTCGGGGCGCGGGGTGCTCCGGCGGCGTGGCGCCCAGGGCCCCCTCAGGGCTTGAGGACGACCTTCTCGCAGTCCTCCCGCTTGTTCTTGAAGATGTCGAAGCCGTACGGCGCCTGTTCGAGCGGCAGGGTGTGGGTGATGATCCGGGTCGGGTCGAGCTCGCCCCGTTCGACCAGCCTCAGCAGCGGCTCCATGTACCGCTGCACATGGCACTGCCCGGTGCGCAGGGTGAGCGACCGGTTCATCCACGCCCCCGCGGGGAACTTGTCGACCAGCCCGCCGTACGCGCCGATGACCGAGACCACTCCGCCGCTGCGGCACGACAGGATGGCCTGCCGCAGGGCGTGCGGACGGTCGGTCTCGGAGCGGACGGCCTGCTTGACGCGGTCGTAGGCGCCGATGTGGGCGCTGCCGTGCGTGGCCTCAAGGCCGACGGCGTCCACGCACTTGTCCGGGCCGCGCCCGCCGGTCAGCTCCAGCAGCCGGGAACGGACATCGGTCTCCTCGAAGTCGACCGTGGTGTGGCCCGCCTCCTCGGCCATGCGCAGCCGGTACGGTTCCCTGTCGATCGCGATGACCTCGGCCGCGCCGAGCAGTCTCGCGCTGTCCATGGCGAGCTGCCCGACCGGGCCCGCGCCCCACACGGCGACGACGTCGCCGGGCTGGATGTCGCACATCTCGGCGCCCATGTAACCGGTGGGCAGGATGTCGGACAGGAACAGCACCTGCTCGTCGCTCAGCTCCGACTCGATCCGCAGCGGCCCGACGTCGGCGAACGGCACGCGTGCGTACTCCGCCTGCCCTCCGGCGAACCCCCCGGTCAGGTGCGAGTATCCGAAGATCCCGGCGACCGGGTGGCCGAACATCTTCTCCGCGATCCCGGCGTTGGGGTTGCTGTTCTCACAGCACGAGTACAGCCGCGCCGCGCACGCCGCGCAGGCGCCGCAGGCGATCGGGAACGGCACCACGACGCGGTCGCCGACACGCAGCCGCGACGGGTCGACGCCGTTCCCGACCTCGACCACCTCGCCCATGAACTCGTGGCCCATGACGTCGCCGTCCTGCATCGTCGGCACGTACCCGTCGAGGAGGTGCAGGTCGGAACCGCAGATCGCGGTCGAGGTGATCCGGACGATCGCGTCACGGCCGTTGAGGATCGTCGGGTCCGGCACGTCGCGGACCTCGACCTTGTTGCGTCCGGCCCAGGTGTTGGCCCTCATGCCCCCGCCCCCTTCGCGAGTTCCTCCGCCGACAGGGGCCGCGCCGGACGCTGCGGGAACTCCCGGCGGGCGCGTTTGCCCCAGGGCGCCCCGTCGGATCGCATCACCTCACCGGTCTCCAGAACCTGCTTCAGCCTGCGCAGGTCGTCGTCGAGCTGCTGGTGCGGCTCCTCGCCGAAGTATCTGGCGACCGCCTTGCCGAGCGGGCCGCCCGGGATGTCGTAGACGAGCAGTACGTACACCTCCGTGCTCACGCCGTCCGGGGCCGGCGCGAACCGGACCCTTCCCGCGTTCGGCACGTCGGCGTCGCCGGTCGAGCGCCAGCCGATCAGCTCTCCCGGCACCTCGTCGGTGATCTCGGCGTCCCATCCGACCGTCCGGTCGAACGGGGCGCTCGCCGTCCAGTGACTCGTCCGTTCGCCCGTGACACGTACCTCGTCAAGGTGGCACATGAACGTCGGGAGGTTCTCCAGGTGACGCCAGAACGCGTAAACGTCCCGCGCCGGTTTGCGGATTGTCGTCGTGGCCGTCAATTCCATGGCTCCTCCTCTCCTGACTTCAGGTGCTACCGACCTCAGGGAGAGTTACACCTGTTGAGTGAGGAATAGTCGGATATATCCATATATTTCCGGTGCAGGCGAGCCACGAGGGCGCCACGCGGGGCGAGAACGGCGGAAGTCCCTGATCGGCGGCCCACCCGGCGAGAGCGGGCGACGACAGGGGCCGTCCCCGGCGAACGGCCATACCCCGCCCGCCGAGAGAGCGTGCAGAAACCATCAACAACCAATACAGAAACCGTCAATGACATTCCCGTCATAAAACGACAAACTGGCCTCGCACCTCCCCAGAACCTCCTGCTCTCCCGAGAGGCGCGTCTGGAGAACAGGCGTATCGGCCCCGTCGAGCTCAGCGCGTCGACGCCTCCCGGTTCGTGACCCCGGCCAGGTCGCCGTCAAACGGCTGTGGGCTCTCTCCCGCCCACGCTCCGCCGGGCGGCGCCCCACCGATCCCGACGCACTCATCCCCGTACTGGAGGGCGTATGTACCGTGACCGACTGACACGCCGGGCGTTCGTGAACCTGGTCGGACGCGCCGGTGGCGTGGGAGCCGCGTACGGGACGCTGACGGCGATGGGCCTGCTGGCCGTACCCGAGGCCTACGCCGGACGGCCGGACCTGACACGACACGGCGGCGGGCGGGGCGTCAAGGTCGCGGTGATCGGCGCCGGCGTCTCCGGCATGGTCGCCGCGCTCGAACTGTCGGCCGCGCAGTACGACGTGCGGGTCTTCGAGGCGCAGGAGCGGGTCGGCGGCCGGATCAGGACCTACCGCGGCGGGGACACCGTCGTCGAGAACGGCTCGGTCCAGCGCGTCGGCTGGGACCGCGACCCGGGCCTCTACTTCAACGCGGGGCCCGCCAGGATCCCCCACCACCACGAGGCGCTCCTCGGGTACTGCCGCGACTTCGACGTCCCCCTGCAGGTGTTCGTCAACGACAACCGCGCCGCCTACCTGCACGACGCCGCCGCGTTCGGCGGACGGCCGCAGCGCGCCCGCCGGGTGATCACCGACACGCGGGGAGCCGTCGCGGAGCTGGCGGCGCGCGCGCTCAAGCAGGACCTGGACCGTCCCATGTCGGAGGAGGACCTCGCCCGGGTGCGTGACTTCATCCAGGGGTTCGGCGGGCTCGACGGGAACTACCGCTACACCGGGTCGCCTGACGCCGGATACTCTGAGCCGCCGGGGGGACCGGAACCGGGCCAGGTCCTCGAACCCCTCGACCTCGTCGAGATCTCCAAGGGCTCGTCGCTGCGCTGGCGCGCGCTGTTCAGCGAGCAGTATCCGCAGCAGTCGACCGTCGTGGAGCCGACCGGCGGCATGGACGCCGTCGCGCGGGCCTTCTACCAGCGGACCCGGCGGTTCATCACGCTCAACGCGCAGGTGACGAAGCTCAGGCGCGCCGGGTCCGGCGCCCAGGTCACCTGGCGTGACCGCGTCACCGGGCGCGTGCAGGTCTGGGACGCCGACCACGTGATCGTGACGGTCCCCCTCACGGTCGTCAACGCCATCGACAGCGACTTCTCGCCGCCCGTGAAACGGGCCGTCGAGGCGGCGGTCCCCTACTACATCCCGGCCGTCAAGATCGCGTTCCAGGCGGACCGGTGGTGGGAGAAGGACCACCAGATCTACGGCGGCATCTCGTGGAGCAGCCGGGACATCACCCAGATGTGGTACCCCAGCTCGAACCTCCACGCCCGCGAGGGCATCCTCGTCGGCGCCTACATCTGGACACACGACATCGGGAACTCCTTCTCGGCGATGACGCCCGCGCAACGCGCCGCCGCGGCCGTCGCCGACGGCGAACACCTCCACCCCGGTTACCGGAACCTGGTCCGGCGTCCCGTCTCCGTCGCGTGGCCGAACGTGCCCTTCCAGGGAGGTGCCTGGATCGACTGGGGGGACGATCCGGCCACCCGCCGCGACGTCTACTCCGTACTGCTGCCGCCGGACGGGCCGTACTGGTTCGCGGGCGAGCACATGAGCCACATCAACGGCTGGCAGGAGGGCTCCATCCGCGCGACCCACAACGTGCTCCACGGCATCCAGGCCCGCGTCACGCACGGGTAGCGCAGGCTGTACCCCGCCCCGGCAGCGGGCGGGATCGATCACGGCGTGCCCCCGCCGCCATGCTTGCCCCATGACGGCCGGCCCACGAGGGCCGCGACCAAGGACCGCCTGACAGGCGTGTCCTCCCCCACCAGTGCTCCGCGGCCGAGGAAGGTCCCTCCTCGGCCGCGGGAAAGTCACGTGGACCTCCCCGGGGGAGGTCCGGTGTCCCGAACTCCGGCGGACGCTAGGAGAACACATGTCCCATGCCCTACGACGTACTTCCTTATCCCGGGCACTCGTCGGCGTGCTCGCCCTGCTGTGCCTGCTCCTCCCCCAGAACGTGGCGAACGCCAAGCCGTACGAGCCCGGCAAGATCACGGCGAAGGCCCGCGCGAGCCTGAAGGACGGCAAGGCCGCCCTCTGGGTCCGGCTGAAGGGCGAGGCCGACCTCAGCCCCGCGTCCAGAGCCACGACGAAGGCCGCCAAGGGCAAGGCGGTCTACGACGCCAAGACCGCCTACGCCGACCGGTCCCAGGCCGGGCTCCGCGCGCTGCTGACCAGGCGGCACGCGGAGTTCACCCCGTTCTGGATCGTCAACGCGGTGAAGGTGACCGCCGACGAGAAGCTGGCCGAGGAGATCGCCGCCCTGCCCGAGGTGACCGCCGTCGAGCCGGTGGCCAAGATCGATATTCCGAAGGAGCCCGGACCGAAGCCGGACAAGGCTCGTTCGAAGGCGGCGGCCGGGGTCGAGTGGAACATCGACATGGTGAAGGCCCCGCAGGTGTGGAACGACCTGCACAACCGGGGCGAGGGCATCGTCATCGGTGTGATCGACAGCGGGATGGACTTCACGCACCCGGCGCTGATCGGGTCCTACCGCGGCACACGGGCCGACGGGTCCGTTGACCACAACTACAACTGGTTCGACGCCTACGGGGCGTGCCCCTCCGCCGCTCCGTGTGACTCGATGGGGCACGGCACACACGTGACCGGCATCGCGGCCGGAGCGAACGGCATCGGGGTCGCGCCGGGTGCCAGGTGGATCGGCTCCAACGGCTGCGGCAGCGACTGTACGGAACCCGGGCTGCTGGCGACCGCCCAGTGGATGATCAGGCCCACCGACCTGAACGGCGAGAACCCCCGCGAAGATCTCGCTCCGGACGTCGTCAACAGCTCCTGGGGCTGGGCTCCGAACCAGGTCGGGATCGACTTCCGGGCCTCCGTCAACGCCTGGATCGCCGCGGGGATCTTCCCGGTCTTCGCCAACGGCAACGAGGGGAAGGAAAAGCCGTGCGACACGAGCCGTCACCCCGGAAGCTACCTTGAGACCTACAGCGTGGGAAACCTCGACTCCACCGGGAACGTCTTCGACGAGTCCAGCCGAGGGCCGGGTGAGAACGGGGACATCAAGCCCAACATCTCCGCCCCCGGGACGGAGATACGCTCCTCGACCCCCGACGGGGGTTACGGGCACATGACCGGAACCTCCCAGGCGGCTCCACACGTGGCGGGCGCGGTCGCGCTCGTCCTGTCCGCCGCCCCCTCCCTGCGGAAAAACGTCAGCGCCATCCGGGCGCTGTTCGACGACACCGCCGTCGACATCCCCGACACGAGCTGCGGCGGGACGGCCGACGACAACAACGTCGCCGGTGAGGGCTCCATGGACGTCCACGCCGCCGTGCTGGCCGCGCCGGACGATCCGCTCGGCGACCTCCACGGCACCGTCACGTCGAACGGGCAGCCCGTGCCGGACACCGAGGTGAGGGTCACCGGTCCGTCCGGCCGTACGGCGGTCAGCGGCCAGGACGGCGTCTACTCCATGCCGCGTCTGTCTCCCGGCGTCTACCAGGTCACCGTCTCCAGGTTCGGCTACCAGGACTTCACCGGGACGGCGACCGTCACGGACGGCCAGACGGCGACCGCCGACGTCGCACTGACCCAGAAGCCGGGCGGCGTCGTCTCGGGGACGGTCACCGTGGCGGGCGCCCCCGCCGCGGACGCCACGGTCGTCGTGACCGGCACGGGGGCCAGGACGGTCACCGACGCCACGGGCCACTACCAGATCAGGCTGCCGTCCGGCTCCTACCACCTGCTGGTCGGCGCCTCACGGTGCGACACCTCCGCCGACGAGCAGATCACCGTGGCCGGGAACATGACCAGGAACGTCAGCCTTCAGCGGCGCACCGACGACTTCGGCTACACCTGCGAGGTCGGCACCGAACCGTACGTGGCGGGCACCCAGCGCCTCGCACTGCCCCCGGAGACCACGACCGAACGGGTGGCGCTGCCGTTCCCCGTGCCGTTCTACGGCGCTTTGAAAAACGAGATCTGGGTCGCCCCCGTCGGCCTCGCGACCTTCACCGAAGTCTTGATCGTCGGCGGCGAAAACGATTCCCTGCCGTACGCCGATGTTCCCGATCTGGCGATCTATCCGTTCTGGGACAGCCTCATGCTAAGCGGCAACGCGGGCGTCTACACCGCCACGGTGGGTACGGCCCCGCACCGGTCCTTCGTGATCGAATGGCGCGATGTCGCGATCGTGGGTTCGGATGATCACGTCTCGTTCTCCGCGCTCCTCGGTGAGGACGGCACGATCAGCTACCGCTACAAGGGCATCGGCACCGAACGGAGCGGGGGCAGAGGCGCCACGATCGGCATCGAGAACGCCGACGGCACCGACGCGCTGCTCTACTCCTACAACACGGCCTCCCTCACCGACGGGCAGAGCCTGACGTTCGTCGCCGCCGACCACGGCGTGGTGCGCGGTACGGTCACCGACGCCAACGACGGCCGGCCGGTGGCCGGGGCGACGGTGACCTTCCCCTACGTGGCCACGTTCACCACCGGCCAGGACGGCACCTTCTCCGGTCAGATCCGGGCCGGGAACCACACCGCGCAGGTCTCCGGGGAGAACTACGGCACGACCACCCGGCAGGTGACCGTCGTCGCGGGCGACAGCACCACCATGGACACCGAGCTGATCACCGGAAAGGTCGTCGCCGCCCCCACCCAGGTGAGCCTGACCGCCCCGCCCGGCACCACCAGGACCGCGACGGTCACCCTCACCAACCAGGGCTGGCCGACCCCCTACGACGTCACCGCCGAATCCACCCAGTCCGGCTGGCTGAGCGTCTCGCCCCTGACGGGCGGACTCCTCAAGAACCAGTCGGCGACCCTGACCGTCACCGTCTCGACCGCCGGTCTCGCCCTCGGCGACACGCGGGAGGGGGAACTCGTCATCCACTCGACCAGCGCGCGCCAGCCGGTCATCAAGGTCCCGGTGACCCTGACGGTGCCCGAGTAACCGGGTCGTCCGGGATTCCCGGTCGTGCGAAGCTCGTCTCCCCACTCATCCAGATAACCGGGAACCAGGGCTTCCTCCCGAAACAGCCGTCATGAAGATGACGGTGAACACCGCGGGCCTTGAGTTGTCCCAATCGATCGCCAGGTGGCTCCTCTCCATGATGAGGAGCCACCTGAATCCTGTTCCGCATGGATACGGTCGCCGGCAGCCCTAGGGTTCGATCTCATGAGACGAAGCACGTGGACCGTGTGGACGAGGTCGGCGCTCGTGCTGGTGCCGGCCGTCCTTGGGGCCGCCTTGGTCATCGCTCCCATCTGGCGGGACACGGTTCGTCTCGAAGCCTTCCGCGAACGCGTTCTCGACCTTCCTCTCCCGCCACGGACGCGGAGCGTCTATTCGACGGACCGTGACGTGGTCTTCGGACCGAACCTGGTCGGCGGTAGCGGGTCCTCCTGCGACTACCGCGTCAGGCTCACGCTCCGGACGGCGCTGACGCCGCAGGAGATCCAACGCTTCTACAGAAACGTGTCGGTCGCGGGAGCCGAGACGAGGGCGGAGATCTCCCTCTTCTTCGAAGACGAGGAAGTCGCCGGTGGCCACCGGTTCGTCCTTGAGGCGTACGACTCCCACGACTGGGACGGGGACTGGCGCTGCGCCTGACCGCCCCTCGCGTACGGCCCCGGCGAACGTACAGGAGTCCATCCAAGGCATTACGGAAATTTCCTGAAATACGCAGACGATCCCCCCGGGGCCGCACCCGGAGGGGATCGTTCGGCGTTCAGAGGGTGCAGTTCTTCTGGGTGTCGGTGCGGACGCTTCTGCCGGTGAACTCCTCCAGGATCGCGATGTTCGCCGGGGAGTAGTTGGTCGCGGTGATCCGGTCGGCGTCGGCGCTGCCCAGCTTGCCGGTGTACGGCGCCGACTTCTCCAGCCAGTAGGCCGTGCGCAGGAACTGCGTCAGGACCAGCTCACGCAGCTTCGGCTCGTTCTTGATCCTCGTCCAGTAGTCGGGGTGCCTGCTCTTGGCCACCCGGAGGTAGAGCAGCAGGTAGCGCAGGTTGGTCGCGGCGATGTCGCGGGCGTTGCTGGCGCCGATGCCCCTGATGTACTCCTGGAGGACCGTCACCGCGGGCAGGCCCGTCAGTCCGGCGTTCAGCTCGGCCAGCACACCCTGGAGGTGATACTCCCCCTGGGTCCGGTCACGCAGGTAGATGCCGTCCATGGAGTCGCTGAGCCGGTCCTGGATCAGCGGCAGGATCTCCTTGCGGGGGAACCCGTCGTACAGCGGCACGACCGTGTCCTGCCGGGAGGCGTTGATCCAGGCCGCGGTGTGCACGTTCCACCTGGTCCGCGCCGGGTCGAGGTCCCACATGTGGGTCTCCTCGTGGATCGCCACCATCATCGACTCGGCGAAGGCCTCGAAGCTGCTCGTCTGGACGAACTGGGTCCAGTACTTGTCCCTGGCCTGGGCGACGGCCAGTGCCTGGCCGCTCGGCCACCGCCTGCCGTACACCGCCTGGAGCGTCTGCATCCAGTTGGACGAGGTGAACCTCGCCCTGAGGTCGCTCACGTCCGCGGTCGGCTGTGAGGGTTCCTCGTAACAGTAGGGGGCGGCAGTGGCGGTGGCGGAGGCGGTGGTGGTCACCGCCAGCGGGGGAAGCGCGAGAAGCGCGGTCACGAGAGACAGAATGCGTTTTCGACTCACCGGGCCCTCATTCCTGAGTGGACGCGCCGCCGGGCAGGCAGGGCACGGACGGCCGCCGCTCTTTCGTCGTCACGGTGGATCGTATGAACCCGGTTTTCCTAGGGAAAATCCCATTTCGGGATAACATCATCGAGTGCCCACCCGGCCCTGACCGCCGTCCGCGCAGGTCAGAACCGGTGTTCAGGGCAGGTCGGTGAACCGCTCGATCTGCTTGGTCTTGCCGGAGACGATGATGACGTCGCCGTAGGCCAGCACGGTCTCGGCGGTGGCGTAGGTGAACTCCTCCCCCGGAGG
>NZ_JBEPEI010000023.1:0-128698 GCF_040300765.1 Streptosporangium sp. NPDC000239 | reverse complement strand
ATGTCCATCGAGATGCGCGACACCGACGAGGACGTCTTCCGCGCCGCCGAAGAGCTCGGCATCGACCTGTCCCGGCGCGAGCCGAGCAGCGTCGAAGAGGTCTGATCTAGAAGCTGAGGAGGGGAACAACACATGCTGGACGTCAACTTCTTCGACGAGCTTCGGATCGGCCTCGCGACGGCTGACGACATCCGCCAGTGGTCGCACGGTGAGGTCAAGAAGCCCGAGACCATCAACTACCGGACCCTCAAGCCCGAGAAGGACGGACTCTTCTGCGAGAAGATCTTCGGTCCGACCCGGGACTGGGAGTGCTACTGCGGCAAGTACAAGCGCGTGCGCTTCAAGGGCATCATCTGTGAGCGGTGTGGCGTCGAGGTCACCCGTGCCAAGGTGCGTCGTGAGCGGATGGGCCACATCGAGCTGGCCGCGCCCGTCACGCACATCTGGTACTTCAAGGGCGTCCCGTCCCGTCTGGGATACCTGCTCGACCTGGCCCCGAAGGACCTGGAGAAGGTCATCTACTTCGCGGCCTACATGATCACGCATGTCGACAAGGAGATGCGCGACCGCGACCTGCCGTCGCTGGAGGCGAAGATCTCGGTCGAGCGCCAGCACGTCGAGCAGCGTCGTGACGCCGACGTCGAGGCCAGGCAGAAGAAGCTCGAAGGCGACCTGACCGAGCTTGAGGCCGCGGGCGCCAAGGGCGACCAGCGCCGCAAGGTCCGTGAGGGCGCCGAGCGCGAGATGCGTCAGCTTCGCGACCGGGCCCAGCGTGAGCTGGACCGTCTCGACGAGGTCTGGAGCCGCTTCAAGAACCTCAAGGTCCAGGACCTTGAGGGCGACGAGCTGCTCTACCGCGAGATGCGCGACCGTTTCGGCCGCTACTTCCGCGGTGGCATGGGCGCCCAGGCCATCCAGGAGCGCCTGACCAACTTCGACCTCGAACTTGAGGCCGAGAACCTCCGCGAGACGATCCGCAGCGGCAAGGGCCAGAAGAAGGCCCGCGCGCTCAAGCGTCTCAAGGTCGTCTCCGCGTTCCTGAACACCCGCAACTCGCCCAACGGCATGGTGCTGGACTGCATCCCGGTCATCCCGCCGGACCTGCGCCCCATGGTGCAGCTCGACGGTGGCCGGTTCGCGACCTCGGACCTGAACGACCTGTACCGCCGTGTGATCAACCGGAACAACCGCCTCAAGCGTCTTCTCGACCTCGGCGCCCCCGAGATCATCGTGAACAACGAGAAGCGGATGCTCCAGGAGGCCGTCGACGCGCTGTTCGACAACGGCCGTCGCGGCCGTCCGGTCACCGGTCCCGGCAACCGCCCGCTGAAGTCCCTCAGTGACATGCTGAAGGGCAAGCAGGGTCGTTTCCGTCAGAACCTGCTGGGCAAGCGTGTCGACTACTCCGGCCGTTCGGTCATCGTCGTCGGCCCGCAGCTGAAGCTGCACCAGTGCGGTCTGCCCAAGCAGATGGCGCTGGAGCTGTTCAAGCCGTTCGTGATGAAGCGTCTGGTCGACCTGAACCACGCGCAGAACATCAAGTCGGCCAAGCGGATGGTCGAGCGTGCGCGCCCGGTCGTGTGGGACGTCCTCGAAGAGGTCATCACCGAGCACCCCGTGCTGCTCAACCGCGCGCCGACGCTGCACCGCCTGGGCATCCAGGCCTTCGAGCCGCAGCTGGTCGAGGGCAAGGCCATCCAGATCCACCCGCTCGTCTGCACCGCGTTCAACGCGGACTTCGACGGTGACCAGATGGCCGTGCACCTGCCGCTGTCCGCGGAGGCGCAGGCCGAGGCCCGCATCCTGATGCTGTCCACCAACAACATCCTGAAGCCGGCCGACGGCAAGCCGGTGACCATGCCCACCCAGGACATGATCATCGGTCTGTACTCCCTGACCACCATCAAGGACGACGACGAGGACGCTCCGGGACACGGCCGGGTCTTCGGTTCGGTCTCCGAGGCGCTCATGGCCTTCGACCGGCGCGAGCTGGACATCCAGGCCAAGATCCAGATCCGGATGAAGGGTGACGTCCCGCCGCCTCGCGGTTGGGCCGCCCCCGAGGGCTGGGAGCCGAACGAGCCGTACCGGCTGGAGACCACGCTGGGCCGCTGCCTGTTCAACCAGACGCTGCCCGCGAACTACCCCTACGTCAACTCGCAGGTCGGCAAGAAGCAGCTGTCCGCGATCGTCAACGAGCTGGCGGAGAAGTACCCGAAGGTCGAGGTCGCCGCGGCGCTCGACGCGCTCAAGGACGCGGGCTTCTACTGGGCGACCAGGGCCGGTGTGACGATCTCCATCGAGGACGTCATCGCGCCGCCGAACAAGTCCACGATCATGGAGACGTACGAGCGCAGGGCCGACAAGGTCCAGCGTGAGTACGAGCGCGGTCTCATCACCGACGAGGAGCGCCGTCAGGAGCTCATCGAGATCTGGACGCACGCGACCAGTGACGTGACCGACGACATGCAGAAGGCGTTCCCGAAGACCAACCCGGTCTGGATGATGGTCCAGTCGGGCGCCCGAGGAAACCTGATGCAGGTCCGTCAGATCTCCGGCATCCGTGGTCTGGTGTCCAACACCAAGGGTGAGACGATCCCGCGTCCGATCAAGGCCTCCTTCCGCGAGGGCCTGTCGGTGCTGGAGTACTTCATCTCCACCCACGGACAGCGAAAGGGTCTGGCCGACACCGCGCTGCGGACCGCCGACTCGGGTTACCTGACCCGTCGTCTGGTGGACGTCGCACAGGACGTCATCGTTCGCGAGATCGACTGCGGCACCGACCGCGCGGTCCCGCTGAACGTCGGCGAGCGCGACGCCCAGGGCAACCTGGTCAAGGCTGAGAACGCCGAGAGCAACGTGCACGGCCGCATCCTGGCCGAGGACGTCGAGGTGGACGGCAAGATCATCGCGAACGCCGGCGTCGACATCGGCGACGCCCAGGTCAGCGCGCTGGTCGAGGCCGGTATCGAGACCGTCAGGACCCGCAGCGCTCTCGTCTGCGAGGCCAAGATCGGTGTCTGCGCCACCTGCTACGGCCGTTCGCTGGCCACCGGCAAGCTCGTGGACGTCGGCGAGGCGGTCGGCATCATCGCCGCCCAGTCGATCGGTGAGCCCGGCACCCAGCTGACGATGCGTACCTTCCACACCGGTGGTGTGGCCGGTGCGGACATCACCCACGGTCTGCCCCGTGTCCAGGAGCTCTTCGAGGCGCGCGTCCCCAAGGGCGTCGCCCCGATCAGCGAGGCCGAGGGTCGGGTCCGCATCGACGAGACCGACAAGACCCGGAAGATCGTGATCGTCCCGGACGACGGTTCGGACGAGATCGCCTACCCGGTGTCGATGCGCTCGCGCATGCTGGTCTCCGAGGGACAGCACGTCAAGGTCGGCCAGCAGCTGATCGCCGGTGCCGTCAACCCCAACGAGGTGCTGCGCATCCTCGGCCCCCGGGCCGTGCAGCTGCACCTGGTGGCCGAGGTCCAGCAGGTGTACCGCTCGCAGGGTGTGTCGATCCACGACAAGCACATCGAGATCATCGTCAGGCAGATGCTCAAGCGCGTGAACGTGCTTGAGTCGGGTGACTCCGACATGCTGCCCGGCGAGCTCGTCGAGCGGCCGCGCTTCGAGCGGGTCAACCGCGAGTGCGTCGCCGAGGGCGGCACCCCGGCCTCCGGCCGTCCGGTGCTGATGGGTATCACCAAGGCGTCGCTGGCCACCGAGTCCTGGCTGTCGGCGGCGTCCTTCCAGGAGACGACGCGAGTGCTCACCGACGCGGCGATCCACGCCAAGTCGGACTCGCTGCTCGGCCTCAAGGAGAACGTCATCATCGGAAAGCTCATCCCGGCCGGTACCGGCATGCCGCAGTACCGCAACATCCGGGTCGAGCCGACCGAGGAGGCCAAGGCCGCGATGTACACCGTCGGCGGTTACGACGGCTCCGCAGCCGACTACACCTTCGGCTCCGGCTCGGGTGAGGCCGTACCGCTGGAGGAGTACGACTTCGGTCAGTACAACCGCTAGCCGGTAGGCAACGGATCGACGACGGCGCCCGGTTCTCCGAAAGGGGGACCGGGCGCCGTCGCGTCCGGATGCTTTTTGACCGGAACGTTGCCCGGAAAGCCACGAGCTCGTAACCGGAACGGCCGGAGGAGTCCTTGAAGGTGGGTAAACTGTGGCCTGGACCCGACAGCGGCCGGCTGGAAATCGGCTGCGGAGTCGCGACACGAACACGGGCGCTCGCAACGGCGACCGGAGGGCGCAACCGTTTTGACGTGTTGCGTTGGACTAGGTAGTCTTTCCGTTCGTGCCCGTGGCTTCATGGGCTCTCATGCGTGCGCGTCGATAGGTCTCCCGTCTGGGAGTTGACAGAGGCGCCGTATGGCTTCCTCCACCGGAGCGGCCCTCCTCGGGAAGTGGCGCGACAAGTGCGCGACACGCCCGAGCGCGTGGGTCGGAGTGGATGGAAAAACCGCAGGTCATGACACCGGCAGTGCCTGCAAAAGCAACGACATTCGAATCACCGGCAAGCACGAACGGAGACGCGGTGCCTACGATTCAGCAGCTGGTCCGCAAGGGCCGCCAGGACAAGGTCACCAAGACCAAGACCCCGGCGCTCAAGGCCAGCCCTCAGCGACGCGGCACCTGCATGCGCGTTTACACCACGACCCCCAAGAAGCCGAACTCGGCGCTCCGTAAGGTCGCGCGTGTCCGGCTCACCAACGGCATCGAGGTCACGGCCTACATCCCCGGTGTGGGACACAACCTTCAGGAGCACTCCATCGTGCTCGTGCGTGGCGGTCGTGTGAAGGACCTGCCGGGTGTTCGCTACAAGATCATCCGTGGTTCGCTGGACACCCAGGGTGTTCGTAACCGTAAGCAGGCCCGTAGCCGTTACGGCGCGAAGAAGGAGAAGTAAGAATGCCTCGCAAGGGTTCTCCTGGCCGTCGTCAGCTCATGGCTGACCCGGTCCACAACTCGCCCCTGGTCACCGCCCTCATCAACAAGGTGCTCCTGGACGGCAAGCGCTCCATCGCTCAGTCCATCGTGTACGGCGCCCTTGAGGGTGCCAGGGAGAAGACGGGCAACGACCCGGTCGTCACCCTGAAGCGGGCTCTGGACAACGTCAAGCCGACCCTTGAGGTCCGCAGCCGCCGTGTCGGTGGCGCGACCTACCAGGTTCCGGTCGAGGTGCGCGCCGCGCGCAGCACCACCCTGGCCCTGCGCTGGCTGGTGCAGTACTCCCGCGCCCGCCGCGAGAAGACCATGACCGAGCGCCTCATGAACGAGCTGCTCGACGCCAGCAACGGCCTCGGCGCCAGCGTCAAGAAGCGCGAGGACACCCACAAGATGGCCGAGTCCAACAAGGCCTTCGCCCACTACCGCTGGTAACAGCGGGTTCGACGAGACGACGAGGACGCGAGAGAAGTGGCCACCACGACCGCTCTTGACCTGGCCAAGGTCCGAAACATCGGCATCATGGCCCACATCGACGCGGGCAAGACCACGACGACCGAGCGCATCCTGTTCTACACCGGCATCAACTACAAGCTCGGTGAGGTCCACGAGGGCGCAGCCACGATGGACTGGATGGAGCAGGAGCAGGAGCGTGGTATCACCATCACCTCCGCTGCTACGACCTGCGAGTGGCTCGGCCACACGATCAACATCATCGACACCCCGGGTCACGTGGACTTCACGATCGAGGTGGAGCGCTCGCTCCGCGTCCTCGACGGTGCCGTCGCCGTGTTCGACGGCGTCGCCGGTGTGGAGCCCCAGTCCGAGACGGTCTGGCGTCAGGCCGACCGTTACGGCGTGCCCCGCATCTGCTTCGTCAACAAGATGGACCGTGTCGGCGCGGAGTTCCACCGCTGCGTCGACATGATGGTCAGCCGTCTGCACGCGACCCCCGCGGTCGTCCAGCTTCCCTGGGGCGTCGAGGCCGACTTCAAGGGCGTCATCGACCTGGTGAAGATGAAGGGCCTGCTCTGGAGCGCCGAGGCGGCCAAGGGCGAGATGTACGAGACCGTGGACATCCCGGCCGAGCACGCCGAGGCGGCCCGCGAGTGGCGTGACAAGCTCGTCGAGACCGTCGCCGAGAACGACGACGAGCTGATGGAGCTCTTCCTTGAGGGCGTCGAGCCCACCGAGGAGCAGCTGGTCGCGGCCATCCGCCGCGCGACGCTGGCCAGCGCCATCAACCCGGTCCTGACCGGCACCGCGTTCAAGAACAAGGGCGTTCAGCCCCTCCTCGACGCGATCGTCGCCTACCTCCCCGCCCCGACCGACATCCCGGCCTTCAAGGGCCACGCGGTCGGCAACGAGGAAGAGGTCGTCGAGCGCCACGCGGATGTGAACGAGCCGTTCGCCGCGCTGGCCTTCAAGATCATGAGCGACCAGCACCTGGGCCGTCTCACCTACATCCGCATCTACTCGGGCACGCTCGAGACCGGCACCGCGGTGGTCAACTCGGTGAAGGGCCGCAAGGAGCGGATCGGCAAGATCTACCAGATGCACGCCAACAAGCGCGAGGAGCGCTCGTCGGCGCACGCCGGTCAGATCGTCGCCGTCATGGGTCTGAAGGACACCACCACCGGTGACACCCTGGCCGACCCGGCCAAGCCGGTCGTCCTGGAGTCGATGAACTTCCCGGCTCCGGTCATCAACGTCGCGATCGAGCCCAAGACCAAGGGCGACCAGGAGAAGCTGGGCACCGCGATCCAGCGTCTGGCCGAGGAGGACCCGTCCTTCCAGGTCCGTCGTGACGAGGAGACCGGCCAGACGGTCATCTGGGGTATGGGCGAGCTCCACCTGGAGATCCTCGTCGACCGGATGCGCCGTGAGTTCAAGGTCGAGGCCAACGTCGGTCGCCCGCAGGTGGCCTACCGCGAGACCATCCGCCGCAAGGTGGAGAAGGTCGACTACGTCCACAAGAAGCAGACCGGTGGATCGGGTCAGTTCGCGAAGGTCATCATCGACATCGAGCCGCTGGGCGAGGGCAACGACGGCTACGAGTTCGAGAACAAGGTCTCCGGTGGCCGTATCCCGAGGGAGTACATCCCCTCGGTCGACGCGGGCGCCCAGGAGGCCGCCGAGTTCGGTGTTCTCGCCGGCTACCCCATGGTCGGGGTCAAGGTCACCCTGCAGGACGGTGCCTACCACGAGGTTGACTCGTCCGAAATGGCCTTCAAGATCGCCGGCTCGATGGCCTTCAAGGAGGCCGCGCGCAAGGCGGACGCCGTAATCCTGGAGCCGATGATGGCCGTTGAGGTCACCACGCCCGAGGACTACATGGGTGACGTCATCGGTGACCTCAACGGTCGCCGCGGGCAGATCCAGGCGATGGACGAGCGCGGTGGCAACCGTGTCGTCAGCGCGCTCGTGCCGCTCTCTGAGATGTTCGGCTACGTGGGTGACCTCCGTAGCAAGACGCAGGGACGCGCGAGCTACAGCATGCAGTTCGACTCCTATGCGGAAGTGCCTGCGCACATCGCCAAGGAGATCGTCGCGAAGGTACGGGGCGAGTAAGCCCGGTATCCGCCTTGGTGACGGACGGCGAGAGGATCGCCAACCGCCACCGGGGCGTACGGGCGAGGTTCTCATCGGCGGGTCCTCTCGGGGACGCGCCACCCGAACCCGAGTGAAAAGACGCAAGTCAAGTCAGAATCTCTAAGGAGACAGAGCAGTGGCCAAGGCCAAGTTCGAGCGGACCAAGCCGCACGTAAACATCGGCACCATTGGGCACATCGACCACGGCAAGACCACTCTGACCGCGGCGATCACCAAGGTGCTCCACGAGCGTTACCCGAACCTCAACGAGGCGACCCCGTTCGACAAGATCGACAAGGCGCCGGAGGAGAAGGCTCGTGGTATCACGATCTCCATCGCGCACGTCGAGTACCAGACCGAGCAGCGTCACTACGCCCACGTGGACTGCCCCGGTCACGCCGACTACGTGAAGAACATGATCACCGGTGCGGCTCAGATGGACGGCGCGATCCTCGTGGTCGCCGCCACCGACGGTCCGATGCCGCAGACGAAGGAGCACGTCCTCCTGGCCCGCCAGGTCGGCGTTCCCTACATCGTTGTCGCCCTGAACAAGGCCGACATGGTGGACGACGAGGAGATCCTGGAGCTCGTCGAGCTCGAGGTCCGTGAGCTTCTCTCGGCCCAGGAGTTCCCCGGCGACGACCTGCCGGTCGTTCGCGTCTCCGCGCTCAAGGCGCTGGAGGGCGACGAGAAGTGGGGCGACAGCATCATCGAGCTCATGACCGCGGTGGACGAGAACGTCCCGCAGCCGCAGCGTGAGACCGACAAGCCGTTCCTCATGCCGATCGAGGACGTCTTCTCGATCACCGGTCGCGGCACCGTCGTCACCGGCCGTATCGAGCGCGGCATCATCAAGGTCAACGAGACCGTTGACATCATCGGCATCAAGGACACCAAGACCACCACCACGGTCACCGGTGTCGAGATGTTCCGCAAGCTCCTCGACGAGGGCCAGGCCGGTGACAACGTCGGTCTGCTCCTGCGTGGCATCAAGCGCGAGGACGTTGAGCGCGGCCAGTGCATCATCAAGCCGGGCACCACGACCCCGCACACCGAGTTCGAGGCCCAGGTCTACATCCTGAGCAAGGACGAGGGCGGCCGCCACACGCCGTTCTTCAACAACTACCGTCCGCAGTTCTACTTCCGTACGACTGACGTGACCGGTGTTGTCAACCTGCCCGAGGGCACCGAGATGGTCATGCCTGGCGACAACACTGAGATGAGCGTCCAGCTCATCCAGCCCATCGCCATGGAGGACGGTCTCAAGTTCGCCATCCGCGAGGGTGGCCGCACCGTCGGTGCGGGTCGCGTTACCAAGATCATCAAGTAGTTCGATCGCGGAGTGGCGGTCGGCCCTCATCCCAGGGTCGGCCGCCGCGCCACGAGGAGGCTCGTGCCGTACGGCCCGCGTCTCACGCCCCACGAGAACCGTGATCTCGCAGTTGGTTCGGCCGCACCGTGACCGAACTAACCGCCAGATCACGGAAGAAAGCGCAGATCATCTGCGTCTGCTCCGTGGGACACATTTAGCGGCAACAGGCCGCACGCAACTTTTTCAGACGACAGCGAAGGACACCGAGGCCATTATGGCGGGACAGAAGATCCGCATTCGGCTCAAGGCCTATGACCACGAGGTCATCGACAGCTCGGCCAAGAAGATCGTCGAGACGGTCACGCGGACTGGCGCTAAGGTCGCGGGCCCGGTGCCGCTGCCGACCGAGAAGAACGTGTACTGCGTCATCCGCTCGCCGCACAAGTACAAGGACAGCCGCGAGCACTTTGAGATGCGTACGCACAAGCGGCTGATTGACATCATCGACCCGACGCCGAAGACGGTCGACTCGCTCATGCGACTCGACCTCCCCGCCGGCGTTGACATCTCGATCAAGCTCTGAGGGAACGCACTGACATGGCTAAGCAGATCAAGGGCGTCCTGGGCAAGAAGCTCGGCATGACCCAGGTCTTCGACGCGGACAACCGGATGGTCCCGGTGACCGTCGTTGAGGCCGGTCCGTGCGTCGTGACCCGTGTCCGCACGCCCGAGAAGGACGGCTACTCCGCCGTACAGCTCGGTTTCGGGCAGGTCGACCCGCGGAAGGTCAACAAGCCGCTCGGCGACTACCTGCGCAAGCACGACATCACCCCGCGTCGTTACTTCACGGAGATCCGTACCGACGACGCGAGTGACTACACCCTGGGCCAGGAGGTTCTGGCCGACACCTTCGAGGCGGGCCAGTTCGTCGACGTGACGGGCAAGAGCAAGGGTAAGGGCTACGCCGGTGTCATGAAGCGTCACGGCTTCAAGGGTCTGGGCGCCTCGCACGGTACCCAGCGCAAGCACCGTTCGCCGGGTTCCATCGGCGGCTGCGCCACCCCGGGCCGCGTTTTCAAGGGCCTGCGCATGGCCGGTCGGATGGGTAACGTCCGCACCACCATCCAGAGCCTCAAGGTTCACGCCGTGGACGCCGAGAAGGGCCTCATCCTGATCAAGGGTGCGATCCCCGGCGCCAACGGCAGCCTGGTTCTCCTCCGCACCGCTGCCAAGAAGGGGGCTGCCAAGTGAGCACCATTGACGTCCTCGACGCGAGCGGCGCGAAGTCCGGTACGGTCGACCTCCCCGGCGACGTCTTCGGCGCCAAGGTCAACGTTCCGCTGATCCACCAGGTCGTCGTGGCCCAGCTCGCCGCTCGCCGGCAGGGCACGCACAAGGCCAAGACCCGTGGTGAGGTCAGCGGTGGCGGCAAGAAGCCGTACCGCCAGAAGGGCACCGGCCGCGCCCGTCAGGGTTCGACCCGCGCTCCGCAGTTCACCGGCGGTGGCACCGTCCACGGTCCGGTCCCGAGGGACTACAGCCAGCGGACGCCCAAGAAGATGAAGGCCGCCGCCCTGCGTGGCGCCCTGTCCGACCGGGCCACCGGCGGTCGTGTCCACGTGGTCAGCTCGCTGGTCACCGGGGAGACCCCCAAGACCAAGGTGGCGCTTGAGGCGCTGCGCAAGGTCACGCAGGCCCGCAGCGTCCTGGTCGTCGTCGACGAGGGCGACGAGCTCACCTGGCTGAGCCTGCGCAACGCTCCGGAGGTCCACCTGCTGGACGCCGGGCAGCTGAACACCTACGACGTGCTCTGCTACGACGACGTCGTCTTCACTCAGGAGGCGTACGACCAGGTCGTCGCGCGCCTGAGCCAGAGCGGGAAGGAAGACGCCTGATGGAGAAGATCGCCGACCCGCGTGACATCATCATCAAGCCGATCGTCTCCGAGAAGAGCTACGGCCTGATCGACGAGAACAACAAGTACACGTTCCTGGTGCGGAAGACCGCCAACAAGACGCAGGTGAAGATCGCCATTGAGCAGATCTTCGGCGTCAAGGTGGTCAGTGTGAACACCATCAACCGCCAGGGCAAGCGCAAGCGGACCAAGTTCGGTTACGGCCAGCGCCCCAGCACCAAGCGCGCGATCGTGAGCCTGGTCGAGGGTGACCGTATCGACATCTTCGGCCAGGTCGGCTGACCCGCTCGCTGAAGTAAGGAACAGGGAGAATGCCCCCCGTCTACAGCGGGGGGCATTCGACCGGATTAACCGACGAAGGATGAACGAAAAAGATGGGCATCCGTAAACTCAAGCCGACGACCCCGGGTCGCCGCGGCGCCAGTGTCTCGGACTTCGCCGAGATCACGCGCAGCACGCCCGAGAAGTCGCTGCTTGCCCCCTTGCACAGCAAGGGAGGGCGCAACGTCCACGGCCGGGTGACCGCTCGTCACCAGGGTGGTGGCCACAAGCGCGCCTACCGGATCATCGACTTCCGGCGCCATGACAAGGACGGGATCCCGGCCAAGGTCGCTCACATCGAGTACGACCCCAACCGCACCTCCCGGATCGCGCTGCTGCACTACGCCGACGGGGAGAAGCGCTACATCCTCTGCCCGACCGGTCTGAAGCAGGGCGACAAGATCGAGAACGGCCCCACGGCCGACATCAAGCCCGGCAACTGCCTGCCGCTGCGCAACATCCCGACCGGTACCTTCATCCACGCGGTGGAGCTCCGTCCGGGCGGCGGCGCCAAGCTGGGCCGGTCCGCCGGCGCGCAGATCCAGCTCCTCGCCAAGGAGGGGCAGTACGCCACGCTGCGTATGCCCTCCGGCGAAATGCGCCAGGTCGACGTCCGCTGCCGGGCCTCCATCGGCCAGGTCGGCAACGCCGAGCAGGCGAACATCAACTGGGGTAAGGCCGGCCGCATGCGGTGGAAGGGCAAGCGCCCCACCGTCCGCGGTGTCGCGATGAACCCGGTCGACCACCCGCACGGTGGTGGTGAGGGTAAGACCTCTGGTGGTCGTCACCCCGTGAACCCGAAGGGCAAGCCCGAGGGTCGTACCCGTGCGGCGAACAAGGCCAGCGACCGGCTGATCATCCGTCGTCGGACCAAGCGGAAGAAGCGGTAGGAGCAGCCAAAATGCCACGTAGCCTTAAGAAGGGTCCCTTCGTGGA
Organism: Streptosporangium sp. NPDC000239; assembly: GCF_040300765.1. Classification (NCBI taxonomy): domain Bacteria; kingdom Bacillati; phylum Actinomycetota; class Actinomycetes; order Streptosporangiales; family Streptosporangiaceae; genus Streptosporangium; species Streptosporangium sp. NPDC000239. Next base: position 116,669 of record NZ_JBEPEI010000023.1, on the reverse strand, counting down.
CGACCACCTTCAGAAGAAGGTGGATGCCCAGAACGAGAAGGGCACCAAGAACGTCATCAAGACGTGGTCGCGGCGCTCCATGATCGTTCCCGACATGATCGGGCACACGATCGCCGTTCACGACGGCCGCAAGCACGTCCCGGTCTTCGTGACCGAGGCGATGATCGGCCACAAGCTCGGTGAGTTCGCGCCCACGCGGACCTTCCGCAGCCACGTCAAGGAAGACCGCCGCAGCCGGCGGTAAGCGCCTCACAGGACGGCAGGTCATGCCGGCCGTCCCACACGAAGCAGAAGGTTAAGAGGAGTAAGCGATGGAAGCCAGGGCTCAGGTGCGGTTCGCGCGCCACACGCCCATGAAGGCCCGCCGTGTGGTGGACCTCATTCGCGGGCTGCCCGCTTCGGAGGCGCAGGCCGTGCTGCAGTTCGCTCCCCAGGCGGCGAGCGAGACCGTGTACAAGGTGCTGTCCAGCGCCATTGCGAACGCGGAGCACAACTTCAAGCTCGACCGCGACACGCTCTTCGTGAGCCGTGCGTGGGTCGACGAGGGCCCGACGCTGAAGCGGTTCCGTCCCCGCGCTCAGGGTCGTGCCTATCGGATCAACAAGCGGACGAGCCACATCACCGTGATCGTGGAGTCCCGCGAGCCGAAGGGGAGGACCCGCTAGTGGGTCAGAAGGTCAACCCGCACGGGTTCCGCCTCGGCATCACGACCGACTTCAAGAGCCGGTGGTATGCCGACAAGCTCTACAAGTCGTACGTCGCCGAGGACGTGGCGATCCGCCGCATGCTCAAGAAGGGCATGGAGCGGGCCGGCATCTCCAAGGTGGAGATCGAGCGGACCACCGACCGGGTTCAGGTCGACATTCACACCGCCCGTCCGGGCATCGTCATCGGCCGCCGCGGCGCCGAGGCGGACCGGATTCGCGGTGACCTCGAGAAGCTGACCAAGAAGCAGGTCCAGCTGAACATCCTTGAGGTCAAGAACCCCGAGATCGACGCTCAGCTCGTCGCCCAGGGCGTCGCCGAGCAGCTGTCCAGCCGTGTCTCCTTCCGCCGCGCCATGCGCAAGGCGATGCAGTCGGCCATGAAGAGCGGCGCCAAGGGCATCCGGGTGCAGTGCTCCGGTCGTCTCGGCGGCGCTGAGATGTCGCGTTCGGAGTTCTACCGCGAGGGCCGCGTGCCCCTGCACACGCTCCGCGCCGACATCGACTACGGCCTCTACGAGGCCCGCACCACCTTCGGCCGCATCGGCGTGAAGGTGTGGATCTACAAGGGTGAGGCTCCGACCAGCCGCGCCGAGCGCGAGGCGGCCGCCGCCGGTGCCCGTGCGGGGCAGCGTCGCGACCGTGACGACCGTCGTGGTGGCCCCGGTGGGGACCGTCCGCGTCGTGGCGGCGCCGGTGGCGACCGTCCGCGTCGTGGTGGCGCCGGCCGCGGTGACCGTGGCCCCAGGAACGAGGCGGCCTCCCAGGCCACCCCCGAGACCGGCCCGGCTGCGCAGCCGGGTGCTGAAGGGAGCTGACCATGCTGATCCCGCGCAGGGTCAAGCACCGCAAGCAGCACCGGCCCGACCGTCACGGCGCCGCCAAGGGTGGCACCAGGGTCGTGTTCGGCGAGTACGGCATCCAGGCGATTGAGCACTCCTACGTGACCAACCGCCAGATCGAGTCGGCTCGTATCGCCATGACCCGTCACATCAAGCGTGGCGGAAAGGTCTGGATCAACATCTTCCCGGACCGTCCCCTCACCAAGAAGCCCGCTGAGACCCGCATGGGTTCCGGTAAGGGTTCGCCGGAGTGGTGGATCGCCAACGTCAAGCCCGGTCGCGTCATGTTCGAGCTGTCGGGTGTCGCCGAGCCCGTGGCCCGCGAGGCCATGCGTCGCGCGATGCACAAGCTCCCGATGAAGTGCCGGTTCGTCAAGCGTGAAGTGGGTGAGGCGTGATGGCTAAGGGCCTGACCGCCGGTGAGCTGCGAGCGGAGGACCAGGACACCCTGGTTCAGAAGCTGAAGGAAGCCAAGGAGGAGCTGTTCAACCTCCGCTTCCAGGCCGCGACCGGCCAGTTGGAGAGCCACGGGCGGCTGCGCGCCGTCCGCCGCGAGATCGCCCGTATCTACACCGTGATGCGCGAGCGGGAGCTTGGCATCGTGACGGTCGAGAAGGAGTCGGTCGATGGCTGAGACAACTGAGAACACGAACGAGGCGCGTAACTACCGCAAGACCCGCGAGGGTCTGGTGGTCAGTGACAAGATGGACAAGACTGTCGTCGTCGCTGTCGAGGACCGCGTCAAGCACCCCCTGTACGGCAAGGTCATCCGTAGGACGACCAAGTACAAGGCGCACGACGAGGCCAACTCGTGCGGCGTCGGCGACCGCGTTCTCCTGATGGAGACCCGGCCGCTGTCCGCCAGCAAGCGCTGGCGGGTCGTCGAGATCCTCGAACGCGCCAAGTAACAAGACGCGCCTCGTGGGGGGTGACCTGATCACCCCCCATGACGGTGTCCAAGGGAACGGGGACGATCCTCGTTCCGCCTGCGGCGGCGGTGGTGCGGACACGGACGCTCATCCGGGCACGGGAAGTGCCCGGCGGGTGGCCGGCCGTACGGCTGTCGCCGGGGGAAAAAGACCACAGCAGTTCCGCAAGGCTTGCCCGGCACACGGGTGAGAACCGGCGAGACAAACAGGAGTTATAGGTGATTCAGCAGGAGTCGCGACTCAAGGTCGCCGACAACACGGGTGCGAAGGAAGTCCTTTGCATTCGTGTGCTCGGTGGCTCGGGTCGGCGCTACGCGGGAATCGGCGACATCATCGTCGCCACGGTCAAGGACGCCATTCCTGGCGGCACCGTGAAGAAGGGCGACGTCGTCAAGGCGGTCATCGTCCGTACTGTCAAGGAGCGCCGCCGGCCCGACGGCTCCTACATCCGCTTCGACGAGAACGCCGCCGTGATCATCAAGGACAGCGGCGACCCTCGTGGGACGCGTATCTTCGGCCCCGTCGGACGCGAGCTGCGCGACAAGAAGTTCATGCGCATCATCTCGCTCGCCCCGGAGGTGTTGTAATGCCGAATCTGCATGTCAAGAAGGGCGACCTGGTCCTCGTCATCGCCGGCAAGGACAAGGGCGCCAAGGGTCGTGTGATCGCCGCCTACCCGCGCGAGGACCGCGTGGTCGTCGAGGGCGTCAACATGATCAAGAAGCACTCCAAGGAGACCCACCAGGGCCCGCGTGGCGCCAAGAGCGGCGGCGTGCAGACCATGGAGGCTCCCATCCACGTGAGCAACGTCAAGAAGCTCAAGGGTGACGAGAAGCCCGCCAAGAAGGAGTCGGCGAAGGCGGACTCCGACGAGTCGGGTGAGGACAACTGATGACCGCCAACACCACCGAGGCCGTCGCGACGAGGCCCCTCCCGCGCCTCAAGCAGCGTTACCGCGAGGAGATCATCGCGAAGCTGCAGGAGCAGTTCGGGTACGAGAACGTCATGCTGATCCCCACGATCACCAAGATCAAGGTGAACATGGGTGTCGGCGAGGCCGCGCGTGACTCGAAGCTCATCGACGGCGCCGTTCGTGACCTGACCTCCATCACCGGCCAGAAGCCGGCCGTCGTGCGGGCCCGCAAGTCCATCGCCCAGTTCAAGCTGCGCGAGGGCATGCCGATCGGCGCCCACGTGACGCTGCGCGGCGACCGCATGTGGGAGTTCCTCGACCGTCTGCTGTCGCTGGCGCTGCCCCGCATCCGTGACTTCCGCGGTCTGTCGCCGAAGCAGTTCGACGGCAACGGCAACTACACCTTCGGTCTGACCGAGCAGGTCATGTTCCACGAGATCGACCAGGACAAGGTCGACCGTCAGCGTGGTATGGACATCACGGTCGTGACCACCGCTAAGACCGACGACCAGGGCCGGGCGCTGCTGAAGCTTCTCGGTTTCCCCTTCAAGGAGGCCTGATCATGGCGAAGACGTCGCTGAAGGTCAAGGCTGCTCGCAAGGCCAAGTTCGAGGTCCGGGCGTACACTCGGTGCTCGCGCTGTGGTCGTCCCCGCGCCGTCTACAGGAAGTTCGGCCTGTGCCGCATCTGCTTCCGCGAGATGGCGCACCGGGGCGAGCTGCCCGGCATCACCAAGTCGAGCTGGTAGTCTCCGCGCGGCCCGGTGGGTCTCTCACCGGGCCCCGCGGTGCCAGCCGTACAAGTAAGTCGATATTCACCGGGCGCTGTCTCAAGCGCCCATGACCGCACCGAAGGTCCCCTGGGGAAACCGCGGTGAGGAAGGCCACCGGCCATGACGATGACCGACCCGATCGCAGACATGCTCACGCGTCTGCGAAACGCGAACTCGGCGTACCACGACACCGTGGCCATGCCGTACTCGAAGATCAAGGCGCACATCGCCGAGATCCTCCAGCAGGAGGGTTACATCCAGTCCTGGAGCGTCGAGGACGCCAAGGTCGGAAAGAACCTCGTGGTGGAGCTCAAGTTCGGGCCGAGCCGTGAGCGTTCGCTGACGGGCCTGCGCCGGGTTTCCAAGCCCGGTCTGCGGGTCTACGCGAAGAAGGACAACCTGCCCCGGGTCCTGGGAGGACTAGGCGTCGCGATCATCTCGACGTCCGGTGGCCTCATGACCGACAAGCAGGCCGGCAAGCGTGGAGTGGGCGGGGAAGTCCTCGCCTTCGTTTGGTAGAAGGGAGAAATCACAGCATGTCGCGAATCGGACGGCTGCCCATCCCTGTACCGAACGGCGTGGACGTCGCCATCGACGGCCGGGAAGTCACGGTCAAGGGCCCCAAGGGCACGCTCTCACACAAGGTCGCTGAGCCGATCGACGTCGCCAAGGGAGACGACGGTGCTGTCACCGTCAGCCGCCCCAACGACGAGAACAAGGTCCGTGCGCTGCACGGCCTGTCCCGCACGCTGATCGCCAACATGGTGACCGGTGTGACCCAGGGTTACTCCAAGACCCTGGAAATCGTGGGTGTCGGTTACCGCGTGCAGGCCAAGGGCCCGACTCAGCTTGAGTTCGCCCTCGGCTTCAGCCACCCGGTGATCGTGGACGCCCCCGAGGGTGTCACCTTCCGCGTCGAGAAGCCGACCCTGTTCCACGTGGACGGCATCGACAAGCAGAAGGTCGGCGAGGTCGCCGCGAACATCCGTAAGCTGCGCAAGCCCGACCCGTACAAGGGCAAGGGTGTGCGCTACCAGGGCGAGGTTGTCCGCCGCAAGGTCGGAAAGGCTGGTAAGTAGGCATGGCTGGCAAGACTGCGTTCGGCAAGCACACGGCCGCCCGCGCCGTCTCGCGGGCCCGCCGTCACGGCCGAGTCCGCAAGAAGGTGGTCGGTACGGCCGCGCGTCCGCGCCTGGTCGTCAACCGCTCGACGCGGCACCTGTTCGTGCAGATCGTCGACGACTCACAGGGCCACACGCTGGTGAGCGCCTCCACCATGGACGCCACCCTGCGCACGGTGACCGGTGACAAGACCGAGAAGGCGAAGCAGGTCGGCGAGCTTCTCGCTCAGCGGGCCAAGGCTGCCGGGATCACCGCGGTCGTCTTCGACCGTGGTGGAAACCGTTACGCGGGCCGCCTGGCGGCTCTCGCGGACAGCGCCCGCGAAGCCGGGCTGGAGTTCTGATGGCCCGTACTGACAAGAGCAACGAGAAGAGGAACCACTGATGGCTGGAGCTCCGCGTCGCGGTGGCGCCGCCGGTGGCGAGCGGCGTGACGGTCGTCGTGACGATCGCCGCGGTGGCAGCGCTGACAAGGGCGTCTCGTACATCGAGCGCGTAGTGAAGATCAACCGAGTGGCCAAGGTCGTGAAGGGTGGTCGTCGCTTCAGCTTCACCGCCCTCGTCATCGTCGGTGACGGCAACGGCATGGTCGGCGTCGGCTACGGCAAGGCCAAGGAAGTCCCCGCGGCCATCGCCAAGGGCGTCGAAGAGGCCAAGAAGCACTTCTTCCGGGTGCCGCGCATCCAGGGCACCATCCCGCACATCGTGCAGGGTGAGGAGGCCGCCGGCGTGGTCTTCCTGCGCCCGGCCTCGCCCGGTACCGGTGTCATCGCCGGTGGCCCGGTGCGCGCCGTACTGGAGTGCGCGGGCATCCACGACGTGCTGTCCAAGTCGCTGGGCTCGGACAACCCGATCAACATCGTGCACGCCACCGTGGCCGCTCTGAAGGGCCTCAGCCGCCCCGAGGAGATCGCGGCCCGCCGTGGCCTGCCCCTGGAGGACGTCGCTCCCAAGGCGATGCTCAAGGCTCGCGCCGAGGGTCTCGCTGAGGCCGCGGCGGCCAAGGCGGTGAGCTAACCGATGGCACGTCTGAAGATCACTCAGGTCCGCTCGAAGATCGGCGGCAAGCAGAATCAGCGTGATTCGCTGCGTTCGCTCGGTCTCAAGCGAATCGGCGACGTCGTCGTCAAGGAGGACCGCCCGGAGATCCGCGGCATGGTCTCCGTGGTGACGCACCTGGTCACCGTGGAAGAGGTCGACTAGACATGGCAGAGAACACTCCGCTCCGTATCCACCACCTGCGTCCGGCTCCTGGCGCCAACAAGGCCAAGGTCCGCAAGGGTCGTGGTGAGGGCTCCAAGGGCAAGACCGCCGGTCGTGGCACCAAGGGCACGCACGCGAGGACCGGGGTTCCCCTCGGTTTCGAGGGTGGCCAGGTTCCGCTGCAGCGTCGCCTGCCCAAGCTGAAGGGCTTCTCCAACGCCCTGTTCAAGACGACCTACCAGGTCGTCAACCTGGACAGGCTCGGCGAGTTGTTCCCCGAGGGTGGCGAGGTCACCGTCGAGGCCCTGGTCGCCAAGGGCGCGGTTCGCAAGAACCAGCTCGTGAAGGTCCTGGGCACCGGTGACATCTCCGTGGCGCTGAACGTGCAGGTGCACGCCTTCTCCGCCAGTGCCAAGGAGAAGATCGCCGCGGCCGGGGGCTCTGTCTCCGAGCTGTAGGACATGGAATTTCACGCATGAAAACGAGGCGCGGGGGCTCATTATGGGCCCCCGCGCCCGTAGTGCGTTAGAGTTCGCTGGACAGCGAGACTCAACTCGTTTCCGTGAGCTCGTTGACACGAGATAGCAAAGATGGACCACCCCCGCACCATCGCTGACCGACATCGCCTTTCAGGCGCGCAGGAGGGCCCGTGCTGACCGCGTTTACCCGAGCGTTCCGTACGCCGGACCTGCGCAATAAGTTGCTCTTCACCTTGGGCATCATCGCGCTGTTCCGGCTGGGTTCGGTGCTCCCGACCCCGGGTGTGAATACGGAGAACATCAGCCGCTGTCTCAGCCAGGCTCAGGCTGGGGATGCGGGCAACATCTACGGAATGGTACAGCTCTTCAGCGGTGGCGCCCTGCTGAAGCTGTCGGTGTTCGCGCTCGGCATCATGCCGTACATCACCGCGAGCATCATTCTGCAGCTCTTGGTCGTGGTGATCCCGCGCCTCGAAGCCCTCAAGAAGGAGGGCCAGGCGGGCCAGACCAAGATCACCCAGTATACGCGGTACCTCACGGTCGGTCTGGCTATTCTCCAGTCGACCGCCTTCATCGCCCTCGCGCGCACCGGCCAGCTGTTCCCGCAGTGCCGTGAGGAGATCCTGCTCGACAAGAACAACATCTTCTCGATCGTCACCATGGTGATCATCATGACCGCGGGCACCGCGGTCATCATGTGGCTGGGCGAGCTGGTCACCGACCGCGGCGTCGGCAACGGCATGTCCATCCTGATCTTCACCCAGGTGATCGCGGTCTTCCCGGTCGAGCTGATGACCATCGCCCGCACCCGCGGCATGTTCGTCTTCAGTGTGGTAATCATCACAGGCATCGCGATGATCGCCCTGGTCGTCATGGTCGAGCAGGCTCAGCGCCGGGTCCCGGTGCAGTACGCCAAGCGCATGGTCGGCCGCAGGATGTACGGCGGCACCTCCACCTACATCCCGCTGAAGGTGAACCAGGCCGGCATCATCCCGGTGATCTTCGCCTCCTCTCTGCTCTACCTTCCGCAGCTGGTCACGACCCTGTTCAGCAACGCTCAGGAAGAGCCGAACGCGGTCGTGCAGTGGATCCAGCAGAACCTGGTCACGGGCGACACCCCCGCCTACATGATCACGTTCTTCCTGTTGATCGTCTTCTTCACCTACTTCTACGTGTCCATTACCTTCAACCCCGTTGAAGTCGCCGACAACATGAAGAAGTACGGTGGGTTCATCCCGGGCATCCGTCCGGGCCGCCCGACGGCTGAGTACCTCAACTATGTGCTCACGCGACTCACCGCTCCTGGCTCGCTCTATCTGGGGCTGATCTCCATGGTGCCGATCGTCGCACTCGCCCTCGTCGGCGCGACCCAGAACTTCCCGTTCGGAGGGACGAGCATTCTGATCATGGTTGGTGTCGGCCTGGACACCGTGAAGCAGATTGAGAGCCAGCTGCAGCAGCGCAACTACGAAGGCTTCCTGAAGTAGTGCGTCTCGTCCTGGTCGGGCCCCCCGGAGCGGGTAAGGGGACACAGGCCCAGTTCATCGCATCGAACCTGTCCATCCCGAAGATCTCGACAGGTGACATCTTCCGCGCCAACGTCTCGGGCGGCACGGAACTCGGCAAGCTTGCCAAGGAGTACATGGACCGTGGCGACCTCGTGCCCGACGAGGTCACCATCGCGATGGTCCGCGACCGCCTCTCGGAGAGCGACGCGCAGGACGGTTTCCTGCTCGACGGCTTCCCCAGGAACGTGCCCCAGGCCGAGATCCTGAAGAAGATGCTTGAGGAGTTCGGCGTCGCGCTGGACATCGTCCTTGAGCTCGTGGTCGACGACGAGGAGGTCGTGCGCAGGCTCGCGGGCCGCCGGACCTGCAGCCAGTGCGGCCGCATCTGGCACGTCGACTTCGACGACAAGAAGGACGACGTCTGCGACGCCTGCGGCGGACGCCTCTACCAGCGCGACGACGACAAGGAGGAGACCATCAGGCACCGCCTGGAGGTCTACCAGGAGCAGACCGCTCCTCTGGTCTCCTTCTACGCCCAGGAGCGCATCCTGGTCGGAGTCGACGCCACCGGTCCGGTGGAAGAGGTCACCCAGCGCGCGATGGAGGCGCTGAGCCCGTACACCGACTAGGGACACTTGTCTCCCCGGCACGCCATCCATGGCAACCCCATGGGTGGCGTGCTGTCGTTTAGGGCACAATCGGGGGAATTGGGCTCCCCGACTGCCCGTTGAATCACCCCAGGGGGTGCACACGTGTTCAAGAAGAACAAGCATGGAATTCAGATCAAGTCGCCCGAGCAGCTGGAGAAGATGCGGGCAGCGGGCCTCGTGGTCGGCCGCACGCTGCAACTGCTCCGCGAGAACGTCCGGCCGGGCGTGACGCCGCTGGACCTCGACGGCATCGCGGAGAAGGCGATCCGGGACGAGGGTGCCATCCCCTCCTTCAAGGGCTACCAGGGTTTTCCCGCGACGATCTGCGCCTCCGTGAACCACGAGGTGGTCCACGGCATCCCGAGCGACCGGCGTCCGCTTCGCGAGGGCGACGTCATCTCCATCGACTGCGGCGCCATCCTGGACGGCTGGCACGGAGACTCGGCGATCACCGTCCCGGTCGGAGAGGTCGACCCCAAACTGACCGAACTGATGCGGGTCACGGAGGAGGCCATGTGGCGGGGCATCGCCGCGCTCACCGTCGGCCGCCATCTGTCCGACATCGGCCACCAGGTCGAGAAATACGTCCGTTCCCAGGGTCGTTATGGCATCCCCCAGGAGTACGGCGGGCACGGTATCGGCACCGAGATGCACATGGACCCCTGGGTGGCCAACCATGGCAAGCCGGGCAAGGGTCTGCGTTTCGAGCCGGGCATGTGCTTCGCGGTCGAACCGATGGTCAATCTCGGCACCGACAGGACCAGGGTGCTGGCCGACGACTGGACCGTCGTCACCGTCGACGGGAAGGCCTCGGCGCACTTCGAGCACAGCGTTGCCGTGACACATAATGGACCTTGGGTACTGACCGCTCTTGATGGCGGAAAAGAGCGGCTTGCCGAACTGTTGGGCGATGCGGGATAACACGTACCGCCCGCTGATGAGCGGATGTGGTCGACCATGATGCCTGGCCCGGAGATGCGAGCCTCTGACGGTGACCGCGACAAGGTCGCGGGAGTGCTGCGTGAGCACTACGCCCAGGGCAGGCTCACCGGCGAGGAGTTCGACGAGCGGCTCGAACGGCTCTACTCCAGCAGGACCTACGGAGAGCTGGCCAGGCTCACCTCCGATCTTCCCGACGTCGACCTGAGGCGGATGACCGCCGCCCCGGTCCCGGCGAATCCCTCGCGTGAGGCCCAGCGCAGGGGCGTGGCGGCGATGTGGGGCTCCTGGGCCGTGGCCAGCGGTGTCAACTGGGTGATCTGGCTCATCATCGGTGTCACGAACGGCCTCGACTTCCCCTACCCGTGGCCGCTGTGGGTCATGGGTCCGTGGGGCGTCATGCTGCTGGTCGCCACGGTCCTCGGCGGGCGGGGCGGCCACCCGAACCGGTGACGCCAGAGGTCCCATACGCGAAAAGCCCTCTCATGATCCGGTCATGAGAGGGCTTTTCGCGTTGTGTCAGTTCTTTACCGCCGGAGGCAGTTGAGGCTGGTGAGAAGGGGTAGGTGATCGTTGCCGGGGCACCGTCGTGAGGTGGGGGTGGATGATGGGCCTCAGACGAGACCCTGTGGCGGCGGTGAAGGTCCTCCTGGGCGCCGGAGCGGTGATCGTGTTCGCGGGAGGCGCCGCCGTACCGGCCGATGTGCGGGTCACGCCTTCGACGGTCACGCCCGGACAGTCGGTGGCCATAGCCGCGGGGGGCTGCGTCGCTCCGGCGACCGCCTACTCGGCCGCCTTCGCCTCGACCTCGGCGCGACTGAGGGGCAGGGCCGAGACGATGCGCGGGACCGCCCGTATCAACCCCCACGCCGCACCCGGTACCTACGCCGTCACCGTCCGCTGCGTCAGGGGCGGACCGTATGACGGCACCTTCGTCGTCGACGAGCCTCGCCCGGTCCTCGCTCCGGACACCGGGGGCGGCGGCCTGGCGATGCACGCCCCCGGCGGCGCCACCCGCACCGCCTGGCTCTTCGGAGCCCTGGCCATGGTCGTCACGGTCCTCGGATCGGCCCTGGTGCTGACGCGCGGGCACCGTGGACAGGGCGGCCACTAGACCTCCGTGCCCGTCCGGAACCGTCAGCGCGCGGCATCGGCGGGGCCGCGCCCCGGCCGGGCACGGATTCATCCACCGTTTCGTCCTGTTGTGGGCGCTGGCTCTCGCGGCGGGCTGCGGCTCCGTACCGGGAGGCGAGGCTGTGAGGGGTCCCGCGCGCTCTGTGGCGGCCCAGGCCGGGTCGCCGCCGGGGGAGCGGGCAATGGGCGGGCCGGGCTGGCCCGCGCCGATCACACGCCCGCTGGGCCGCGCGGAGCCGACGCGCGTGGTGATCCCGCGCATCGGGGTGGACGCCCCGCTCGTGGTGCTCGGCGTGGAGGGGGACGGCAGGCTCGCCGTACCGCCGCTCGACCACGCCGACGCGGCCGGCTGGTACGGCGGCGGCCCGGCCCCGGGGGAGTCCGGCTCCGCGGTCATCGTCGGCCATCTCGACACCAGGACGGGACCGGCGGTCTTCGCCAGGCTCGGCGAGCTGGACCCCGGGGACGCGGTCGGGGTGGTCCGTGCCGACGGCACCGTCGCGGTCTTCGCGGTCGAGCGCGTCGAACAGGCTCCGAAGGACCACTTCCCGGCCGAGCGGGTGTACGGCCCGACGGACGGGCGGCGGCTGAGACTGGTCACCTGCGGGGGCAGCTTTGACCAGGTGAGCCGCTCCTACGCCGACAACGTGATCGTCCACGCCCGGTACCGGGCGGGGTACCGCGCTTCGGATCTGCGGTATTCTGAGTAGCGGTTGTGTCAAGGTACCGGCCGTCTGTTTCGCATTTCATCGCCCGGTGCCGTACACTCCTTCTTCGGTTCACTATGACTCATTGCGCATCGACGGTGTCGCAACCGTCGCTCTCATCGAAGCGCTGGGTCGCGGCTGCGTAGTGTTCCAAGAGCCTCAGACGACCGATCAGTGAAACGCGAGGGACATGGCCAAGAAGGACGGCGCCATCGAGATCGAGGGCACTGTGGTTGAGTCGCTCCCGAACGCGATGTTCAGGGTGCAGCTCGACAACGGCCATAAGGTCCTGGCCCACATCAGCGGGCGGATGCGGATGCACTACATCCGAATCCTTCCTGACGACAGGGTTGTCGTCGAACTGAGCCCCTACGACCTCAGTCGTGGGCGGATCGTCTACCGATACAAGTAAGCGTCTGAGGGACGAATAAGGACTATGAAGGTCAAGCCGAGCGTCAAGAAGATCTGTGACAAGTGCAAGGTGATTCGCCGGCACGGTCGCGTCATGGTGATCTGCGACAACCTGCGCCACAAGCAGCGTCAGGGCTAGTCCAGAAAAGGCCCACACGGAGTCCGCTCATCAGTGGCGGACTCGACCCATGTCGGGCCACAAAGTAATCGCGCCCCACACTCGCGCAGGCGACCTTCGGGTCGTACCACGCGGGAGACCCCCGGTCGGAGGCCGGGGCCCTCACCCCGGGCATGGGGAGGGGAAGCGGGGCGTAGGACCTCCGCCACAACGAAGGAGAATGCCCGACCATGGCTCGCCTGGTTGGCGTCGACCTCCCCCGCGACAAGCGGCTGGAGATCGCTCTCACCTACATTTACGGAATCGGCCGCACCCGCGCGCTTGAGACCCTCAAGGCCACCGGCATCAACGGTGACCTGCGGGTCCACCAGCTCACCGACGAGGAACTGGTGCCGCTGCGCGACTACATCGAGGCCAACTTCAAGATCGAAGGTGACCTCCGCCGTGAGGTCCAGGCCGACATCCGTCGCAAGATCGAGATTCAGTGCTACCAGGGCATCCGGCACCGCCGTGGCCTCCCGGTGCACGGTCAGCGCACGCAGACCAACGCGCGCACCCGTAAGGGCAAGAAGAAGACCGTGGCCGGCAAGAAGAAGCCCGGTAAGAAGTAGTCCGCGTAGCCGCAGGACCGAACACCTCAGGAGTGAAGGCAAGCAATGCCTCCTAAGAGCCGCCAGGGTGCCCCGAAGAAGGTGCGCCGCAAGGAAAAGAAGAACGTCGCTCACGGGCACGCCCACATCAAGAGCACGTTCAACAACACGATCGTCTCGATCACCGACCCGAACGGGAACGTGATCTCCTGGGCCAGCGCCGGCCACGTCGGGTTCAAGGGCTCCCGTAAGTCCACCCCGTTCGCCGCGCAGATGGCCGCCGAGAACGCCGCCCGCCGCGCCATGGAGCACGGCATGCGCAAGGTCGACGTCTTCGTCAAGGGTCCCGGCTCCGGCCGTGAGACCGCGATTCGTTCGCTGCAGGCGACCGGCCTTGAGGTTGGCTCCATTCAGGATGTCACCCCGGTGCCGCACAACGGCTGCCGTCCGCCCAAGCGCCGTCGCGTCTGACGCCCAGGAGAAGATAGAAAATGGCTCGTTACACGGGTGCGGACTGCAAGCTCTGCCGCAGGGAGAAGACCAAGCTCTTCCTCAAGGGCAAGAAGTGCGAGTCCGCGAAGTGCCCCATCGAGATCCGTCCTTACCCGCCGGGTGAGCACGGCCGCGGCCGTCCGAAGGAGTCTGAGTACCAGCTCCAGCTTCGTGAGAAGCAGAAGACCCGCCGCATCTACGGCGTCCTCGAGAAGCAGTTCCACAACTACTACGAGGAAGCCAACCGCAAGTCCGGCAAGACCGGCGAGAACCTCCTCCAGATCCTGGAGAGCCGTCTCGACAACGTGGTCTACCGCGCCGGCTTCGCCGAGTCCCGCGACGCCGCCCGCCAGCAGGTGCGCCACGGCCACATCCTGGTGAACGGCAAGAAGGTCGACATCCCGTCGTACCGCGTGCGTGAGCACGACATCGTCGAGGTGCGCGAGAAGGCCCGCAACCTTCTGCCCTACGAGGTGGCCCGCGCCACCGCCGGTGACAAGACCTACCCGGCCTGGCTGGGTGTCGCTCCCGAGGCTCTGCGCGTGCTGGTCCACCAGCTCCCGGTCCGTCAGCAGATCGACACGCAGGTCCAGGAGCAGCTGATCGTCGAGCTCTACTCCAAGTAGTGGCTTCGAGGGTGCCGTACGGTTCGCCGTACGGCACCTATGCTGTTTATCCGAGCGACGTCAAATAGCGGGCGTCGCCATGCAGGGGGAGTTTCCACATGCTGATCGCTCAGCGTCCCACTCTCCTCGAGGAATCCCTTGAGGAGACCCGCTCCAAGTTCGTCATCGAGCCGCTGGAGCCGGGCTTCGGTTACACCATCGGCAACTCGCTGCGGCGCACGCTGCTGTCGTCCATCCCGGGCGCGGCCGTGACCAGCATCCGCATCGAGGGCGTGCTGCACGAGTTCTCCACGGTTCCCGGGGTCAAGGAGGATGTCACCGACATCATCCTGAACCTCAAGGAGCTGGTCGTCTCCTCCGAGCACGACGAGCCCGTGGTCATGTACCTGCGCAAGCAGGGCCCCGGTGACGTCACCGCCGCCGACATCGCGCCCCCGGCCGGTGTCGAGGTGCACAACCCCGAGCTGCGCATCGCCACGCTGAACGGCAAGGCGAAGCTGGAGATGGAGCTGACGGTCGAGCGTGGCCGTGGCTACGTCTCCGCCGCGCAGAACAAGCAGCCCGGCCAGGAGATCGGTCGCATCCCGATCGACTCCATCTACTCGCCGGTCCTCAAGGTCACCTACAAGGTCGAGGCGACCCGTGTCGAGCAGCGCACGGACTTCGACCGACTGATCCTGGACGTCGAGACCAAGCCCTGCATGAAGCCCCGCGACGCGGTGGCCTCCGCGGGCAAGACCCTCGTTGAGCTGTTCGGCCTGGCCAGGGAGCTCAACGTCGAGGCCGAGGGCATCGACATCGGCCCGTCGCCGACGGACGCGGCCCTGGCCGCCGACCTGGCGCTGCCGATCGAGGAGCTGAACCTCACCGTCCGCTCCTACAACTGCCTCAAGCGCGAGGGCATCCACACCGTGGGTGAGCTCGTGGCCCGCAGCGAGCAGGACCTCCTGGACATCCGCAACTTCGGTGCCAAGTCCATCGAAGAGGTCAAGCAGAAGCTGCACGAGATGTCGCTCGCGCTGAAGGACTCCCCGCCCGGATTCGACCCGAGCGCGGTGGCCGGTGGCGGCTACGACGATGACGACAGCGCCTACGTCGAGACCGAGCAGTACTGATTTTCATCTGACGGGGGCCGGCCGACCGGCCCCCGGCCTGACCGCGGTACCTCGTACGGCCGCGGCGGGTTAACTCTCAAGGAGAACGAAATGCCCAGGCCCACCAAGGGTGCCCGTCTCGGCGGCAGCCCGGCTCACGAGCGGCTGATCCTGGCGAACCTCGCCACCCAGCTGTTCCAGCACGGCCGGATCAAGACCACCGAGGCGAAGGCCAAGCGTCTGCGCCCGCTGGCGGAGAAGCTGATCACCAAGGCCAAGAAGGGCGACATGCACAACCGTCGCCAGGTGCTGACGGTCGTGCGTGACAAGAGCGTCGTGCACCACCTGTTCACCGAGATCGCGCCGACGTTCGCCGAGCGTCCCGGTGGCTACACCCGCATCACGAAGGTCGGCCTCCGTAAGGGCGACGCCGCCCCCATGGCCGTCATCGAGCTGGTGTCCGAGCCGCTGAACACGGTCACCACCACCCGCCAGGCCCCTCCCGCCGCTCCCGCCGCCACGGAGGAGCCGAAGGCCGAGGAGACCTCCGCGGTCGAGGCCGCCGAGGCTCAGGCGGAGGAGGCCCCCGCGGCCGAGGCTCCCGCCGAGGAGACCGAGGGCAAGAAGGACAACGCCTGATCTTCCAGGCTCTCCGGACGGGTCCGGCTTCCTCCACACCGGAGGTGCCGGGCCCGTTCTTCTTTTCCCGGGTCCTCCCGGGGTTCTTTCACCCGGGGTTCTCTCAGGAGGGACGACATCGTGGTACGGCTGCGCCTTGACCTCGCCTACGACGGCACCGGCTTCTCAGGCTGGGCTCGGCAGCCGGGGCGCAGGACGGTCCAGGGGGAGATCGAGGAAGCGCTCGGCAAGGTCTTCCGGTTGCCGGAGCCCCCGTCGCTGACCGTGGCGGGACGGACCGACGCCGGAGTGCACGCCAGAGGACAGGTGGCCCACGTCGATCTGGAGCCCGAGGTGTTCGGCGCGCTGGACAGCAGGCACCAGGCGGTTCCCCTTGAGGATCCGGTCGCCGACCGGCTGCCCGTCCTGATCAGGCGGCTGGCCGGGATCCTGCCCGCCGACGTCAGGGTCCACCGGGTCACCGTGGCCCCCGAGGGCTTCGACGCCCGCTTCTCCGCGATGTCGCGACGCTACGCCTACCGGGTCTGCGACGCCCCCGGCGGGGGCGACCCGCTGCGCCGTCACGAGGTCGTCTGGTATCCCCGCCCTCTCGACCTGGACCGGCTCAACGCCGCCGCGTCGGCGCTGCTGGGCGAGCACGACTTCGCGGCCTTCTGCAAGAAGCGCGAGGGCGCGACCACGATCCGCGAGCTCCAGCGGCTCGACTGGGTCAGGGAGGGGGACCTGCTGGTGGCGACGGTCGTCGCGGACGCCTTCTGCCACTCGATGGTCAGGGCGCTGGTCGGGTCGCTGCTGCCGGTCGGGGAGGGGCGCCTGCCGGTCGACTGGCCGGGGCAGGTGCTGACGCGTGCCGTACGGGACTCGGCGGTGCATGTCGCGCCCGCGCACGGTCTGTGCCTTGAGGAGGTGCGTTACCCGGAGGGGGAGGCGCTGGCGCGCCGGGCGGCGCTGACCCGGCGGGTGCGCACGCTCGGAGCCTCCGAGGCGTGATCCGGTCGCCCGGCCGTACGGCGGGCGCGATCTGGTCGGGGCCGTGAAGTCTCGGGTGAACCGCGTCGTTCGTCGCGGTCGGTCGCGGGGCCGGCGCCTGCGATCTGTTGACGGTGGGGACGTGATCGGCTCCGGTTGCGTTCGCCGTGGTCCGGTCGGCCGGGCCGGGTTCATCGACCGTCCCTCATGACCGCCCTGGGAAGCACCGGGCTCGCGTCGGTCCGGCCGGAGGCCGTCAGGGTGGTCCACGCGGTGACTTCGTCCCTGTCGCGATCGGAGAACCGTTGCTGTACGGCGGCAGCCGGTCGGACGTGCGGTCGCCGGCTTTCGCCCGCCTCAGGGACTCAGATGGTCCGGCGGCGAGGCGGAACCACGCGATGACGAGGTGATCTGTCATGGAGACTTCGGGCCGTGGAACATCGTCTGGCAGGGTGAACGCCCCGTGGGAATCCTGGACTGGGACTACGCCCGGCCCAGGCCGCGACTGCACGACATCGCCTACGCGCTGGAGTACGTCGCGCCGTTCCGCGACGACGCCGAATGCCTGCGCTGGCTGCGTTACCCCACGCCCCCCGACCGGCGTCACCGCCTGGAGCTTTTCGCCACGGCCTACGGCCTGACCTCGACCACGGGTCTGATCGATGCGGTCATCGACGTTCAACGAGACGTCATCGAGCAGGTACGCCGACCACCAACGGCTTCCTCGACGAGGCGGGCATACGGCTGGCATGGAGCCGAGCCAACCGCCACCTGCTCGAATAGCACGATCGACGACCGCAGCGCGGCCACGGCGCGGGGCGGCACCTGCCACCCGCGACCGTCCCGCGCGTGCTGCCTGGTCGTACGGCGGGCGCTGTCCTCAGGGGTGGCCCGCTCTTCAGGGGCGGTCTGCCGTGTGACCGGTGCCGGTCAGCTGGTTATACGGCGTTCGATGACCTTGGCGGTCTCGTCGCGGAAGGCGCCGCTGACCTTGCCCAGGTGCTTCTCCTTGGCCGTCGGGGTGTGGCCGTCGCTGAAGGTGGCGTAGCTGAAGACGATGTAGCGTCCCCAGACCAAGCCGGCGGCGTAGCCGCCCGCGATGCCGACGCGTTCGGCTCCGCTGCCCGAGCCTCCCGGCAGGCCACGGAACCACAGGTTGCTGCCCAGGTTCTTCGTCCGGTCGACCTCGACGGCCGACTGCAGGGTGGGCAGTACCGCGATTCCCGTGGTCACGGCGTACTTGCGTTTGCTGTCGACGTACGTGGCCCGAAGCACCTGGCGGCAGTCCTGGGTGGCCAACGTGTTGGCGAACCTGCCCGCCGCGGCCTCGTCACACTTGTCGGTCACCTCAGTCTTGACCCGGACGAATGTGGCACCGGCCAGGGTCACCTTCTTGGTGAAGGCGTCGGCCACGGTCATCTTGCCCGGGTCTGTCTTCTCGGAGTTGAGGATCTCGGTCTTGATCGGGTCAGGCTCGGGAGGGGCGTTCGGGTCGTCGGTGGGTTCGACGGGCGGGGCGGTGGGGGCCGGGGTCTCCGCGCTGGCCGACCGCCTGGCGTTGAACGACTGGTAGGCGAAGAAGGCCCCGGTGCCGGTACCGCCGACCACGACGGCGACCACGGCCGCGAGCAGGACGGTGTTGACGCGCTTGCGCGGCGGAGCGGTGGGGAGCGGCGGAATCTCCTGGACGACCGCGGACGGTGGGGTGAACGGCCCACGCTCGACCTCGGCCGGCGGGCGCGGGGCCGACGGCCTGCCAGAAGGGGGATTGCCCGCCGGGGCGGCGAGCGGCGCCGTGACCACCGGTATGCCCCTGGGCGGGGTCGGATGGTCGCCCTGCTCGGGAGGCGGGGCCGACGTCCTGTCGATCACACCGGGCGCGTCGGCCCCCAGGGGAACGGGAGCCTGGTCCGGCGCGGCGTTCTCCACCGGGGGCGGGCCTTCGAGGCCGGGGGCCTCCTGTTCCCGCCCCTGAACGGGAGGTTGGGGGGCGGCGTCCGGCCGGGGCGCCGGGGAGCCGGAGTTGTCCTGCGCGCGCCCACGACGCACGGGGAGCGGGGCCTGGTCGCTCTTGCGGACCCTGACGGTGCTCTCGTCGTCGGCGATTGCGCCCTGTGGCGTCTCGTTCTCGGCGCCCTCGGTCCAGACAGGCTCTCCGGAGGCCGCGGGCCACCGCGAGGCGTCGTTGGGGTCCTGTCCGGGGGAGGGCCACACCTGCATCCCCGCGGCGGCGGCCGTGAAGGCCGGAGGAGGCTGCCAGGACGGCGCGTCGGGCTCGACCGGCGCCGCCGTCGGCGGGCGGTCCTCCTGCTGGGGCTGCGGAGGCGCGCCGGGCGGGGTGCCCTGCGGGGACGTGTTGAACGGGGTGTTCTGCCAGGACTGCGGGGGCGTGTCGCGCGGAGCGTCCTGCCAAGGCTGGGAAGGGGCGTTGACGGGGCCGCTCTGCGGTGGCGTGCCCCAGGAGAGCGGCGGTCCCGCCGGTTCGGCCGGAGGAGCCCACGGTGTCTGGCCCTGTGGTTCTCCGGTCACGGGACCCCATGGCTGCGGCCCCGGCGGCGCGGGCGGCGCGGCGGGGACGGGAGAGGCCCCAGGCGGTGATTCAGGACGTGGTTCAGGCAGCGGTCCGGGCGGGGCCCACGGCTGGGCCGGAGGGCCACCGGGGACGGGCGGTGCCTGCCACGTGGGTCCCTGCTGGGCGGGCGGTGTGTTCCAGGGCGGTCCTGGAGGCTGGGCCGGCGCGGGCCCCGGCTGACCTGCGGGGGACCACGGCGCGGGACCGGCCTGGACGGGGGGCTGCCCCTGCGGCACGTACGGGGTGGGGGTCGGCCCCTGTGGTGTGTTCAGGACAGGGATCTGTCCCTGGGGGGCGATCTGAGCGGAGTGCTGTCCTTGCGGCGCGTTCGGGACGGGAGGCTGCCCCTGGAGGACAGGCCGGTCCTGCGGTCCTGATGGTTCCTGAGGTCCGGCCTGAGAGGGCGGCGGTCCTGGACGCGTGTCGGGAGCCGGGGGGGTCCAGGAAGGCGGGGCGCCCCACGACGGCGGAGCGGCCGGGCCGGACGGCTCACGGGAGGCGGCGGGGCCGCTCCATGGCCGGGTCGGCGGCTCTTCGGGGGAGTCGTTCCACGGTGGAGCGGGTTCCCCGGGGGCCGCCGACGGCTGCGGCGGCAGGCCGGAGGCACCGTTCGGGTCTCCCTGCCCGGGGTTCTCGGTCCAGGAGATGACGGCGGGCACCGCGGGGGAGACGTCCGGCCACGGCCGGGCCGGAGGCTCCCCGGTCCCCCCGGGAGGGGAGACGCCGGGGCCGTACGGCTGAGCGGTCCCGCCCGGGTGCCGTCCTTCCTGCCGGGCACCGGGCCACGGGGTGGGAAGGTCGTCCTCGGGGTCGGAGAACCAGTCGTAGGGCGTGTCGCCGTCGCCGGGCACCACCCATGGCTGGGCGGCTCCCGGCGAGGACTCCGGCCATGCCGGAGACTCGCGGAGCTGGTCGTCACCTGTGAGGTCTGTCCGCGGCACGTGCGGCGAAGGCTGACCGAAACTCGGCGGGGGCGTCGCCGGTGCGGCCGAACCGTCGGCTTCGCGCTTGTGCTCGGACCCGGATTCCTGGCCACGCATAGGTGGAAGAGTAGCGACAGCCAGAGATCATCATGTGGGTATGGGTGTTCCTGGCCGGATCGCCCGCCAGTTTTATCCGGGGAAGTTGCCGTATGAACCTTTGGTCAGGGGCGCTTTCCGGTCAGCGAACGGGATTCGAGGGCCGGGGTCACGGTGGCGTCCACGGTTCCGAAGGCCGCCTGGTTGAGCCGCTTGACCTCGGACTTCTTGGGCAGGTGGCCGTCCTTGAACTGGAACCAGACCATCACGGCGTAGTGCCCGTGCCGCCACCCTCCGGCGAACGCCTCGCCGGAGCCGAGAGATTTGGTGACCTTGTCCTTACCGGGCAGCGCCTTGAGGTACTCCTTGCGCGACTTGCCCGCCCCCGCCGAGACGACCTTGGCAGCCGCGGCCGACGTCTTGAGGTTGGCGACGCCCACGGTTCCGATGATCTTCCCGGAGGCGTCGCGGAAGCTGGCCCGCAGCAGCTGGGTGCACTTGCCCGCCGCCAGCGCCTTCTGGAGCTTGTCGCCGACCACGGCGTCCTTGCACTTCTTGTCCACCCTGCGGACCGTCATCAGATAGCTGCGGCCGCCGTAGGAGACCTTCTTGCGAGGGAACAGCTCGTTGAGCGTGAGCGCGTACGGATCGGTCTTTCGGGCGGCCGCGAAGCCGAACTTGCCGCCGGGAGGCTGGGGGACGACCGGGGCGCTTGAGCTCCGTGTGGGGGCGGCCGTGCCGGGGGAGGGCGTGGAGTCGGAGTTCACGAGCATGGTGAGGCCGACGCCACCCGCGACGAGCACGGCGAGCGCGCCCAGCACGACGTACAGCGGCCGCCGCGAGCGCGGACCCTCGTCGTACGGGCTCCACATCTTCTGCCCCCGCGACATCTTCTGGCCCCGTTCCGGGGGCTCGGGGGCGGAGGGGCCGGAGGCGTCGGGGGCCGGTGCGGGAGGCCGTGCCCCCGGAAGGGGGCCCGGCACGGTGCCGGGGGCGGAGGTGCGTCCGGGGGCCGTGCCGTACGGCGGCGTCTCGGCGGGGCGCTCTCCCGTGCCGGGGCCCTGCGGAGCGGGGTCGAACCAGTGCTCTCCCCGTGCGGGCGGGACCTGAGCCTCAGGGCCATCAGGCTGGACGTACGGCTGGCGGCGCGGCGGTTCCCCGGGAAAACCCATGCCGCAGAGACTAGCCCGCTCCCCGGGCCGGTTCACTCAGGAGTAGCCGAAGTCCTGAGTCCACCAGGGGCCGCTGATACCGCCCATCACGCCCACCCCGGTCGCCTTGAGCGAGCAGTTGAGGATGTTGCCCCGGTGGCTGGTGCTGGCCAGCCAGCCCCGTACCGCGTCGGCGGCCGTGGCGAAGCCCCGGCCGATGTTCTCCGCGCCTCCGTTGCGGTAGCCCGCGTCCTCCATCCGCTGCCAGGGCGAACGTCCGTCGGGGGAGGCGTGGGAGAAGACGTCGCTGGCGGCCATCTCGGCGGAGTGGGCCCTGGCCGACTGGACGAGCCGCCTGTCGACCCGGAACGGCGCGCATCCTGCCCGCCTGCGCTGGACGTTGACGAGCCTGACGAACTCCCTCTCCAGGGAGCTCAGCGGGGCGGCGGAGGTGACGGTGTTCTCCCTGCCGCCGATGTTCTGGTTGTCCCCGCCGATGATGTAGCGAGGGCCGTTGTCGGTGCCGAGGTCGTCGAGGGGGGCCCGGGGCAGGTTGGTGGCGCGGGGACTCGGGGACGTGTTCGGCCTCGCGGGAGAGGGGGTGGGACGGATGACCCGCCCGAGAAGGGGACGGCCGGCGGAGTATCCCTGTTCGGCGGCGACCGTCTGCGTCGGTCGTGCCGGTCCCGCGTTGTTCAGATAGATCTTCGGGGTTTCCTCGTCACGGCTTCCCCGCCCGATGAGATACCCCAGGAGCAGCACCGTCATCAGGCAGGCGAACAGCCCCATACGGCGCAGACCGGTCCGCTGGGTGTCGCGAAGGTGAGGGAGCTGCCACATTCCGCTGCCAAAGATAGAGATGTTTGTGCTGAGGAAGAAGAGAATGTCAAGAACGTGTTGGAACCGTTCTATGAAGAACGAGAAGACCGATCGTGGCGGTGGTCCGGCGGGGTGACGCCGTACGGGTAGACTGCTCGGGGACACCGGTGGGACGCGGCCTGGTTTTGACCCGTGCTCGTCCGCGCCGGTACCCTGCTAGTTCGTTGTGTGCGAATTGGTCCCCTCGGTGGACCGATGCGCGGCGCGTCCGGCGTCATCTCCTGCGTCTTGGGAGACGGAAGGTCCGGGCTGTCGTGTGCCCGCACCTACCGACCATGTTGCTGTCATCTCCGACAGCGCCGAAGACGCGAGCAAAGAAGGCATACGACCGTGCGCACGTACACACCCAAGCCTGCCGAAGTCGAGCGTCAGTGGTTCATCATCGACGCCACCGACATCGTGCTTGGCCGGCTGGCCAGCCACGTCGCGATCCTGCTCCGCGGTAAGCACAAGCCGATCTTCGCCAACCACGTCGACACCGGTGACTTCGTCATCGTCATCAACGCCGACAAGGTCGCGCTGACCGGCAACAAGCTTGAGCAGAAGAAGGCGTACCGTCACTCGGGCTACCCCGGTGGCCTGCGTTCGATGACCTACGGCGAGCTCATGGAGAAGCGTCCCGACCGCGCCATCGAGAAGGCCGTCAAGGGCATGCTCCCCAAGAACGCCCTCGGCCGGAAGATGATCAAGAAGCTCAAGGTCTACTCGGGTTCCGAGCACCCGCACCAGGCTCAGCGCCCGACCCCCTTCGAGCTCACCCAGATCGCCCAGTAGCCACCGGCTGACTATCGCCAGCAGCGTTGGCCGGACGGCCTGCGCCAAGAAGGAAAGTAAGAGGAGAACCGTGGCTGAGCCCACCGGTGTCGAGACGCCCATCGAGGGCGAGCAGGAAACGTACTCCACGGAGGAGTTCCCCTCCGAGTACACCTCCGAGTCCACTGTCAGCGGCGAGGCCGCCGTCCGTAAGCCCATCACCACGGGCAACTCCTACGGCACCGGCCGCCGCAAGGAGGCCGTCGCCCGTGTCCGCATCGTGCCGGGCACCGGCAAGTGGACGATCAACGGCCGTCCGCTCGACGTCTACTTCCCGAACAAGGTCCACCAGCAGATCGTCAACGAGCCCTTCGTGACGCTCGGCGCCGAGGACCAGTTCGACGTCATCGCCCGCATCGACGGCGGCGGCGTCACCGGCCAGGCCGGTGCCCTGCGCATGGGCCTGGCCCGCGCGCTGGCCATCCTGGACGTCGAGGTCAACCGCGCCCCGCTGAAGAAGGCCGGCTTCCTGACCCGTGACGCCCGCGCCACCGAGCGCAAGAAGTACGGCCTCAAGAAGGCCCGTAAGGCTCCGCAGTACAGCAAGCGTTAAGTTGGGGCGCCTTTTCGGCACCGACGGGGTACGTGGGGTCGCGGGTCGCGACCTCACGGCCGAGCTCGCCATGGACCTGTCCGTGGCGGCCGCTCATGCCCTCGGCGATGCCGGGGCGTTCAACGCCAGCGTCGGGCGGCGTGGCCGCCCGGTCGCCGTCGTGGGCCGGGACCCGCGGGCTTCAGGAGAGTTCCTGGAGGCCGCTGTGGTCGCCGGCCTTGCGTCGTCTGGCGTGGATGTTCTCCGGCTCGGCGTGCTGCCAACCCCGGCGGTCGCGTATCTGACCACGGCTCTCGGAGCCGACATGGGCGTGATGATCTCCGCCTCCCACAATCCCGCTCCGGACAACGGGATCAAGTTCCTCACCCGCGGCGGCTACAAGCTGCCCGACGCGGTGGAGAACGAGATCGAGGAACGGCTCGGCGAGAAGTGGGACCGCCCCGTCGGCTCGGACGTCGGCCGTGTCCGCGAGGCGTACGGCGAGGCCGACCGTTACGTCTCCCACCTGCTGTCCACGGTCTCCGGCCGGTTGGACGGCCTGAACATCGTCCTCGACTGCGCGCACGGGGCCGCCCACATGGTGGCGCCCGAGGCACTGCGCAGAGCCGGGGCGACCGTCGAGACCATCGGGACCCGTCCTGACGGTCTCAACATCAACGCGGGCTGCGGTTCGACCCACCTGGACAAGCTCCAGCAGGTCGTGGTCTCCAGAGGGGCGGACCTCGGTATCGCCTACGACGGGGACGCCGACCGCTGCCTGGCGGTCTCGCACACCGGAGAGGTCGTCGACGGCGACCAGATCATGGCGGTCCTCGCCACCTTCATGCACGCGGAGGGCAAGCTGGTCGGCGACACCGTGGTGGCCACGGTGATGTCCAACCTGGGCTTCAAGATCGCGATGCGGAACGCGGGCATCGACGTGATCGAGACGGCCGTCGGTGACCGTTACGTGCTCGAAGCCATGCGGGCCGGTGGTTACAACCTCGGTGGGGAGCAGTCGGGACACGTCCTGCTGCTCGACCACGCCACCACGGGGGACGGTCTGCTGACCTCACTCCACCTGCTGTCGGTCGTGGCCCGTACGGGCAGGCCGTTGGCCGAGCTCGCCTCGGTGATGACCCGGCTCCCGCAGATCCTGGTCAACGTCAAGGATGTGGACCGCGCCAAGGCCTCCGCGCCCGAGTTGTCCGCGGCGGTCGCCGCGGTCGAACTGGAGCTGGGGGAGAACGGACGGGTGCTGATCCGTCCGAGCGGCACGGAACCCATGATCCGCGTCATGGTCGAGGCCTCCTCCGCGGAGCAGGCCGAGCGGATGGCGGGCCATCTGGCCGACGTCGTCCGTACGGCCTGCGTCTGAGGGATGTGACGGCCGGTCCGTGAGGGCCGGAGCCGTGGCGATCGTCGCCCGGCGCGCCTGGCGCGCCGGGCGTTTCGCCGTTCACGGGGGTGCGCCGCCGGATCGCCGTGCCGTCCGGGGCTCTTTCGCGGACTTTCTTGTTTCGCTTTCCCAAGGGCCGTGTTCCGGTACTTGAGGTGTTCCGTGGCACGCCATGGGACTGGTTTTTCGGTTCATCGCTGATATGTCATCGATGGATTCCGCGATTGTCGTTGGCGATTTCTGCGCCTTCGGGTCACGGCCACGCCACGGCCCGTTCGGACGATGAGCGGTGGCCGATCGGGGAGACGCCGTAGGCGGCGCGGAAGGCACGGCTGAAGTGGGCGCTGCTGGCGAAGCCCCAGCGGGCGGCGATGAGGTGGATCGGCTGGGAGCGCAGGGCGGGATCGGCCAGGTCGCGGTGGCAGTGCTCCAGGCGGCGTTGGCGGATCCAGGCGGCCACGGTCAGGCCCTGTTCCTGGAAGAGCTGGTACAGGTGGCGCACGGAGATCTGGTGGGCGGAGGCGATGGCCTCGGCGCCCAGCGTGGGATCACCGAGGTTGCGCTGGATGAAGGCGTGGATGCGCTTCTGCAGCACCTGCCGGTCGGTCTCCGGCGGCAGGACGGTGTCGAGGTGGTGGGCGCACACTGCGGCGAACAGGTCCACGGTGACGGCAGAAAGGCGGGTGGTGTCGGCTGCGGTGTAGCCGGAGGTGTGCTGTACCAGCGCCTCCAGGTGGTGGCGTAGCAGGGCGCCGACACCGTCACGGGCGGGCAGCAGGGTGGCGGCGAGAGAGGTGAGCCTGTCGGCGGGTAACGGGAGCACGGCCTTGGGGATCTGCAGGACGACGCCCTCGAAGCTGCCGGTGTGGTCGGCGACGATACGGCCGTGATAGGGGTGCGAGGTGTCGCAGAACGACATCTCCCAGGGGCCGGCGGTCGTCTGCCTGTCGAACTGGGTCGTCTGTGTCGCGCCACGCCGGGCGAACGAAAGGCAGTACGTTTCGGGGTCGGACCGGCGGACCAGCGCGGAGGTGCGGTACAGACGCAGGGGCGGGCAGGTCATCACGTGCACCTGCACCGGGCCGAGGGCGAGCACGTGTGTGGTGGCGCGGAAGTCGGCCTCCTGGTCGCTGCGCGCCAGGACGGGCACCAGGGCCCGCGACGTCGTCTCGTGCCACCGGGCGAACCGGTCGGAGGCGGGGAGCTCCTCGGTGCGGAGCACGGTCCCGATCATCGCCGGTTCTCCGCGTGGCGTTTCGTACCTGTCGAAAGAAGTGTTACCGGTCCCTCGTTTTCACCGATGTACACGAAACAGGCCCCTTCGCATCTCAGATTCTGCGGGTTACCACACTGGTTGGATGCGGGCGACCGATGGATTGTTGGGAGAACCGGAACATCCGGGCCTGCCCGGCCTCTGCGGCGGCGTGATGACACGGAGAGAAGGGCCCCACTCGTGGACCGTCCCGGGACGGCTCACAAGTGGGGCCCGGTTGTGCGTCAGGGACCCTGGCCCGTCGACGGTTCCGGCAGGCCTCGCAGGGGTCGCCTACTCGTCGCCGGTCAGGGAGAAGGAGCGTAGGCGTTGGCCCGCCCAGAGGACGGCTCCGGCGGTGATCAGCAGGAGGGCGGTCGCGGCGAAGCCGATGGTGAGGTCGCTGGACAGGAACGACGAGGACGAGACCTGGTCGGCGACGGTCTGCGCCCACTGCTGGATGGAGTATCTCCTGGCACCGGGGACGAAGTTGCCGACCACGCCCTCCCAGATGAGCGCGTAGGCGATGCCGACCGTCACCGCGTGCCTGGTCAGGACGCCGAGCAGCATGAACAGCGCCGCGTAGGCGAAGCCCCCGGCCAGGGCGCCGATCGCGAAGCCGAACGCGATGCCGGACTCGAAGCCGACCAGCAGGTAGGCCGCGACGAGGGTCGGCACGGCGGCGAACACCGCCAGGACCGAGGCGGCGACGAGGAACTTGGTCCGCGCGACGGCCGGGCGGGAGATCGGCTTGGACAGCAGGTGGACGATCGTTCCGTCGTCGATCTCGGGGGCGATCACACCGGTCCCGGCGATCAGGCCGAGCAGGGGCAGGATGGCGCCGAGGGCGAACTTCTGCATGAACTCGACCGCGATCCGCTCGCTTCCGCCGCTGATCATCCGCAGCAGTACGGCCAGGGCGATCAGCAGGACCGGCAGCAGGACCAGCAGCCAGATCCTTCTGCGGCCGAGCAGCGCGCGGTAGGAGATTCCGGCGATGACAGCGTTCATGGGTCAGCTGCTCCTGTTGATCAGGTAGGAGAAGACGCTCTCCAGGTCTTCGTCGGCGGGGGAGATCTGCCAGATCCGCACGTCCGCGTCCCTGGCGACCCTGGGCAGCAGCCAGGTGAACCGCCGGAAGTCGACCGCCTGCACCTCAAGGCCCGTCTGGGTGAGGGAGACCGAACTGGAGGAACCGTCGGCGATGAGGGCCGAGGCCAGCCGTCTGTCGTCGCTCGACCGGACCCGGAACACGTGGGGCCGGTCGGTCATCCTGCGGCGGATCTCACGGAAGTCGCCGGTGGCCGCGTGGCGGCCCGCGACCAGCACCTCGATGTGCTGGGCGACCCGCTCGACCTCCTCCAGGATGTGCGAGCTGAACAGGATGGTCTTGCCCGCGGCGCCCATGGCGCGCACCAGGTCCATCAGGTGCATGCGCTGACGTGGGTCCATGCCGTTGAACGGCTCGTCGAGCAGCAGCACCTGGGGGTCGTGCACGAGCGCGGCGGCGACCTTGATCCGCTGGCGCATGCCCTTGGAGTAGGTCTCGATCCTGCGTTCGGCGGCGGTCTCCATCTCGACCGTGGCGACGGCCTTGCGGGCGGCGCCCTCGGGGTCGGACAGCCGGTGAAGCCTGGCGCTGGACAGCACGAACTCCCAGCCGGTCAGGAAGCCGTAGGCGGCCTCGCGCTCGGGGACCAGGCCGATGGAGCGGTAGACCTCGTGGTTACGCCAGATCTTGACGCCGTCGAGGGTCACGGTGCCGCCGGAGGGGGCCAGGAATCCGGCCATCATGTGCAGCAGCGTGGACTTGCCCGCCCCGTTGGGGCCGAGCAGGCCGGTGACGCCGGGACCGACGGTCATGGTGACGTCGTTGACGGCCACCACGTTGCCGTACCAGCGGGAGACCTGGGCCAGTTCGATGTTCATCGCGCGGCCGCCTTCCGGTAGCGGGTGACCAGGGCGATCACGGACAGGGCGATCAGCGCGACCACCACCAGCGACTGCAGCGCGACGGCGCCGCCACCGCTCGGGTAGACGACGGGGGAGGAGGGGGCGGCACCGAAGATTCCGACGTGCACCGCCGCGTCGACCAGGAAGAACGGGTTGATCATCAACGCCCAGCCGGAGGCGGTGTAGTTGTTCACCGACTCCATGGTCGCCGAGACGAGGGTCGAGACCGCCGAGGTGAGCAGGTAGAACGCGATGACGGAGGCCACCCCGAGGCCGCGGCGCGGGGTGAAGGAGGCGATGGCCACGCCGACACAGGACAGCAGCAGCGCGTAGACGAACGCCCCGGCCATGGCCGTCAGGTAGTTGCCGGTGGGCGAGGAGTCCGGCATGTCGACGACCAGCTCACCGATGTAGAGCACGGTCAGCGGTACGGCCAGCAGCAGGAACATCGCCGTGACCATCGCCGCGAGCTTCGCGCCGACGTAGTCCCACAGCGTCACCGGGCGGGACAGGTAGAGCGGCAGCACCCGGAAGCGCAGGTCGGGCGCCACGGCGTACGGCGACTGCGAGGCCAGGAAGACCGCCAGCACCGCCTGCATGGTGACGCCGTAGGAGGTGTAGGTCATCACGCTCTGCCGCAGCAGTGCCATGACCGCGATGGAGACGACCGCGGGCAGCATCATGGCGCCCACGATGAGGAAGGGGATGATCTTCGCCCGTGCGGTACGGCCGAGGCCGAACACCCCGCGCAGGCTGTGCACGGCCAGCGCCACGGTGGCGTGCCTGCGGCCGAGCCGTACCCCGTCGTAGTGGCGGTATCCGATGTCGTGGATGACACCCGTCGGCTCAGACATCGGCGGACTCCCTGCTGACCGGCTCTCTGAAGACGTCCTCGATGCGCTGGCGTCCCTGCTCCATGCGGACCAGGCACAGGTCGAGGTCGCAGACGGCGTCGCGGAGCGTGTCGAAGGTCTCCGGCGCGCGGACCTGGACCAGGAGGGCCCGGCCGTGTTCGGCGACGGTCTCGCCCAGCTCGGTCAGGCGGGCGGCCAGCGCCTGGCGGCCCTCCTCGACCTCGACCGTGACCGTCTGGGTGGTCTGGGTGAACTCCTCGATCGAGGAGGAGCGCAGCAGCCTGCCGCCGTCGATCACGATGACGTGGTCGCAGACGCGTTCGAGTTCGCCCAGCAGGTGGGAGGTCACCAGCACGCTGATGCCGAACTCGGTGCCGATCCTGCGGATCAGCGCGAGCATCTCGTCGCGGCCCTGGGGGTCGAGACCGTTGGTCGGTTCGTCGAGGAAGACCAGGCGGGGGTCGTGCACCAGCGCCTGGGCCAGCTTGACCCGCTGCTTCATGCCGGTCGAGTAGCCACCCATCACGCGGTAGCGCTCCTCGTACAGGCCCACGTGGCGCAGCACGTCGGCGGCGCGCTCTCTGGCGGCCGTACGCGGCAGGCCGGACATCTGCCCCATGTGCACCGTGAACTCGGTGGCGGACACGTCGGGGGGCAGGCAGTCGTGCTCCGGCATGTAACCGACGACCCGGCGGATCTCGGCGCCCTGGGTCGTGGCGTCCATGCCGAGCACCTGCGCCCTCCCCGCGGAGGGGTCGAGCAGGCCCAGCAGGATCTTGATGAGAGTGGACTTGCCCGCGCCGTTGGCGCCGACCAGGCCGGTGACGCCGGGACCCACGCTCACGGTGAGCTGGTCGAGCGCCGTCACCCGGGGAAAGCGTCTGGTTAGTCCCTCGGTGGCGAGGATGGTCATGCTCGGACCCTACCTAGCGGATGGGGGTAATTCCTCACCCACACGGACGAGTGGCGCATCGTCCGAAAGTTCGGTCGGGACGTCTGTCTCTCAGGGCTTTTCCCAGGGTGTCCCCCGGCGGGGCCGTGCGGGCAGCCGTACTCCGAACCTCGCCCAGTAGGCCCGCTGGGCGAGGAGCGTGGCCGTACCGGCGATGATCATGCCCGCGATGTTCACCGCGAGCTGGATGACGGAGGCGGTCATGTCGTCCCAGCGGGCCAGGGAGGCGGCGACCGCGAAGTATCCGGCGGCCGGGACGGTGGTGACCGAGATGAAGACGCCGACCAGGGCGGACGACTTGCCCGCGGTGACCGAGAGCACCCCGGCCGCGCCCGCCAGCAGCGCCACGATGAACGACCACCGGTCGGGTTTGACGATGAACTCGATCTCGTCGTGCCGGCTGAGGCTGGACGGCCCGATCCAGCCGAGTCCCCGGGAGACCAGGGCGCAGGCGAGGGTGACCGCGATGGCGAAGGCGAAGCCGACGGCCAGCGCGCGCAGGGCTCCGGCGATCAGCCGTCCGTCACGGCGCAGCAGGCCGAAGCAGATGGCGGCGACGGCGCCGAACTCGGGACCGAGGACCATCGCGCCGACGATGAGGATCGGTGAGTCGGTGACGACGCCGATGCCCGCGAGTTGGGTGGCGATCGCGAGGAAGGCGAGGAAGGCCCAGGTGATCCTGGACTCGGCGGCGACCCGGGTGGCGAGCTCCGACCAGATCACGGCGTCGTCGCTCTCGCCGGGGGCCTCCTGTTCGGCGCGGTCGGCCGCCTCGGAGATGGACAGGTCGATCTGCTCGGCGGAGATCGAGCCCTCCGCGCGCAGGCCGAGGTGCTGGAGGTGTTCGATCACCTCGTTGGCGGCCTCCCTGGCGACGTCGAACTGGACCAGGTCGCCCCTGGGGGAACGGGCCACACCGGGCAGCACGACGAGGTTGGTCACCCCGACGGCGTCGTCGAGCAGCCCGAGCACGTCCTCGGTGTGTCCAGGGGGACTGATCACGCGCAAATGCAGCACGGGGCAACCCTAGTGCGGGCGCCGCGTACCCTCTCGGCACCGTGGTCACGAGGCGCGTAGGGCGGGACGGCGGGCCCAGGTGATCCATCGCCACAGCCACTCGACCGGTCCCTGGCGGTAGTGGCTGAGCCAGAGCGCCGACCACACCCACTGGACGGCGATGATGACGCCCGCGATCGCCAGGACCGTGGCCGTCGACCACTCCTGCGGAACCCCGCCAACCAGACGGGTGGCCGCCAGGACGAGCACGGTGGCGGTCAGGTAGTTGGTCAGCGCCATCCGTCCCAGCGGCGCGAAGACGCTCTCCAGTACGGCCCGCAGCGGCGTCCTGAGCAGCACGAGCGTCCCGCAGACGTACACGCCCGCGATCAGCAGACCCGCCAGCGCCAGGGTGAGGGTGAACCGTACCTCCCTGACCTGCAGCCACACCACGGGCACCGCGAGCACGGCCAGGAGGAGGCCGAGCGCCGCGGGGACCCGGGTCGAGCGCTCGATCCGGTCGGTCACCCCGTACCGGGTCAGCGCGGAACCCAGCAGGAAGAGTCCCGGCACCAGCGAGAACGGCCCACCGGCCAGGGCCAGCGCGCCCGTGAGGAGTACGGCCGCGAGCCCCGCCACCGCCCACCGGGGCAACCAGGTCGAGGGCAGCAGCACCACCAGTCCGACGAGGGCGTAGACGGCCAGGATGTCGCCCTCCCAGAGGAGCAGATGGTGCGCCACCCCCATGGCGAGCAGGGCCAGCAACCTGCGCGTCAGCAGGAGCCGGGGCCGGGCGGTTCGCTCCCCGGCCGAGTTCAGCAGCAGCGAGAACCCGACGCCGAACAGCAGCGAGAAGATCGGATAGAAGCGCTGCTCGACGAACAGACCCAGCCAGAGGTCCGTGGGACTCGCCTGTCCCTCCAGGATGACCGTTCTGCCCGCGTTGGCGATCGGCTGGACGTTGGCCAGCAGGATCCCGCACAGCGCGAATCCGCGGATCACGTCCAGCGCCGCGATCCGCGGACGTCGCTGACGGAGTTCATATGACATGGGGCCTCATCCTGCGGACCACGACCCGCCTCTCACATCGGCGCAAAGCAGGGCCGGAACGGTACTTTCGGCCGGTACCGGCCAGGTGACCCCCTCTCCTAGCCTTGGACACCGTGCAGGCACCCGATCGGCTCAGGACGTTGGCCGGCGCCGGGCTCGGCACTGTGTTCGGCATCGTGTTCGCGGCGGCCGTCGCCTTCCAGGCGTACCGGATCGCCGACAGCTGGGGCGCGGGGCACTGGCCGTTGGACGCGGTCACCGGCGCGTCGGTGTGCGCGCTCGCCCTGGCCCGCCGCCG
The DNA here is from genome assembly GCF_040300765.1 of Streptosporangium sp. NPDC000239. Classification (NCBI taxonomy): domain Bacteria; kingdom Bacillati; phylum Actinomycetota; class Actinomycetes; order Streptosporangiales; family Streptosporangiaceae; genus Streptosporangium; species Streptosporangium sp. NPDC000239. The sequence goes on along the minus strand of NZ_JBEPEI010000023.1, from coordinate 84,109 downwards.
CGACCCGCTCAGGACCGTCGTCGCGGGCCTGACCGTGGCGGCGCTCGCCGTCCTCGTCAGCGGGCTCGTCCACCTGCCGGCGGAACCCGGTCCCGCCGTCTCCCTCGGTCTGGCGGTGCTCGCCGGCTCCGCGGTCAGGACGCTCCCCGTCCGTACGGCCTGCGGTGTCGCCGTCGGGGGCCTGGCCGTGGTGGCGGGCGGTCTCCTGGCCCATCCCGGCTCGGCCGTACCGGTGCTGGGTGGCCTGGTCTGGTTCACCGGCCTGGCGACCGGCCTGACCTTCCGGCTGCTCGCCGTCCGCCGCCGTGCCGTCGTCGAGCGGATACGGCGTGCCGAGCGCCTTGAGCTGGCCAGGGAGCTGCACGACGTCGCCGCCCACCACATCGCCGGCATCGTGCTCCAGGCTCAGGCGGCCCGGCTCGTCACCCGCAAGCACCCGGAGAGGACGGATGGCTCCCTCGCCGACATCGAGACCGCGGGTTCCGAGGCCCTGGCGGCGACCCGCCGCGTGGTCGGCCTCCTGCGCGACGGCGCTCCCGTCGGCCACGAACGGCTCGACGAACTGGTCGAGGGCTTCGAGGGCCTCAAGGGCCGGGTGCGTCTGCGGCTGGAGGCCGAGCCGTCCGGCTGGCCGCCCGAGGTGAGCGGCACCGTGTACCGGGTCGTACGGGAGTCGCTGACCAACGTCGCCCGGCACGCCCGGCACGCGGGCACGGTCGCCGTCGACATCACCCAGGCGGACGCCGTCGTCACCGTCGAGGTCACGGACGACGCCTCACGGGCGCCCGCCCGCCTCCGTCGTGCCGGGTACGGCCTCATCGGGATGCGCGAACGCCTCGAAGCCGTCGGCGGCACCCTGACCGTGGGTCCCCGCCCGGGGCCGGGCTGGTCCGTCCGTGCCACCGTTCCCACGGGTGGACGCCGATGACGTCACCCGCGCCCTCGAAGCCGCCCGCGTTCCCGAGGCCGGCCGCGCTCTCGAAGCGGCTCGCGTTCCCGAGGTCGGCTGCGCTCCTGGAGCCGGCTCTCTCGGAAGGGCGTCCATGACCATCCGGGTGCTGCTGGCCGACGACCAGCCGATGATCCGGGCCAGTCTGCGGATCATCCTTGAGGATCAGCCCGACATCACCGTGGTCGCCGAGGCGGGCGACGGCGTCGAGGCGATCGAGCGGGCCCGCAGGACGCGCCCTGACGTGTGCCTGGTGGACGTCCAGATGCCCCGCCTCGACGGGATCGAGGTGGCCCGCGCCCTGGCCGAGGCCCCGCCCAGGGTGGTCATGGTCACCACGTTCGACCTGGACGAGTACGTCCACGGCGCGTTGCGCTGCGGCGCGGCGGGGTTCGTGCTGAAGGACGCCGGTCCGTCCCTGCTGGTCGAGGCGGTGCGGGCCGCGTACGCCGGGGACGCGCTCATCTCACCGTCGATCACACTGCGGCTGCTGCGTCACCTCGCCACCCGGGGCGCCCGGATCACGACCGGGGCGTCTCCGGCGCACTCCCTGACCGCGCGGGAGGTCGAGGTCGTGCGGGCGATCGCCAGGGGGCGCACCAACCAGGAGATCGCCGACGAACTGTTCATCGCGCTGAGCACCGTCAAGGGACACGTGTCAGGCGTCCAGACCAAACTGGGCGTACGCAACCGGGTGGGGATCCTGGCCTGGGCCTGGGAGAACCACCTGACAGGCCAGGAGTGAGCCTCAGATGCGGCGTAGCCGTACGCGGCGGACGGAGTGGTTGGGGCCCTTGTAGAGGACCAGGCCCGCGCGGCCTCTGGTGGGGGCGATGTTCTCGACCAGGTTGCGTTCGTTGATGTCGCGCCAGATGTCCTTGGCGAAGGCGGTCGCCTCCTCCTCGGACAGCTCGGCCAGGTGCCTGAAGTAGGACTTGGGGTCCTCGAAGGCCGTACGGCGCAGCTTGTGGAAGCGGTCGACGTACCAGTCACGGATGTGCTCGACCTTGGCGTCCACGTAGATGGAGAAGTCGAAGTAGTCGTTGACGGCCAGCGCCGTCGGAGGAGCCGGTTGCAGGACGTTGAGACCCTCGACGATGAGGATGTCCGGCCTGCGCACGGTCTGCACCGCGCCGGGGACGATGTCGTACTCAAGGTGGCTGTAGACCGGGGCGCTGACCTCGGGCAGACCGGCCTTGACGTCGGCGACGAAGCGCACCAGGGCCCGCCGGTCGTAGCTCTCGGGGAAGCCCTTCCTGTGCATGATGTCCCGCTCGGTGAGCACCGTGTTCGGGTACAGGAAGCTGTCGGTGGTGACCAGGTCGACCCTGGGGTGCTCGGGCCAGCGGGCCAGCAGGGTGTGCAGCAGCCTGGCGGTGGTCGACTTGCCGACCGCGACACTGCCCGCGATGCCCAGGATGTACGGCGAGGGCCGCTGCCCGGCGCCGAGGAAGGTGCTGACCGCCGCGCCGCGCTGCCTGGCCCCGGTGAAGTGGAGGTTGAGCAGCCGGGTGAGCGGCAGGTAGATGTCGGTGACCTCGGCCAGGTCGATCGGGTCGTCGACGCCGCGCAGCTCCGCGAGCTCCTCCTCGGTGAGCGTCAGCGGCGTGTTCTTGCGGAGCTCGCCCCACTGCTTGCGGCTCAGCTCCACATACGGCGTGCCGTCCAACCCGTTGGCCATAGCTCCGAAGCCTACTGATCGGTCAAAAGTGCCTTTCGGTGGGGACGGCTTTGCCCGATACCGGGCGGGAATTCCGAGCCTGCGGGCACGTTCTCCCTATCTCGTTCGGACGAAAGGGGGATCCCATGTGCGGAATCGTGGGGTACGTCGGCGGGCGGCGGGCCGTCGACGTGGTCGTCGAGGGGCTGGGGCGGTTGGAGTACCGGGGATACGACTCCTCGGGGATCGCCCTCGTCGGGACCGACGGGGAGCTCACCGTCGAGAAGCGGGCGGGCAAGCTGGCCAACCTGCGCTCCAGCCTGGCGGGGTACCCGGTGCCGCCGGTGACGACCGGGATCGGGCACACCAGGTGGGCCACCCACGGCGCGCCGACCGATCGCAACGCCCACCCGCACACCGACTGCCACGAGCGGATCGCGGTCATCCACAACGGCATCGTCGAGAACTTCGCCGAGCTGCGGGCCGAGCTTGAGGACAACGGCCACAAGATCGACTCGGAGACCGACACCGAGGTGGTCGCGCACATGCTGGAGGAGTTCGCCGACCTGGGGCTGGCCGAGGCGATGCGCCGTACCTGCCGGCGTCTTGAGGGGGCCTTCACGCTGCTGGCCGTCTCGGTCGACGAGCCGGACACGGTGGTCGGCGCCCGCCGCAACTCACCGCTGGTCGTCGGGCGCGGTGAGGGGGAGAACTTCATCGGCTCCGACGTGGCGGCCTTCATCGCCCACACCCGGGAGGCGATCGAGCTCGGCCAGGACCAGGTGGTACGGCTGCGCGCCAACGAGATCACGGTCACCGACTTCGAGGGCCGTCCCGTCCCGACGCGGGACTACCACGTGAACTGGGACGCCTCGGCGGCGGAGAAGGGCGGCTACGACCACTTCATGCTGAAGGAGATCGCCGAGCAGCCCCGGGCGGTCGCGAACACGCTGCTGGGCAGGATCGATGTGGACGGGCTGCTGACGCTGGACGAGGTACGGCTGTCCGCCGAGGAGCTGCGGGAGATCAACAAGATCATTGTGATCGCGTGCGGCACCTCCTACCACGCCGGACTTATCGCGAAATATGCCATCGAACACTGGGCGGGCATCCCGTGCGAGGTCGAGCTGGCCAGCGAGTTCAGATACCGCGACCCGATCCTCACCCGCGACACGCTGATCATCGTGATCAGCCAGTCCGGGGAGACGATGGACAGCCTGATGGCCGTACGGCACGCCCGCGAGCAGCGCTCCCGGGTGCTGGCCATCTGCAACGTGAACGGGTCCACGATCCCGCGTGAGGCGGACGCCGTCCTCTACACCCACGCGGGCCCGGAGATCGCCGTCGCCTCGACCAAGGCCTTCCTCACCCAGCTCGTGGCCTGCTACCTGGTCGCGCTCTACCTCGCCCAGGTCAGGGGGACCAAGTTCGGCGACGAGATCTCCCAGATCGTCGCGAGGCTGTGGGAGATGCCCGCGCGGGTCGAGGAGGTGCTCTCCACGATGGAGCCGGTCAGGGAGCTGGCCCGTTCCCTGGCCGACGAGCGCTGCGTGCTCTTCCTGGGCCGTCACGTCGGCTTCCCCGTCGCCCTTGAGGGGGCGCTGAAGCTCAAGGAACTCGCCTACATGCACGCCGAGGGCTTCGCGGCCGGAGAGCTCAAGCACGGGCCGATCGCGCTGATCGAGCGGGGGCTGCCCGTCGTGGTCGTGGTGCCCTCGCCGTCCGGTCAGCGGGTGACCCACGAGAAGATCGTCTCCAACATCCAGGAGATCAGGGCCAGGGGGGCCAAGACCATCGTCGTCGCCGAGGAGGGCGACACCTCGGTCGAGCCGTACGCCGACACGCTGATCCGTGTCCCGGCGGTGCCGACCCTGCTGCAGCCGCTGGTGGCCACCGTGCCGTTGCAGGTCTTCGCCTGCGAGCTGGCCACGGCCAAGGGTCATGACGTGGACCAGCCCCGCAACCTGGCCAAGTCCGTCACGGTCGAGTAGCCGGGGGCCCCACGGTGATCGCCCACTGCCGGGTGCCCGTGAGGAAGGCGCCGACCACCAGGGGCAGGCCCACGACGCCCACCGGCAGGTCGCCCCAGGCGGTCATGGGGACGTCGACCAGGCCCCAGGCGTAGGCGAAGACCGCGTTGCCCGTGGCCAGCGTGTGGGCCGACCGGGACCGGGTGGCGAGCACGGCCGCGACCACGTCGGCCGGGGCCGCCGGGATCGGGCGCAGCCGCAGGGAGCGGACCAGGAGCAGCGTTCCACCCGTGACGGCGGCGCCGACCCCCGTCCAGGGCAGGGCGGGGGAGGGGGCTCCCGTGAGGGCGACGCCGATCCCGATCAGCAGGCTCGCCGCGCTCAGTGCGGCGCCGCCGTACAGGAAGGCGCGGGCCTGGGGGGACAGCAGCCGGGGCGGGGCGGTGACGGCCGCGACCGGCCCCGGATCCCGTCTGGAGCCGATCGCCAGCTCGGCCCCGAGCACCCCGAGGAACCAGCCGCTGAACGGGTCGATCGACATCCCGAACGGCAGGCCCAGATCGATGAAGGGAATCATGGGCATCGTGAGGAAGAGCCCCGCGACCAGTCCCGGGGCCCGCCACACGCGGGTGGTCCGCAGGTAGTGCCGGACGACCGGTTCGGCGCCGGGGGTGATCGCCAGCGCGTGGCGCCTGGCGAACGCCGTGATCCGCTGCGGATGGACCGGACCCGACCAGTAACGGGCCGCGAAGGCCATCAGGACGGCCACGACGGCCAGCGAGAGCATGTGATCACCTTAGAAGCGGAGACCGACATATCTGGCCATGGAGGATGTGTCCACAACCTGTGGATAACATCCATGGATTGCCGGGGCGGGAAAGTGGGTACCGGGGACAGACCCTAGCCTGGAACCGTGATCGTAGGCATCGGGGTCGACGTCGTGGACGTCGCGCGGTTCGCGGCGTCGCTCGAAAGGACGCCCTCCCTGCGGGCCAGGTTGTTCACCGAGGCCGAGCGCGGGCTGGCCGTACGGTCCCTGGCGGCGCGGTTCGCGGCCAAGGAGGCCGTCGCCAAGGCCCTCGGCGCCCCTCCGGGGCTGAGCCACCTCGACGCCGAGGTGCTCTCCGGCGCGTACGGCAGGCCGGAGCTGCGCGTCCACGGCGCGGTCGCCGAGGTCGCCGTGGCCCTGGGCGTCGTCCGGTGGCACGTGTCGCTGACGCACGACGGGGGCGTGGCCGTCGCCTACGTGATCGCCGAGGGCTGACCGTACGGCCTCACGGTGTGGCGCGGGCCGGACGGGATACCGTCGGATCATGCTCAGCGCTCACACCTCCGATCAGGTCAGGACGGCCGAGGCGGCCCTGATGGCGAAGCTGCCCCACGGCACGCTCATGGACCGGGCCGCGACCGGCCTCGCCGTGACCTGCGCGGCGCTGCTCGGCGGCGTGTACGGCTCGCGGGTCGTGCTGCTGGTCGGCTCGGGGGACAACGGGGGCGACGCCCTGTTCGCCGGGGCCCGCCTGGCGGCCAGGGGCGCCAGGGTCGAGGCGGTCCTGGCCGGGACCCGGGTCCACGAGGCCGGCCTGGCGGCCCTGCGCCGCGCCGGGGGACGCGTCCTCGACATCAGGGCGGCCCGGGACGGGTGGCGGGAGCGGGCGCGCGCGCTGCTCGGGGCGGCCGACCTGGTCATGGACGGCCTGCTCGGCATCGGCGGAACGGGGGCGCCGCGTGAGCCGTACTCGACGCTGGCCGGGCTGACCCGGGAGGCCTCGGGGCGGGCCGCGGGCGACGGGCCCCTGGTCGTCGCCGTGGACGTGCCGAGCGGGGTCGACGCCACCACGGGGCGGGTCGAGGGGGAGGCGGTCGAGGCGGACGTCACGGTCACCTTCGGCACCTACAAGCCCGGGCTGCTCGTCAGCCCGGGGGCGCGTCACGCGGGACGGGTGGAGTTCGTCGACATCGGGCTCGGGCCGTACGCACCGGAGCCCGAGGTGACCGCGCTGACCGGGGCCGACGTGGCCGCGCTGCTGCCCAGGCCGGACGCCACGTCCGACAAGTACCGCAGGGGGGTGGTCGGCGTCGCGGCGGGGAGCCACGGCTACACCGGGGCCGCGGTGCTGGCCGTCGGCGGGGCCGTCAGGTCGGGAGCGGGCATGGTCCGCTACGCCGGGGTCGCCGAGCCGGTGGCGCAGGTGCGCGCCCGCTGGCCGGAGGCGGTGATCACAGAGCTGAGGCCGGGGCAGGGGATCGGCGAGGTCGGCCGGGTGCAGGCGTGGGTGCTCGGTCCCGGCCTCGGGACGGGACCGGAGTCGCTGGAGGTCGTCCGCGCCGTGCTGGCGAGCGAGGTGCCCGTGCTCGTCGACGCCGACGCGCTGACGCTGGTCGCCCAGGACAGGTCGCTGCTGCGCCGTACGGCCCCGGTGCTGGTCACCCCACACGCGGGGGAGCTGTCGCGGCTGCTCGGCGTGCCCAGGGAGCGGATCGAGGCCGACCCCCTGGACCACGTACGGCGGGCGGTGGCGGAGCTGGGTGTGACCGTGCTGCTCAAGGGCTCGACCACGCTCGTGGCGCGGGACGGCCTGCCGGTCAGGGTGAACCTCACCGGCAGCCCGTGGCTGGCGACCGCGGGCACCGGGGACGTGCTCGCCGGGATCGCGGGGACGCTGCTGGCCGCCGGACTCGACCCCTACGACGCGGCCTCGTGCGCCGCCCATCTGCACGGCCTGGCGGGCGCGGACGGCCCCCTGTCGGCCTGGGACGTTCTTGAGGCCGTCCAGGGCGTGCTGCGGTCTCTCCTCGAACCCGGTTTCCGGTCGAGATAGGCGGGGGTTTCGGACAGGGTCGGGAGGGCAGGTGAACACCTCGTCCCGGCCCCCTGCCGGGGCGATGATGCGTCGCCGGAAACGTCCCAAAAGAGGTGCCTTTGGCATAGGTTAGACCGCTGACCTGGGAGACTGGGGGAATGAGCATGCCGATGACCCCTGCCGAGGCGAGGGTGAACCTCTCCGCCATCAGGGAAAACGTGGCCTTGCTGAGGGAGCGCTCTCAGGGTGCGGAGACCATGGCCGTGGTCAAGTCCGACGGTTACGGCCACGGCCTCGCAGCCTCCGCCAGGGCCAGTCTCGCGGGGGGCGCGACCCGCCTCGGCACCGCCTACATCCGTGAGGCGCTGGCACTGCGGGCCGAGGGGATCACGGCGCCGGTCATGGCGTGGATCATCCCGCCGGGCGAGCCCCTTGAGGAGGCGATCGTCCAGGGGATCGACCTGTCGGCGGGCGCCGTGTGGCTGGTGGACGCCATCGCCGAGGCCGCGGGCCGTACGGGCAGGACGGCCAGGGTGCACCTGAAGGTGGACACCGGCATCCGCAGGGGCGGCGCGTCCGGCGCCGAGTGGCCGACGCTCGTGGAGCGTGCCATGAAACGACAGGTCGAGGGCACCGTCGAGGTCGTCGGACTCTGGTCGCACCTCGCCTGCGCCGACATGCCCGGCCATCCGTCCATCGACATCCAGCTTGACGCCTTCGACGACGCCGTGGCGGTCGCGAAGCGGGCGGGCATCGGCGGCTCGCACGTGATCCGGCACCTGGCCAACTCCGCGGCGGTGCTGACGCTGCCCAGGGCGCGTTACGACATGGTCCGCCCCGGCCTGGCGGTCTTCGGGCTGAGCCCCATCCCCGAGATGGGCGACTTCGGGCTGCGGCCCGCGATGACCCTGGTCGCGCGGATCGCGATGGCCAAGCGGGTGCCCGCGGGCGCCGGGGTCTCCTACGGCCACACCTACCTCACCGGGCGCGAGACCACGCTCGGCCTGGTCCCCCTCGGCTACGCCGACGGCATCATGCGGCACGCGGGCAACCTCGCGGAGGTGTTCGCGGGCGGCAGGCGGCACCGGGTCGCCGGGCGGGTCTGCATGGACCAGTTCGTCATCGACGTCGGGGACGACCCGCTGACCGAGGGCGACGAGGTCATCGTCTTCGGTGACGGGTCGCTGGGCGAGCCGACCCTGCAGGAGTGGGCGGATTCCCTTGGCACGATCACACATGAGATCGTGACCAGGATCGGATCGCGGGTTCCGCGCGTTTACCACTGAAAGGCACGGCTGGGGGTCGCATGAGCAACACCGCACGGCGCAGGGTCGGCATCGCGGGAGCCGTCGTCGGCGCCGCGTCCGCCGGGGTGGCCGCCGCGGCCCTCGCCAAGCGGTACGCGGTCGGGCGCATCAGGCTCCGCCCCGACCTGGAGATGAGCGAGCCCCTCGGCGAGCTGCGCGGTGAGCCGGTCGGGGTCACCACCTCCGACGGCGTCGGCCTCTACGCCGAGGTGGACGGCGTCGAGGACTCCCCGCTCACCGTGGTGCTCTGCCACGGCTACACGCTCAACCTGGACTCCTGGCACTACCAGCGGCGTGACCTGCGCGACTCCCACCGTCTGGTCCTGTGGGACCAGCGCGCGCACGGGCGCTCGCCGCACGCGGGCGCCGAGGGGTGCACGATCGACCGGCTCGGCGACGACCTGGCCGAGGTGATCGAGGAGCTGGTGCCCGGCCCGTGCGTCCTGGTCGGCCACTCCATGGGCGGGATGACCGTCATGGCGCTCGCAGAACGCCACCCCGAGCTGTTCGGCGACAAGGTCAGGGGTGTCGCGCTGATCTCCACCTCGGCGGGCAAGCTGGCCGAGATCTCCCTGGGGCTTCCCGCGCTGCTGTCGAGGGCGGTGCACAGGGTCACCCCCGGCACGGTCGCCCTGCTCGGCAGGGGCGGCGCGCTGGTCGACAAGGGGAGGCAGGCGGGCAACGACGTGGCCTTCCTGCTGCTGCGTCACCTGGGCTTCGGCGACCCGAAGAACGTCAGCCCGACGGTGGTCGACTTCGCCGAGTCGATGATCCGCTCGACGCCGTTCGAGGTGATCGCCGACTTCTACCCCGCGCTGATGTCGCACGACAAACTGGGCGCGCTCGGCGTCCTGGACGACGTGCCGACCTCCATCATCGTGGGGGACAAGGACTGGCTGACGCCGATCGAGCACAGCAGGGCCATCGCCGCCGCGCTGCCACGGGCCCAGCTCACCGAGGTTCCCGGAACCTCGCACCTGATCCAGCTCGAACGGCCTACCGTCGTCAACGACGCGCTGCGCGACCTGCTCAAGCGGGCGGCGGCCGAACCAGGGGGCACGGAGCCCGCGGACACAGAGGAGACGAACCGGTGAGAGTCGTGGCGACCGCGGAGGAGATGCGCGAGCTGGGCGTCGAACTGGCCGGGCTGTTGCGCGCGGGAGACCTCGCGGTGCTGTCCGGGCCGCTGGGCGCGGGCAAGACGACCCTGGTCCAGGGGATCGCGGAGGGGCTGAAGGTGCGCGGGCCGATCACCTCCCCGACCTTCGTCATCGCCAGGGTCCACCCCTCGCTGTCCGGCGGCCCCGCGCTGGTGCACGCCGACGCCTACCGTCTCGGCGGGAACCTGGAGGTCGACGACCTCGACCTGGACGCCTCCCTCGAAGACTCGGTGACGGTCGTCGAGTGGGGTGAGGGCCTGGTCGAGGGACTGACCGAGGACCGCCTTGAGATCAGCGTCGAGCGCGCCGAGGCCGCGGGCGAGACCGAGGAACGGACCGTACGGCTGCGCGGCGTCGGCGCCCGCTGGGAGGGCGTTGTCTGATTCACCCCCGTAGGCCCGGGAATCCTGGCACTCTGGCATCACATCCCACTTGGGATAGATGATCGGGACCGAAGATCGACCATGCGGTTATGTCCATGTTTAATGGGGATCAGGCGGGAAGTTAAGCCGAGCCAGGGTCGTCGGCCGGACTGCGAAGTGGAGTGCGACGGGTGCCAAGGGTGAAGCGTGTCGCGGTTCTGGGGGCTGCCGCCCTCTTCGGAGTGGCCGGATGCTCGGCCCAGCCCACCACGGAGGGCACGAACGGGAACACCTCACCCGTGGCGGATCGGACCACGATCAGCAGGCAGGACATCGAGGTCCAGCTCCAGCCCGCCCGCGCCAAGGCCGGGCAGAAGGTGTGGGTGCTGGCCAACTGCCCCATCCCCGAGGGCGGCCCGGAACACCGGGGAACCGCCTCCGCCGAGGTCTTCAGCGCCGCGATCACCCTTGAGCCGATCCTGGCGACTCCGAGCCCCTCCGCCTCCGCGACCGGCACGCCCGCCGCGCGCCCCTGGGTCCGCGGCCAGGCCACCGTCGCCGACGGCGCCAAGACGGGTGTCTACGACGTCAACACCCGGTGCGAGGGCACCAACGACACCGGCAAGGCCAGCCTGAGGATCGTCTCCGACGGAGAGTCGAGCTCGAAGCCGACCTCGCGCCCGAAGCCGACCCGCACGATCATCTCGACCCACGGCCCGGCGACCGGCGGCGGAGGCACCGCCGCGGGCGGTCCGGACGACGGCTCGGGCATGCCGCTCGGCACGACCGGGGCCCTGCTCGCCGTCGCCCTGGCCGGCGGAGCGGGCTACCTCGTCGTACGGCGTCGCCGCTCGTAGCGGTAACCGATGGCCTCCTCCCGCTGGACCCGGATCGTCGTCGCCGGGCTCGTCACCGGTTTCGTCATGGTCGCGATCAACAGGGGCGACCGGGACGAGACCCCCGCCCGTGCCGCGGTCGTGCCCAAGCGCCTCGACATCCCCTCGCTGGGCATCGAGGCGCCCCTGATGAAACTCGGCGTCACGGACGGCCAGATCGACCTGCCGCCGTTCGACAGGCCGGACGAGGCCGGATGGCTCAAGGAGAGCGCCGTCCCCGGCGACCCCGGTTCGGCGGTGATCCTCGGGCACGTCGACACCAAGACCGACCCGGCCGTCTTCTACAAGCTCAAGCAGATGCGGGCCGGGCAGGCGATCAAGGTCGTGCGCAGCGACGGCAAGGTCGCCCAGTACCGTGTGGACTCCATCGAGCAGACCAGCAAGGACCGTTTCCCCGCGGACAAGGTCTATCTGGAGGACGGCCTGAGGCTCATCACCTGCGGCGGCACCTTCGACTGGGACAAGCACGAGTACCGCGACAACGTCATCGTCTACGCCACCCTCGTCAAGGCGAAGACCTGATCCGGGACGGAGCGACCGGCCAGGCCGGCGCGCGGATCGACGCGCGCTCGTCGAAGCGAGGACCTGACCCGATCCGAGACGGACTAGGCTAACTGTTCGTGCTGGTCCTGGCCTTTGATACCGCGACCCCCGCCGTCACCGCAGCGCTGCACGACGGCGAGAGGGTCCTGGCCGAGTCGACGACGGTTGACGCCCGTCGGCACGGCGAGCTGCTCGTTCCCACGATCGAGACGGTCCTGCGGGAGGCCGGTGTCGTCCTCGCCGACGTCACGGCCGTCGTCGCGGGCTCCGGCCCCGGTCCCTACACCGGGCTGCGGGTCGGCCTGGTCACCGCCCAGGCCCTGGCGACCTCGCTGGGCGTGCCCGCCTACGGCCTGTGCACGCTCGACGCCGTGGCCTACGGCAGCGGGCTCGAAGAGCCCTTCCTCGTGGCCACGGACGCCCGCCGCAAGGAGGTCTTCTGGGGTCACTACGAGGACCGGCGGACCCGTCTGTCCGGCCCCGCCGTGGACAAACCCCAGGACCTGCCCGCGGACCTGCCGCTCGTCGGCGCGGGCGCGCGGATGTACGCCGAGGTCGTCGGCGCCTCCCGGCTGCTCGACGCGCCCGAGTACCCCTTCGCCGGGGCGATGGCGGCGCTGGCCGCCGAACAGCTCGGCCGGCCCGACGTCGCGGAGGTCGTGGAGAGCGGCACGCACCCCGTGCTGAGCCTGCCCAGGCCGATCTACCTGCGCCGTCCCGACGCCCAGGTGCCCGCGCCGCCGAAGAGGGTCTCCGCGTGAGCGTGGTCCTGCGCCCGATGACCCACGACGACCTGCCCGAGGTGATGAAGGTCGAGCGGGAGACCTTCCCGCTGGACGCCTGGAGCGAGGGCATGCTCCGCGGCGAGCTGGACGACCAGCCCAGGACCAGGCACTACGTGGTCGCCGTCGTCGGCGAGGAGATCGTCGGCTACGCCGGGCTCTACGCGGCGGGGGACCAGGCGGACGTGCAGACCATCGCCGTCTCCGAGGGCCACCGCCGGGCCGGGATCGGCGGGGCCATGCTGACCGAGCTGCTCACCGAGGCCGTACGGCGTGGCGCCACGTCGGTCTTCCTTGAGGTGCGCGCGGACAACTCCGGCGCCCAGGCCGTCTACGAGAGGTTCGGATTCGAGCGGATCGGCCTGCGCCGCCGCTACTACGAGGACGGCACCGACGCGATCATGATGAAGAAGGACCTCAATGCGTGACGAACCCCTGGTGCTGGGCATCGAGACCTCCTGCGACGAGACCGGGATCGGCATCGTCAGGGGGCACACCCTGCTGGCCAACACGATCGCCTCAAGCGTCGAGCAGCACGCCCGGTTCGGCGGCGTCGTGCCCGAGGTCGCCTCACGGGCCCACCTTGAGGCGATGACCCCGACCATCGAGCGCGCCCTCGACCAGGCGGGTCTGCGTCTGACCGACATCGACGCGATCGCGGTGACCGCGGGCCCGGGCCTGGCGGGCGCCCTGCTCGTCGGCGTCGCCGCCGCCAAGGCCTACTCGCTCGGACTTGGCGTGCCCCTGTACGGCGTGAACCACCTGGCCGCCCACGTGGCGGTCGACCAGCTCGAACACGGCGCCCTGCCCAAGCCCTGCATCGCGATGCTGGTCTCCGGCGGTCACTCCTCGCTGCTGCTGGTGCCCGACGTCGCCAAGGAGGTCATCCCGCTGGGCTCGACCGTCGACGACGCCGCCGGAGAGGCCTTCGACAAGGTGGCCCGGGTGCTCGGCCTGCCCTTCCCCGGAGGTCCCCACATCGACCGGGTGGCGGGCGGCGGCTCGGGTACGGCCATCGCCTTCCCCAGGGGCAAGCACGACGACGGGACACTCGACTTCTCCTTCTCCGGGCTGAAGACCGCCGTCGCCCGCTGGGTCGAGGCCAGGGAGCGCGCCGGTGAGACGATCCACGTGCCGGACGTGGCCGCCTCCTTCCAGGAGGCCGTGGTCGACGTGCTGACCCACAAGGCCCTGCTGGCCTGCCGGGAGCACGGCGTGCGCGACCTGCTGATCGGCGGTGGCGTGGCCGCCAACTCCCGGCTGCGGGCCCTGGCCCAGGAGCGCTGCGACGCCGCGGGTGTACGGCTGCGCGTCCCCCGGCCCGGCCTGTGCACCGACAACGGGGCGATGGTGGCCACGCTCGGCTCCGACCTGGTCGCGGCCGGGATCTCCCCCTCCCCGCTGGACATCCCCGCAGACTCCTCGCTGCCGATCACCACGGTCCACGTGTGACGGAGGGCCGTCAGGCCGGGTGCAGGGCGAGCGCCGGGTAGTCGGTGTAGCCGGTGTGGTCGCCGCCGAAGGCCTTGGAGAGGTCGGGCTCGTTCAGCGGCGCGCCGAGGCGCAGGCGCACCGGCAGGTCGGGGTTGGCCAGGAACGACTTGCCCAGGGAGACCAGGTCGGCGCCCTGGGCGAGCCAGTGGGCGACGGAGTCGGAGGGGTCGTTCCTCGCGGGGTCGTTGACGATGAGCGCGTTCGGCCACAGCGCGCGGACCCGCCCGTCGAACTCCGCCGAGCCGCCCGCCAGGTGGTGCAGGTAGACCAGGCCGATGTCGGCCAGCTCGGCCAGCAGCGCCGGGTAGACCTCGTTCGCGTCCTCCTCGGCCAGGTCGTGGATGCCGGTGGCGGGGGAGATCCTGATGCCGACCCGGTGCGCGCCGATCGCGTCCGTGACGGCCCGCGCGGTCTCGACGGCGAAGCGGATGCGGTTCTCGACGGAGCCGCCGAAGCGGTCCTGACGCAGGTTGGCGTTCTGCGACAGGAACTGGTGGATGAGGTAGCCGTTCGCCCCGTGCAGCTCGACCCCGTCGAACCCGGCGTCGATCGCGCGACGGGCGGCGTCGGCGAAGTCGCCGACGGTCGCCTCGACCTCCTCGGTGGTCAGTTCGACGGGGATCGGCGTGTCCTGCGGGCCGTTCGGGGTGAAGATCTGGCCGCTCGACCGTACGGCCGACGGGGCGACGGGGATCGCACCGGTGTTGTCCGGGTGGCCGACCCGGCCCGCGTGCATGAGCTGCGCGAAGATCCGGCCACCCGCCGCGTGGACGGCGTCGGTCACCTCACGCCATCCGGCGACCTGGTGGTCGGTGTGCAGACCCGGCGTGTCCATGTATCCCTTGCCCGCCGCGCTCGGCTGCACCCCCTCGGAGACGATCAGACCGGCCGAGGCGCGCTGCGCGTAGTACAGGGCGGTCAGCGTGGAGGGGATGCCGTCCACGTAGGCACGGGAACGGGTCATGGGGGCCATGACCAGGCGGTTTGGCAGTTCCAGGGCACCGAGCCTGAACGGGGAGAACGGCATGGCTGATCCCTTCGGGATTCTAATATGGTCGGCTAACTTGGGCGACCAACTTGGTCGGCCAAGAGTTAGTTCTACAACTTGGGCGACCAACTTGCAAGGAGTAGGCTGGAGTCGAACAGGAGGACGAGATGACGCTTCCACGGCTTGACGAGGAACCGGCGGGGGTCGAAGCCTGGGAGGAAAGCCCTGACAGCCTGAACTGCCTGATGATCCAGGCCGCCCGAGGGCACCGCACGCTTATGGCCGGTCTCCTGGCCGAACTCGACCTCTACCCGGGCCAGGAACGCACCCTGACCCTGCTCTGGGAGTACGGCCCGCAGCCGCAGAACGTGCTCGCCAGGCTCATCGGCATCGACATGTCCACGATGACCAAGACCCTCCAGCGCCTCGAACGCAGCGGCTTCGTCAGCCGCGCGCCCAGTCCCGCCAACCGCCGCGTCAGCATCGTCAGCAGCACTCCGAAGGGCGACGCCCTGCGTCCCGAGGTCGAACGCGTCCTGGCGGAGGTCCACCGCCGGATGACCGGCGGCCTGAGCCCGGAGCAGGCGGGGGAGCTGACCCTGCTGCTGAAGGTGGTCAGGAACAACCTGTGCGGTGAGGAGGCGTGCGACACCTCCCCCTGCCTACCGGGCGACACCATGTGCTGAAAGCGTCAGTCCCCGTTGCCGTGGGGCCGGCACAGCAGGGCCTCGGCGAGGACCAGCACGGTCTCCTCAAGCGCGCCGAGCCTGTCGGCCGGGCCTGCGCCGGCGGGCTCGACGGCCCGGGTCAGCGCCTCGGTGAGCCGCTCGCGGCCCGGCTGGGCGCGCAGCGTGTCGCCCAGGGGGGCGAGAGCCGCGCGGGCCTGGGCGACGCGCTCCTCGAACGGGTCAAGGCGCCGCTGCTCCCGGGTCTGCAGCAGGCCCTTCAGCCGCTTCCCGGCCCCGGTGACGTGCGCCTGCACGTCCTCCGGCCGCCCGGTGTGGCCGTCGAGCGTCCGCAGCCGGGCGTCGACGGCCTCGATCCTGTTGAGGGTCCGCCCCTCGACGTCGTCCAGACGCTCGTCGAGGGCGTCGAACCGCGCCTCGTGACGGGCGGCGATCTCACCGAGCCGCTCGTTCGTCTCCGTCATCCGCCGCTCAAGCGCGGCCAGCCGCCTGTCCAGGTCGCTCAGACAGTCTCCGACGTCCTCGGTCAGGCCGTCGAGCCTGACCATGATCATGTCGATCTTGCCGCTCACCTGCTCGACGGCGTCCGACAGACGGCGGGTCGCCTCGGCGACGACCCCCTGGAAGCCCGCCGACAGCTCGGGCAGGCCCTTCTCAAGGGACCCCGTACGCCGGACCAGCTCACCCAGCCCCTTGTCCAGCCGGGTGAACCGGCCCGCGGCCGCGTCCATGCCCGTCTGGAGACGGCCGAGCCGCTCGGTGGTCTCGCCGTTGTCCTGGGTCTTGCCGGTGAGCACCCGGAGCCGGGTGAGCGCCTCGTCGGTCTTCTCGCTCACGGCGCTGAGATCGGCCCACAGGCGCGGCAGCCCGTCCAGGGGGACGATCTGCGCGCCGACCGACTTGACCTCCCGGGTCAGGAAGCCGACCCGTGCGCCGACCGAGTCCACGTGGTCGCGGACCGCCTCGACGTGCTGGGCGAGCCCCTGGACCCAGGCGGGCGGGCGGGTCAGGGCCTTGTCGAGGCGGCCGGTCACGGACTCGAGCGTGCCGTTCAGCCCGCTCTCCCGATCCCTGGCCTCCCGCAGCAGCCACTCCACGCCGTCGAGGCGCTGACGGATCTCGTCGAGCCCGGTGCCCTGGGGGCGCTGGTCGTACACGGGCGCGGGGGAGAGCTTCTCGTACACGGGCGTCTGGGGGCACTGGTCGTAAATGGGCGCGGGGGGGAGCTGCTCGTAGACGGAGCTCTGCGGGCGCTGCTCGTACGCGGGCCCCTGCGGGAGCTGCTCGCGCACGGGGTCCTGGGCGGCGTGCGCCAGCAGTTCGCGCATCCGGTCGAAGATCGGGCTCTGCTCGTCCGCGTGGAACAGGGTGTGGCCGGAACGATCCACGGAAAACCCCTTTCCCCACCGACGGTCGGCCACGCGGCGGGTTTTAATGTTTCTTTAAGGACTTTGTTTTTAATTTACCGAGGAATGTAGGCCGAGTTTTCCCCGGAAATCCATGCGTGAGTAACCCTAGCCCCTGAGACATGTGTCCTCCGTGTCAAATTTAAAAAAGACAGATCGCCGGTTAATTGCTTGATGTACCGTTTTGCCAGTTCAGGAAGGGGTGCATATCAGGGCGAAAGGCCTTTCCTCGATCCTGGTGAGAATAACGACCGCGGATTCGCCCCCGGTCAGGCGAAGGTCCTTTCTGAGGCGATCGACGTCGACCGCGGAGCCCCTCTTTTTGATCGTCACGTTTCCCACTCCACGCTCACGCAGCGCCGCCCTCAGCCGTTTGAGCGAGAACGGCAGAGTCTCGTGGACCTCGTACCGCGCCGCCCACGGCGTCCGCTCCGTCCCGTTCCCCGTGATGTAGGCGATGCGCGGGTCGAGCAGGTGCCCGCCGACCGCGTCGGCGACCTCCGCCACGAGGTGGGCCCTGATCGCCGCCCCGTCCGGCTCGTGGACGTAGCGCCCGACCGGGCCGTGCCCGGCCGTACCGAGCTTGGGGTCGGGGGTCAGCGTCGCGCCGGACGGCAGCATCGTGGCCCTGCGCTCGACCTCGCCTGCCAGGGCGCCGCACCAGATCGCGGCCTCCTTGACCTCGCCCCGGTGGGAGACCCACTCGGCCTCCGCCCCCGGCGGGATGAACGCGTAGTCGATCCCCGGGGCGACCTTCAGGCACGCGGCCCTCGCCTGGCGCGCCATCTCCACCACCTGGGGCCACGGTGGTGAGTAGGCCATCGGATCGAAGGTCCTGCCCCGGGCCGTACGGCGGGCGGGGTCGGCGAACAGGACGTCGAAGCCGGACGGGTCGACCGTGGCGGCGTCGGCCGCCCGGACCGTGACCCGGTCGCCGAACCCCAGCGCGTCGGCGTTGGCCTGGGCGACCGCGGCGGTGAGCGGGTCGGCGTCGACCGCCTCGACCACGCATCCGGCCCTGGCCAGGGCCAGGGTGTCCCCGCCGATGCCGCAGCAGACGTCGGCGACCCGGGAGCCCAAGGGGACGCGCCGGGCGCGGTGGTCGGCTACCTCGCGGCGGGTCGACTGCTCAAGGCCGTTCGGCGTGAAGTACATCACCCCGGCGTCGGCGCCGAACTTCTCCACGGCGCGGCGTCTGAGCCCCGCCTGGGTGAGCGCCGCGGAGGTCAGGTCGGCGTCGTAGGTCTTCCTGAGCCGGGTGACCGCCGCGACCGGGTCGTCTCCCGCGGCTCCGGCGGCGGCCAGGGCCTCCTGGCCTCGGGGTGTCAACAGCTCCAGGAACGAGTCAAGCTCCACACCGCCCGACGCTACCGCCTCGGACGGATGGAGCCTCTCCTCAGCCCAGCAGGGCGGTCAGGTCGATCGTGGCGGGGAAGGGGACCTGGACCGAGAGCTTGTCACGGTGGATGCCGGTGGGAACGTAGGCACGCGTCGCGGAGTCGAGCTCGTAGACGTACACGGCGGGAACGCCGTTCTCAGCCTCGACCCGCCAGAAGTGGGTGATGCCGGCGGCCGCGTAGCGCCTGGGTTTGACCTCCCGGTCGCGGAACTCGGATTCGGGCGAGACCACCTCCACGACCAGGTGGACCTCCTCGGGAACGTAGGCGGTGCGGTCGTGCTCGCGGTCCAGGGCGGCGTCGATGAGCAGAACGTCGGGACACGGGCGTTGTCTCACGCCGAGTACGACGTCCATCTGGGTCGCCACCGCGAGGTGCTCGGGCGCCTGGGCTTCGAGACTGTTCGCGAGCCTGCGGATCACGACATCGTGGAAACGCTTCTGGGGGGACATGAAGATGAGGGCTCCATCGACGAGTTCGACGTGCTTGAAGAAGTCCGGCTCGCCGTGGGGGCCCTCCTGGGGAAGCCGGTCGAGGTCGTCGGCCGTCCATCCGCCGGGCGGCGGATAGGGCCAGTTGGCGAGAAGCTCGCCGACCTCGCGCGTTGCGCTCGTCTCCTCGCTCAGCGTGCTGGTCACATCGCTCACCGTAGCGTCTTTCCCGTCACCGTTCGTAGCCATCGGGTCGCGTTCCCCCCCGGTGCTCGCTCGTATGTTCCCGAAGTCGTATGTTCCCCGATGAGCGTCCCGGTGTCGCCCCGAAGCGCGGGAATCGGGGTGAAGGTCCTCAGGCGTCCGCGGCGCGGTAGGCCACGAGGGCGTCGACGAACCTCCTGCGCAGCGCCGGGACCCGGCCGACCGCGCGGAAGAACGTCCGGTTGGCCGCCAGGACCGCCCGGCCGACGACCGGCCTGTGCAGCAGGTCGTCGCCGTTGGTGCCGTTCTGGGCGAGGGAGTCGGCGACGCGGGCGAAGCCGTACGGGATCATCTCCGCCTCGTAGGCGGCGACGGCGTCCAGCAGCGGGGCGCCGTCACGGACGGTGATGAGCCGCCTGGTCAGGAGCATCGCGTCGCGCAGGGCGGTGTTGGCGCCGACGCCCCGCCCGGGGGTCATGGTGTGCACGGCGTCGCCGAGCAGGGTGACGTTGGTGGTCTCCCACGGGTCCACCGGCTCGGAGGTGCGGATGGCGATGGGGAAGCAGCTGCCCGGGTCGGCGGCCCGGAACAGCGCGCGCAGGTCCGGATGCCAATTGGGCGTCATGTCCAGGACCACCCGTTTGAGGTCCTCGCCGCGCAGGTCCATCACCCCGGGCGGGAACCTGCGGGCCGAGGCGGAGAAGCCCCAGTTGATGTAGTCGCGGGTGTTGTCGTACAGCAGGCCGGGCCAGCGCGCGATCAGCTCCGCGTCGTTGCCGCCGACGCCGTGCTTGACCTCGCCGTCGCGGTCCCACTTGAACTCCATGACGTGCCAGATGCAGAACTGGCCCTTCGGGGCGAAGGTGGCGGAGATCCCGTTGAAGACCTCCTCGGGCAGCAGCGCCCTGGTCTCCGGGGTCACCGCGACCTTGGCGGAGACCGCGATCACCCCGGTGTCCCTGACCTTCGCGTGCGGGAGGTACTGCCTGCGGACCCTGGAGCCGGTGCCGTCGGCGGCGACGAGCAGGTCGCCGGTGGCCGAGGTGCCGTCGTCGAAGAAGGCGGTCACGGTGCCGTCGGCGCCGTGCTCGTAGTGGGTGAAGGTCTTGCCGAAGCGCACGACGTCGTCCATCCCGGTGAGCAGCACCTGGCGCAGGGTCATCCGGGAGACCGAGCGTTCGCTGTGGACCGGGTCGGTGCTCTCCGGCAGCCGGAAGGAGGCGACCGTCCTGCGCCGTTCGGTCAGCACGTTGAAGTGGGCGGGCGTCCTGGCGCAGGTGGCGGTGTAGGTGTCGAACAGCTCGGGGGGCAGGCACTCGCGGAGCGCCTGGTTGCCCGTCGGGTCGATGCCGACGCGGTAGCCGTGCACGCCGTCGGCGCGGGTGCGGTCGCGTTCGTAGACCGCGACCGAGATCCCGGCGCGCCGCAGGCCGTGGGCCAGGCACATTCCGCCGGTGCCCGCACCGATGACGATCACGTGGAGAGGGGACACGGGTCTCCCTTGGAGGACGGGTCTGGACAGGGGTGTTCTTCTCGAACGCCATGTATCTTGATGTTCGAGGCATATTTAGCTTGATGGTCGAGAGGCTTGAATGTCAAGGGAAAATGGTCCCGCGCATGGGGACGGCGCTCTCAGGGCGGAGCTGGGGCAGGAGGTCCAGGCGGGTCAGACGGCCGTCGACGCCTTCGACGAGGCGGTCGCGATCCACCTCGGGGTGAACAGGACCGACCTGCGCTGCCTGGAGATCCTGGTGCGCGAGGGGTCTGAGGGGAACGTCACACCCAGCGTCCTCGGGACGGGCCTGGGGCTCACCACGGGCAGCGTCACCGCGATGCTCGACCGCCTCGAACGGGCCGGATACCTGACGCGCTCCCCCGATCCCGGGGACCGCAGGAAGGTGGTCGTGCGCGCCACCCCCGAGACCCTCGCGAAGGTCGAGGAGCTGTACGGTCCCGTCGTCGAACGGGGGAGGCGGCTGATCTCGGGTTACTCCGACGAGGAGATCCGTTTCGTGCTGGGTTTCCTGCGCGGTTCGCGGGAGCTGTACGAGACCGAGATCGCGCGGGTCAGAGGCCTGCCCGCGGCGGGGCGGCGCAGGGTTTGAGGTTCGCGTACCCAGTGCGGAGGCGGTTCGTGTTGACTGTCAAGGCCTCCTTGCATACTGTTCCGTATTGGCACTCTCCCGGTGAGAGTGCCAAACATACGCGACGAGGCAGGTCTGACACCCGCGACGGCAGACCGCTGGTCGCCTCTTCTAGATCATTCAAATCTGAAGGGGAGGTCCGACGTGACGACCGCCACCAAGGTTCCCGTTAAGCCGCTCGGCGACCGCATCGTGGTCCAGCCGCTTGAGGCCGAGCAGACCACTGCTTCCGGTCTCGTCATCCCGGACACCGCCAAGGAGAAGCCGCAGGAGGGCAAGGTCCTCGCTGTCGGCCCTGGCAACTGGGACGAGGACGGCGACAAGCGCATTCCGCTCGACGTCAAGGAGGGCGACGTCGTCCTCTACAGCAAGTACGGCGGCACCGAGGTGAAGTACGGCGGCGAGGAGTACCTCGTGCTCTCCGCCCGTGACGTGCTCGCCATCATCGAGAAGTAACCGACACTTCGCAGAGATGACGTATCGAGCCCCGGGTCGCGCGAGCGCCCGGGGCTTTGATGCGCCGACGTGCTTTCAGAGAGGACCACAATGCCCAAGATCCTGTCCTTCGAGGAGGACGCGCGCCGCGCTCTTGAGCGTGGTGTCAACGCCCTCGCCGACGCGGTCAAGGTGACCCTCGGCCCCCGTGGCCGCAATGTCGTCATCGACAAGAAGTTCGGCGCGCCGACCATCACCAACGACGGTGTCACCATCGCGCGTGAGGTCGAGCTGGAGAAGCCGTACGAGAACCTCGGCGCCCAGCTCGCCAAGGAGGTCGCGACCAAGACCAACGACGTCGCCGGTGACGGCACGACCACCGCGACCGTTCTCGCCCAGGCGATGGTCCGCGAGGGCCTGCGCAACGTCGCGGCCGGCGCCCAGCCGCTGTCCCTCAAGCGCGGCATCGACCTGGCCGCCAAGGCCGTCAGCGACAAGCTGATCGACTCGGCCAGGCCGGTCGAGGACAAGAAGGAGATCGCCCACGTGGCGACGATCTCCGCGCAGGACGCCAAGATCGGTGAGCTGATCGCCGAGGCGTTCGACAAGGTCGGCAAGGACGGCGTCATCACCGTCGAAGAGTCCAACACCATGGGCCTCGAACTGGAGTTCACCGAGGGTCTCCAGTTCGACAAGGGTTACCTTTCGCCCTACATGGTGACCGACCAGGAGCGGATGGAGGCGGTTCTCGAAGACCCCTACATCCTGATCAACCAGAACAAGATCGCTTCGGTCGCGGACTTCCTGCCGCTGCTGGAGAAGGTCGCGCAGACCAAGAAGGCGCTGCTCGTCATCGCCGAGGACGTCGAGGGCGAGGCCCTGGCCGTCCTGGTCACCAACAAGATCCGCGGCACCTTCACCTCGGTCGCGGTCAAGGCCCCCGGCTTCGGTGACCGCCGCAAGGCCATGCTGCAGGACATCGCCATCCTCACCGGTGGCGAGGTCGTCAGCGAGGAGGTCGGCCTCAAGCTGGAGCACGTCGGCCTGGAGGTCCTCGGCACGGCCCGCCGTGTCGTGATCACCAAGGACAGCACCACGGTCGTGGACGGCGCGGGCGACGCGCAGGCCATCGCCGACCGCGTCAAGGAGATCAAGCTCGCCATCGAGCAGTCCGACTCCGACTGGGACCGTGAGAAGCTCCAGGAGCGTCTGGCCAAGCTCTCCGGCGGTGTCTGCGTGCTGAAGGTCGGCGCGGCCACCGAGGTCGAGCTCAAGGAGAAGAAGCACCGCCTTGAGGACGCCATCTCCGCGACGCGCGCCGCGATCGAGGAGGGCATCGTCTCCGGCGGTGGCTCCGCGCTCATCCACGTCTCCAAGGTCCTCGACGACCTGGGCCTGTCCGGTGACGAGGCGACCGGTGTCGCCGTGGTCCGCAAGGCGCTCATCGAGCCCGCCCGCTGGATCGCGGAGAACGCCGGCCTTGAGGGCTACGTCGTGACGACCAAGGTCTCCGAGCTCCCCGTCGGTCAGGGCCTCAACGCCGCCACCGGCGAGTACGGCGACCTGATCTCCCAGGGCGTCATCGACCCGGTCAAGGTCACCCGCTCGGCCGTCCAGAACGCCGCCTCCATCGCCGGCATGCTGCTGACGACCGAGGCCCTCGTGGTGGACAAGCCCGAGGAGGAGGCTCCGGCCGCCGCCGGGCACGGCCACGGTCACGGCCACGGCCACTGATCCGCTTTCGCCGTACGGCCCGCATCTCTCACCGGATGCGGGCCGTTTCGTTTTCCGGTAAACCGAAACGTGCCTCAAAGCGTCATGCGAGGATGCGCGTAAGGAGTAAACTTTCATGTGACCAATGGCCGACATAATCAGCGGTCCAATGAAATATTCCTTCAGGTGCAAAGCCTTACTGTGGTCGATTGATTACGCCCCGTTATCACCCTCTCAATGTGACCAATCCGTAGCCGTTCGCCATGACGACAGGCTCGATCGGGGCGGGCATCATGCCTAACGTGACCGAGGGATGCGTCGCCGACGCCAAAAGTGGGGTAAGGCTTGCGACGAGATCTGAAGGGGTCCCCCACAGGGACGATCTCAAGGATCTGACGAGCCTCGCCGTTCAGGGAGATCGCACCGCGATCGAATCTCTGATCGCGCAGTTACGGCCAATGGTCGTCCGATATTGCCGTGCTCGCCTCGGGCGGGTTTCCGGTCAGTACCACATCGCGGACGACGTGGCGCAGGAGGTGTGCATCGCGGTTCTGTCCGCCCTGCCGCGTTATCGCGACATGGGCAGACCCTTCGCGTCCTTCGTCTTCGGCATCGCCTCCCACAAGGTGGCCGACGCGCTGCGCAGTTCGGTGCGCTCCGCCGTACCCACCCAGGACCTTCCCGACGGTCCTGACGAGGGGCCGGGGCCCGAGGAGACCGTGGTGCGCTACATCGAGGCCGAGCACGCCCGCAGGCTGCTCTCCAGGCTCCCGGACAACCAGCGTGAACTGCTCATGCTCCGCGTGGTCTCGGGGTTGTCGGCCGAGGAGACGGGTAACGTGCTCGGCATGTCACCAGGCGCGGTCCGGGTCGCGCAGCACCGGGCGCTCGCGCGGTTGCGCGCGATGGCGGAGCTGGAGTCGACGGCTTGACCGCGGACCAGCCGGGCCGGATCCGTCGGCGCCGCCGGGAAGCATGGAGTGGGTCTCGCCGGTCCGGTGAGACCCGTTGGCGGGTGAGCCCATGACGGCGGTCCACCCCAGGCGTCCCGTCCGGAGATACGGCCCTGAGGAGGAACGGGGCGTCACCGAGACCGACCGCCTTCTCGACGGGCTCTCCCGGCGTGAGCCCGCCTCGTCCTCGGACGTCGCCGTCGGTCTACTGGCCGCGCTGATCGACGACGTCGATCAGCGGTGCCCCTCGGTGTCGGTCACCCCGTCGACGTAACCCCTGGCGTACTCCCAGGTCACATAGTTCGTGGGGTCGGGCTGGTAGGCGGGTTCGTGAACCTGCGGCCTGCCGTTGTCGATCATCTGCCGCAGGTTGCCGCGCAGCAGCTCCCAGTCGAAGTAGTGCTGTTCCCCGCACTCGGGGCAGTCGAGCACCAGCCCGAGCACCCCCTGGGGCTCAAGGAGAGACCGGAAGACCTCGACGTCGGCGAGGTCCGTCATGGCCTCGTCGCGTTCGGCGGAGGTCAGCGACTGGGGGGAGTCCGTCTCACCCAGTGCCGCCGCCGGGTCGTCGGGGTCGTCCGCGAACGGGTCGCGGGGGACGTCGTCGAGCACGATCCCACCTTATGGCCTTGATATGACCTTGATGTGCGGCAGGTCCAACCGGCGGCCCACGGGCACGCGGAGCGACGCGCAGGCGCGCAAAGAGGCCTTCACGTCAGCCAGCCGCGCCGGGCGGCCTCCGCGCCCGCCTGGAAGCGGGACTGGGCGCCGAGCTCGGCCATGGCGTCGGCGAAGCGGGCCCGCACCGTGCGCACCGAGACCCCGAGCTGCCTGGCGATCATCTCGTCGGAGACGCCCTGGGCGGCGAGCCGCAGCACCTGGATCATCCCGTCGCCCCGGCGCGGCCAGGGCAGCGGCGCCGCGCGAGCCCACAGCTCGTCGAAGAGGGAACGCAGCGCGTCCACCACGACGGGGGTTCTGACCAGGTGGAAGTTGTAGGCGCTCTCCGCCAGCGTGCCGCCCCACCGGGCGGGCACACCCGCGGCGTCCGTCCCGGCGATCAGGAACCAGCTCGGCACCGTGTCCAGGGTGCGGACGCGGGCCCCGGCCTGCTGGAACTGGCTCAGCTTCTCCCGCAGCGCGGGGATCTCCAGGGTCTGGACCGGGATGATGTTCCTGGTGGACAGCAGGCCCGCGCGCTGCGCCCCAATCCACTGGTCGGCGTAGCGGTGCGCGAAGTCGTTCATCGTGCGCCGGTCGGGGATGACCGAGAGCAGTTCGAGCGGCGGCGCCTGTACGGCCATGCCGATCACGCTCTCGTACAGCTCGTCCGCCCCGCCGACCAGGTCGACGGAGAACCGGCCCGCCTGGTAGTCGCGGCCCGCGTCGTACTCGTGGATGAGGTCGCGGATCGACCCGACGACGGTGTCGATCCTGCGGCTCTCCGCGGCGAGCCGGTCGAGCCGGTCGGCGAGCAGGTGGCCCAGGGCCGTCGCGGGGTGACGGGCGAGGTACTCGCCGCCCTGCTCGTGGACCACGCCCAGCTTCACCAGGGTGGCCAGCTCGCGGCTCAGCCGCTCAGGCGAGCCGTCCAGGGCGTCGGCGAGTTCGGCGCAGGTTGCGCGGTGCAGGCGTAGCACCGCGTTGTAGAGAGAGATCTGGGCCGAGGTGAAGCCCAGACTCTCAAGCGGCGGTGTGTCGGTACGCATCGGCGAGAGGCTCCAGAGATGGCACGGCGTTCCGCGAGAATAACGTCCCGAAATCACCGGTGTCCGGGCGTTGCGTCTTCTGGGCCTCTTCCGGTCTCGTGGACGACTCGTCCCGAGCCGTCGCCGATCGGGGAACCCGGTCCTTCCTGGGCGGTCGGGTGCAGCTTCGTGCAACTGCACGTCCGTACATTGCGTGTGAACGGAAGGTAACGCAGACTTTACCCAGCGTCGGCGAGGGGCGTGGGCGTAGTGGCCGTTCGGACGCGGAGGGGGGTCCGGCGGCGTGCGGTGTCCCCGCGCCTCCCGCCGGTGACCGGGGAGCCGGGCGGGTCACCGACCGCTCGGTTCCCCAAACCCCGGCCGGGACCGGGCGGTCCGTCGGCCGCCCGGCTCCCGTCCTTCAGGGAGGGGAACCGGACGCTCACCGGCCGTCCGGTTCCCCACCTTCCCCGGTGTCCTCCGGGTTTGGCGCCAGACTCTAAACTGTGACCCGGGGGCCGGCGCCTTCCCCACTCCACTTGAGAGCGCCGTGGCAGGAGGGTCGCAGATGGCAAGGTTCACCGAGACCGGGCTCACGTTCGACGACGTGCTCCTGGTTCCCGCCTATTCGGATCTACAGCCGGGTGAGGCGGAGACCACCACCCGCCTGTCGCGGGGCATCACCCTGCGCATCCCGCTCGTCTCCGCCGCGATGGACACGGTCACCGAGGCGCGGATGGCGGTGGCGATGGCGCGTCAGGGCGGCATCGGCATCCTGCACCGCAACCTCTCCATCGAGGAGCAGGCCCAGCAGGTCGATCTCGTCAAGCGCTCCGAGGCCGGGATGGTCACCAACCCGGTCACCTGCTCGCCCGAGGACACGCTCGCCGACGTCGAGCGCCTGTGCGCGACCTACCGCATCTCCGGTGTCCCGGTGACGGACGAGAACGGCGTGCTGGTCGGCATCGTCACCAACCGCGACATGCGCTTCGAGACCGACCACGGCCGCCCCGTGCGCGACGTCATGACCTCGATGCCGCTGGTCACCGCGCCGGTCGGGGTCTCCAGGGACGACGCCTTCGCGCTGCTGCGCAAGAACAAGATCGAGAAGCTGCCGCTGGTCGACGCGGGCGGACGGCTGCGCGGGCTCATCACCGTCAAGGACTTCACCAAGAGCGAGCAGTACCCCCTGTCCACGAAGGACGCCGACGGCAGGCTCGTCGTCGGAGCCGCGATCGGCGTGGGCGAGGACGCCGAGAAGCGGGCGGCGGCCCTGATCGAGGCCGGGGTCGACGTGGTCGTGGTCGACGTCGCGCACGGCCACTCCAAGGGCCTGGCCGACATGATCTCCAAGCTCAAGGCCAACAGCGGCGTCCAGGTCGTCGGCGGCAACATCGCCACCCGCGCGGGTGCCCAGATGCTGGTCGACGCGGGGGCCGACGCGGTCAAGGTCGGCGTCGGGCCCGGCTCCATCTGCACCACCCGGGTGGTCGCGGGCGTCGGCGCGCCGCAGGTCACGGCCATCCACCAGGCCTCGCTCGCGGCCGGTCCCGCCGGAATCCCGGTGATCGGCGACGGTGGCCTGCAGTATTCCGGTGACATCGCCAAGGCCATCGCGGCCGGGGCGGACACGGTCATGCTCGGCTCGCTCCTGGCGGGCTGCGAGGAGTCGCCGGGTGAACTGATCTTCATCAACGGCAAGCAGTTCAAGTCCTACCGGGGGATGGGCTCGCTGGGCGCGGTCCGCAACCGCGAGCGCGGCGGGACCTCCTTCAGCAAGGACCGCTACGCCCAGGCCGACGTCGGCAGCGAGGACAGGTTCATCCCCGAGGGCATCGAGGGCCAGGTTCCCTACCGCGGGCCGGTCGCCGCGGTCGCCCACCAGCTCGTCGGCGGTCTGCGCCAGGGCATGTGGTACTCCGGGTGCCGCACGATCGAGGACATGCACAGCAGGTGCGAGCTCATGCCGATCACCGCGGCCGGGCTCAAGGAGAGCCACCCGCACGACATCCAGATGACCGTCGAGGCTCCGAACTACCACCGCCGATAGAGTCCCGACCCGGTTCTCGCGACGGGCCGGGCCGTGACGGCACGGTACGGCCCGCCGTACAGGCATGACATGGAAAGACAGGCATATGACTCAGGTGGAGATCGGCCGCGGCAAGAACGGCCGCCGTGCCTACGCGCTCGACGAGATCGGCATCGTTCCCTCCCGCCGCACCCGTGACCCCGAGGAGGTCTCGATCGCCTGGCAGATCGACGCCTACCGGTTCGAGCTGCCCGTCGTGGTGAGCCCGATGGACAGCGTGGTCTCCCCGGCGACGGCGATCGAGGTGGGCAGGCTCGGCGGGCTGGCCGTACTCGACCTTGAGGGGTTGTGGACCCGCTACGACGACCCGACGTCGCTGCTGGCCGAGGTGGCCGAGCTTGAGGGGGAGGCCGCGACCAGGCGGCTCCAGGAGATCTACAACGCGCCGATCAGGGAAGAGCTGATCGGCCGTCGCATCGAGGAGATCCGCGCGGCCGGGGTGACCACGGCGGTGCGGTTGTCCCCGCAGCGCACGGTCCAGTACCACAAGGCCGTCATCGACGCGGGTGTGGACATCTTCGTGATCCGCGGCACCACGGTCTCCGCCGAGCACGTCTCCGGGCGGGCCGAGCCGCTCAACCTCAAGCAGTTCATCTACGAGCTGGACGTGCCGGTGATCGTCGGCGGCTGCGCCACCTACACCGCGGCGCTGCACCTCATGCGGACCGGCGCGGCCGGCGTCCTGGTCGGCTTCGGCGGCGGCGCCTCGCACACCACGCGCACGGTGCTCGGCGTCGCGGTGCCGATGGCCACCGCGATCTCCGACGTGGCCGCGGCCCGGCGCGACTACATGGACGAGTCGGGCGGCCGGTACGTCCACGTCATCGCCGACGGCGGCATGGGCACCTCGGGTGACATCGCCAAGGCGATCGCCTGCGGTTCTGACGCGGTCATGGTCGGCTCTCCTCTCGCCAGGGCCACGGAGGCCCCGGGCCGCGGGTTCCACTGGGGCTCCGAGGCCCAGCACCCCGAGCTGCCCCGGGGCAAGCGGGTGCAGTTCGGCACGGTCGGCACGCTGGAGCAGATCCTGCACGGTCCCTCCTCGGTCGCCGACGGTTCGATGAACCTCATGGGCGCGCTCAAGCGGACGATGGCCACCGCCGGATACTCCGACCTGAAGGAGTTCCAGCGGGTCGAGGTCGTCGTCGCCCCCCAGGGTTCCTGACACCGCCGTTTCTGCCGTGCCCGGAGCGATTCGCTCCGGGCACGCGTGTTTTCCCGCCCGTGCGCCGTGGCCCGGTGCCGCTCCGGAACAGGTCCATCACTGACAGGGAAGGCCCCAGGTCGGGTGTCGTCGGACGGCACGGGAGGCGCGCCGGATGTGCGCTGGGTGCCAGGGATTGGCGCTGGGGGACACTGTCATGGGTGTCGACGCAGACCGACGGCTGGTCACGAAATTGACACTGTCTGCGTCGGCAAAAGTGACGTAAGCCGAAAAATCTGTGAACATTCCCATGTGTCGGATGATCGTGAGCTGCGGGTCGCTCTTCGGGAAGGCCCGTTCCACGTCGCGCTCCGCGCCGCGGTCGAAGCGAGGGGGCTGACCCTTGACCGGCTCCGCCACCGCCTTGAGGAGCGCGGGCTGCGGGTCGGGATGACGAGCCTGAGCTACTGGCAGCAGGGACTGCGCCGCCCCGAGCGGCCCGAGTCGCTGCGGGCCGTACGGGCGCTTGAGGAGATCCTCATCCTCCCGCCGCGCTCGCTGATGGGCCTGCTCGGGCCGCCCCGGCCCCGGGGCAGGGGGCAGAACGGCGGGGGCACGTCCGTCCCGATCTCCGCCGCCGTTCCCTACGCCACGATCCTTGAGCCCTCACGCGCGCTCTCGGCCCTGCTGCAGGACCTCGACGGCTCCGCCGACGACAGGCGGCTGCACATCAGCGGGATGTACGAGACGCTGCAGATCGGCCCGGACCGCAGCGTCGTGCGCCGTGAGACGCTCCAGGTGATGCGGGCGCAGGAGGCGACCGACCGCCACATCATCGTCTACCGGGGCGACCTGGGGTGCGACGTCGAACGCGTGCGGATCAGGGCGCTTGAGGACTGCCGGGTCGGCAGGGTCAGGCGGGACGGCCCGACCGCGCTCGTGGCGGCCGAGCTGCTGTTCGACCGCAGGTTGCGGGTCGGGGAGACCCAGGTGATCCGCTACGAGCTGGCCGACCCGAGCGGGGTGGAGACGACCGAGTACGAACGGGGGTTCCGCTTCCCCGCCGGGCAGTACACGCTCAGGGTGAGCTTCGCCGCCTCGGCGCTGCCCGCGGGCATCCGCCGCTTCTCCCGGCACGACCACGCCGCGGAGGAGCACGACCACGGTGAACTGACCCTCAACGCCCACCACGCGGTCCACCTGGTGGCCGACTCGCTGCGCCCCGGCCTGATCGGCATCCGCTGGAACTGGCCGTAGGGGACGTCGTAGGGGTGTCGTAGGGGTTAGGTCAGGACCTTCAGGAGGCGGGTGACCTCGGTGGCGACGGCCGTACGGGCGGCGGCGAGGTAGACGCGGGAGTCGACGACCCGCTCGTCGGCGGCCAGGTGGTCGCGGATCGCCCCGGTGAAGGTCTTGTTGAGGTGGGTGGCGATGTTGATCTTCTTCATGCCGTGCCGTACGGCGGCGCGGAGGGTCTCGTCCGGCACGCCCGAGGAGCCGTGCAGCACCAGCGGGACGGGTACGGCGGCGCGCAGCGCGGAGATCAGCTCAAGGTCGAGCACGGCGTCCCTGGTCGTCATGGCGTGCGAGCTGCCGACGGCCACGGCCAGCGCGTCCACCCCGGTCCTGGCCACGTAGTCCACGGCCTCGTGCGGCCTGGTCCGCGCCCCGGGCGCGTGCACCCCGTCCTTGCCCCCCACCTCGCCGAGCTCGGCCTCCACCCACAGGCCACGGGCGTGGCAGTGGGCGGCGACCTCGGCGGTGAGCGCCACGTTCTCCTCGTCGGGCAGCGCGGAGGCGTCGAACATCACCGAGCCGATCCCCAGCTCCGAGGCCTCCTCGACCAGCGCGCGGTCGGTGGCGTGGTCGAGGTGGACGGCGACGGGCACGGCCGCCGCCCTGGCGACCGCCAGGGACGCCGCCGCGATCGGGGCGAGCGCGCCGTGGTAGCGGACGCAGTTCTCGCTGATCTGCAGCACGACGGGTGTGCCTGCGGCCTCGGCCCCGGCGACGATCGCCTCCGCGTGTTCGAGCTGGATGACGTTGAACGCGCCGACGCCCTTTGGAGCGTTCCCGACGATGTCGCCGATTCCGACGAGGGACATGATTGGCCTCCGTTACACAGGTTCCGCTTCCACCCGGACACCCGGGTGGACCTCCCGCAGGACGTCGGCGTCGAAGTCACCCGCGACCGGGGCCGCGACCGCCGCCGCGCCGAGCGCCGCCGCCCGGCGCAGCCGTTCCGGCCAGGGGGTGCCCTCGACCAGGCCGAGCGTCAGCCCCGCGACCAGCGCGTCACCCGCGCCGGTCGGGTTCCCCTCGACCCGGTACGGCATCGCCGCCCGCCACGCCCCCTCGGGGGTCACCGCGAGCAGGCCGTCGGCCCCGAGGGAGACCACGACCGCCCTGGCCCCGGAACGCCTGAGGACCTGGGCCCCCCGCACGGCGGCGCCGGGGCCGGTGCCGGGGCCGTGAGCCTCCTGGGGGCCGGACAGGGCCAGGGCCCGGGCGAGTTCCTCGGCGTTGGGCTTGACGATCTCGGGCCGCCCGCCGGGGGCGTGCCTGAGCGGCTCGCCGTCGGCGTCCACGACCGCCGGGACGCCGTGGGCCCGGGCGCGGGCGGCGAGTTCGGCGTACAGGCGCGGGGAGACCCCGGAGGGCAGGCTGCCGGAGATCACGACCGCGGCGGCACCCCCGAGCCGGGCCTCGTAGTCGCTCAGGAAACGCCCGATCTCGTCCTCGGTGACGAGCGGACCCGGTTCGTTGAACAGCGCGGTGCGCCCCGGGGCGCGGCCGTGGTCGTGGACGGCCAGGGTGGCGCGGGAGGGGCCGGAGATCGGGGTGAGGGCGGTGGGCAGGCCCGCGGCGGCGAGGTCGGCCAGGGCGGCCTCGCCGTTCGGGCCGCCCGCGAGACCGGTGACGAGCACCTCGCAGCCGAGGGCGGCGAGCACCCTGGCCACGTTGACGCCCTTGCCGCCCGCCCTGCGGTGCACGGCCCCGACGCGGTTGACGCCGTCCCAGTCGACGTCCCCGGTCACGTAGGTGACGTCGAGTGCGAGGTTCAGCGTGACGGTCAGGACCGGACCACGGGCGGGCGGGGAGGTCATCGGGGAGCCGTCGTCCAGTTTCCGTGCCGCATGACGCCGGAGACCTCCAGGTCGTCGGTGAGCACCACCAGGTCGGCCCGCTTGCCGACGGAGATGGAGCCGAGGTCGTCGGCCAGGCCGAGCACCTTGGCGGGGGTGAGTGAGGTGATCTCGACCGCCTCGGGCAGCGACAGGCCGACCTGCTGTACGGCGCGGCGGAAGGCCACGTCCATGGTGAGCGTGCTGCCCGCGATGGAGCCACCGCCGGCCAGCCTGGCGACGCCGTCGACGACCTCGACCCGCATCGGGCCGAGACCGTACACGCCGTCGCCCATGCCCGCGGCGGCCATGGCGTCGGTGATGAGCACGGTCCTGCCGGGACCGGCGACGTCGTAGGCCAGGCGCATCATCGCCGGGTGCACGTGCACACCGTCGTTGACCAGCTCGATGGTGACCCGCTCGTCCTCAAGCAGCGCGGCGATCGGGCCGGGGTCGCGGTGGTGCAGGGGCGGCATCGCGTTGTAGAGGTGGGTGGCCACGCTGCCGCCCGCCTCGATGCCCAGCAGGGTCTGCTCGTAGTCGGCGTCGCTGTGCCCGAGGGCGGCGATCACGTCGTTGGCGACGGCCTCCCTGATGGTGTCCAGCGCCCCGGGCAGCTCGGCGGCGAGGGTGAGCATCCGTATGTGGCCGCGGCCCGCCTTGAGCAGCTCGGTGAACTCCCGGACGGAGGGCTCCCGCAGGAGGGCGGGGTTGTGCGCGCCGCAGCGGGCCTTGGAGATGTAGGGGCCCTCAAGGTGGACGCCGGCCAGCAGGCCGTCCTCGCACAGGTCGGCCAGGGCGGAAGCGGCCCTGGTCAGCTCGTTCGTGGTCGCGGTGACCAGGCTGGCGACGATCGTGGTCGTCCCGTGCGCGGCGTGCAGGGCGGCGACCCGGCGGGCCTCCTCCTGGTCGCCGCTGGGGAAGGATCCTCCGGCGCCGCCGTGGGAGTGGATGTCGACGAAGCCCGGAACCACGTGGCGGCCCCCGAGGCTGAGCCCGGGGCCGGGGGCGGCGCCCCGGCCCACATGGGTGATGCGGCCGTCCTCGATGGTGAGCCAGCCCTCGTGGACACCTTCGGGGGTCACGACACGGGCGTCGGAGAGTGTGATGCTCATGGCGTCAGTTCTTCCCGTTTCTCCCACCGGTCAATGTTCAGGAGGGGAGGATGACAGAACGGGTCAAGTTGAGTGGTTCGTCCGGGTTGAGTCCCTGGGCCAGTGCCCTGGCCACGGCCACCCGCTGAACCAGGACCAACTCGGCCATCGGGTCGAGGAGGCTGTTCAGGAACGCTCCACCCGTGGCCTCGACCTCGGCGCGCAGCCCCTTCGCGCCCTCCCCGAGGACCCAGGTGACGCGGTTCGGGCCCGCGATGCTGATCGGGCCGTGGCGGTACTCCATCGCGGGATAGGACTCGGTCCACGCCCGGCACGCCTCGCGCATCTTCAGGGCGGCCTCAAGAGCCAGGCCGTACGACCAGTCCCGGCCGAGGAAGGTGAACTGCTCGGCGGTCAGGGTGATCTCGGGGAGCGGGACGGCGAGCGCCCGTTCGGCGTCGGCGATCGCGCCGCTCAGGTCCTCGCCGAGGTGGGCGCGGAGCAGGGCGAGCTGCGTCGTGGCGAAGCGGGTCTGCACGACCGACCGCTCGTCGGCGAAGTCGAGCATCACGATCTCGTCGGCGGCGGTCACGACGGGGGTGCCGGGGGAGGCGGTGACGGCGCTCGTCCTGACGCCCCGCTCGCGCAGGACCGCCAGCGCGTCGAGGACCTCGGTCGTCGTGCCCGACCTGGTCAGTGCGAGCACCCGGTCGTACGGACGTCCCACGGGGAACTCGGAGGCGGCGAAGGCGTCGGTCTCGCCCTGTCCGGCCCGCTCGCGGAGCACCGCGTAGGACTGGGCGACGAACCACGAGGTGCCGCAGCCGATGACGGCCACCCGCTCCCCGGGGCGGGGCAGCGCGTCCCTCGGAGTCTCGGCGACGGCTCTGCGCCAGCAGTCGGGCTGGGACACGATCTCGGATTCGGTGTGCGTGGTCACGGCGCGCCTCCCCAAGAAGCTTCGTTTGTGATTGATTTATACCAGAAATGAGCAACTTTGTGCAGAGGTGGGTTTTGATCGCCCCGTGTGCAAGGCTGACTGCTGTGAGCCGATATGAGCGCTGGAACGCGATCCTCGAACTGCTCTCGCAGGAGGGGCGGTTGTCCGTCGAGGAGGCCGCGGAGGCGCTGACCGTCTCGACGGCGACGATCCGCCGCGACTTCGACCAGCTCGCCCAGCAGCAGATGCTCATGCGCACCCGTGGCGGCGCCGTCTCCCAGAGCGTGAGCTACGACCTGCCGCTGCGCTACAAGACCGCCCGTCACGCCGACGAGAAACAGCGGATCGCGGACGCCGCGGCCGAACTGGTCACACCGGGCGCGATCGTCGGCATGAACGGCGGCACGACCACCTCGGAGGTGGCCCGCGCCCTGGCGATCAGGGCCGACCCCGACCTCGGCTTCACCGTGGTCACCAACGCGCTGAACATCGCCGCCGAGCTGACGGTCAGGCAGCACGTGAAGATCGTGGTGACCGGCGGGGTGGCGAGGCCGCAGTCCTACGAGCTGATCGGCCCGCTTGCCTCGGGGGTGCTCGAACAGGTCGCGCTCGACATCGCCTTCCTCGGCGTGGACGCGCTCGACCCGGTCGCGGGCGCCTTCGCCCACCACGAGGGCGAGGCGAGCGTCAACAACCTGCTGATCGGCAGGGCCTCCCAGGTCGTCGCGGTCGCCGACGCCTCCAAGATCGGCGGGCGGGCCTTCGCGCGGATCTGCTCGATCGACGCGATCGGCACCCTGATCACCGACGAGGGCCTGCCGGACGAGGAGGCCGCCCGGTTCACCGACGCGGGCGTGAATGTGGTCCGCGTCTAGCGTCCCAGAACAGGGATTTGTCGGAAATCATCTAGGATCAGGAGGGTCCGGACGATTCCGCCGCCCGGGGTCGATATGGCCGAACCCCCGAGGAGCTTGTCTGTGAGTGGCGCGCACACCCTGCGGCAGACCGAGGAGGCCGTCTCGGGAAAGCTCCAGGGGCTGGAGCTGGACTTTCGCGCCATGACCGCGATCTCGAACCTCTACCGGGTCGCCTCGTCCATCAGGAACCACTTCGAGCAGACCGTGCTGAAGGAGGCCGAGCTCACCTGGACCGCCTTCGTGGTGCTGTGGGTCGTGTGGATCTGGGAGTCGATCGAGAACCGGCACGTCGCCGAGGAGGCGGGCATCACCAAGGGCACGCTGACCGGGGTGGCGCAGACGCTTGAGGCACGCGGGCTGATCCTGCGGGAGATCCCGGCGACCGACCGCAGGCGTACCGTCTTCTCCCTCACCCCCGAGGGCAGGAAGCTGATGACCACCCTGTTCCCCGAGTTCAACCGGGAGGAGCAGTTCGTGCTCTCCGGCCTCGGCGAGAGGCGCCTGACCGAGCTGGGGGAGTCGCTCAGGCACGTCCTCCAGCACCTGGAGAAGGAGGGCCCGGAGCGCAGGGCCTCCCGGGGCGCCTGAGACCGACCGGCTCTCCGGGCCCGGTGACTTTCCGGGGTTCGGTGGCCTTTCAGGGCTTCGGCGACTCTTCAGGGCTTCGGCGGCGGATAACCCGGTGCGGCGGGAGTGGGCCGTACGCCACGATGTTCCGATGAACGACCCCTG
Source organism: Streptosporangium sp. NPDC000239 (assembly GCF_040300765.1). Lineage (NCBI taxonomy): Bacteria > Bacillati > Actinomycetota > Actinomycetes > Streptosporangiales > Streptosporangiaceae > Streptosporangium > Streptosporangium sp. NPDC000239. The sequence goes on along the minus strand of NZ_JBEPEI010000023.1, from coordinate 48,096 downwards.
GCTTGGGCGGATTCTCCGTGAGGGGGCGGCGCCGGAGATGCTTGAGGCGCTGGCCGAGCGGCTGTCCCCCGCGGATCTTCAGACGCTGCTGATGGCCGTCCATCGGCGTCGTGCGGCCGACGTCACGCCCGCCCATCTGCTCCGGCGGTACGAACGTGACCGGTTCACCGCCCTCTCACCGGTCGACGCGGGCGACCTGGCGCGCCTGACCCTGCTGGCCCACGAACGTCTCACCGGGCACGGGTTCACCGGCCTCGCGACGGCGCCGGTCTGCCCGCTGGGCACCGCCTCGGCGGTGGCGACCGTGAGCCAGGACAAGGTGCTGACGACGATCCGCAACACCGAGGTCGTCTCGGACGTGACCAACGTCCTGGCCCTGGAATGCGCCGTCCGCCGTCGGGGCCTGCTCCGGGACGAGCCCCGCTCCCGGTCGAGGGTACGGCTCGGCGCGGCACAGCGCGTCCTGCGCGCGCAGCCGTTCGGGCCGGGCATGACGCAGCACTTCGCGCTGCTCGGGCTGTGCACGGCGGGCCGGGACGAGGGTTCCTTCGGCTTCGAGACGGAGACCCTCGTCGAGCACGTCGGCGTTCACCTGGACATCCTGGACGGAGCCCGCGAACTCGGCCACGCCATCCCGGCGGTGCGCGTCGGCCTCACCGACCTGACCGGAGGACGGCACCGTACGGCGCTGCGCGAACGGGTCCTCGACCGGTTGGCGCCGGAACACCCGGACGTCACCTTCGTCTTCGACGACGAGCGCGTGACGGGGCGCGGTTACTACACCGGCGTCTCGTTCGGGATCGACGTCGTCACACCACGGGGTGAGACCCTCAACCTCGGGGACGGAGGGTCGACCACCTGGACCGCGGCGCTGCTCGGCAACGCCAAGGAACGGCTGCTGATCAGCGGGCTGGGGATCGAGCGGGTGTGCGGGCTTCTCGCTGAGTGACATTTGTCCAGTTTCGGGGAGAATGGGGTGATCGTTTCACCCTTTTGGGTGACGTGCGGTGCGGTGTGGATGGCTAAGGTCCTGGGCATGCGTGCTCTCGGATGGACTCTGGCGGTTGCGGGACTGGTGCTTGCCGGATGCGGCACCGGCGGCTCGGAGGAGGGACAGGGCCTGCGCCAGGCGATGGCGCGTCTCGACGCCTCCGGCCCCGCCGCGACCTACCTCGAATACGGCGACATGGCGCACTGGCGCAAGCTCGGCGTGGTCACCGACAAGGGGCCGGGCCAGGACAAGCGCTGGAGGGCCGCCGTCGGCTCGGGCTTCGGCGACCTCGCGGTGAGCGGGGACAGGCTCGCCGAGGCGACCGGTCTCAACGTGTTCGCCGCGAACCAGGCCGTCAACATCGGAGTCCCGCCGAAGACCGCGATCCGTGTCGAGGGCGCTCTCGACGCCTCGGGCATCAGCGCCAAACTGACCTCCATGGGGGCCAAGCCCCGGGAGATCGGCGGCCAGGAGGGGCTGTCCCTCGCCGAGGACAACATGATCGACATGAAGGGCCCGCAGTCCGGGCTCGGGCTGATCAACCAGCTCAACCAGGTGGTGGTCACGGACTCCGCGCTGGTCGCGGGCGCCGCGGCCGAGCCCGTCGCGGCGGCGCTCGGCACCGGCTCCTCCCTGGCCGAGAACCCCGACCACGCCGCAGTCGCCGACTGCCTGGGCGACGTCGTCTCCGCGATCGTCATGGCCCCCACACAGCCGGGCGGGGTCGTCCTGTACGGCGTCGGCCTGCGCAGGCCCGCGTCCACGGCCGACAAGGCGGTCGACGTGGTGTGCGTGCTGCCGAGGGCCGCCGAGGTGGGCAAGGTGTTCAAGGAGCGCCTCACCACGGCCGCCGTCGTCGCGGGCAAGCCCCTGTCCGACTCGGTCGAGACGGTCGCGCACGACGACGTCAGCTCGGGCGACCGTACGGTCCACCGCGCCCTGCTGACCGTCAAGCCCGACGGCCCGGTCCTGATGGCCAACCAGCTGCTGATCCGCCGCGACCTGGAGCGCCTGGCCGACCCGGCCGCCCCTGTCGATCCGCTCGGCTCCTGAGGGCCTTCACCGGGGCGGCGTCCCGGCCAGGCCGTTCAGGTGGGCGTAGACGACGGCGTGGACCCGGTCGCGCAGGCTGAGTTTGGACAGGATGCGGGAGACGTGCGTCTTGACGGTCTCCTCGCCGACGTGGAGGGCCGCGGCGATCTCGGCGTTGCTGCGGGCGTCGGCCAGCAGGAGCAGCACCTCACGCTCCCGGGAGGTCAGCCGTTCGAAGTCGGCGGGCACGGCCGTCGGCTCGATGCTGGTGGTGAACCGGGCGATCAGGCGCCGGGTCACCGAGGGGTCGATCAGTGCGTCCCCCCGGGCGGCCACCCGGATCGCGGACGCCATCTCCTCCGGAGGCAGGCTCTTCAGCAGGAAGCCGCTGGCCCCGGCCCGTAACGCGCGGTAGACGTAGTCGTCGTTGTCGTAGGTGGTCAGCACCAGGACCCTGGTGACGTTCCCCGGCGCCGCCAGGATCGCCTCCGTCGCGGCCAGGCCGTCCAGCCTGGGCATCCGCACGTCCAGGATCGCCACGTCCGGGCGGAGCCGCAGGGTCTCGGCGACCGCCTCGTGGCCGTCTCCGACCTCGGCGACGCAGAGCAGGTCCGGCTGGGTTTCGAGTACGGCGCGCATACCGGAACGGAACATCGCGTGGTCGTCGGCGAGCAGCACGCGCAGCGTCACGGCGTCTCCAGGTCTCGGGGGCTGGGAGGTTCCGGACGGAAGCCGGTTCCGTGCGGAGAACGTGTCACGGACGGCGATTGTCTCCTGGAGACGCGGACTTTCGCGGACGGTTTGTTATATGGAGAAATTTCCGTATAAAAGGCATGAGGAGGTCGCCGGATCGGCTTTTTCGAATCAGAGTTGTGGCCGTTCCAGGGGGAAACTGGCCCTGACCTGCCAGTGTCTGCCGTCGGGCTGCACGCCGTAGGTGATCCGGCCGCCGAACAGCGCGACCCGCTGCCTGATCCCGGCCAGGCCCCGGTGCGGCGAACTCCGTTCCTCGAAGGGGCCGTGCCACTCGCCCAGCTGGTTGGTCACGGTCACGACCGCCTCTGTCTCCCGGTATTCGAGCTCGACGCCGACGCTCTCGCCACGGCCGTGCCGCAGGGCGTTGGTGAGGGCCTCCTGCGCGACGCGGTACACCGCGACGTCGAGTGAGCCGGGCAGCTCACGGGGCGGGCCGTGGGTGGTCAGCGTGACCTTCAGGCCCGCGGCCCGCACGCCGTCGAGCAACTCGTCGAGGTTGTTCAGACCCGGCTGACGCCGCCCGGTCTCGGTCTCGTCGCCGTGCAGGATCGCCAGAAGCATGCGCAGGTCGGCCATGGCCGCGCGGCTGCTCGACTCGACGGCGGACAGCGACCTGTAGGCCCGGTCCGCCGAGCCGTCGCCGGGCGGCGCGCCGAGCCCGAGCCGCGCCGCGCCCGCGTGCATGCCGATCGCGCTGACGTGGTGGGAGATCACGTCGTGCAGGTCCCTGGCGATGGCGCTGCGCTCCTCGGCGACGGCTCGCTGTACCGCCGCCCGCTCGTCGTGGAGCCGCAGCTCGGCCTGGCGTTCCAACTCGGCGATGTAGGCGCGCCGCTCGGTCGTGTAACGCCCGACCATCCAGGGCAGCAGCACCCTGGCGGTGAGGTCGATCCCCAGGACGATCGGGCTCATCGGGCGGACGGCGATGTGGCCGACGGTCAGCAGATAGCTTCCCGTGACCCCCGCCGCCAGCGCCGCGAGCGCGGTCAACGCCTGCGTCGAGCGCAGCCACGCCCCCGCGCGGTAGCCCGCGACCAGGAGGCCGGCCTCGACCGGGTGCCAGGGGGCGCCGGGGAACAGCAGCGCGGGCATCATGACGGCGAGGCCGTGGACCACCGCGACGACGCCGGAGAAACGGGGAGGGGTGGCCAGCAACGCGTCGATCACCAGGACGGCGAGGAGGGCCAGCCAGTACTGCCACACGCCGCTCGGCCGGTTGCCGAGCAGGAACACGCCCGAGTCCGCCACCATGCACACACCCGCGACCAGCAACGACTGGCCGGCCAGCGACCGGCTGGCGTCACGTCCCATGGCCCTCGCTCCTCGTCGGTCCCCACCCGGCATGCTGCCCGCTCTCCCTCCGGGAGGGAAGATCCCTCCCCATGGGGGAGAACACGGTATCCCCCGTGGGCACGGCCTTCGCGGGCCGTACCGTCCGGTGATCGGCTGAGGCGCGTTCTCGCAGGTGGGGGCCGCCGTGTCCCTCAAACGGGGGACCCGGATCCCGCTCCCAGGTGACGAAATCCCCGTGGTGTCCCGGTTAGCGTCGGCCGCGATGAGAACCTACGGACACCGGGTGCTGTTCATACCGGCCTTCGTGGTCCTGCTGGCGACCGTGCTGGTGGTCGGTCAACGGCCCGCGCTGGCCGACGGCGCGCCCACGGGACAGGACGTACACGTCGCCCAGACCCTGGGCACCCGTGAGCTCTCGGTCATCCTGCGCCGGGTGGACGAGGTGCCAGGCCCGCTGCGCGTCGAGGTCCTCACCCACGCGGGGGCCACCTCGGGAACCCTTGCGGAAACCTCAGGGAGCCCCGCGGGGACCGCCTCGGCGACCGGTTCGGGGGCCGTTTCGGGGTTCGGTTCGGGCGGCGGCGGGGGGCGGCTCACCCTGCGGCTGGTCCCGACCGGGGCCAGCGGCGCCGACGACGGCCTGCCCGCCGCGGGCACCGTCGTCAGCCAGGCAGAGCTGGTCCTGGGCGCCACACCCGGCGTGTACGGCACGACCCTGCGGGTCGACCGTCCCGGGCCGTGGGAGCTGACCGTCGACGACGGCCGTGACAGCGGGCGGATCCCGTTCGTCGTGCCCGCCCCGGTCAGCTCGCCTCCCGACACGGTCGCCTACGCGGGCTTCTCGGTGGCGGGCGGACTGCTGCTCCTCGCGCTCGGTACGGCGGTGTGGTCGCGGCGCTGGTGGCTTCCGCTGGTCCCGGCCTGCGGGATGGTCGCGGCCCTGGCCACCGGGGTGACCGGCGCCGCGCTGTCCCCGCTCACCCCGCAACCGCCGCTGCCCGGCCAGCAGGTGGACGCGACCGTGGACAACGTCGTCTCGCCCTACACGGCGGCCAGGCCGGTGAACGCCGACTACTCACGGCCACCGGTGAACATGCTGGTACGCGCCTCGGAGACGACCTCGGGACGCCTGGCGGACCTCGACCTGCTGCTGACGGACGGCTCGACGGGACGGCCGGTCGAGGACCTGCTCGTCCACGACGACGCGCTGGTCCACCTGCTGGTCGTCTCACCGTCCGGCCGGTTGTGGCACCTGCACCCGGTCATGGCCGGTCCGGGCCGCTACCGGGTCGGCCTCGCCCTGGCGGAGCCAGGGCACTACGCGATCTCGGCGGAACTGGCCAGACGGGGCGGCGGCGTGCAACTGGTCCGCTCGGCCTCCGGGCTGGACGTCGCCCCGGGCGCCACTCCCGTCGCGGCGGCGCCGCAGCCCGAAGGCCCGGGCCCGAGGGAGATCGACGGCGTCAGGGTCGACCTGGCCGTGACGGCGCCGTCGGCCGGGGCCGCCACCACGGTCACCGTCAAGCTCGGTGAGCGCGCCGACCTGCAGCCGTGGCTCGGCATGGTGGGGCACCTCATCGTCGTCGGGCCGCTGCCGGACTCCACACCGGTCGGCGCCGCCGCGCAGACCGCGCCGGTCTGGGGGCACGTGCACGCGATGGCCCCCAGGCCCAGGGGAGCGGCGAGCCGTCCGGACGAGACCGTCGCGATGTTCGGGCCCGAGGTGCGCTTCACCCACACCTTCCCCGAACCGGGCCGCTACCGGCTCTGGGCGCAGGTGGAGCGCGGCTACGCGCTGGTGACCGTACCGGCCGTGCTGGACGTCACGGCGAAGGAAGGGGACTCATGAGGCGCCGGGGGGCGTGGGCGGCCGTCTGCGTCGCCGTACTGGCCGGTGCCGCGCTGTGGTTGCTGTGGCCGCGGGGCGGCTCGGGGCCGACGGTGCTGCGCAACGGGACGGAGCACTACCGGGTACGGCTCACGGTCGAACGCTCGGGGACGGGTCCCGTGACGGTCGACGTGGCCGACCTGCGGGGACGGCCGGTGACACTGCGCAGCGTCACCGTCGAGCCGGTCATGACGAACATGGGCCACGCCCTCGAACCCGTCCCCGCCGTGGCCCAGGGGCCGGGCAGGTACCGGGCCGAACGCCTGGCCCTGCCCATGGGCGGAGCCTGGGCGTTCACCGTGCTCATGAACGGGCCGGGAGGGACCGACCGGGTCACCTTCCCGGTGCTGGTGACCGGGTGACCCCGTCCTGACCGGCGACCGGGAGGCCCGAGGGCCCGGTGACCGACGGACCGACGGACCCTCGCGGCGGACACCGGAGACCGGCCTCGCGGCGGACACCGGTGGTCGGCGAGCCCGTGGGCCCGGCGACCCGGCGAGTCCGTGAGGACGACGACATGAACGAAACAACCGAGGAGGAAACGATGACCGTCGCTGACGGGGCGCTGCCGATCGGCGGACGCGCCCCGGCGTCCACCCGAGCGGTGACCACGCCCAAGGGATGGGTCCCCGCCTATGTCGTCCTGCTGGGCGCGGCGTTCTCGCTGACGGCCGCGAGCTGGGACATCCAGTGGCACATCGACGTGGGACCGGACACCTTCTTCACCCTGCCGCACCTGTTCCTGTACGCGGGCAGCGCCCTGTCCGGGCTGGCCAGCCTGGCCGTGGTGCTCATGACGACCGCCGCCAGGCGCAACGACCGCGCGATCGACGCCACCGTCGGCGGCCGGGCCGTACGGGTGTTCGGCGGGACCTTCGCCGCGCCGCTCGGCTACCTCGTCTCCGGCACCGGCTCTGCGGGCTTCCTGCTCTACGGCCTGTTCGACCTGTGGTGGCACAGTCTGTACGGCTTCGACGCCGTGATCGCCTCACCCCCGCACATCGGCCTGCTGCTGTCGATCACGCTGAGCATGGTCGGCGCCGTGATGGTCTTCGCCGCGGGAATGGAGCACCCCTGGGCCAGGGTCGGCGCCGTGCTCGCCCTCATCGTGACGCTGGCCTTCAGCCTGGTGGCCGCGCAGGGGCTTGAGGCGTTCGAGGGCGGCCCGGTGGACGCCATCGCGGTCGGTGTCACGTTCCTGACGACGCTGACGGTGTTCACCGCCGTGGGATTCCTGCGCGACACCCGGCTGATCCTGGGCTTCGGGGTCGCGTTCGCACTCGCCCAGGGCCTGCTGTGGTGGTTCTCGCCCTGGGCGACCAGGGCGTACGCGGCCGGGGTCGGCCTGCCGCTGCGCGACTACGTGCCCGCGGCGCCGCTGGTGCCCTCGCAGATGCCGATGTCCCTGCTCGTGGCCGCCGTGCTGACCTGGGGGATCATGCGGGCCGTGGGTCGCCGGTGGACCGGGCTCCTGGCCGCGCCGCTGACGGGCCTCCTGGTCGGGGCGCTCGTCACGACCTGTGGGCTGGTACAGACGATCCTGGCCTACGGGCACTCGCTGCCGTCGTTCCTCCCCCTGGCGCCGACGGTCGCCGTGGGCGCCCTCGCCGGGGCCCTGGCCGGGTTCCTCGGCCGCCGCTTCGCCGTCATGCTGCGCGTGATGGCGCCCGTCACGTCTCAGGAAGGTCGGTGACCCGTGTCTCCTCTCGGTTCTCTCTCCGGTTCACGGCGTGCCGTCGCGGCGGTGCTGGCCGCGACCGGCCTGGTCCTGGCGAGCGCGACCCCGGCCCTGGCCTATCCACCGGTCGAGACCGTGCACACCGAACGGATCCAGGCGGGGCCGTACGGCGTCACCGTGGGGTTCAGCACCTGGCCGCTGCGGGCCATGCAGTCGCTGGACTTCACCTTCACCCCCGACGACGGGATCGGCGGCAAACACGGCACCATCACCATGGCCGGGCCCGGAGGCCAGAAGCACCGGAGCAGGCTGGCCAAGCACCCGCGCAAGCGAGAGGTGTGGGGCATGGACACCCTGGCCCTGCCCAGGGAGGGCACCTGGAGGTTCTCCCTCGCCGTCGAGGGGCCCTCGGGACGGGGGGAGGGTGTCATGAAGGACCTCCAGGTGCTTCCGCAGCCGGGGCCGCCGATGGCCCTGAGCTGGTCGGTGGGCACCGTCCCGCTCTGGGTGCTGATCGGGCTGCTCGCGGTGGCCTGGCGCCGTACCAGGATGGTTGTCGCCGAGCAGGTATAGAACCAGAAATATGCCTGACAGGTGGGATGTGTCGTGATCCGATGGCAGGTGGCCCCTCACCCCCGAACGGAGATCACGCATGGCTGCCGAACGGTTCTGGTTGGACGTCCCCTACGACGAGAAGGACGAGGCCAAGGCGCTGGGTGCCCGGTGGGACCCGGCCGCCAGGAGGTGGTACGCGCCTCAGGCCGGTATGACCAGGTTGGAGCGCTGGGCGGCGCTGCCGGACGTGCCCGACCTGCTGCCCGGTGAGGACCGCGCCTTCGGCTCCGGCCTGTTCGTCGACCTGGTCCCCACCTCGTGCTGGTTCACCAACGTCCGGTCCTGCGTCGACCGGCGCGACTGGGAACGGCTGCGCCGGATGATCACCCGGCGCGCCGCACACCGCTGCGAGATCTGCGGCCGGGGTGAGGACCGGGTCGTCCAGCGTTGGCTTGAGGCCCACGAGCGCTGGTCCTACGACAAGGCCGCCCGCACCCAGGCGCTGCGGCGGCTGGTGTGCCTGTGCACCGACTGCCACACCGTCACCCACATGGGGCTGGCCCAGATACAGGGCAAGGAGGTCCAGGCCGTCGCGCACCTGCGGGCCGTCACCGGGATGAGCGCGGGCCAGGCCGACTCCCACATCGACGCCGCGTTCGCCGAGTGGCACACCCGCTCGGCCATCACCTGGACCCTGGACCTGAGCATCCTCACCGACGCCGGTGTCACCCTGGCCGCTCCCCCCGAGGCGGCGGCCCGCGTCCGCCAGGCCGAGCGACGGCTACGGGGTGTCCGTCAGTAGCCGACCGTGAGGTGCCGGTCCCCGCAGGGGTTCTCCAGCTCGTCGAGTACGGCCACGGCGAGGTCCTCGGCGGAGATCCGGGAGGTGCCGTCGGCGTCGGCGATGAGGGTCGTGGTGCCGCGCCGGTACTCCCCGGTGCGGGTCCCGGGTTCGAGGAGGGCGGGCGGGCTGAGGTAGACCCAGCGCGCCGGGTGCGTCAGGCAGGCGTCCAGCTGCGCGGCGCTGGCGGCGGCGATGGTACGGATCTCCGAGGGCACGTACCGGGGACTGTCGAGAACGAGCAGGCCGGGATCGTTCGGCACCCGCAGGGGAGAGGCGCCCCCGACGACGAGGACGCGCGTGCCGGCCTTCGCGGCGGCGTCGAGCAGCGCCGTCGTGGTCGCCGCGACGGTGTGCTCCCGCCCGGGGACGGGCCGGGTGGCGGCCACGACCGCGTCGGCGCCGTCGAACAGTCCCGCCATGTGGCCGGAGTCGTCGGCGTCGCCCTCGACGAGGACCACGCCGGGCGGTGAGACGGGCCGGGTTCTCCTGAACACCGCGACGAGGTCGTGGCCCCGGTTCACGGCCTCGCTGACGACGCGCGAGCCGACCATGCCCGCGGCTCCGACGACGACGATTCTCATGAGGTCTTCCTTTCCATGGACGGGGTGAGGCGGGCGGGTTGGGGGAGCTGGCCCGCGACGATCGCGGCGAGCGAGAGCCCGAACCCGGCGAGCTGAACCGGGCCGAGCGTCTGGCCGAGCAGGACGACACCGAGGGCGGCGGCGACCAGCGGCGACAGCAGGGTCAGGACCGCGACGGAGGTGACGGGCAGGACGGTGATGCCGTGGAACCACAGGGCGTAGGCGAGCAGGCCGCCGACCAGCCCCAGCCAGAGGTAGCCGAGGGCGGCGTTCAGGTCGATCGCCGGAGGCGCCCCCTCGGCGAGGAAGGTGACCGGGACCAGGAACAGGCCGCCCGCGGTGAGCTGCCAGCCGGCGAAGGCGGTCGGGCCGACCCCGGCGGGCCGTCCCCAGCGCTTGGTGAGCGTCACACCGAGCGCCATGGCGACCGCGCCCGCGAGACCCGCGACCACCCCGGTGGCGTCGAGTGCCGCGTTCGGCCCGATCACCACCAGGCCGACCCCGGCGACGCCCACCACCCCCCACAGGATCCGCCGGACGGAGGGGCTCTCCCGCAGGACCGTCACGGCCAGGACGGCGACGACGAGCGGCTGGGCCGCGCCCAGGGTCGCGGCGACGCCGCCCGGCAGCCGTTCCGCCGTCACGAACAGCAACGGCAGGAACAGGCCGATGTTCAGCACGCCGAGCACCGCGGCCCTGCCCCACCAGACTCCCCTCGGGAGCGTCCTGGTGATCGCCAGCGCGAGCAGACCGGCGGGCAGCGCGCGCAGCAGCCCCGCGAACAGCGGATGCCCCTGGGGCAGGAGCTCGGTCGTGACGACGTAGGTCGTGCCCCACACCAGAGGCGCGAGCGCGGTCAGGACCGTACGCGGCAGATTGGTTGGATTCGTCACCCTCGCAGTCTCACGGGACGACGATTGATGAGTCCAACACATGTTTGTCAGCTCATCGATCGTGAATCAAGATGGATCCATGGAACTCCAGCAGATGCGCTACGTGGTCGCCGTCGCCGAGACCGGCGGCTTCACCCGGGCGGCGGAGCGGTGCCTGGTCGTCCAGTCCGCCCTCAGCCACCAGATCGCGCGCCTGGAACGGGAACTCGGCGCGAGGCTCTTCGAACGCACCAGCCGCCGGGTACGGCTGACGCCCGCCGGGGAGGCGTTCCTTCCCGCCGCCCGCCAGTGCCTGGAGGCCGCAGAACGCGCCGCGGCCGAGGTCGCCGCGGCCGTCGGGGAGGTGCGCGGACGGCTCGCCGTCGGCCTGATCCCCACCGTCGCCGCGGTGGACATCCCGGACGCGCTGCGTGTCTTCCGCGAGCGGTACCCGAACGTGCGCATCAGCCTGCGGGTCGGCGCGAGCGACGACCTCGCCGAGCAGGTCAGGCAGGGAAGCGACGACGTGGCCTTCCTCGGGCTGCCGACCACGGCGCGTCCCGAGGGCGTCGCCGTACGGGAACTCGCCCGCGACCGGCTCGTCGCGGTGGTCGCGCGCGACCATCCCCTCGCCGCCGAACCCACGGTCACCCTCCGCAGGTTCTCCCGCGAGGTGTTCGTGGACTTCCCCGTGGGGACGGCCGGGCGCATCCAGTCGGACCAGGCCTTCGCCGCCGCCGGGCTCAGCCGGGACGTGGCCTTCGAGGTGACCACCGCTGACTACATCACCCGGCTCGTCGGGCCGGGCCTCGCGGTGGCCATGCTCCCCAGCGCCTACGTGCCCCGGCTCACCGGGGTCGTCACGATCGAGGTCACCGACGCGCCGAGCCGGGTCGAGTACGTCATCTGGCGCCGTACCGGCCACACCCCGGCCGCCGCCGCCTTCCTCGCCATCCTCGGCGTCGAGTCGGGCGAATAGCTACCGACCGGTAGTAACGGACGGAACGAGGGGGTAGGTACCTGGGAGCAAGCCGGTGACCCGTACCCCGGGGGGATGCACATGACGGCGCGAATGGGCACGGCTCGGCTCGGCCCCGCCGAGCGGGCCACGGCACTGCGGCGGATGGCCGCCCAGGAACTCGACGTGGTGGTGATCGGCGGCGGAGTCGTCGGCGCCGGGGTCGCCCTCGACGCGGCGACCCGGGGACTGACCGTGGGACTCCTCGAAACCCGTGACTTCGCCTCGGGGACCTCCTCCAGGTCGTCCAAACTGATCCACGGCGGGCTGCGCTACCTGGAACAGCTCAACTTCGACCTCGTCAGGGAGGCGCTCCAGGAACGGGCCCTGCTGCTGCAGCGCATCGCGCCCCACCTGGTCAGGCCGGTGCCGTTCCTGTTCCCGCTGACCCACCTGGGCTGGGAACGGCCCTACGTCGGGGCGGGCCTGACGCTGTACGACACGCTCGGCTTCTCCCTCGGGTTCACCCGGGGCGTCCCCGGCCACCGGCACCTGTCCCGCAGACGGGCGCTGCGGCTGGCGCCCGCGCTGCGCCGTACGGCCTTCTCCGGGGCGGTGCAGTACTGGGACGCGCAGGTGGACGACGCCCGTTACGTGATGACCATGCTGCGGACCGCCGCGACCTACGGCGCCGAGGTCGCCTCCCGGGCCCAGGTGGTCGGCTTCCTGCGCGAGGGGGAGCGGGTCACCGGCGTCAGGGCGCTCGACCTGGAGGACGGCGTCGAACTGGACGTACGGGCCCGCCAGGTCGTCAACGCCACCGGCGTGTGGACCGACGACATCCAGGAACTGGTCGGCGGACGCGGGCAGATCCACGTCCGCGCCTCAAAGGGCGTCCACCTGGTCGTCCCACGGGACAGGATCCACTCGCTCACCGGGATCATCCTGCGCACGGAGAAGTCGGTGCTCTTCGTGATCCCCTGGGGCCGCCACTGGATCATCGGGACCACCGACACCCGCTGGGACCTGGACAGGGCGCACCCGGCCGCCTCCCGCTCCGACATCGACTACGTGCTCGAACACGTCAACCGGGTGCTGTCGGTACCGCTGTCGCGCGACGACGTCGAGGGCGTCTACGCCGGGCTGCGGCCCCTGCTGTCGGGCGAGTCGGAGGAGACCTCCAAGCTCTCCAGGGAACACGTGGTCGCCCACCCGGTCCCGGGCCTGGTCATGGTGGCCGGGGGGAAGTACACCACCTACCGCGTGATGGCCAGGGACGCCGTCGACGCCGTGGTCCACGGCCTCGACCAGCGCGTCCCGCCGTCGTGCACCGACCGCATCCCGCTCGCCGGGGCCGAGGGCTACCAGGCCCTGTGGAACTCCCGGCAGCGCCTGGCCGGCTCCTCCGGCCTGCACGTGGCCAGGATCGAACACCTGCTCCAGCGGTACGGCTCGCTGATCGACGAGGTCATCACGCTGATCGAACGGGACCCGTCCCTGGCGCTCCCGCTGACCGGGGCCGACGACTACCTCAGGGCGGAGATCGTCCACGCGGCCACCCACGAGGGGGCGCGGCACCTGAACGACGCGCTGTCACGACGCACGCACATCTCGATCGAGACCTTCCACCGGGGACTGGCCGTGGCGGAGGAGGCCGCGGAACTGATGGCCGGGCCACTCGGCTGGGACGACGAACAGATCAAACGGGAGATCGAGCACTACACCAAGCGGATCGAGGCCGAACGCCTCTCCCAGGAACAGGACACCGACCAGGAGGCCGACGCCATCCGCCTGGGCGCCCCGGAGATAGTCCCGGTGGTGGGGCCCGCGTCGTGAGCCTTTCGATCTCCGGGTGATCGTGCTCCTGGCGGGATGGGGTCATGGAACATGTGCTTGAGATCGGCGGGTACTTCGTGCGGACCGTCGATCCTGTGGCTCTCAACGCCTGGTACCGCGACTGCCCGGGTTTGGTGCCCCCGGCGCCGGAGGGCGACCGGGGGCGTAATTCCTGATTCGCGGAGGGCGATATTGATTAAGCCATGTCAGTCCATCCTATCTCGCGCCTGAAGAAAGTCTCTTCGTCGCCTTCCAGCCGGGTCAGTTCAAGTTGTTCGTCGTACCATCTGTAAGTCCCCTGCTCTAGCTCTGCGGCGACCTCGTCGACATTCTCGTCGTTAAGAACGTCCCATATCTGCCAGTTCCCGGCGTGATCGGGAATCGCGCGGAAGATTTGAATACATGGACTTTGGGATCTGTCGTCATATGTTAGGGACCCTGTCCTGATGAGGATGTAGCTGGTTGAGTTGGTGGCTTTGTTGACGGCTCTCGCCAGCATGCCGTTCAGATTCGTGAACATATTCGATTCGATTGTGGCCGCTCCCTGTTAGCGTCGCCGCTTCCTTGGCGGTTTATGATTCACATGGTAGTTGTCTGCGCCCGGCCTGTCCCATCTCTGTCTCTTGTTGGTCCGACTTTGGAAGTTTGACTGATGTGCGCCGCTGCTCTTCCTTTCGGGCGATCTGTATTGGCGGAGTCTATCCTTTGATATATAGCCTCGGCCGCCCGAATCGGTTCTGAATGATTTCGCACGAGGCCCCGTGTGGATTCGGCCCGCAAGTTTTGACGCGGCGCGGGTCGTCCGTACCCCACCTGCCAGGCCTACGCCTCTGGCGGCTTTTACGGCGCGAAGGATCTTCACTGCACCTACCACCGCCCTGACGCCGCGCACAGCCATAGCCGCTACACCAAGCCCAGGAACGAAACTGGCCGCCAGGAGAGCCGCGTCAAGGGGATTCTTCTTGACGTAGTCAACAACGCCGCCGGCGGCTTTCTTTACCCAGTCCCAGATGCGGCCGTCGAGGTCGGATTGGGAGATGGGGTCGGTAGGGTAGCCGTAGTCGTTGTCTCCGCCGCCTTCGACAGGGTCAGATTGAAGGAAGCGGCCCGTGGCCGGGTTGTAGAGGCGGGCGCCCATGAGAATGATTCCGCAGAGGGCGTCGACAGAACGTTGTTTGCCACCCAACCAGCCGTACCGCACAGGGTTGACGGTGTTCTCGGCGCGTGGAATGCCGTATTCGGTTTGTTCGAAGTAAGCGTCGATGCCGGTGGTGAGCATGCCGGCGTCGGCGGTGGCGATGATGTCGCCGTGCAGGTTGGTCAGCTGGAGGGTGACCTGGCCGGTGGAGAGCTGGATGGCGCCCAGGTCTCCGGCGATGCTTTCGACGTTGCGGGTCCAGGTACCGTCAGCCTCGGTGATCCAGACGGGTTCGTCACTTTCAAGAAGTCCCGCGTGGTGATGAAATCCTATTCGTCGGACTTCAAGGCGAAAACCGTGTCGGAGCTGCTCCGGCCAGGGAGATCGAGCGGACCGGTGATGAGTTCGACGGTACCTACGGCAACCAGCGGATCGCCGACGAACTGCGTGCCTGGGGTGACAGGCCAACGGACAAGGCGGGGAAAGCATGCCATGGAGCCCGATACCTGACGCTGCCGGGCTCCACGGCGTACGGAGTCAGAGAAGGTTCGCGCGGGAGATCAGTCTGATGAGGGTTCTGACGAACCTCTCCGCGGCCTTCGGGGTGAGGCCGAGGGCGTGGGCGGTCTGTTCGACCAGGGCGGGGCCGCTTTCCGGGACGGCGGCGCGGATCGCCTCGATCAGGGGCCGGTACCGTGCGCGCCTGTCGCCGAGCAGCGTGGCCAGCCTTCCGCGGGCCAGCCGTTCCTCCTCGCCGTGGATGATCACCTCCTCCGGGGTCGGCGGGTGGACGTGGGGGAGGGAGGGCTCCCCGAGGTGGACGGCCACGTTGGCCGTGTAGAAGGCGGGACGTAGTTCGCGCAGCCGTTCCAGCGTGTCGCGCAGCAGCCTCCGCGCCGTTCGCACGTCCAGCCCGTGCTCGCCGAGCACCGCCGGGGAGACGGCGAACAGGTCGCGCGTGACGCCGCGCAGCCGTACGACCGCGTCGGTCAGCAGGGCGAAGGCGACCGGGTCCCGGCGCAGCGGCGCGGCCCAGTCCGCCTGCCTGAGGTCGCGCAGCGGCTGGGCGGAGGCTCCCCTGGCCGTCGCGACCTTGCGGCGTACCTGCGCCTCCAGGCTGCGCAGCGGGTAGTGGACGAGCTGGGCGCGGGCCGCGCGGATCGCGGCGGGCTCCCCGTCGCTGGGCCGCCTGCGGATCAGCAGGGCCGCGTGGCCGACGTCCTGACGGGCGGCCTCGGGGGAGGCCACCCAGCGGGCGACCGTCTCAAGCTCGCGCACCGGTTCGCCCGCCCGGGTGCGGGGCGGGTCTCCGGCCAGTGCCCTGCGGAGGGGGGCGTATCCGTCGAGCAGGCGGTCGTTCGTCTCCTGCTCGCACTCGTCGCACCAGTGCGTCCCGCTGACCCCGCTGCAGGGACGGCCACCGTGTCTGGCCCTGCGCAGCGGACCCCGGATCAGGTCCCGCAGCGTGGGGGAGATCAGCGCGTGGTAGACGAGGAAGGCGGCCGAGCGATCGGGGGCGGCGAGATCGCCGAGGTGCATGGTGCTCCTCCGAGAATGACGAAAGGACGCGCTTTTTGGCGCGCTCTATGACGTCGACCTCGACATCCGAGGTCCTCAGAGGGAGCGGAGACAACCGCTCAGGCTCGCGGGCACCGGCCGTTGAACGGCATCAGAATTCCAGCCGGTCCGATCACCGTCAACCGTTTTCCTGATATACGAGAGAGAGTTCGGCGATGAGCGATTTATGGCGAACAATAAGCTCGTCGTCTCCTTTGAGTGGTCCACCCAGTTCGCCGATCGCCCGCGCCAAGACCGCCTGCGCGTCGCCACGGCCGTCCGCGCCGTTGCCGGAACGGCCTCGCCGGTCGAGCCTGTCCAGCGCGTGGCCGTGCAGGGCCTCGTTCGCCCGCCGTCCGAGCTCCCGCAGGGCGGGATGTGACCCGCGCATGTCCTTCCAAGCCCCCCAGGGGAACAGCGCCGGTTGGAGGGCGGAGACGGCGAGGTAGACCGCCAGCCCCGGATGGTCGCCGCATGCCGCCGCGATCAGTCCAAGGCGCCTGCGCGCGGCGGCCCGCTGTTCCCCCTCCGTCCAGGTGGAAGGGGCGGGGCCGAACAGGTCCTTCTCCAGTTCTTCGATCGCGGGCAGCGACTCGCGCAGCCGGGACGAGCCTCGACCGGCGAGCCGTACGGCGGTGCGCAGGTCCAGCCGGTGGACGGCGCTCGCGGTCAGCCGGGCCAGGACGTGGTCCGCGCCGAGACGCGCCAGGACCGGCCGGCCACCGCGCAGTTCGGGGGCGGCGTTCCCGCGACCGACCAGTTCCGTGACATGGAGCGGGCAGGCCGCGGTCAGCGACCACTCCACGCTCGCCGCGATCATGCCGTAGTTCGTCGCCGGAGGCCCGGGGTTGAGCACCAGCAGCAGTTCGTCGATGTCGCGGGGGCTGCCCGAGCCGGTGCGGCCGGTGGGCGCGGCCTCGGACCGCAGCGCGGTGACGATCACCTCGCGGACCCGCTCGATGCCGCCGGAGACGTCCTCGATCACCCGGACGTCGGTGTCGAGGGCGACGGAGGAGGCCCAGCCTGCGAGCGCGTGCGCCCGCCGCGCGGCCTCGGGGCTGGCCGGCAGCCGTAGCCGCGGGACGCCCCTGCGCGGCAGCCGGTCCAGCCGCCTGCGCAGCTCGGTGAGGACCACCCGGATGGCCTGCCGGTCCTCGGCGTCCCTTCGGCCGTCGGCGAGGCCGTCGCCTCTGTCCAGTCCGACGGCCAGGAGTCCGAGGACGTCCCCGCTGCCCAGGACGGGCCAGCCGGTCCTGCCCGTCCTCGCGACGAGCCTGACCCCCTGGTCGCCCCGCTCCCACTGGTCGGCCGCCGTCAGCAGCCCGGGTGGCAACGGCCCCGGCCCCATGGGTTCGGACAGCAGATGCGCCCGGTGGGTTGACGCCCTGGCGTAGAGGTCGGTCAGCGCCTGGTCCCTGAGCAGCCGGACGCAGGCGGCGTCGACACGCTCGTCGATGAGGCGGGCGGTCTGCCTGATCCGCCCGGACAGGTGGCCCTGGTCGTCGTCCCGGGTGCCGAGCGCGGTGATGAGCCGTTCGATCTGCTCCCTGACCCGGACGGGCAGTCCATCCCGGTCGTCGCGGAACAGTTTGCGCAGCCGGTCACCGAACCAGGCCCGCAGCAGGCCGTGGTCGGCGGCCTCGCCACGCCCCAGCCGCTCGAACAGCGCCGCCTGCATGGTGGGGCGCAACTCGGCGAACTTCGCCAGCTCCCCCCGAGTGATCGTGTCGCTCGCGTGCGTCCGCGCGGCGAGCCGGGTGTCCCCGGCCTGCCGGGCGGCCAGCAGCCGCCACAGCTCCCCGTCGCCGGGGTCGGTCTCCGCGAGCGCGTCCCAGAACCGGTGCCTGAGCAGCCAGGACTCCATGTGCCCGGCCATGTCCGGGGGACGTTCCAGCGTGTACGGCCTGCGCGGCTCGTCGATGTGCACGAGGCCGGTGGGAACGCACGTCTCCAGCGCGGCGCACAGGGCGCCCGCGCTCAGCGCGAACGCCCCGGAGCCGTAGCTGATGAGGACCCTCTCCGGCCGGTGCCGTGCCAGCCAGGCCGTCAGGGACAGCGAGGCGGCCTCCATCCGGGGCTCCTCGACCTCGACGACGTGAACGGCGCCGGGATCGAGGCGCACCCCGCACAGTCCCTCCTCGGAGGCGAGACGGGCCCCGATCTCCGTGGCCCAGTGGGCGAACGGCAGGCCGAGGGGGCCGCCCGGGTTGGTCGTCCCCAGCAGGGCGAGCGCGGAGACCGGCGGCAGCGCCTCGAAGAGCTTCCGCAGCGGCCTGCGGTCGGTGCCCGTCGCCTCGGGGGTGTCGTTGAGAACGGGAACCGTCCGTGCGGAGGCGAGCCCCAGGTCTCCGCCACCGACGGCGTGGACGAGCAGCACGCCGTCGCTCTTGTCCGGAATGGCCGCCCCCCGTTCTTATGGAGTCATCTCTTGTTACCACCTTTCCGCCGGGGGCCGTTGGCGCCTTTTCTTATGGTTTCTTCGGGCAGCGCTTTCTTCGGATAGATCCTGAGCGGGGGAGTGGTGGCCTCCAGGCCGGGGAGCGAGCGTTTCGTCCGGATTCTTGGTGACTTCTCGTCCTGCTCGTTCACGGTGAACCACTCGAAGTTCCTGCCCCTCGGATCCGGCGGCGCGGGAACCCCGGGGGGAAACCCGTCCGGGCGGGTGCGGGGGTAGTGCACCGGCAGCGTGGGGTCGCCGCGCGACACCGTGAGCATCGCGTCGCGGATCGTGGACAGCGCCGGAGAGGCGGCCGCCTCCTTCTCGAAGACCCGTCTCGCCTCGTCCAGGACCTTGACGCCGTCGGTCGCGGGAAGGCCGCCGGTGAGGGTTCGGTAGTACGCCGCGTACTCCGCCCCCGTGTGCAGTTCGGTGCCGGTGGGATCGACGGCGAGCCGGACGCTGCCGAAACCGAGCGGGCGGCCGAACCCCAGCCGGTGGAAGTGTCCCTCCGGCAGGCCGAGCAGCCAGGCGAGTGCCCCGAGCTCGTGCTCGTCGAGGTCGCGGACCTCGACGGTGAACCGGAAGACCGTGCCGGGCCGTACCCAGCCGTTGATGGAGCGGTTCTGGGAGTCGCGCTGCTCGGCGCCGGGGACGGTCTCGTGGCGCCGCCGGTCCCTGGTCAGCCGGCCGCTGTCGTCGGGGGCCTTCCAGGAACGCGCGTACTCCCGGTGGCGGCCACCGGCCGGAGCCTGTGCCGGGTCCTCGGCGCCGGGGATCCTCCAGTGTTTCCCGGCGTCCAGGCCCGCGTGGTGCCAGTAGACCTTCCTGCCGCGCAGCCCACGCCCCTGCGCGTAGAGCTCCTCCTTCGGGGTGCCGTCCTTGATCGGCCGCTGGGGACGCTGCCTGGACTCCGCGAGGTAGAACCGCCCCTGCTGCGGCTTGGGGCGGCTGAGGATCGCCAGCGGCAGGCCGTCCCCCTCGAACCTGTCCACGGTTTCCGCGGCGGTGCCCTCGCAGGTGACCGGGCCGACACGCAGCCGTCCCCGATATGCCGAGGGCCGTACACCGGCCCCCTTCGGCGCCACCCACCCGAACACCCGGTCGGCCGGGGACAGCCGTTCGTAGGAGGGCGCCGGGGCCAGGCCCTCTCCCAGAAGCTCCGCCGGGGCGACGGGGTACAGATCCCGCGGGATGAGAACCGGATACAGCCGATCGACCCCGCCGTCCACGAGCCTGGCGTAGCAGATGGCGGAACGCCTCAGCCGCAGGTGGTTCTCGTCGTGGAGGTGCGGGCTCCAGGCGAGTCGGCCAGGCCCGTCGCCGACGCGCTGGTCCGGCCCGGCGGGCAGGCCGTCCGGGGTCCGCCTCCGGCGAAGCTCGTCGTCGTCGTGGGCGGCACGGTAGTTCCGGATCAGCGACTCCCAGTTCTCGGCCAGCGCCTTCCACTCCCGGGCGAGGGGCAGGGGAGACGGCTTGTCTCCCGGCGGCAGATAGAGGAACCGCTCGTACCTCTTGCGTTCGACGTTGGGGCCGGTGATGTAGGCGATGCCGCTGACCACCTTCTCCCCTCTTTCCGCGGTGAGCGTTACGGACGAGTCCGCCGGAGCGAAATCAACCACTTTTTCGCCGTTTTTGGTTTTTTTGATCACCGCCCGAAGGCGCTCCATGTGCACAGGAGCATGGAGGTCGCCGTCCGGATAGAGGTTCTCGCCACTCTCCTTGTCGTACATCTCGAACAACGCGCTCCGGAGACGGAAGAGCGTCCCCTCCCCGGCGACGTACACCGGCACCATGCCCAGGGCGTATCCCGCCTCGCGCCGGAAACCGAAGGGGGTGTCGTGGTCCTCGAAGACGCCGAAGCGGGAGTTGGTCACGGCCTCGTAGGCGGCGCGGAGCATGCCCTTGACCGTGGTCGCGGGCAGGTGCGGGCGGCCGTCGCGGAGCCGTACGGGGTAGACCCGGTGGTCCTTCTCCCCCGTCGAGGCAGGGACGGCGCGGGTGGTGTCCAGGAGCAGGAGCGGGGTCTCCACGGTCAGCGTCACCGCGATCCGGCCGGTCAGGCACCCCGCCCGCAGCCGGTCCCTCGACGGGGGCGGGGCGTCCCCGAACGCGTCGGGCAGGGCGTCCCTGGGGAAGGCGGGAATGAAGGTGTAGGGGTTGAGGAACCCCTCTTCGCCGGTCGTCACGCGATTCCCTTCGCACGATAGGTCTCGAAGCCGATCAGCCGCTCCTCGGCGACGTGGACGTTGCCGTGGTCGTCGCCGACGACGACGTACTCGCGGGTCAGCAACCGCACCCGCCTGTGGTGCCCCTCGGACCGGGGAACGGCCGTCGCCATGGGGACGGTCAGGCGGCCGACCCGGCTGGAGGAGAGCGCGACCCAGCCGGGGCCGGGCGAGACGGAGTCGTCGACCACGCCCCACAGGAGGTAGTGGTTGTCCAGGGTCGTCAAGGCCTCCAGGTCCTCCACCTCCTCGTCGAACGCGGGCGGGAACGAGGCGCGATCCTCGGCCAGCAGCACCGCGCGTTCCCCCGTCCAGCGCAGCTCGGCCTCCCCGGTGAAGACCCGCGCCTCGTAGACGGCCGACAGGTCGACGACCCCCTCGGGCGTACGGCACGTCCCGCCCGTCACCGAGGCGACCCGGTAGGCCGACGGCGTCGTCAGCAGGGCGCACCCGCCGTCGAGGCCGGACGCCTCCAGCGCCCGCGGCAACGTGAGACCCGTGACGGCGGCGGCGCGCAGAACGGTCATGACACCTCCCGTGCCAGGTAGTCGGTCCAGGCCCGTGCCACGGAGGACGCCTCCGGCGAGTTCAGGGCCTGCGGCAGCGTGACCGGCCGTGCCCAGGGCGGGCCGGTCAGGACGATCTCGGCGACCTCGATGTCGCCGAACCCCCGGTTGGCGGAGGCGCCGAGCGGAATCCGCCCCCCGGCCAGGTCGCGAAGGGTGACGAGCAGCAGGGCCAGCGCGACCTCGGAGCCGGAACCCAGACGGGTGAGGTCGACGGAGAGCCTGATCGGCTCCCACTTCACCGCGTGGGGTTCGAGCACGGTGAACAGCCGCCCGTCGGCGGCTCCGCCGGTCCACCGGTCGAGGGCGACGTGGTCGGCCCGCGCCATCCCCAGGTCCTCCAGCCGGTCGCGGACGGAGTCGGCCAGCGCCCCCTCCCGCGTCTCCTCGTCCCCACCGGACTCCCCGGGGTCGCCTCCGGTGTCCGCCCCGGTCACGGCGTCCCACAGCTCGTCGGGGACGGTCACCAGGGCCGCGCACTCCTCGGCGCGCAGCGCCCCCGCCCCCCGCTCCCGCCCGTCACGGGCCGCGCCGAACAGGGCCCGTACGGCGGGCAGTTGGTCGAGCCGGGCACGGAAGGCGGCACTGTGCTCGGCCGCGGAGGCGTCGAACGGCGCCGGGAGGCCGGGAACACGCCGCGCGGTGCGTTCGACCAGCTCGGCGTGGTTGCGCAGCACCCCCTTGATCGACCCGCCGGGCAGGACAAGCGTGACGTGACGGCGGTCGACCCGGGTGGTGAGCGGCAGGGTGTCGGCGAACAGGCCGCTCGCCCCGGCCCTGACCATCACCGGCGCCAGGGGCCGCCACTCCACCCGGACGTCGAGGACCTCTCTGGCGGGCGGCAGCTCGGGATCGGTCCGGAGCGAGGGTTCGACCCCGCGACGGCGCGCGGGATCGTTCCGCAGTACGGCCAGCAGCCCCTCGGGGGAGTCGAACCGGTCGACGACCAGCTCGAACGGGTCGTCGAGCAGCCGTACCGCGCCCAGACCCCTGCCGGTCGCCGCGCCGAAACGCACCTTCCCCGCACGCAGCGCCGTGAGCAGCGCGTCCATCCTGGCCTCGTCGCGGGCGGCGTCACCGTCCGACTCGATGTCGATCTCCAGCCTGACGTGGTGCCCCGCCGGGACGACGGCCCTGCCGTACAGGAACCCGGGGGCCGCCGCCCCCGTCACCCTGTCGATGCCCACCGAGGGCCGGAACTCCAGGGCGGCGACGTCGAGCGGGGCGGCGGGCAGGCCGTGTTCGTCGAGACGGTGCTCTGTCGTCACGAGGCCGTCGGCGACGACCACGCGGCTGGCGCGGCCCTCCTCGTCCGTCGACCCCCACAGGTCGTCCAGCGCGCCGGGTGAGGCGCCGTCCATCCAGTGCCGCAGGACTCCGGCCAGGGTGGTGCCGGGGACGTACGGCCTGCCCTGGCCGTCGAGCGCGATCGGCAACGGCTCGGACGGGTCGTGCCCCAGGCCGCCGACGTGCAACGGCGTGGTGGTGAGCAGCCAGCCGCGTGCCCTGATCCTGCTGGTGAAACGGTGTCTCGCCCTCGGGTTCATCTCTCGCTCCCGGTGCCCGTCGAAGTCGCCTCGTCGCGGACGTGCGCGGCGAGGCAGGAGTCCATCAGCACGCGCACCGCCTCGTGCCGGAGCTCGGCCCGCAGGCTCTCGATCCCGTCGCGGGTGACGACGAGCCGGTCCTGCGGCAGTTCGAGCAGCTCCCAGACCGTGTCGGGGTCGGTCAGCAGCCTTCTGAGGGCCGTCACCGCCTCCTTCGGCCAGGAGGGCCGTCCCGCCTTGTCCCTGGTGAGCCAGAGCAGTTCGCTCTCCGCGCGGCCGGACGGCAGGCCGCGGACGATCCGCCGCAGCGCGTTGAGCTGGGTTCCGGAGACCCGGGCGGGGACGACCCGGGCACGCGACGCCGGGTCGGCCCTGATCCGCTCGCAGGCCCGGTGGATCTCCGCACGCCAGGCGGCGCGCTCGAAGACGCGTGCCTCCCGGTGTCCCTTCTCGTCCGGCGCGAGCGGCTCGACGGGCCCGGCGGGCCCGGCCGGTACGGGAGACACGGACGGGGAGGCGTCGACGGGGCAGAGCAGGACGTGGTGGTCGAACTCCACCTGGCCGAACCCCTCGGCCCTGCGCTCACCCACCCCCGCGGCCCGTACCTCGGCGAGGACCTCCGGGGTGAGTGTGCCGTCCTTCACCGTGAAGGTCAGGCAGCTTCCCTGCGCGAGGCCGTACAGGGTGGGGCGGGGAAGGTTCCACCCCCGGTGCCAGCTGTCGGTGCGCTGCTCGCCGAGGGCGGAGGTGACTCCCCTCCCGGTGGTCGCGGACGTTGGCCTTTCTTCGGTCCCGGTGACCGGCTCCAGCCGTACGCCGGGGGCTCCCGCCTTCGCGAACGCCCGCTCAAGCGCCCGTGCGACGTCACGCGGGTCCATGCTCGGCCGGAGTCTGCGGTCACGGACCAGCAGGCCGGACAGCAACCACATCCTGAGCTCGCCGTCACCGCGTCCACCCGCCGGGGGAACGCCGGCCGGAGCGCTGACCGGGGTTGCCGTGACCTGGATCTTTCCGTAGTCGTCCTTGGCCGAGCGGCCGATCCGCCAGTGTCCCGCCAGCCGCCTCGCCCAGCCGTCGTCCAGCGTGCCCGTACGGACCCGCACCTCGGCGCGGAGCACCGTCCCGGTGGCCAGCGCCCGGTAGACGTAGACGCCGCCGACCTCCCGGGTGGGCCGCTGCAGGTCGTCCTGGATGGTGTTGTGCATGCGTACCGTGCCGGCCGGGGTGACGACCGTGTACCTCTCCGGTCCTTCGGGCACGAGGTACCCCTCCCGGTACGGCTTGCCCCTGGACGGCCCGCCTTCCGCCATCTGGTTGCCGATCACCGTGCCGTCCGCGTTCTTCTCGTGCACCAGGACCCTGGGCACCGGCAGCGTCCCGGCTCCCGAGGGAGACACGGGGAAGGCCGCCGTGACCACCAGGTCTCCGGTGCGGACGAGGGCGTGCGCCCCGCCGCCCAGCCTCCTGGCCACCTCCGGCATCAGGCACCAGCCGGGGAGGTGGTCGGCGCCCCTGACGACGTTGCCGAGCACGGTGGCCGCGACGAGCACCGGCTGTTCCACGGTGACGAGCAGTTCCACGCGCTCCCATCCCGGGCCCGCCGTCCCCGCCGGTTCCGGGCGGTCGGCGACCTCGTGCCGTGGACCGCCCGGCGGCGGAGGGACACCGTCCGGGGGCGGCGGCGTCCACTCGGGGGAGACGCCGGGGCCGTCGAGGGTCATCCGGCAGCGGCCAGGTCCACGCCGCCGCTTGCCGCCGATCCGTTCCAGCAACCGTGCCCCGGCGTCCAACAGGGCGACGGCGGCCTCCCGCTGGGCCTCATCGAGCTTGTCGAATCCGTCGATCCTGGCCCGGCCCTCCAAGGTGACGCCGTTCCTGGCCATCTCCTCGAAGCGGAGCATGCCCTCCTCCGCGCCGCCGGTGCGCGGATCGACCGCCACACCCGGCTTGCGGAAGGTCGTCGCCAGCGCGACGTGCGGCCGCTCCCGCAGCACCTCGGAGAGTCTGCCGGGCAGTCGCAGCGGGCCGTCCAGTGTCAGCGCCGCCGGGCTCGACGTCCTGTTCGCCGCCTCCGGGGTCCTGCTCGCGGGGGCGTACTGGCCGCCGAACAGGTATCTCACCCAGGCGTGCCACACCCCCACGAAGCCGCTGTCCAGGGCGTACGCCGCCAGCTCGCAGGAGTCGCGCCAGACGCCGACCAGGGTCTTGGCGGGCACGACCGGGGGAGCGGGTGCAAGGGCGGACGACTGTTCCTCGCGCTGGACGAGCCGGTCGACGTATCCGGAGGCCCCCCTTCCCGTGCCCACCCCCCAGTCGCTCACCATGAACAACGAGATCGTGAACTCGCCCGTCACGCGTTTCCTCCCTCTGACCTTTCCGGTCCCTCCGGGACGAACGGCCGGGCCGCCAGCACGTCCAGCAGTCTTGTCACGGTTCTCCCCTCGGGGTCGGTCCATGTGAGGCCGCCGTCCCGGGCCAGGGCGAGCAGGGCCCCGGTGCGCACGGCGTCCTTCTCGAAGCGGCGGCGCGCCAGCTCGAAGCGGGACGTCGCGACCTCCTCCCCCAGGCACATCCCCTCGCGCAGTTCGTGCACGAGACCGCCGGGCAGGAGCACCTCCCCCGAGACCGGGTCACGCCGCCGCAGCGCGGCGACCCCTTCGAGCAGGTCCTCCCAGCGCCGCCCGGACGCCAGGCCGTTCGCACAGCCCGCTCCCACGAGGTACGGCGAGGCCGACCGGCCCCCGCCGCCGGACAGGGCGGCCGAGCTTCGGATACGGCCCAGGTCGGGAGCCGAACTCTCGAACAGCGCGACGAACGACAGGGCCGAGCTCCAGCTCTTGACCCCCTTGGCCTCCCTGGTCAGCTCCTCGGCCAGCTCGTAGGCGAAGTGGAAGGGGTAGTTGCGCTTGACGATCGCCACCCCGGCCGCGGCGCTCAGACCGTCGCGCCCGAGCCGCTCAAGGACGGGACGCAGCAGGAGGTCCTCCTTCGTCAGCTGCTCGAAGCGCTCCAGGTAGTGCCGGGCGAAGGACAGCGCGACCGTTCCCTCGCACACCACGGTCAGGTCGTCCCCTCCGATGATCAACGGCAGGACGGGGACGGGCTCGCGGGAGGCGAGTTCGCCGGCGGTGAGCCGCAGCGCGGCGGCGAACGCCCGTTTGGCGCAGCCGTCCACACCGCGGGAGAGGGCGCGCAACCTCTCCGCGTGGCGGCGGTCCCGTTCTCCGGGCGGCAGGGAAGCGCCCTCCGCGCTGAGGTCGTCCAGGCCGCCGAAGACCTCGCCGAGGCCGTTGCCGTCGGCGTGGACCACCGCCACCCACTCGGCCTCGAACCCGAGCCGGTCGATGATCCCGCTCATCGTGGCCCGGTCCGTTCCGGCGATGGCGGACATCCGGGAGAGCGCGTTCGGACGTGATACGCGTTTCGCCTCGGACACGGCGGACTCGGGACGGGCGGCCTCGCCCTCTCCCTCGGCGTGCAGGCCCTTCGCGGGAAGCCCGTCCGACGCGCAGTCCGCCACGATGGGCAGGCGGGGGAAGCGCGCCAGCGGTCCCGGCTGCCGTTCGCGCACCGTCGGCAGCCTCCTGCGCGCCTCCTGTACGGCGGAGGCCAGCGAACCCTCCTCGTAGTCGACGATCACGCCGCACATGTCCAGCCCCGGGGCGGTTTCCAGCGCGACCAGCCTCATCCGCGTCACCAGCCGTCTCCCGGCCGCTCTGTCCCTGACGAGCACGGTGACGCCGCCCGCGCCCGCGACCAGCAGCTCCGCGTCATGGGTGTCGATGCGCCAGCCGTTCCTGTCGAAGCCGGGGAAGACCTGCTCCAGCGCGTGGTCGGCCCACTCGCCCTCGACCCGGGCGATCAGGTCGGACGCCCCGACGATCTGCTGGCGTTTGCCCGAGGCGAAGATGTAGCGCTGGAGACCGGCTGTGCCGATCATGACGAGGTGCATGGCTCTCCTGTCTCGTGAGGGGGTTCCGTCCCGGGGGAGCGCGGGGGCGTTCCGTGGGAGGGCTCGACGACCCGCACCGTGTGGCCGAACAGCCAGCCCAGCGTGAAGGCGACGCTGGCGGGGGCGGCGATGAACAGCCGGTGGGTCAGACCCGCGTACTGCGGTCTGGCCCGGGTCCAGGCGCGCCACGCCGCGTAGACGTGCCGTACGACCAGTTCGAAGTCGGCGGTCGTCTCGGGAAGGTTGGCCGGGCCACCGTCGACGACCAGCGCGGCCCGGCACCGCGCCCACTCTCCCCGGGTGTCCGCGCACCCCGTGCCCGCCGCGCGCAGCGCCTGGGCGACCATCAGCGGGTTGTCCGACAGGTGCACGACGACGGCGACGGCCCGCCCCTCGGGGTCGCTCTCGAAGTCCGGCTCCTCGACCACCTCGGCCAGTTTCGCCGCCCTTACGGCCTCCGCCGGGCTCAGCGGGTCCTTCAACCGGCCACTGATCCGGACGGCGGGGAAGAAGTCCGTGTGCGGGCGTTCGGAACGCTGCGGCAGCGTGACCCGCTCCGGGATCTCGTGCATCCCCCGCAGCTCACGCTGGATGTGGAACTTGAACTTCGCGCCCAGCTCGAAGGCGTCGGGCAGGGCGGCGTTGACGTACAGGGACACCGGCGTCGAGGGGTCGGCCGCGGACAGCTCGGTCAGCCGGGCGCTCACCAGCTCGTAGGCCACCTCCAGCGCGTCCTCACGGGCCGCCTCGCCCCCGGCGTTCTCCCCGGCTTTCCCCTCGGCGCCGGATCCGGACGCAGGGACGGTCCGCCGTACGGTGAAGCAGGAGTCGTGACCACGCCGGGCGTGGTCGGACGCCGCGACCACCCACTGGCCGTCCCAGGGGTCCCGCCGCCCCTCCCTCGGCAGGGCGACCACGATGCCGACCCCTTTGCCGCGTTGCTGCCACAGGTTGATCCCGGCGAACACCCCCGCCGCGACCACGCACAGCACCGTCAGGAACGGCCGCTGCTCTCCCAGCCAGCTCTTGATCACATCGGGCAGCGTGCCCGCGGCCACCGCGGCGGCCACACCGGCCAGGGCCGCGACCGCCCATGTGGACGTCCCCGCCAGCACCTCCCTCGCCCTGCCCGTCCCGCTCCTGGCCCGGGGAAGCCCCATCTCCGCACCGCCCCATCCGTCGTTCCCGTCTCTCGTCGACTACTGATGGACGACGGCTTCGAAGGCGTCGTCCATCAGTAGTCGACGAGAGGCGGAACAGGCGGGAGGAAATGATGCGGTTGCGGATCGAGGTCACCACGGGGGCCACCGAACTCGCGTGGACGAAGGTGCTGTCCCCTGGTCGTTCCCTGCTCTACGACCTGCTGACACGTGAGGTCCCCGATCTCGGGCGGCTCCTGCACGCGCGGGGGGCCGGGCCGTACGGCATGGTTCCGCTGGGGCACGGCGCGCCGGTCTTTCCCAGGGCCGCGCGGGTCAGGGGCAGGTACGCCGTCGGCGGCCGGGGACACGTGGAGCTGGGCAGCCCCCTCTTCGAGGCGGTGACCGCGATGGCCCAGGGGATCAAACGGCGGGAGCTGCTGGACTGGGGCGGGGCGGCCTTCCGCATCCTGAACGCCACCCTGGTCGAGCCCCCGGCGTTCACCTCGGGTCGTGCCCTCTTCAGGACGCTCACCCCGGTGGTGGTGAAGGGCGCGGGGAAGGACGAACAGGGTGAGCGCGTCACCCGTCAGGCGTGGCTGCTGCCGGCCGACCGGGAGTTCCCGACGTGCTTCCAGCGCAACCTGCGGCGCAAGGCCGAGACGCTGGGCCTGGACCCGGAGGTTTCGCTGACCCGGATCACCTGGGTCGGCGCCAGGCGTTCCTTCTCCGTCGGCTCGACGGGCCAGGTGCGGGGCGGCAAGTCCGGCGCGCCGGTCGAGGTGGAACTGACCGGCCCGCCGGAGACCCTCCAG
Source organism: Streptosporangium sp. NPDC000239 (assembly GCF_040300765.1). Taxonomy (NCBI): domain Bacteria; kingdom Bacillati; phylum Actinomycetota; class Actinomycetes; order Streptosporangiales; family Streptosporangiaceae; genus Streptosporangium; species Streptosporangium sp. NPDC000239. The sequence continues at coordinate 19,433 of NZ_JBEPEI010000023.1, read as the reverse complement.
GCGATCTGGAGCTGGGGCCTCGGCGAGGCCAACACCGCGGGTTTCGGCTGGATCGCGGGGTGAGAGATCTCCGCCCCTCTGTGGTTCCCACGCTTTTTTCGCGGGTCTGGCCGTATGAGATTCCCGCTTTTATCGTGGATTCGGTTGCGGTTTGACGAACCGCGAGATCCGCTGCCCAGACCGTGTTTATGATTTCGGAGTCCGAAGGCTGGAGCAAGGTGTGAAGACAGCCTGAGGTGACGTGGATCGTGCGCACCACCTGTCAACAGCACAATCGACTGAGAACCGGCTGAGCGGAATCGGACGCCTCCGGACGTCTCGATCCTGCTGATCACCGCTGATCAGTTTGGCGAATCACACTCCCTCTTGATTTCGGTGTCTCGCCGTCCCCGAAGCGAACGTCGTCATCGCGAGTGCGGCGATCGCAGCCGATTTCTCGGGAGCCTACGTGAAGGCGCGGCGAGCGGCCGACGTCCGGCCTGAGGCGCGGAGGAGGTCCGATGGCGGAAGCCGTACGGGCGTGGTCGAGCAGTCCGGACGAAGCCATGGCCATGGCGGTCGTCCAGATCAGAGGACGGGACGGTGTCGGGGGCGGGGCGGGCTTTCTCATCGCTCCGGATCTGGTGCTGACCTGCGCTCACGTGGTTTCGGACGCGTTGGAAAGGCCTCGTGATGAGGCTGTGGCTGAGGGAACTCCAGTCACGGTCGAGTTCTCGCTACGCGCGCTCCCACCCGGCGACGACGCTCGTCCTGTGTGGTCGGCCCGGGTCGAAAACTGGGTACCGATCAGGGCCGAGAGAACCGGGGACATCGCCGTTCTCCGGCTGCCGGAGCCCGTACCCGGCGCCCGTCCGCTTCCCATGGCCGATCCCGACAACGTGCGGGGTGGTCAGGTGCGCGTGGTGGGGTTTCCCAGGGACGCGCCGGGTGGGATCTGGTTCGAGGGCAGGCTCAGCGGTGCCACGGGCGAGGGATGGGTGCAGCTGTCGAGGTCCAGCGGGCAGGTCGCCCACGTCAGGCCCGGTTTCAGCGGCAGTCCCGTCTGGGACGACGCGCTGGGTGCGGTGGTCGGTCTGCTGGTCGCCGCGCAGCCGGTGGGCGACGCCCAGCAGGCCTACGCACTGCGTACCAGGACCATCGTGCGGGAGGTCCCCGAACTCGGTCCCGTCATCGACCCGCCTTCTCCCTTCAGAGGGCTGGAGCCGTACGGAGAAGGTGACGCGGACTTCTTCTTCGGGAGACAGGAGGACATCGGCAACATCGTCAAGGCTCTGCGCGGAGCGCGCACCGTGACGGTTTACGGACCTTCGGGGTGCGGCAAGTCTTCGTTGGCCCTGGCCGGTGTGGCGCCCCGGATACGGGAGGACGGACACGAGGTCCTGGCGTTCAACGCCGGGGAAATCTCCTCCGTGCGGTCGGCGCTGGCCACCGAGCTGTACGAGGCCGCCAGGTCCGGGCGGTACGGCCCCGTGCGCGCGCGGAGCGCCGACCAGGTCGAGACATGGCTCGCGGACAAGGGGCTTGCGGACACGCTCCACCGCGCCCGTGGTACGGCTTCCGGTGGTCTTCTCGTCGTTCTTGACCAGGCAGAGGCGCTCCTGAACCGTCCCCAGGCCGAGGTCGACGAGCTCGTCGACCTGTTGTTCCCGCAGCGGCCGACCGCTGGAGTGCGTGTCCTGACCACGTTGCGCTCTGACCTGATGGATGCGGTTCTGAAACACCCACGGCTGGGGCCCGCCCTGCTCGGCGGGGCGACGGTACCGCTGGCCCCCATGTCCTCCGGGCAGTTGGAGGAGGTGATCGCCAAGCCCGTCGAGCGGCTCGCGGCCGTGGAATACGAACCTGGGCTGGCCCGGCGCATTCTGGACGACACAGGTGGCGAGCCGGGCGTTCTTCCACTGCTGGGGTTCGTCCTGCAGAAGCTGTGGGAGCAGCGGAACGGCGGTTACCTGCGGGACGCGGCCTACGAGGAGATGCAGGGTGTGTCCGGCGCGCTGGGACACCACGCCGAACGGGCCTGGGCGGACCAGGTCGACGGCAAGCCGGAGCAGGAAAAGGCGGCGCGACGGCTGCTCACCAAACTGGTGCGGATGCTGCCCGACAGCCAGATCCTGCTGCGTCGCAGGCTCACCCGGGACGAGGTGGACGAGACGCAGTGGGAGCTAGCCAAGGCTTTCGCCGAGCGGCGGCTGCTGGTGCTGTACGGCGGTGAGGGGGAACCGGAGAGCGCGGAGCTGGCCCATGAGGCGCTGATCACAGCCTGGCCTGAGCTGCGGCAGCAGGTGGAGGCGGACGGAAAGCTCCTGACCGGGCAGGCGGAGCTGGCCCATGACCTACGGCGCTGGCAGCACGGCGGACGGTCGGCGAACCTGCTGCCGGACAGAGAACAGTTGGAGGTCATCGATCAGTGGCTGGGCGGGCGTGAGGGTGAGCTGACCAAGGAACAACGCGAGTTCCTGGCACTGGCCCGGCGGCGGAGCCGGATGTCGCAGCGGCGAACCCATGCCGTGCGGACCGCGCTGACCATGGTGTTCGCGCTGATCGTGGGCCTGGCCACCTTTCTCGTCGATCAGATGCTGGTCAGCGCGGAGCGGGCGGACGAGAACAGGTCACGGGCGCTGGCGAGCTTCACGGCGGAGATGGCCAAGGAGGACCCGGGACTGGCGACCCTGGCAGCTGCCGCCGCCTACGAGATCGCGCCGACGCAGGAGGCGCGTAACGCGTTGTTGCAGCGATATGACCAACTCAAGGACGCCGTCTGGATGCTGACCGGAGTCCAGGGGCCGATCCGTGCCGCCGGGATGAGCGCCGACGGCATGGTGACGCTGGCTTCCTCCGAGCTCGGCCGTGCGACGTTGTTCCTCCGCCAAGCCGGCGGAAGGATTCTGCGCAAGCATTTCGATCTGGCAGGGTACGCGACCTTTCCGCTGGTCAGCAGGGACGGTCGGCGCATTGCCTATGTGCTGGAGGGGACCGGCACGACGATCTGGCACGAGGTGCGCCACACGGCGCACGACATTGTCCTGGGACCGGCGCACCGGCTGTACGGCACCGCTCCGCAGAGGTACGTCATGGGAGGAATCTCCGGTTCCTACAAGGTCATCGACTTCTCGCCAAACGCCGACCGGATCGCCACGGTGATCTCCGATGGGCGGCTGCAGGTGTGGGACCTGGCGACACAGCGGCTCAGGCAACTGCCGGGGCGACTGCCCGAACTGCGGCAGGTGTGGTTCGGCCCGGACGAGAACACGCTCGTGGCCGTACGACTGGGCGACGGGAACTCCCCGGTGTCCATCGATCTCCGCAGCGGCTCCGTACGGGAACTGGAGAACGGCCGGGGCATGTCGGAGACGGATCTGACAGAGGCCGAGGTGTCGGCTGACGGGAGGGTCCTGGCCCTGTGCAGGAAGCCCTCCAGCGCGAAGAAGGCCGTCTACCAGATCCTTCGCGTGTCTGACGGGCACAGGATGACGCGTTATGTTCCGTCCGCTGACTACAGCTCATGCCAGGGGCTCGCCGTCGACCGGACGGGCGAACGCGTCGCGGTCAATGAGGGAGAAGGGAGGTGGACGCTTCTCAGCGCACGGCCGGGTACCTCGCCACAACGGCTCGAAGGTCCTGTCCTCGCCCTCGGAGACAGGGCGGGTCCCCTGCTCGGTACGCCGGACGCCCCCGTAGTGGTTCGTCGAGACAAGATCAGCATGATCGGCTGGCGGATGTTCGCCGACGATGGGCTGCAGGTGTTCAGCCCGCCGCTGCTGCTCGACCAGGGGCGCACCATGCTGGTCCGTGTCGGGGAGAACGGCGCCGGGACCGCTGATCGACTGGTGATCAAGGAGACCGGAGGGCAGGAAAGAACACTCTCCGAGGTTCACATTCCCGCCACGCCCCCTGACCCGGGACTGCTGTTGACCATAAACCGCGCTGGGACATTGGTGGCCGATGTGACCGACCAGAACAGGGTCACGGTCTATGAGCTTCCGCACCTGCGCAGAGTGGCCGAGCTCACCGCCCGTATGCCCCCCGCCGGCAAGAACGGGAAACGACTCCGGGTGACCTCCTTCTTCTTCACAGACGAGGAACTGGTGACGGTCTCCGGAAGCGTGATCGAACACTGGAACGCCCGTAATGGTCGGCCTCTGTCCGACCCGTTCGACATTTACGGTTTTCTCGGCGGAGCCGACCTCAGGGAGCTCTCGGTGGGTCCGTACTACGAGCCGGGATACATAAAGATCACGAACGCCCATGATCACACTCTGCGGGCCGTCCGTCTGGCGACCCACGTGGAGAACCCGGATCTGCGGATCAGCCTGGGGCCCGATCTGATCACCGCGGCGATCGAGCCCAGTGGTCGCTATGCCATCGTGCTGACCCGAGGCCTCATGGTCGAGTTGTGGTCGGTACAGGACCGTCGGCGAGCACGGAAGATACTGGGCCCGTTCGGACCCATGGAAGCAGAGAAATGGCAGGTGGGGATCATGGAGAACGACGGATCGGAGAGTCCGGGATTCTTTCTGGCCAACGGAAGTTCCGTACGCCTCATGAGGATGACCGGCTCCGGTGACGTCGAGGTGACCTCCTACAACTTCGCCGGCAAGCAGGACTTCATGGAGGCTTCCGACAACGGCAGGGTCCTGCTGAGGAACCGTAAGCCCACGGAGTACACGGCCCGAGGATCTGTGGAGCTGTTCCGGCTCGATCCTGAACTGTGGAAGTCCCACCTGTGCGGCGTCCTTGGACGTGACCTCAGCGAGGACGAGCGCCGCAACCTGCCACGAGGCGTACCGGACGTCGTCTGCCCCGCCTGACGGCGGAGCGACTCCGGACGTCAGGAACCGAGGCCGGCAGGAGGGCGGGAGTGAGGACCGGTGCGGGAACCCGGTCCTCATTCCCGCCAGGAGCCACCATCAGAGCGCGTCGTCAGGAGCGTCTTTCCGGCCGACGCGCGCGAACCGGGGACTACAGGGGAGAGGTCCAGCCGGGCATGTGGGGAAGCGGGGAGACGAGCTTGCGGAGGTTGTCGGTCCCGGTGTTCGGCGGGACGGCCGGGCAGCGGGCTCCTCGGGCGGGGAGGGTCCGCGAGATCAGGTAGGAGTCGATGGCGCCCGTGGCGCACGGTCCACGGCCGTAGACGATGTGACCCCAGCCCTCGTAGGTGAGCAGGCGCCCGGAGCGGCCGAGCTGGCGGGTCGTGCTCACGGCCCACGGGTAGACGGTGGCCGGGTCGTGCAGCGAGTTGGCGACCAGAAGCGGCGTGTCCGTACGGACCCTCAGCTCGTGCTGCGGGTTGGGGATCGAACTCGGCTCTCCCAGGCACGTGAAGACCGGGAAGACCGCGAGGAAGCTGTAGCGCATGTCGGGCGCGATCCCGCCCAGCCTGCGCAGGTGCCTGTCGTACTCGCGGAAGTCGCGGACGGGCAGCCGGTAGTCCTCACAGAAGATCTGGAAGGGGTTGGGGCTGACGTCCTGGGCGCTCTTGGCTGCCAGGGGCGTGGGCAGCTGCCCGGCGGTGGCCTGGCCGGTGTCGAGGGCGGCCAGCAGTTCGGAGAACGGACGCCAGGTGTCGGCGCTGTAGAAGTAGTCCAGCGCGGTCCAGCTGAGGACGAAGGGCGTCAGCAGGGCGCCGGGCTGACCGGGGACACTGAGTTCGCCGCGGTCGGCCCGGGCCATCAGCCCCTTCCAGAGGGTTCTGACGTTCCCGTCGTGCTGGAGGCAGGCCTCGTCACGCTCGCACCAGGCCACGAACTCGTTGAAGGCGTCCTGCGCGCCCCAGGTCCCGGTGTCCATGAAGGTCCGGGTGTCGACGCTGTGGTCGATGACGCTGTCGAGCACGAAGGCCCGGACCCGCCGGGGGTAGCGCTCGGCGTACTGCTGGCCGAGGAGGGTGCCGTAGGAGATGCCCCAGAAGGACAGCTTCTCCTCGCCCAGCGCCGCGCGGAACGCGTCGAGGTCGGCCGCGGCGCTGAGCGAGTCGACGTGGTCGAACACCGGGCCGGTGCGGGCCCGGCAGTCGGCGCGCAGCCGCCTGCTGTAGGCCACGGCCCTGTCGAACTCGGCCTGGCTCTTCACGATCGGGTCGGGGGCCTGCTGCAGCAGTTCCGTCGAGCAGACCACCGGGTTGCTGCGGTTCGTGCCGCGCGGGTCGAGGCTGACGACGTCGAAGCGGCGCAGGGTCTCCGGGGTGAGGATCTGCGGGCTCGCGAGGACGAGGTCCACCCCTGACCCTCCGGGGCCGCCCGCGGCCACCACGAGCGTGCCGATCCTGGCGGCAGGGTCGGTGGCCTTGCGGCGGGCGACGCCCACGTTGAACGTCCCGGCCGCCGGACGCCTCCAGTCGACCGGTACGGCGAGCGTCCCGCACTCCGCGCCCGAATCCTCGGGGCAGGGGGCCCAGGAGATCGCGGCGCTGGGGGCGGGGGTCCGTGTGGTGTCCGCGGAAACCGGGGTGAAGGTGGATAAGGGGATCGTGAGCCCTAATAAGAGGGCAAATGCCTTACGCATGTCTTGATGATCGCCTATTTCCGGCGAGCGATCACCAGACGGAGGTACGGACCGTTTCCTCCCTTCGGAGGATCAGTGGACCGGGTCCCCGGTGTCACATGTTCACGCGTGTCCTGAACCGCTCGTGCGCGCTCTGCTTGGAGATCCCCATCGCCTCTCCGACCTGCGCCCAGGACGCGCCGGACTCCCGGGCCCCGGCGACGGCCTGGTCGAGCAGGACGCGCTGCCAGCCCTCCACCTGGGACAGCAGCGTCAGGGCGGCCAGCGGGCGTTCCGCGGCGAGTCGTGCGATCCGCTCGTACAGGAGGTTCGACTTGACCACCAGTTCGCTGGGCGGGGCGGCGGCGATCAGCGGGGCGGCGTGCCTGCTCCACCACCGGTACTCCGTCTCCTTCGCCCCCTCCCGCGTGGGCGGGAACCGGCGCTGGTCGGCCCATCCACACGAGCAGGCGGCCTGGTAACCGACGAACTCCTTGACGAAGGCGCTTGAGGAGGAGGCCGGTTCGCCGTTGGGCAGCACCGGGGCGGCGAAGCCCTCGTGACCGGGGATGTCGGGGCTCATGAACGTCATGTTCGTCAGGATATCCTGACGAATCCCGGTCGGCGCAAGGAAGTCGTACCGGGCAGAATCGAAGGGATGAACCCACAGGAGGGGCCGACGCCCCGGTTCTCCGTCGGCGAGGGGTACGCGGTGTACCAGGGCCCGACACCGGACGGCTCCTTCCACCGGCACGCCGCCTTCCAGATCGCCGTCGCGGTCCGGGGCGAGGTCTCCATCGTGGACGCCTCGGACATCCACCACCGGGCCGTGACGCTGGTCGTGCCGCCGATGGAACGGCACCGCATGCTCGCCGCGACGGATCTCGTCGTCTTCTACGTCGAGCCGCACTGCGTGTTCGCCGACCGGCTGCGTGAACACCACGGGGACGGCGTGACCCCCGCTCCCGAACTGCGCGGCCTGCGCGCGGAGGACATCGGCAGGGCGGGCGCCCGCCCGTCGGGTGAACTCGACCCCCGGCTGGTCGAGGCGCTGGACACGCTGTGGGACGGAAACGTTCCCATGCCCGTGCTGGCCGCGACGGTTGGGCTCTCCCCCCAGCGGTTGCGCGCCCTGGCACGGCACCAGGTGGGCATGCCGCTGACCCGCTGGCGGGTGTGGGCTCGGTTGCGTCTGGCGGCTGAGGCGTTGCAGGCGGGACGCTCCCCGGCCGAGGCGGCGTTCGCGGCGGGCTTCGCCGACCAGGCGCACCTCACCCGCCGGATGCGCGAGATGACGGGCCTCACGCCCGTGGCCGTACTGTCGCTGCTGCGCGGTCAGCCCTTGCGCGCGACGTAGATCGAGATCGAGCCGGTGGCCGTGGAGACCACCTCGGCCTCGTGCACGTCGCGGAACCCGGCGGCCGACATGAGACCGGGAAGCGCGCCGTCGGCGTTGGGCTGGGTGTCCTGCCTGCCGTCGGCGAACTGGACGGTCAGGAACGCCAGCCGCATCAGCTTCGTTCGCTGCAGCCCGTAGTCGGCGATCACCAGCCTCCCGCCCGGCCGCAGCGCCGTGGCCATCGACGCGAGCACCGCCCGCTTCACCGGCACCGGGCACTGGTGGAGCACGAGGCTGGACACGACGGTGTCCACCGAGGCGGCCCCCAGCAGGCCGGCCAGTTCGTCGCCCATGCCGGTCTGCCAGCGCACCGTCACACCGGAGGCGGCGGCCTTGCGCCTGGCCGTGGCCAGCACGTCGGAGTCGGGGTCGAGGCCGATGATCCGCGCCCTCGGCTCGACGCGGGCCAGCGTCACCGCCAGCGAGCCGGTGCCGCATCCCACGTCGACGATCACGTCGTCGGGGCGCGGCGCCACGTACATGGCGGCCAGCGCCCGCCACAGGCGTTCACGCGTCAGCGCGACCACATGGTCGTAGAACCGGGTGGGGGCGAAACGGCCGAGGGCGGGGGTGAAGGTGTTCTCGCTCATGCCCGGCAGTCTCGTCCGCGCGCCGCGGCCCGGTCTTGAACGAACCGCTCGCGGATGTCCGCAGGGCCCGGGTGGCGGCGGTCGGCGCGCCACCGCCGGGGGGACGGGCGCCCCGGGCGGCCGTGTGGCCGTCGCCCGGGACACCGGTGGGAGGTCAGGAGGGGTCGGAGAGGATTCTCAGGCGGGGTTCGCGCTGCCACTTGACCCGCACCTCGAAGTGGCCCTCCGCGCCGGTCTTGGCGATCACCGCCCCGGCCTCCGCGCTCAGCCTGACGCCGAACTGCAACTCGACCTCGTCCGGTGGTACGGCCATGGCCTGGAACTGCTTCAGGGCGCTGGAGGCCGCGTCGCGCACCCCGGCCAGGGCGCCCTCGAAGGAGACCTTCGCCTGGGCGAGGCCGCCGTCCCTGCGGGAGAGACGTTCGAAGCCGGGGGCCGGGTCGAGTTCGACGAGCACCGAGCCCTCCTCACCGTCGATGTCGAAACGCACCAGTTCTGTCATGGGGTGACTCCGTTCGGTTTCACGGGCCGGATGGGCCGGCCGGGCCGGTTGAGGGGGCCGGGGCAGGAGAACGACAGCAGGTCCTTCCGCTCCTGCTCGTTCGGCCGCCACCTGTTCTTGACACGGTCCTGGACCCGGTCGAGTTCGGTGAGCAGGTCGGGCAGCCGTTCCGGGGCGCTCAGATACTCGATGACGGCGTCGCCGAAGGCGTCGCGCAGGGCGGGCGGCATCAGGTCGGAGGCGTCCAGGCACACCATGGCCGCCCCGTCGAGGGTGTCCGCGACCTTCCTGCCCACCGGATCCTTGACGGAATGGACGTCGGGGGGCACTCCCAGGTTCGCCGAGAAGGCGGCACCGGCCGGGATGGCGGGCCAGATCCGCTGGGCCTCGTCACCGGCGAGGAACCTCATCAGCTCCTTTGCCTGCGGGGTCGCGTTGAACATCCCGGCGAAGTCGGCGGAGACCACCACCGACCGGCGAACGGCGCCGCCTTTCCCGGAGGGAAGGGACGGGAAGGGGAAGAAGTCGACGTCGCGGCCCGACGGGTAGGTGACGATGACGAAGGACGCCTGGTGTTCGAGGAGACAGCCGGGCGGGTCGCCGAACAGCCCGAGCCCGGCCTCACTGAAGTCGGTCAGCAGCGCGACCCTGCGGCCCTGCCGGTCGAGGCCGGAGGCGTCCAGGATCCTCCCCCACGTCTCCCATGCCTGCCGTACCTCGTCGGAGGTCCACGCCAGCGTCCCCGAGGCCCACTTTCGGTACTTCTCGGGACCGACCTGGTGCAGCAGGATGTCCTCGATCCAGTCGGTCCCCGGCCAGCCCGCCGAACGCAGGGCCTGCATCCCCAGACACCAGACGCTCCGTGCCCGGCCCCCGGTCCGCAGGGAGAGCGGGTCCCGCATCTCCTGGGGGGAGGGCCACCAGCGCGACCGGTCGTACCAGACGAGGCTCTTGAGGTTGACCTTGAACGGCACGGCGTACACCTTCCGGTTCAGCCGCAGCAGCCACGGCCGCCCGTACTGGTCCTGCCGGGAGACCACCCCGTCCAGGGGGAGGAGGTCGCCGCTGTGGGCGTACTGCGCCAGGTCACCGGTGCTGGGCAGGATCGCGATGTCCGGGGGTGTCCCGCCCCGCAGGTCGGAGCGGAGCGTCTCGTCGATCGCGCGGGTCCCGGTGTACTCGACGTGGATGCCGGTTCTGTCCTCGAAGGCGGCAAGGACCTTCCCGAAGTGCTCGGCCTCGGTGCCGGTCCAGGTCGCGAGCACCGAGACGGTACGGCCTCCGGGCAGCGGCGCGCACGCCGTGGCGTACACCGTGGCGCCCAGCAGCGCCAGCCCGGCGACGATCCTCGTGGTGACCCTGTGGAGCGTTCTTCGTCTCATCGTGGCCGGTACCTGTACTCGTTGAGGCGTGGGTGGATGCCACCCCAGATCAGCGCCCCGGCGGCGGCGGAGAGCAGCGGGATGAGGAAGACCAGGCCCGCGTACTCCGTGGCGTCCCGCATCCGGACGTTGACCTCTCTGATCTCGGCCGCCTCCCTCGGGACCGGTGGTGGGGGGACGTCGCTCCGTACACGCAGTTCCTTGGCGACCGTGGGGCCGCACGTGCCCGGCGTGCCGCAGACGGGGTCCAGCAGTCGCGCCAGCCGTTCGTCGCCGTAGTCGTGCTCCGCCTCGACCCCGGCCTTCCTGGCCTCGGCCACCCTCCGCGTCATCGTGCCCGCCTCGTCGAGATCGGCCCCGGAGAAGTAGGCCGGTGAGGTCGCCGCCGCCAGGACGAGCACGAGCGCGGTGGCCGTGAGCAGCCGGGGGTTCAGGTCCCGGCGGAAGCGCCGCCGCAGGAAGACCTGCGTCCCGCAGAGCAGGGCCAGCGTCGTCAGGAGGCAGAGGCCCCAGCAGACCGTGGCCGTCCACATCGCCCAGGTGGACGGGAACTGCGCGCGCAGCCATGTCCACTGCCGTTCCTGGGCGTCGTCGAGCGTCTTGAGGATGCCCTGCCTGTCATGGTGCATGAGGCGGGAGGCGCCCCAGAGGTAGGTCGCGCCGACGGTGCCGTCCCCGCGCCGGTAGTGCTCCCCGGCCTGCTCGACGAGGGTGGTGTAGACGGCCAGCATCCCCTGGGCGAGTTGCAGGTCGTCGCTCCTGCCCGGTACGTCGTCGGCGACGTCGTCCCTGGCCGCCTGGGCGAGGTTGAGACCGGCGGTCTGGATCTGCTCGCGGTACTCCTGCTCGGCGGGCAGGGTGAGCGTGGCCCCTCCCGGTGATGGAACGCCCGACCCCGAAACACCCGCCTCTGAGGTACTCGGCCCCGGGGTGCCGGGTTCCGAGGTGCCGAGGAAGGTCTCGACGGCGGCCCGGTCGGCGGTGGCCAGCGCCTGCCGGACGCTCGATATCTCCAGGATCGCGGAGATCGCCCTTGAGTCCGCGGTCTGGTGCACGCCCTGGAACAGCCAGAAGGAGGTGACGAACAGCGCGGCGACGGCGACCGTCAGTACGGCCCGGAGGCGCCACAGGGTCCTGCGCGTGGTGCTCACCGGTCCTCCGGGGGCAGCTCGTCGGGAGCCTCCGATTTATCCGATAAATCGGATAAATCCTGCAGGGGGAGGCCGCACTGTTCGCAGAACAGGGAGTCCGCCCGTGGCACACGTGAGCAGTTCGGGCACCGCCGCCGCGCGGCCACCAGCCGTTCCTCGGGCTCCTCACCGAGCCGCCGGGAACGGGCACCGGGGCTCAGCGTCGAGTGCCACGAGCTGAGCTGTGACCCCTTCATGTCCCTGGGGTCGATCCGCTCCCTCAGCCGCACCAGCCCCCGGGAGGCGTCCACGACGTGGACCAGGTGGGACAGCCACCGCAGGTTCCTGTCGTTGCCGAGTTCCGTCGCGAGCCGTACGGCCAGGCCCCACGCCCGCTCGGCCTCGGCCCCGTCGCCGGACTCGTAGGCCAGGCGGCCCGCGTCGATCGCCTCCCTGAGCGCCAGGTGCCGGGTGTGGTGGCCGACCTTCGGGTCGACCCGGGAGGACAGCGCGGGCTCGTCGGTCCAGTGCACGAGGATCGGCGTCCCCACGGCGGGCAGTTCGACCTCTCCGGAGGCCCCCTCGGCCGCCGCCAGGTCCACCCGGGCCAGCCGCAGGTCCTCGCCCCTGTCACGGCCGGTCGGATCGACGTCTATGCGGACGAAGTACTCCCTGCTCTCCTCACCCCACGGCCCCGTCCCGAACTCCACCGTCCCGTCGGTCCGTACGAGCCGCCCGGTGAGGTCGGCCTCGACGGGGAAGACCTGTTTGACGTAGCGGACCTCGGCACCGGGCAGCAGCCTCAGCCTGACGCGCAGGTCGGGGACACCCCTGCGCATCGCGGAACGCGTCATCTCCCGGAAGTCGGCCACCAGGTCGGCGTCCTCGCGTACGGCGTCGGCCGTGCCGTTGAGCCCGGTGACGACGCGCAGCAGCTCCTGTGACGCCCAGCCGTCCCCGATGCCGCGGGCGTCGCAGGAGAAGAGTCCCGCGCAGGCGTCGAGTTCCGCGTCGAGCCGTTCCCCCGGCTCGCTCTCGTTGCGGCCGTCGGTCAGCAGGATCGCGTGCCTGATCACGGCGGGCCGGGTGGCGAGGACGCGCCGGGCGAGCCGCAGCCAGGTGCTCATCGCCGTGCCGCCGCGTTCGGTGAGCCGCCGCACCGCGGCCTTCGCCTCGGCTCTGACCTCCGGCGTCGCCACGGCCAGCCCGGGGGCGGGCGGGTAGACCATCGCGGCCTCGTGGTTGCCGGAGACGACGGCGAAGAACGCGCCGTCGCGCAGCGTGTCGATCGCCGCCGCGCTCGCCCGCCTGGCCGCGCCGATCTTCGTGCCCGGCCTGCCCATGGAGCCCGAGGTGTCCACGAGGATGACCTCGGCCACCGTGGGGGCGAGCCCGTCCAGGCCGTGCGCGCCGATCGTGAGCATGGCGTGCATCTCGCCGGCCGTGGCCCGCAGGTACTTGTTCTGGCCCACTTCGAGGGTGAAGGCGGGGCGTGCGCTCATCCGTTCCTGTTCCTCCTCATCGCCGGATCGTCGCCGGATCGTCGCCGGATCATCGCCGGGTCACCGCCGTGTTCTCGGGCGGACCGTGTTGGCGAGGTCGATCAGCGCGTTGTGCCGCCGGGCGTCGTCCGCCTGCTGGGCGAGCCTGCGCAGGGACTCCTCAAGGAGCGCGCGCTGGGCCGCCTCACCGACCGGGTCGGCCAGGACCGGGGGGCCGTACCCGCGGGACACCCCGGTCCCGCCGCCGGTCGTGCTCCCGGGCCTGGTTCCGGTCGCGCCGGGTACGGCCCGCCGTCCCCCGCCCTCCAGCACCCACTCAAGCGCCGCCTCCTGCAGCGCGGCCCGCAACCGGGCGCGGGCGTCGCCGTCCCGGTCGCCGCCGTCCAGGTACAGGTCGGGCAGCCGGTCGATCACCTCGCCCAGGTCCGCGGCCGTCGGCAGGCACGCGCCCGCGCCCGGTCCGCCGGGCAGCCGTCCCGCGTGGATGCGCACCGCGGCGATCCTGGCCGCGTCGAAGTGCCGCGAGACGCGGGGCACCTGGTCGAGGATCCGTACGGCCTCGCCCCTGGCGCCCTCGGCCAGGTGGATGCGGGCCAGCCCGAAGGCCGCGCTCACCTGGGAGCGGTCACGGTGCCACACCGCCCGGTAGTGCCGCGCGGCCCGGTCCGGCTCCCCGAGGTGCTCGGCGCAGAAGCCCAGGGCCAGCTTGGGCGCGTCCTCCCCGGGCAACGCCGTGTAGACGGCGTCGAACCGCTCCAGCGCCAGGTCGGCCCGCCCCTCGGCGAGGGCGAGGAGCCCGTGGTGCCAGGCCGTCCGCCAGTCGTACGGCGCGCCCTCGCCGAGGACCGTCCCGGCCCTCTCCAGGCACCGCCCGGCCTCGTCGATCTCGGCCAGTTCGAGGTGGGCACGGCACATGAGCAGGTACGCCTCGGCCGACTCCCGCCGCAGGGCGCCGAGCGTGTCGACGAGCCGCCGGGGGTCGTCGACGCTCACGTTCGCCAGGTGACCCGCCTCGGGGTCGTCGGGGTTCACCCGGGGCGTGGGCAGCCGGACGGCGCCAACGGAGGGCGCGGGCCTGCCGGGGTCCAGCAACGCCGTACGGCCCGCGGGCCCGATCCAGTGGTCGAGCGGCGGCACCGCCCCGAGCCCGGCGTCGAGCAGCGCGGCGGTCGGGGTGAAGACCGTGGACGGCTCGGGACGGGGAAGGCCGTCACGCAGGGAGAGGATCTCCCGCAGCACACCGCGCAGTTGCTCGGCCATCTCCGCCGCCGAGGAGAACCGCTCGGGGAACGGGGCGGTCGCGCGGCGCAGCAGCCGAAGGAACGACTCGGCGCCGGGGGCGTCCTCGGCCTGCCAGCCTCCGGGGAGCAGGGACTCCAGGGTGCGGCCGACCGTGTGGAGGTCGGACCGTACGGTCAGCCAGTGCTCGTCGATCTCCTCCTGGGAGACCTGGAAGTCACGGGTGTGGACGAGGGGGGAGGTCCGGTCGCCGATCCAGCGGGCCGCGCCGAGGTCGATCAGCTTGACCCGGTCTCCGGTGTGCAGGACGTTGTCGGGTTTCATGTCGCAGTACAGCAGGCCACGGCGCCCCGAGCCCGCGTCGGCGAAGCCGTGCAGGTACTCGAAGGCCGACAGGATGCCCAGACCGTAGGAGATCACCTGCTCGACGGGCAGGTCACCGGTGGCGGCGACCTCGTGCAGGGACCGCCCGTCCACGTACTCCATGACGATGTAGTCGGTCTCGGTTTTCGAGCGCGGGTCGGGGTGGGTGACGAAGTTGAGGATGCGGACGATGTTGGGGTGGTGCAGGACGGTGAGGATCTGCCGTTCCCGTACGGCCACCCGCCTGGCGTGTTCGTCGCCGTCGCCGATCAGCCCCTTGAGCGCGACGTGCAGCTCCAGCCCGGTGTCCCAGGCGAGGTAGACCCAGCCGAGACCGCCGTGGGCCAGGCAGCCGAGCACCCGGTAGCGGTCGACCATCTCACCGGGCAGCAGCTTCGGTCTGAAGGAGTACGGGGTACGGCAGAGCGAGCAGACCCCCTCGAAGAGCGGCGGCTGTCCGAGGTAGCCGCCTCCGACGACCCCCGCGCAGCCGGGACGCGCGCAGGGCCGTCCGTGCTCGGGCGGGCGGGGGGCGGGATCGACACGGCTGAGCGGGTCGGTCGCGGGAAGCACGGGTAGCGGGACCGTACCGGAGGTGCCGTGGGACCTGGCCGGTTCCTCAGCGGCCCCAATGACGCCGGCGGCCCCGGTGGCCCCGGCGGACGGCGGGTCGTTCCTGTGCCCCCGGGCGTCGCAGTAGCCGGTCTCGTCGACGACCCCCGTGCAGCCGGGGCGCGCGCAGGGGGTCATCCGCCCCCGCCTGCCCTGCCGGTCGCGCGCAGGCGCCTGACGGCCGTCTCGTAGTGCCTGACCAGGGTGCCCGCCCGGTCGACGTCGCAGGGCCGCCGGTCCCACAGCAGTTCGTGGGCCTCGTCGTAGAGGCGGCCGAGCTCGATGTCCTCGGCCAGGCCCGCGCCCGCCGCCAGGGCCTTGCCGGTCTCCAACCGGCCGCGCAGCTCGTCCCTGCGGCCCAGGGCCTCCCGCAGGCTCCGGCCGTACTCCTCGATCCGCGCCGCCGCGCGGCCCTCGCGGCGCAGGAGTTCCTGGAGCTCGCGGGCGGTCCAGTGCTCCTCGGGCGCCGAGTCCGGATGCCGCAGCAGGCGGAGCCGGAACGCGGCGACGAGGTCGGGCGGGTCGGGCACGCCCGCGACACGCGGGGCGACCTCCCGCCAGTGCTCGACGGCGCGTCGCTCGGCGGCCCCGAGCTTGGCGACCAGGTCGGCCAGCTCGCCGAGAAGCCGCAGGACGTGCGCACGCTCGGCGCGGGCCGCCTCCGACTCAAGGGAGCGCGCCTGGTCGAGGGCCGGGGAGGCGTCACGCCCGAACACCAGCAGCAGCCGGGACCGCTGCTCGGCGAGCGGCCGCAGCAGGGTCTCCACGAGGGAGACCGGGTCGTCGGCCTCGTCGATGCCGTACACGACGATGGTCATGGACGGGACACCGTCACGCACCCGCCCGGCCGCGGCGCCGGGAGGGCCGGGGATGCCGAGCCGGTCGAGGATGCGCAGGGAGATCGCCTCCACGGTCTTCCCCGAGGCGTCGACGGCAAGGTCGAGGCTGGCGGCGGGGGAGACGGTCCCCGGGGGCGCGGAGACCAGCACCCCGTCGGGCGGGCGGTGCTCCCGGTCGGAGGAGACGATGACGCTGCGCAGCGTCCGCGACTGCCCCGGGCCGCCGCCGGTGATCACGCGTACGGCGCTCGGCGCGCGCAGCCAGTCGGTCATCCGCTGGGCGAGCGCGACGTCGGGGACCAGTGGGTCGTAGTCGACGGCCGTCTCCGGATCGACCGCGCCCGGCCCGTGCACCCACCGTCTGGTCCGCGGCAGGTAACGCGCGACGGTCTCCACCGGGATCATGTAGGCGAGGTTCGCCGGGCCGCCCCTGCGCCCGCCGACGACCACGCCCATCACGTGGTCGTTGAGCTCGTTGAGGACGGCCGCGCCGCTGAACCCCTGCCGGGGCTCGCCGGGACGCCAGTCGTTGAGCTGCACCCACTCGCCACGCGGGCCGCAACTGCCCGCCAGCCGCATGGAGGCCCACAGGCCGTCGGGGTGGTCGTGGGGGAAGCCGAGCGCGTGGACCTGGGTCCCCAGCGGGGTCGCCTGCCTGCGCAGGGAGGCGCCGCAGCCCTCCGGCTGGTCCTCGGCCAGCCGGAGCAGGGCGAGGTCGCCCTCGCCCGCCTTTCCCTCGGGAATCCAGTGGTCCGGTTCGACCCGGCCGGTGGTCGTCGCCCCGGGGCGGGTGGTGAACTCGACGACGACCTCGGTCTCCGGCGGGGCCTGCCCGTCACCGGCGACGTGGGCGCAGGTCAGCACGTGCCGGGTGCCGACGAGCATGCCGGCGCCCAGAATCCGGCCGGTTCCGGCGTCCCTGATGCGCGCGTGCCAGGGGAAGGGGACACCGGCGGTTTCGGTCGGGCGCACTCTGATCAACTCCAGGCGGCCGGTGGGGGTCGGCCCCCGTCTCTCGAATGGTGATCGGAAAGGCGGATCGACCGGGGGTCTCCGCCTCTGTCTCGCTTTGGGGCGACGGTAATGCACCGTGTGCAATTCGTAAAGGAATGCGGGTCAGGCTGCCGGGTGATTTCCCGCCGTTCTTATCGGCTGGCCGGATATGGCGATATGTGTGGTGCCGTACGAGGGGTCTGCCGTCCTTCTTGTGGTGGTTTGTTGGCCCGCATCCGACGGGGCGGGCGATGTTCTCCATGGTCCTGCGGATCGTGGGGTGTTTCACGCGGAAGGCGGTTCCCCGGATGCCGGGTGAAATTCTCCTGTCCCGTATTCGGGGCGCGCAAGCCCTTGGGACGGGGTCGGCAAAGGCCGGGCCAAGCACGGAACACCGTCTTGAACAGGCCACTACGTTATTTTCACAACGTTGCCCGTTGAATGGCCGGTGGCGCTGGAATGCGATCCATGCGGGCAATTTCCCGAAAGGCCCAAGTACGTATGCCGTTGATAAGAATGCCCAGCCGTACAATCAGGGTCGCCGCCGGTGTGGTGATCGCGATCACGGCGCTGTCCTACAGCGCGGGAGACTTCGACCCCCGCCTGCCGGTCGCCCTTTCCGCCGGGTTCGCAGCCGGGACGGGCTGCCTGGCGTTCGCCGTCGGGCGCTCCCTGACGCGCGCGCTGCGGCGGGGTGAGGCCAAGGTCGGCCGGATGTGCGGGGAGCTGAACCGCGTCGGGCGCAGGGTCGGCTCCCTTGAGAAGAAGGGCGAGGCACGGCACGCCGAGTGCCTGCGCTCCCTCACCAGGACCGACCAGCTGGTCGAGGACGGCTTCGAGCGGGTCGGCGGGCAGCACCGCTCCCTGGAACGGGAGATCGGCCGCTCGTACACGCAGTTCGAGGCCTTCGCCGACCTGCGGTCGCTCATCACCCCCCGCGCTCCGCTTCCCCCGCTCAGAGGCTGGGCCGCCTCCCCCGACGTGCTGCGGATGATGACCGGGTGGATCCTCAGGACCAGGCCGAAGACCATCGTCGAGTGCGGCAGCGGGTCGTCGAGCGTGTGGCTCGGCTACGTCGCCGAACGCACCGGGGCGAAGGTCGTCGCGCTCGAACACGAGCCGCGCTACGCCGAGGCCAGCCGCGACCTGGTCCGTGCCCACGGCCTCTCCGACGTCGTCGAGATCCGTGACGCGCCCCTGCTGCCCTGGCTGGAGGGGATGGAGACCTACCTGTGGTACGACCGGGAGGCGCTCGTCGGCGTCGAGGACGTCGGCCTCGTCTTCGTGGACGGGCCACCCGGCGCCACCGGGCCCGCCGCGCGCTACCCCGCGCTTCCGCTGCTGCTGCCCCGCTGCTCCGAGCAGGTCGCGTTCTTCCTCGACGACGCGGCCAGGGCGGACGACAAGGTGGTCAGCGACCGCTGGGTGCTGCGCTTCCCCGAGGTGACCCGCACCACGCACCCGGCGGAGAAGGGCCTGGACGTCTTCGTCAGGGGCGGCATGTGAACCGCGAGGTGCTCGGCTGCCACATCGGGTTCGAGGAGAGCCCCGCCGTACTGGCGAGACTGCGCGACGGGACGGACGCGACCTGGACGGACCTGGACGCCGTCCCCGCCGACCATGTGATCGCCGAGGAGAGCGAGAGGTTCCTGCTGCTCGCCAGGACCCCCGCCGACCTGCGCAGGGCCGTGCCGTACGGGGGGATGCTGCCGCGGGTGCGGACGCTGACGGTCATGGTCGCCGAGACGCCGCCGTGGCGGGTGGCTCCGGTGCCCGTCCCCGACGGGGCCGCGTTCTGGCGCGCGCTGCGCGAGGTCCACGTGAGCGGCGGACGGCCGCCCGCCTGGGCGTGGCGCGTCGAGGTGACCTTCGGCAGGGCCGTACCGGCGGGGGAGGTGCTGCGCGCCGTGACCAGGGGGCTGGGCGGCACGGCCCGCGAGAGGCTGCACGGCCCGGTGGTCGCCCTGGCGGGGACGGGGACGGCCCACTGGCGCCCCGGGGACCCCAACGTCACCCCCACGCCCCTGTCCGGCCCCGTCCCCGCCCGGCGGGACGCCTCGGGCGGAGACCTCTGCCTCCGCGCCGCCTCCTCCGGGACACCGGACTGGCTGGGGGAGGGGCCGGCCCCGATCGACCGGCGGGAACCCGCCCGCCGTGCCGCCTCCCGGCTCGTCCCCGCCCGCCCGGCGCTCCTCGCCCAGGCCAACCTCGTCCCCGGCCCCGTCGCGCCCGTCCCGGACCTGGGACCGGACCTGGGACCGGGCCTGGGTTCCGGCCCTGGTCCTGACCCGGGCCTCGAACCGGGCTTCGGGCAGGGTCTTGAGCCGGGCTTCGATCCGGGCTTCGGGTCGGGCGTGAGAGGGCCGGGTCCCGCCACGGTCCTCGGCCCTCTCACGCCCGAC